>CAVUGW010000034.1:0-6086 GCA_963741025.1 Methanomassiliicoccaceae archaeon
GAGAACGTGAACGGTTTGCCCGCCACCATCAACAAGGGCTTAGGAATCTAGACAGTCAGTGGCCGTAGTCTCGTCCCCTCTCCCGCTGCGAGGATCAATGCTCTCATGCCATGCACCGCCCCAGGACGGTTCGTGCCACCAGAACAAGCCGCTCCAGCTCATCCTTGTTCCTGGCTTCTATCGTCAACCTTATCTTTGGTTCCGTTCCAGATGGGCGTATCAAGAACCAACCATCAGGATATTCGGCCCGGAACCCGTCCAAGGTCAGCAATTGGTCACATTCCAAGGAGCGCATCGAGGATTCGAGCGTCGATAGAATGTCAACCTTCTTCTTGGCCTCGAACTTGAACGACTCACGGTGGACCGGGTATGAAGGAAGATCATAAGACGTCTTGGAGAGGGGGCGCTCCGCAGCCATCTTCGCAAGCGATGACGCAGCGAAAACACCATCAGGACAATATGTCTCTTCTGGAAAAATATAGGTCCCTGAAGGTTCGCCTCCAAAAGGAAAGCCTGACCTCTTCAATTCTTCAGCGACGTAAACATCCCCTACCTTGCATCTGATAACGTTCCCCGCAATATCGTTCAGCACCATCGATGCGTCCATTGGGGCGACCACACCATCGGCGGCCATTTCGCTTGTGAAAAGTGCGAGAAGGCGGTCACCGTCCACGAACCTACCTCTGTCATCCACAGCGACCATCCGGTCCCCATCCCCATCATGGGCGATCCCAAGGTCGGCCCCTTTTCTCAGAACCGCCTCCTTAAGATCGGACAACTGGTCCTCGGTCGGTTCTGGGGTCCTACCTGGAAAGAAACCATCTGGTTGGCAGTTCAGGGTCGTTACATCACATCCCATTCTTCGAAGTACCAGTATGGGCTTATCGCTGATGTCGACCCATTTCCGCAATCAAGTACGACCTTTGCGGAGGATGTAGGTACGGACCTTAGGATGGACGCGATATGGGATTCGATGGCCCCCTCGTGCCTATGGCCTTTACCCACCTCTTTCCAGTCTTTCCTGTCGAACCTCTGGGTCGTAATGAGCATCTCGATATCCGACATTTGGGCAGAATCGAATGCCGAATTGCATCAGGGTTCCACAGCTTCACACCGTTGTACGGGCCTGGATTATGGGAAGCGGTGACCATAAGTCCACAATCATAGATCGCCGCCGCTCGGGCCAAGGTCGGTGTGGAGGCCATACCTGCATCATGAACGTCGCACCCGGTGGAGGTAGCGCCGGACACGAGGGCGTTGGCGATCATATCACCGCTCGTCCTGGTGTCCCTACCTAGTACCAGTTCGTCGTTCCCGTCCCCTACGGCCGCTCCAATGCTTACAGCCAGCTCTATGGTGAAGTCCTCCCCTACGACCCCGCGTATGCCTGATGAACCGAATAGCGACATCCTTGAACCGAACCAGTACACAGTGCCTGAGGTTTAAAAATTCTTTCAAATACGGAGATAAATCAAAGGAATCCGCAATTTTTGGAATCCAGAAGTTGAAAAAACTGCTACGAATTTGCGTGTTATGTCAACGGGCTTCGATGCGGGCGGGATGGGGGATAGGTAGCATTATAGGATAAATATTATATATGGGACTGGGCCATTACTATCTGGGTCGTATGGTTAACATACGCCAGTAATGCACACGAGGGAAACATTCTTGGTCATGGAGCAAATAAACTTTGACAAGGCCAAAGAGATAGCAAAGAAGAAGGGCCTAAAGCCTGGAAGGGTCAAGGGAACCAATGGAATTCAGTTCACAAAGGGATCCAACGATCGCCTAGAGATCATCCCATGGGATGATTTCGAGAAGACACTGAAGTCGAGAGGCCTTGGTGTCTACGAGAGCGGTGGCTGGATGAAGATAATGAAGAAGGCGTAAGGGTTCTTACCGCCTAAACTCTTTTTTTTTAGGATTAATGTTCTTTCGAAATTCGTTTCTTTATTTATTATTATGAACGTCCAGACCATCGTGATCAGTATATGTCCCTCAAAAACCCACAACATTTCCTGGACGCCGCTCAATATTTGGTGTGATCACGCTCGATCAAAGGTCGTAGGTCGTCATCATTACCCAAACATCGGGATGGCAAGAACGAGATCATGTTCCGCTGGCATCGCCACGTCTTCTTAACCTTGATCAACAGGTCCCGGTCAAAGGACCTCTCGAATGCCCTCGCGTCACCCTCGACCCCCCAGACCTCTAGTTGGACAGTCCCTGTCCGATGATACCTCCAGAACAGCCTTTTCTTTGTCGACCTTTAGGAACTGTACCGATTGGACAAGCGAAGCATGAGAACGGTCCAGGCTTTCAGCGAGCCTCAATAGTGAGGCCAGAATTATGACCGTCTGTTGGGACTTATTACATCTAGCTCCTCTAGGTCCGGGTCCTTCTTCTTTTAGAACACACTTTTCCTATGGTATCTCGTGAGATTGGCCATGACCAAGATCTACTCTCATCGAAACCTAACAGATCGGCGTTCCGAACGATATAGTACGAATGGGCCTGGTGGTTGGTGAACGATATGAAATCCCCGATATCATGAAGATAAGCGGCGAACTTGAGCAGTTCTCTCTCCTTCTGGCCATAGGAATGCAGTCCAACTGTCCTGGAGCTGTCGAAGAGGGCCAATGCCATCCGGACGACCGTTTCAGCATGTTTTTCGTCGATGTTACAAGACCGGCCGAGCTGAAGGACGCTCGTCTCACGGACCGACATCCTCTGGGCATGAGGATAACCCTCTATCTTTGAGAGGTAGTCGACCAGGAGCCCGTCCCTGACACCGCGGTCACTGACCTGGATCTCATCCACCTTAAGTTCGTCCATTATGGTCTCTAGGATGCGTCCCCTCCGATGATGATATCCGCTCTTTCAGGGTTCATTCCTGGAACCTTCCGTCTTTCCTCGAGCGGGAGCGAGCACAGCATCTGGGTCAGTTTCTTCAGGTTGGAATACTTTAAGGTAAGGCCCCTGTTCCCGCACCCATACGCACGGGTGGAAGATCCTCCGCCAGGTTGATGATGGTACCCGAACTGCCGATCGCCAGTCTCCACCCTGGTATCGTTCAGGGATTGGATGCTGTGCACGATGAGCGATTTTACATGTTTCCTCATCTTTGAGTAAGTGTCTTGGTCTCACAGGGCCCTTGCTACCTTCCTTTATGAACATCGAGGTTAAGCGTATGGCCCCCAGTTTCAAGCTGTCAAGATAGGTATACTCGTTCCTGTCGCCTATCGCCATCTCGGTGCCACCACCACCTATATCGATGAAGAGGGCGGTCCGGCTCGATAGCTCTGCACCGCTCGAAACGCCAAGATAGACAAGCCTCGCCTCCTCCATCCCCGATATCACACCAACCTCTATCCCAGCTTCGTCCCTGAGACGGTCGATCAATGAGGCCTGGTTCCTAGCTTCCCTTGCAGCCGAAGTAGCGACGGCGATGATCTCGTCCGCCCCGTACGTCCTAGAAAGTTCCGCGAACTTCTTGCAAACAAGTACCGCACGGTCCATGGCCTCCGGTTGCAACTGACTATCTGCGAACTCACGCTCGCCCAACCGAACCACCTCCTTTTCCTGGCTGATGACCGTATAGGAGAAGTTCGGATTCAGTCTAACGATCAACATTCGGATCGAGTTGGTCCCAATGTTGATGAACGAGACGACATGATTTGTCCTTGGAGTGCTTTCGGTCATGTGATTGAATGATCTTTCACCCGACGTTTTTATAAAAAAGCAGTTCGGATTTGACCATATCCGCTTCTACCGCGGGGTCGCGATCGATGGACAGCGAGATTTAAATCGATGGGCTGACTCCTTTTTTAAGCTGACCACTCACCTTGATCGATCGAACATTTGGAGCCATGTCAATAATCCAATCATCGGCCACTCTCAAGGATGGACGTTAGCCCTCTGACCCGCCGGTCTGCCCTCCGGGGCGAGCGTTCAGAACCCCTCATCCTCGTCCTTGGGGGGTCTCTTTCGGTGGTATCTGGCAAGACACGCGATCATCTGCCTCTCCCGATCATTGAAAGGAAGAACGGTCTCGGTCATGATCATTCTGTAAGATGCTCTATTATGCGCCTTATCACCGTCAGCTAGACCTATGTCGTGAAGCAGGCATCCTGCCTCCAATATGAACCTATCCTCGCTTCCAAGATCATGCAACGGTCTCAAACCTTTGAACAGCTCCATTGCGAGCTTCATCACTTGCTGGGTGTGGCCATGGTCGATGTTGAGCCCATCAGCTTCCCGTCGATCAATCTCCGCCCTCCTTATGTTCGCACCAGAGCTCCGACGAGGGCTCACCTCCTTGACCTCATTGCTCGGAAGACCTTTACGGATCATATCGGCCACGACATCTGGGATGCCCTTCTCGTCGCCGACCGCCCTTATCGCTGCCTCGACATCATATTCGATGCGGCGGACCTCGATATCGAACGTATCCATGTCCATGATGGCGTACGAGGCCCGGGGGTCATGGTCCCCAGGGCGTCCGACGCTACCTGGGTTTAACCAACAGCACATCCCTCACCCTCCTCGTGAAAGGTACATGGGAATGTCCAACGACCACGATGTCCGCGCCCGCGATGGAGGCGAGCTCGGAAAGTCTCTGACTCTTCGGTCTGGGGGCCAAGATGCTCATCAGGAAATTGGCCGGACTGGCGTGGACCATCAGAAGCTTCTTCCCGTTGAGCTCAAAGTCTTTGCTCCATTGGGAGCGAAGATAAGAACTCAAGACTGTCGTCCGAAAGATCTCTGGCGGCAGCAGCAACTATGGCCCTTTTGATGGACCTTGATCGAGGACGTTGAGATGCTCGTGCGAACTCGAGAACCTTGAAATCGAAGTTCCCGGAGACACTGACCATCGTCGACCCTTTTATCAAGGAAACAACCTCTTCAGGGTAGGCGCCAGAACCGACGATGTCGCCGGCATTTAGGAACGCCGATACGCCCTTTTCTTTGGCATCTTTCATCACCGCTTGGAGAGCATCCAGGTTCCCATGCACGTCCGAGATGATGGCTAGCCTTTTGCTTTTATTAAGGGAATCAAAGAAAGATCTTGATGCGTCCTTTACCATGAGCTCCGTCTGGAACCGGTTCTCTATGTTCTCGAAGAACCTTCGTCTTCGAAGCTCGCTCCATGCGACCACGAACTCTGTGTACTTTTCTTCCCGGACCTTGGACCGATCCGTGATCAGGGCGTTCACGCCTGGTCCGATAAGCCCTTCATCGGAGGTGGCTGTCATGATATCCTTGGTTACATCAGGCAGTGTCTCGGTCCAGACATCACAGTCGTGCATCTCTCCTAACAGGTCCTGTACTCCCTTCATCGTTTGGATGTCCGCCCTAAGCTCATCGTCGAACAGGACCTTGAACACCTCGATGGTATATCGCAATCTTTTGGCCGCCATGCGCATCTCGTGGTGCCCCTTATGGTCCTCAGGTAAGGAGACACAGCCCTCCAATTTGATCAAGATCGCGGATCCTGGCCGACACGTGTGCCAGAGCAGCGGAATATGCCTCTCTCGTCCTGACAATGTCCGTCCCTGGATCGGTCCTCTCGGCGATCTTCTCGACCTTGGAGCGCATGTCCTCCAACGCACCCTCTTCAAGAAGATTGTCCAACCAACCCCTCACCTCGGACTGCATTTCGGTCCTGGCCTCTTTTTTCAGAGAGAGAACCGCCTCGACCCCCGGGCGTGTTAGTAGGTCCGTTGACTGCAGGAACGTTTCTAGGAAAGATATCTGGACATCGACATCCCTTACATCTCCTAAGGCCGCGGTTATTCCCTTGGTCGAGTCGCGCCATCTGTCATATTGTGATATCTTGAAGCACGGTTCGAACAGCGGTAGCGCAGCCCTAAGCCGTCTGGACGAGACCCGCATCCTATGAACGGCCTCTATGTCCTGACCTTTGCGTACCCCCTCGATCTCTTTATCGAGGTCCTCTATGGATCTAAGGAGGGTCCTTGCACCCAAGAGGCAGAAACCTGGGTCCTTACCCGCTCTGCTTTTCCCCATGCCATATACCCCTGTTCTTTAAGAACCAATCCTGGGAGTTCATCCCTTCGTCCGAC
>CAVUGW010000035.1:0-100207 GCA_963741025.1 Methanomassiliicoccaceae archaeon
GTCTTAAAAGACCAAGTTCATAACACGACCACCTCTCCGTAAATAGAGAGAGTTAAAGGGTTTTCAAAAATGATTTGCAGCGTTCAGAACCTGCGCTCTGACCTTGCCGGCTTGTGCTTCTGGTAGCAATCCCTGCAATATACAGGCCTGCCCTCGGTGGGCTTGAATGGTACCTGAGTTTCTGCCCCACAGTCGGAGCACTTTGCATTATGCATCTCTCGGGGCTCGTCCCTTCTATATCCGCCTCTTCTATCGTTCATTATTATTACCTATTGTTGTCTTCCACGCGCCTTTCGGCGTATGTATGACTCTCCAATTCATTCTCATGTATAAAATAATCTCGGTCGCTAGCACTAGTTTTTATGGAGAAGATGGTTATTCGTCATAATTTATATTTCATATCTATATAACGAAAAATCAAAAAGATCGGTGAATTTATTACGATTTTTGTTCTCCCATTATGTAAAATAAAAGAAAATAAGTCACCATCGATCATCATCCACGATCCTTTTATCATCGCGCTAAGGAACTCGCCAAGACCACCGATCCATCGGCAGATCTTGCCATACCGACCCGCAAGTGTTAGGATGCTATCCGAACTAGGGCGAGAGGGGGAACGGGCCGTTCGCTCTTTAGCTATTATCGGCATGCTTCGATGATAAACACGACGATCTGCGAAGAAGAAGGACCGCTTGGGGGGCCCTCCCCTTTCTTTGCCTACTATTGTTCCAGAAATGTATGAAGATACCATCAATTTTCCTCGCCATGATCGTGGGTCTTGATATATCGGGAAACGGTGAAACGATGATCCAAAACCTATCGCGTGCTCGTTCTTCTCTCCTTTGGGAATTGCGAGTTCTTCTGCGAAGGTCAAAATCCTATGGCCTCCCTGATGAGAACGACCATCCCCCTTTCGGCCATCAGCTCCTTATGTATTATGAGGATCTTTGATATCGAGCTCGGTTTTCCCGTTGCTTCTCTAGAGCAAATCCTCCCATCGGGTAGCTATAATATTGTATACGTTTCAGTGCGGTCGCAAGGTCCGGGACGACCTTCTGGCCACCCACTACCCAAATGGCCTTTCCTGCTCCAGCGGCATAAGGTGCCAGTTGACTTCCCGTGGCAGAGGCGATCACAAGCTCCCCCGTCTCCGTTACTGCGTGAACACTTCCGACAACGACCTCTGGTCCGGCGCCCAACATTCGCATCTTGGGGAATTGGGTTCGTGCATCCATTTTACTGAGCCGTTGTCTTAGTGATATGAACCGGCCGGACGAAGTTCGATATCATCGAAAAGACCCATGTTCGTAGTGTCTCACTTGAGGTGGTCAATATGACCTGGTCGTTCGGGGAGGCTCTCGTTCAAAAGGGAACGGGCGTCGGCAACCGAGCTGACGATCTCGACCTTGATCTGATGTTCTCTCAAAGCTGAAGCGGGGATTTTGAAGCCGTTCCTCGGAGGCGACCTTTCCGAAACCGTGATCGATCGGCAACCCGTATTTGGTGGTCGCTGTAGGAACATCTTCTTCGTGGCCCAACTCTCCGTACGAAGGGCCCATCTTGTGTCCTCTCTCATATTATCGTTCGTTCATTGTACCTGAACAGATATGGACGTTGTCTTTCCCTTCTTGTACCAAGTAAGGTCGTTACATTGCGATCTGGACCGAACGACCCGGGTCATATGTCCAAATGCAAGGGAAAATCATGCGGCCCCCTTATTTTCAAAAAGACCGTAATGATTCTTCCGAACTCATGGGAACGGCGCCCCCGGGCATAATATAAACCCATCGGTTCCTCTTAAAAATGGCCTCATATCATCTTCGTCGGTCGACCCTGTGAGATAATATCGCCAGGACCAGGAAAGCAAAAACTATCATTATGATCGGCAGGATCAGGAATGCAAGTATGTCAGAAGAACGTCCTTCCATGATGCCCAGACCAAAACCTATGACCAGCCCTAAGGCCAGCCCTATTACGAACAGATACACTGCCGGGGCCCGTTTATCCCAAGAGGACATGCGGATCTTCATATTCACATCCTTTTTGATGTGCATAATGGGCAGCTCCATACATAATTGATGGTATGCGCCACCGGTTGTGGTTGGGCAGATGGCCGTGATGCCCTCTGATAGGGATCTTTCATTATGAGGAATTTCAAGTGTTCGATGAACGGATCATGTATGATATGCCGTATCATCCGGTCGTGTTATCCGCGATATGTCCAGGCATGTTCTCTTTGGGACCCGTTCAGCGTAGCTCGCCTTTTGCAAGCTCGGTGGAGCGATGTCGATAGAACCAGATCTTTAGGAGCTCTACGAGGAGAATGTAAGAGGCCGTGAAGATGATAAGGAACGAATAGAACGTAGCTGGAAGTGGAACGAACATGAACAACCCCGACAAAGGTGAATACGGCAATACGATGCCGAAGATCACGACCGCAAGGCTGCTAGCGATGAGAAGCTTGCTGGGGGTGCTTTTGAAAAAAGGTGACCGTCTGGTTCGTATTGCAAAAACGACCAGCGTTTGGGTCGTGATGGATTCCATGAACCATGCTGTCTGGAAGAACGCCCCCGTCGCATGGAAGATGAAGATCAGGACACCGAACGTCAGATAATCGTACAACGAGCTTATGGGTCCGAAAAAGACCATGAAATCCCTGATGAAACGTATGTCCATACGTTTCGGGCTTTCGACATACTCATGATCTACGTTGTCCGATGGGATGGTGGTCTCGGACAGATTATAAAGAAGGTTAAGAAGCAAGATCTGGATGGGAAGCATGGGAAGGAATGGCAGGAAGAGCGAGGCACCCGCCGCACTGAACATATTCCCGAAGTTCGAGGATATCCCCATCATGATATATTTCATCGTGTTACCGAAGGTCTTCCGTCCTTCGAGAACACCCTCGTTCAGAACACGAAGATCGTTCTTCATGAGGATGATGTCCGCCGCTTCCTTCGCTACGTCCACCGCATTGTTCACAGAGATCCCGACGTCAGCGGCACGGATCGAGGGGGCGTCGTTCACGCCATCTCCGATAAATCCGACGACATGGCCGTTCTTCTTAAGGGCCAAGATGATGTCGTTCTTCTGGGCCGGGTTCACCCTTGCGAAGATATTGGCCCCCTCGACCATCGCTTGCAACTGCTCTTGGGTCTTGCCGACCAGGTCCTTTCCGAGGACGGTACCGGTGATATGAAAATCGAGCTCCTGGCAGACCTTTCTGGTGACAAGCTCACTGTCACCGGTGATGATCTTCAGTTCGATCCCCGGACGCTTGAAGCGCTTGTATCGATTCTTTGGCGCTCTCTTTCGGGGGGTCCAGGAAGGCCACGAACCCTACGAACCTTAGATTCGGACTCATCGGTCGTCGAGAAGACCGTCCCGCTGGTTCCTATCTCTTTATATGCGACCCCAAGTATGCGAAGCCCATCGGAACTTAAGGCGTATGCTAGATCACCTATCTTCTTTCGAGCCTCATCATCGAGCGCAAATGTCTGGTCCTTGAGCTGTATGTACTGACACATTTTAACATCTCCTCCGGGAGCTCTCCTTCGTGATGAGAAATGTCTCGTCAGCCTTACGGACGACGACCGATACCCTCTTACGAACAAAGTCGAATGGGATCTCATCGAGCTTATCGAACCCTTTCGTATCGGTCGCTCTGAACGAAAGGATCGCTCCATCGAGCGGGCTCTTTAGACCGGTCTCGAAAAAACTGTTTATGTAAGACAGCTCCAGGACCTTATCGTCATCGTTCCCTGTGATATCAACGAACTTAACGAGCGTGACCTTGTTCTCAGTGAGCGTACCGGTCTTGTCGGTACAAAGAACTGTCCATGCTCCCATAGTTCTGGATCGATTCCAGTCTTTTGACCACCACGTCCTTTTTGCTCATCACCAGGGCCCCATTGGAAAGGTTGATCGTGATGATCATGGGCAACAGTTCGGGGGTGAGGCCAACGGCCAGCGCAACCGAGAACAACAATGATATCAGGAGGTCCTTATGGTCCAGGACATTGACCAAGAACACAAAGACGACAAGAATGATCGTGACCTCCATTATAAGATATCCAAAACGGCGCGTATCCTCTTCGAACTCCGTCATCGGTCTGCGCTCGACAAGACGCTCTACGATCTGGGCATATTGCGTGGAACTTCCCGTTCTCACGACGACCATCGAGGCCGACCCGCTAATGACGGATGTTCCCATGAAAAGATAGTTCGACCAGTCCGACGGATCATCTAGCTTATCACTTTCTAGGCTTCCTTGCATCTTTTCGACGGGTAATGATTCTCCCGTAAGTGCTGATTGATCGATGAACAGGTCCTTGCAGAGGATGATACGCCCCTCCGCCGGAACGATGTCGCCACCGGACAATTGAACGATATCCCCGGGTACGAGCCTGGAAAGAGGAAGTTCCTGTTTTTTTCCATCCCTGACCACCGCTGCGGTTATAGCCACCTTTTTCGTGAGTTGTTCAGAGGCCTTCTCTGCCCGATTCTCCTGAAAATATTGGAGCGAGCTGCTCATGATCACGATAACATATATGATAAAGGCGTCGATCTGGTCTCCCGTGAGCAAGGTCAATGTACCTGCGACCAGCAGAATGAGGGACAAAGGGTCTAAGAAATACGAGAAGAACTTGGAGGCCCCTCTCCTTCCCTTTTTATGAACGACCTCGTTCGTCCCGAATCTATTCAGTCGTTCTTCGGCCTCTTCTTCGCTCAGACCGACCTCTGAGGTACCTACCTTTCTTAGAACATCTTTGATGTTCATGGTCAAGACATCGGTGTTGGATATCAGGACGGTCTCTTCGTCAGGTGATGAGGGGGCACCTGATATCTTTGTATCGGCCATGGAAGTTGTTATCTAGATTGCCTCTAGCATTATAAAGAGGGTCGTTGGAAAAGGGCCGCGTCGAACATGTGAGAGAAAGTTAGCATGTCAGAGGTCTCATAGGCTCCTGATCGATATGGTTGAATTGGTAGAAAAATAATGACAGCCGATGAACCATCTGAGCAGGTGTGGGAAGGACGATGAAGGTTCGGAACTACAAACCCCGGGTCGTGGGCTAATGATCTTTTTATGGGTCCTCGCCCACCAAAGATGGGTGGTCCCATGTGGATCCGATACCCCCCATTCGTAGATGTTCCTGACCGGACCGATCGGCCGGGTCGATCAGTGGGTCTCCCTCTTTTTATCGAAGTTACCCCATAATGCCAGATAAATGAACATGCTCAGAAAGCCTAATCCGAACGTGAGCGCACCCATGGCAGAGATCTAAATGAACTGAATGCTATCCACGAAAGGCCAGTGCACTGTCCACACCGTTAACCACGACCCTCACGACGATATATGACCACAAGAGCATACTAAAGACCAGTGTTGTAAGGACCAGGGTCTGAAGAAATAATGAGCCATTTATCCATAAACATGTTCGTCCTACATTTTAACTGTTGCGAGCTACAGGCTTCTTTACGAAGGCTGGGGGACCTCCCTCCTATAAGGAGATAAATGGAACTTGATAAATGGACGACGGGTATCCCTGAACCGCACCCTTATCGGGTGGGGGTCATCTGCGCCTTTTTTTGGGTCATATTGCCCGGCGCAAATGTCATATGAGAACTTTTACAAGGGTCTCAGAAGTGGCCCTCATGTGCTCGCCAAACTTTCATTTCCTCGCACATGCTAGGACATTTGAAGAGCGAACTACCTGCGGCCAGAACCGTAGCACCTGCATCGATCGCATATTTTGCGGTCTCTGATTGATCCCACCGTCCACCTCCAGTTCGACCTCATGATCGTTCTGATCGATCACTTTCCGCGCTTCCGTTATTTCGGTAACATCTCGGACATGAAAGATTGGCCACCGAAGCCAGGATGTACCGTCATTATCAGCAGCAGATCTATCCTATCGATGAAAGGTCGGACCGCCTTGAAAGGGGTTTCAGGATTGAGAGAAAGCCCAACCTTTTTTCCTAGCTCCCTGATGCTATCCAACGTTGCACCAATATTCTTCGAAGCTTCAACGTGAACGGTTATAATGTCAGCGCCTGACTTTGCGAACGCCTCGATGTATCGTTCAGGCTCTGTTATCATCAGATGGACGTCGAACGGGAGCGATGAGTGGCCGCGCAGATGCTGGACCACATCGGACCTATCGTTATATTGGGAACGAACATACCGTCCATCACATCCACATGGACCCAGTCCGCCCCTTGTTCTCAAGTCTCCTAACTTCATCTCCGAGCCTACTGAAGTCCGCTGACAATATTGATGGGGCGATCTTGGTCATCTTTCAGAAAAAGAGCGTGGTATGTATTAAATTATGCGATGATAAGTTCCTCTGTATGATCTGAGCGGAGGCGTCCTCGAACAACAGCATTGGTGTGGAGACCAGCCTCTGCAGATCAATGTCTCTGATGTGGTCCGAAGGTGGAAAATGCCTGGACCTCATAGCGGAGCAGTTCATGATATCTGGCCCAAGAAGATAGCATCATGAGGTTCGGGGAGATTCGATGATCCCTGACCCGCCATAGCATAGCACCAGTGGGAACGGAGAGCCGGAATGATCGCGAGTCTCCCCATGGTTATAAGGTAAGCACTTTCTGGTATGATCACTACCACATAGAACCCTTCGAGCAGGAGCTTTTTATATAATTCCTTTCTTTCTGGTGGTGCCCAGCTGGAGTTCGATTCAATGAGTTCGAACCCTAGGACCGAATCCCCTTGACTGATGGTTATCAAGCCCCACTCATTTCTTATCAGGGCCCAATCTGGTCGGAGCGATGGTTCCGTGCCCTTGATGGCCAATATCCTCTGATAGATAACGAACTGGACGTTGGACCTGAACTCACCATCTCCAAGATCTGTCAGAGGGATCGATGTGGTAACAGTGTGATCCTACCTGAAGCTATCTATGGGACTATCATCACTGGAACATCCGAACTATTTACGACCTTGGTCGATACCCTCCCTAGTAGCGAATCTCTGAGCGTGGATGTGCCCTTCGTCCCAAGGATTATCATCCCAAAACCATCATGGGAACGTAGGAAACGACTCTTTCCGCAGGATCGCCCATCTCTATGGCGATATCAAAGCCTATTTTCTTCTCCTCCAATATCTTCTTTGCTATTTCCAGCTTCTCCCCGACAATGATCTCTTGAGTAGGTGTGTATGTCGGTTTTGCTGAATATCGTGGAGAATCGCTCGACGTGGCAACATAAAGCAAGGTGATCTTGGAACCGAAGTGGGAGGCCATATCTGCTCCGATTACTTCGGCCGCTCTGTTCGAACCTTCCGACCCATCTATTCCGATCAGGATCTTCTCTATCCATGCCATTATTATCCTGGTTATATTGGTAGCTAGAATGGTTAATGATAACGGTACATCGAAAAACATATTTACTTCATCAGATGAATCAAGCCTCCCATGGCACAGGAGAAGTGTGGCATAGCTGGCTGTGATAAACCGGCCGAGCGTTCGACCTCGAAGGGTACCTGTTCGAAAGCAGGTCTGAAGCAGGCAGATGAAGATGCCAAGAGGGTTCACCTATGCAAGGACCATTACAGGCAGCTAAAGAAATCGACCAAACAGGATAGGAAGCTGGAATCTCTTGGAAGATGAAAGGTGACCATTCTTTTCAGTTCTATTGGCCAACATCGGGCGCATGGTCAGTGAAAAAGAGGTAACGCTTTACCTGGGATACGTTCTGCGCCCGGTAGAGGAAAAGGGTCCGGGTAGGTCCATGGAGGACCCCTCCCTTCACATTTAGGTAAGATCTTCCGCTGACAGTAGGTTTGGTGGACCGAGAGGATGGGATGATCATGGTCAGAACGATACCCATGCTCTTCGATCACGGAAGGAAGGCAAATATTAATCATAAGATCCCTATGATCGATATATGCAACTGACCTTTCTGGGAACTGGAGGTGGACTCCCCTCACCTAGGAGAGGCGTCAGCGCGGCCGCTGTTCAGATCGGAAGGGACGTTGTTCTCTTCGATTGTGGGGAAGGAACACAACGCCAGTTCATGCTCTCATCTGTCTCCTTCATGAAGATATCACATGTGTTCATCACTCACTTTCACGGTGATCATTTCCTTGGCCTGCCAGGCCTTCTTCAGTCCATGAGCTTCAGCAGAAGGGAGGAACCTATCTGGATATGCGGTCCGGAAGGGATGGTCGAACTGACAAGAACCGTCCTGGAGCTCGGTTACTTTGACCCGGGTTATGAGATAATAGCACAGGCGATGAGAGATGGGGACATGATCGATATCGGGGATCATACGGTCCTAGCGGTAAAGGCCGACCATACCGTACCGGCATTGTCATATGTGCTGCAAGAGAAGCCGCTGAGGGGTAAGTTCCTGGCGGAGAACGCACGAGCGCTAGGGGTTCCTGAGGGACCGATGTTCGGTCAGCTCCAATCAGGAAGATCGGTGAAATTGGGGGAGCGAACGATATCTCCGGACATGGTGATGGGGCCTCCTCGTCCAGGACGGAAGATCGTCATTTCTGGCGATACAAGACCGACGAAGGCATTGATAACTGCGGCGAAGGACGCGGACGTTCTGGTCCACGAGGCCACACTGGACTCTACTTTGGAAGAAGGTGCGATCGAGTATGGGCACTCCACGGCCAGAGATGCGGGTATTGTGGCGTTCGAGGCAAACGTCGGAACGTTGTTTCTGACCCATATATCGAACAGATACGAGGACCCGACCGTCCTGGTAGAGGAAGCAAAAGAGGCATTCAAGAACACGATACTGGCCGAGGATCTCATGACCTTTCAGATCACGAAGGACAGGAACCAGGGGGAACAGGGGCGTTCATGAGCATACCATTTCGATGGGTCCATCTATCTCACCATGATGTATGACCATGTTTTTATTGGCGATCGGTCAGGACAAAGGAGCGATCGAACAGAGGGTGATATATCGAGGGGTGTGAAGCTCATCGTTCCATTCTCTGTTCTATAAATAAGCCCGGAAAACCTAATTTTCAAAGATGGAATGAAGGACCATTATGTCCCTTTTTTGCTTGTTCATCATCCGCTACGAAGATCTCCCTGACCCCTCGCAAAAGGTAAGACGCTCAGAATCGATGAGGACGGTCCGAAGCTCGGGAACGATCTTTCAATATTGTCCAATAGGCATTAGGCAGGTGACGACCGGGGTGAAATGCGTTGGGTCCCTCCTCTCGGAACAGGTCGCCGGGTGTCATTCTCGGTCCCGCGGGCCGATGTCAGCCCACCGAACGTAACAGGCGATGACGCCGCAGGTCACAAGGTGATCTGGGCGGGGCTTGGTCGCAGCCCATGTTTTATTAGTGGGCAACTGACATTCATAAAGATCACTGGTAACGATATCGTTGTTCGTTAGTTCTGAGCATGGTGGTATGATGATCGAAAGGAACATCGTTGTTGACCGTTTGGAACGATCCCCTGTGGAAAAGGGACCAGTGGAGATCGTAGAACGTAAAGGCATCGGGCATCCAGATAGCATCGCCGATGGTCTTGCGGAGTCTGTTAGCCGCGCCCTTTCCAAAATGTATCTAGAGGAATGCGGCGAGATACTTCATCACAACGTTGACAAGAACGAGATATCGGGTGGGCAGTCGGCACCTAGATTCGGTGGGGGTGAGCTCATCGACCCCCCCTATATCATTTTGCTGGGTAGGGCCATAGGGTCGATGAACATCGGGAGGTCAAAGTACAAGGCGTTGCCTGTAAGGGAGACAGCGATCCACACAGCACAGCAGTACCTTTCGAACGATTTCTGGGACATCCCTTCCCAAGCGATCGGTTATAGGTTCAATAATCTGAACATCAAGGACGTCATCATCGATTGTCGTATCGGCAAGGGAAGCCAGGACCTGATCAGGAATTTTGAAAGGAAGGCGGGAAAGTGTGGTCCGGGCGATCTGAGAGGTCTTTGTCTTCCGGCGAACGACACCTCGATAGGTGTTTCGTTCGCCCCGTACTCCGAGACCGAAAATCTTGTGCTCGAGACTGAAAGGTACATGAACGGGAGCATGAAGAGGGAGATCAAAGCATCAGGGGATGACGTAAAGGTGATGGCGGAAAGATATGGTGATAAAGATCCATATGACCATTGCAGTAGCGATGGTCGACCGTTTCATCGAGGACCCGAGCGAGTACAAGAGCATTATCTCAAGATCAAGGAAAAGGTGATCAAAAATGCTGGCAAATTCACGGAACGTGAGCTGAGCGTAGTCATCAATCATGCGGACGATTACAATGGTAAGGACGAAAGTGACTACTATCTCACGGTGACGGGTCTTTCCATGGAGAACGGCGATGATGGATCTGTAGGAAGGGGCAACCGCGCGAACGGTCTGATCACACCTTATAGGCCGATGAGCATGGAAGCGACGGCCGGGAAGAACCCGGTCACCCATGTTGGAAAGTTATACAACATATTGTCCCACGATATCGCGACGGAGATCGCCAAAGAGGCAGGCGAAGAGGTAAGAGAGGTAGGGGTATGGATCCTTTCCGAGATAGGGAGCCCGATCGATCATCCAGAGGTTGCCAGCATCCAACTGATAACGGATGATGACATTTTGTTCAATAAGTGGTCCAAGAGAGCTAGAGAGCTAGCTGACGCCAAACTAGCCGCCCTGCCTGACCTCACACGGAAAATTGTAAATGGTGAGATCGCGGTATTCTGACCGATGAGGCTGATCGACCGTCCAAAGTTCGGGCCGCTATATCGGTTCACCGATTATCACGTCTATAAGTCCCTCTCCATAATCTCCGATGGTAGAAGGAAAGGGAGAAAGCAGCTGGCCGACCGGATAGGGGTCGGGGAGGGGAGCATGCGAACCATCGTCGATTACCTCCGGGAGGAGGGGTTCGTGGACGTCAAGCAGACCGGCATCAAGATCACGAAGCTGGGACTGGACTATTTCAACAAGATCCCTCTCCAGGTCTATACATTGGAACTACCGGAGATATCCCTGGGAGAACATTCTGTCGCTGTCCAGGTGAAAGGGGTCGCTCCCAAGATAAAATCTGGAATGGAACAGAGGGATGTGGCAATAAAAGCTGGGGCCGATGGTGCGACCACCATCGTGGTCAAAGACGGAAGATTGACCGTCCCTGTCGACTTTAATCTGGACTCAGAGAGGAAAGAGGTAGCGGAGGCGATACGGCGGCTTTTCGATCTTCGATGATGGGGATGTGATCATCATCGGCACCTCGACAGATGTCCAGAAGGCCGAAGAGGGCGCTCTCGCGGTGGCTCTGGACCTTATTTGACATATCTCTTGAACAATCCATAGAACATTGAAGGGTCCGTGATGGGCGGTAGGCAGGCCTTGTCCGAGCAAATATGTGCGGTCGGTCGCCCGTTGATCATCACTTTTTCTTCGATCGATGGAACGATGTTCTCGATCTCAGCCCCTTCTTCCCCGTCCGGATGGAAAAGGATGACCGAATTCGGAACAAAATGTTTGTACAGCTCCCTTAGCATGGTTCCGACGTTCTTATCATCTCTTTTTCCAGAAAGCACGATATCGAACGATGGGCCTAAATAAAAATCCAAGGCAAGGAGCATATAACATCGATCTTCAGGAGATTCAGAAAGCTCCGGACCGAACATATCCATCATGACCAGGAACTTATTGCGATACCCTTCATCCCCGGTCATCCGCCAGAGCCTCAGTAGGTCCAGCGCCGCAAAGGAATTTCCAGAGGGGATCTCACCATCATACGAAACCTTTCGACGCACTGGGAGGTCCTTTTCGCTCCCGGAAGAGAAAAAGAAGCCCCCGTCCCCATCATCCCAGAACATTTCGGTCATCCGCTCCATGACCTTTATCGCCGTCCCAAGATATTTTTCCTCGAAAGTCGTTTCATAAACATCGAGCAGTGCCCCGATCAAGAACGAGTGGTCGTCAAGAAAGCCTTGGACCCCTTGTCCGTCCCCTTTACATGCATGAAGAACACCCCCGTCCGCATCCACCATGTCCTTGAGGATCCCGTCCATGGCGGTCCTGGCGGCGCGGATGTGCTTATCATCGGACAATATGCGTCCGGACCTGCAGAACGCCATGATCATCAAAGCGTTCCAATCCGTCAATATCCTCTCGTCCCTTGCAGGCCTGTTCCTCAAAGCTCGAACGGCAGTAAGACGGTCCCTGATCCTTCGGACCGTCCCAGCATCCACGCTGTGTGCCGCTCTGTTGCCGATAGGAATGGAGAGAACGTTCTTTCCTTTGGTGGCGGGGGTCACGTTTAATATGTTCCCCTCCTCCTTTAGACCAAAGTAGTGTACGGCGATCTCGGCATCTTTGTCATTGAGAGCATCTTTGATCTCTTTCATCGTCCATAGGTAGAACGTCCCTTCTTCTCCGTCGGAATCCGCATCCTCAGAAGAGAAGAAGCATCCATTCGAAGAGGTCATTCTATTAAGAACATAATCCAGCACCTCTGTTGCAGTGCTCGCATGTGAGATATCGCCCGTGGCCAAGTAGGCCTCGGAACAAGCGATGGCGATCAACGCTTGATCGTACAACATTTTTTCGAAGTGTGGGAGGGACCAATCCTGGCCCATCGAATATCTATGGAAACCACCCTCCAATTGATCATATATCCCACCAGAGCGCATCGCTTTAAGGGTGCGGTCGACCATCCATAACGCCTTTCCTTCTCCGGTCCGGTTCCAGTATCTAAGTAGGAACATCGATCGATGTGGAGAAGGGAACTTAGGAGCTATGCCGAAACCTGCGTAGGTCTCATCGAAGATGGTCATATGGGTCATGAAAGAACGATGCAGGGCGTCTTCACCGACCCCGAACCCGCCAGCTTTTGTGGGGACCAAGCTCATTGCTTTAAGTATCCTGTCGGCGGACGATTCCAGTTCTTTTCTCCTTTGCTTCCAGAACTCCGCCATCGTTGGGAGAAGATCGATCAGGCCAGGGATGCCCCCCTTCCCATCTCTTGGTAGATAGGTCGCTGCAAAGAAAGGCCTCTTGTCAGGGGTCATCACGATGGTCAAAGGCCAACCTGCATTTCCTATGAGCAGGTTCGCCGCGTTCATGTAGATCGAGTCTATGTCCGGTCTTTCCTCCCTGTCCACTTTTATTGGAACGAACTTCTCGTTCAAGATCTTCGCGACCTCTCCGTCCTCGAAAGACTCCCTTTCCATGACATGGCACCAATGGCAGGAAGAATATCCTATCGACAAGAAGATCGGCCTATCCGTTTCCGATGCCCTGCGGAAGGCCTCCTCACCCCAAGGGTACCAATCAACAGGATTGCTCGCATGATGCCTTAGATAGGCACTGGTCTCCTTGGCAAGCCGCCCTTTCCTCTTTTGGTCCCCTGGACCCTCCCCTTCTCGGACCTCCGGCTCCATCATTGTTCTAAAGGGCAGGTGGAATTATATTTACACCATGGTCAGATCAATCAACAAGTCCGATCAGGACTAGGATCAAAAAAAGGGGATAGAGCGCCATCGTGGCACTCGTCCCTCGTTAATTATTCCTCCTAACTAGTCAGATGGTGACCTCCTCATTATCACCATCCGCCTTGTACGATTAACGATTGAGATCGAGGGTATTTAACCCCTTCCCATGGTTGTAGATCTAGTTCTGAACCGGGCCATCGTTCGGGAGGTCCATCTTTGGGTCCTAGGGAACTGGCTGGAATGTGAAAGGGCCTCCAGGTGGAACGTGGCGAGCGCCGTCCAAGATCGAGATGATACATACTATTCGTGCATCGTCATGATACGCGATCCGGTCGTACAAGGGGGGAAATCCAACTAGGGTGAGGAATTTCCCCTGGGAAAATGGTCGACCTTGCTGAGGTACTGATATCGATCTATACGTTCCGAGAAATCCTTTTATCACAAGATGATCTGATGGTGCTCACCAGGGGCCGATGATCACGCCCTAACATCCTATCACGGTGAACATTCTTGAACATAATCGAACTCAATGAGGTCAGAAAGGTCTTCGATGGAAGACCGGTCCTGAATGGGATAACCTTTCACGTTGAGGAAGGGGAGATCTTTGGATATTTGGGACCGAACGGGGCCGGAAAGACGACGACATTACGGGTGATCCTTGGTCTCTTGAGGCCGACCTCCGGAACCGCCCTGGTCAATGGGATAGATCTCGGGAATGACGATGGTGCTAGGCGAAATGTGGGGATCCTGCTTGAGAACGATGGCCTTTATGAGCGGTTGTCCGCATGGGACAATCTCGACTACTATGCTCGGATATATGGGGTCAAGGATAAGGGCCAGAGGATAGATCGATTGCTTGAGCAGATGGGGCTGTACGAAAGAAGGAACGACAAGGTCGGCACTTTCTCCAAAGGAATGAGGAGAAAGCTCGGAATAGCGAGGGCCATCATACACGAACCCGAACTTCTTCTCTTGGACGAACCGACCTCAGGCCTCGATCCAGAGGCTCAGAGGATGGTACGGGAGACCATTCAGGTCCTGTCACAGATCGAGAAGAGGACGGTCCTCTTCAGTTCGCACAACCTGGATGAAGTACAAAGGGTTTGCACAAAGGTCGCGGTGATAAAGAATGGTGAGCTGCGCGCGTTCGATACGATCGACAATCTTAGGGGGAACAAAGGCATGAACGTTGTCCAGATCTTAGCATCGAACCCCCGCGACCGAGAACACGCTCACGAGCTCCTTAGAACATTAAGTGGAGTGAAGGAGGTCAAGGAGGACGGGCAGTATCTGACCGTCAGACACGCTCTTGAAAGTAATAACGAACTGATAGAGCGGCTGGTGAACGCAAAGATCAGCATCGAGGAGATCAAACGGTCGTCAAGATCTCTGGAGGATGTCTATATAGATCTGGTCCACGAAGGGGGAGAGGCATGAGAACGACTGGACCCGTCCTCATAGTCGCCAGAAAGGAACTACATGAGATGCTACTCAATAAATGGACATTGGTATCAGCGGCGATCTTTGCAATGCTCTTCGGGCTTGTGAGCGGGGCGGTGACCACGGTCCCAGGTCAGCCAGCATCCTTAGATGGTCATATATTATATCTTGCACCGTTCATCGGGGCATTTACCGGTTTCATTCTGTGTGGTGCGGTCTTTTTTAGAGAGAAGCAGTCAGGGGTGATCGAGACCCTTCTATGCACCCCCTTGGACCTCAGGTCTATCTGGATGGGGAAGGTCATAGGTGTCACCGTTCCAGCCTTTATGATGTCATTGCTGGCCGTGATAGTATCATATGGATTCTCGATCATCACCTATGGTGCGGTCTCGGCCCCCTCGCTGATCATAATCGTCCATGTTCTAGTGGTCACGCCGATATTTACGGCAGCAGCGATCGGTTCGATCGGCTATATCCAGCTCGCCCTGGGAATGAAGGAGAATCGGATAGTCAACATCTTGGTATTTGTTTGTCTGTTCGCCGGTCTCTCGACGCTTAACGATGTTCCGATGAACGACAATGGGCTGATCTTCCAGAGCGTGATCGTGATGTTCTTGGCATCCCTCGCGGTCCTATTGGCGGCAATGATCATGTCATCTCGTCTCGACAAAGAGAAGATAGTGACCACCATTCCCGAATGAACCGATGTATGGGGTGAACGAAGGTCGGACCGACCTTCCTCTCCCAACCTTAGACGAATGCCCCTATTTCGTCAGAAAGGAATAAATCGAATGTTCGGGATCACCGTGAGATGTCCGATCAGGTGGCCATGATAAGATCGACGACCGAGCTATCAGGGTGGGATAGAGCAAAGGAGATCTTGAGGATCGCATACACCCTGCCCTTCGTATTGGCCTCTATAGTGGGGGTGGTCTTTTCACTTACGATCGAGCAACAGTGGCTAATGGCGCTCCTGGTCCCAATGGACGTGTTCTTTTTGGCCCTCTTCGTCAACTTTTCGAACGACTATTTCGACCATAAGAGCGGTGTGGACAAGAAAAGGTTCGCCGATGCTGATAAAGAGACAATGGACGAGGTCACGGCATTGTTCAATCAAAATGTCTTCTGGTCAGGTAACTCGTTCGATAAAGGACTGATATCCGAGAAGCAAGGAAAGATCCTAATGGCCCTCATCGCCATCATGGCGGTGATAATCGCGATACCTATCGTGGTATACGCAGGGACGGTCGCCATAGTTCTGGGTTTCATCGGACTTGGGCTTGCTTTCTTCTACACCGCCCCTCCTATCAACCTTGGATCACGCGGATTAGGAGAACTAGATGTTCTTCTGTCGTTCAGCATGATATCTTTTTTTCTTACTTCGTGATAGTTCACCAATTCAATTATATCATGGTCCTGCTGGCCATAACGATAGGCACCACCGTCATGATCATGAGGTTGACGGACGAGGCGCCTGGATATGAATGTCACAAGAGCATGGGCGAAAAGAACCTGTGCGTAAGGTTCGGTCTCGAGAACATGGTCTATATCGTGATAGCTCTTCTCTCGGTCTATTACCTCGCGGTGATCATTCTGGTCGTATCGAGACCTGCCTTTCTTCTGCTATTGCTCACCTTGCCCATTTCGATCAAGTGCGTTAGGCAACTGAGGGACCAAGGGGACAAGATACGGTTCTGGAGAGCTATACCTACAGCATTAAAACTGGCGATATTCAATCAATTGCTCATTCTTCTTGTCCTGATACTGCAAACCGTTTGGACATCTTTGTGACCGTCTCAATGTTCCCGGCCACTATTAGACGGTACTCCCTCACCGCATCGAACCCACAATCTTTGCATGAGGGGGTGTTCCTCATCGGGCAGCCATTGTGTTTCGAACCGTCAGGGAGTGTAAAGCTGGATACCCAGTACGGACATTTGGACGAATAATCCTCTATAAGGAGCTCCTTCAATGCTTTCTCAGTGTTCAGTACGGGAAGTCCTTCGGCCTTCATTGCCAAAGCTTGATCGACGACCTTCACCTTTTCCTCGTGGGATAACGCAAGATCGTATGGTGGAGGGGTGAGGAAGTTCAACATGATCCCCTTAATTCTGGGAGATCTCGAGACGAGTTCCACGGTTTCCCTGACCATGTCTAAGTTCGGCCTCATCACCACCATGTTGGCAAAGATGTTAGGGTGTTTGGTCCGCGAGAGGTTCTCCATCATCTTGTCATAGGTTCCAGGTCCTCGGATCGCATCATGAACGTCCTTAGGTCCATCCAGGCTGATCGAAATGACGTCGCTCGTCTCGTAGATATCGCCTATGCCATTTGTCGTGTAACCGATCACATAATAGCCGATCTTCCGTCCTTCCGCTATCAGGTCTGGGAAGTTCCTGTCCCGATCTGACCACAAGGTCGGTTCTCCACCTTCAAAGAAAAGTATTCTGGCCCCGTTCTTGAACTCTCTCTTCATGTCATCTGACGCTTGGTCCCATGTCAATGAGGACGGTCCGGTCACTTTATCACTATTTGCGGAGATAGAGCAATGTTGGCATTTCAGATTGCATCGGTAATGAACGATCATTGTAGTGACCAGAGGACGTTTCATTCCAAGCTTCGCTTTAAAGAACCAACCCACGTAGTATGCGTACTGTCGGGTCGTGGCCAGAGGGCTCATGGGCGAAAGAACGCCCCTTGAATATTTAACTCTGTGCAAGCGGGGGGACTCCCTGCGAAAGCTGGTGGATGAGAACAACTAAGTGGGGAACTACGCTGTAAGGATGGAGCAGATGGACACCTTGGCTGACCCCACCAAAGGACGTTCATGTGAAGGATTTTTCCGGAGTTAAGGTCGAACGATGCTAGCGTACAGGTTCTGTCCCATCTTAACAAAGAGCATAACAGAACATGCGGTCGGAACCATCGGACCTCAAGCTTGGGTACGGCCGACCTCGACGTGCACCCGCGAATGCTGCGCAAGTCGTTCGGTTGAAGCAAGAGGCCCCACCCGCACCTTTGTGGCCTACAAGGAGAACTCGTATGACCGGACCATGATATCATCTAGGCCTTAATGATCGATCGAAATGGCCATGACCAAATGAGGTCAATACATCAAGCGATGTCGGGACCAGCCATGATATGACCAATGATCTATGGTCTCGGTTCAAGCACATCGACAGCGGTCTAATATGCTTTCTAGAATGGTGTTGGATGTGTTCGTTCCACAAAAGTACGGGAATGCTATTCAGGTCCTGACAGTCCATGTACATCCGGCCGTCCCTTAGTTCAACGATCCTTTGCGTCTCTTCGGCCATGTTCCTATTATGCGTAACGATCAAGAACGTGCATCCTGTCCGATCGTTGATCTTCCGGAAAAGGCGTAATAACACATCTGAGTTCTCTGAATCAAGGTTTCCGGTCGGTTCATCCGCCAGAAGGATCTTGGGATCGTTCATTAGCGCTCTGGCGACCGCCACCCTTTGCTGCTGTCCTCCAGACATCTTCCCTGATGTTTTGTCCTTTAATTTCTCGAGCCCGACCGATTCAAGGAGCGATATAGCTCTCTCAACGGCCTTTTCCTTGTCCTTCTTTCCACTGATCCAGTAGGGCATAAGTACGTTCTCGATGGCGGTGAACTCCGGTAGAAGATAATGGAACTGGAAAATGAAACCGATATCTTTGTTCCTGACCTCTGCCAGCTCGTTCTTGGACATCTTTTCTACCCGTTTTTCTCCGATGGTCAACGCCCCGGACGTTGGCCGATCGAGCGTCCCTATAATATTGAGCAGGGTCGACTTGCCGCTGCCAGATTGGCCAATTATTGAGTTGAAGCTTCCCTCCTCGAAGACCAGATCTATATCGGTCAACGCCTGAGTTCTCGTCTCTCCTTCCCCATAGGTCTTTGAGATCCTTTCCAGTCTCAATATCTCAGCCGTTCTTTATCACCTCGATCGGGCTAAGTTTGGAGGAGGCTCTTGCTGGAATGACCGCTGCTACTGTGGCTACGATGATCGCGATGGAAGCCGATAGAACGATGAAGGATGGGTCGATGACGATGTTGATGATCGGTGCCCCTCCCGGTCCTTTTGCGAACATAGTGAAGGCTGTTAACAGGCCGATGCCTAGGGTCACGCCTCCTAGCGAACCGATTATACCTATAATAAACCCTTCAAAAAGGAATATCGTACTAGCTGTCCTGTCCTTGATCCCCATCGCCTTAAGGATACCCAGTTGTCGTGATTTTTGTACTACATTGATAATAAGGACCGCTGCTATCGCAACTAGGACCGAGGCAAGAACGAAGACCTGTATGAGGATGCTCGATATGCTCTGACCTTGAAGCCCAGAGAGCAGTTCCTGGTTCTGGGACTCCCAATCGGTCACCTGAAGTGCGGGGTCGGCGATGGTCCTGTTTATCGTATCCGCTATCGATGTGGCCTGGAAAACATCATTGACCTGGACCTCTATGGAGGTAACATTCGTTCCAAGCCTTAGTATGGACTGTGCCGTAGGTAGGTTAGTTATTAACCATGACTTATTTATTGTTGAGACTTCAGATCATAAAAACCACTTATGGTAAGGTTGGCTTCATGGAGGGCCGGGGTCGTTATGCTAATGGTATCCCCGATATTGACGCCAAGGGCATCTTTGAGGTCCTTGCCTACAAGCACTTGACCTGAAGAAGTTGGCATCGTACCCTCGTAAATGGCAGAACTGAGCTTATAGATCTTTGTCGAATTGATGAGGTCCAGCCCTCTAAGTAGAACAGGATATGTCTTCGAGCTCTGATCTAAAAATGCAGATGAGTCGGCGGCGACAGAGACGGTCGTTACACCGCCTACCCCCTTTACCTTCACTACTGTACTTTCCCAGTTCTGAAAGCTGGTTCCGTTGGAAGGCGTGATGGTCACTTGAGGAGAGTTCCCTACCGTGGTGTCGACGAGTGATGTTTGCAAACTACCGATCAACGAACCAACGAAAACCTGGACCGATACACCGATAATGATCCCCATGATTATTAGGATGGTCTGGACCTTATTTGATCTAAGGAACTTGAGAGCTATTTTTAAGGAAAGCAATCAAGGACCCCCGAACATATTTACAATATCATTATAAGTATCCAATCCTGCGTCGGCGCCGACAAACTTGCATGCGGATGGATTCTGTCTGAACGCTCTTCCACCAACTACGATCTTTATTGATCCAGCGGCACTTTCCCTGACCATACCAATGGTCTCGTGCGCGACCGACAGATTGTAAAAGTTAGTAACGCTCAAAGCCACAACGATCGGCTTTATGTCCTGAACGGCCGCTGCGATAACGGTCTTAGGAGCGTTAGCACCTAGGTAAACAGTGTCAAAACCGCATAATGTTAAGAAATCTGAGACCATTCGTGCCCCGAGATCATGAAGTTCATCGTCTAGACAAGAAACAATGGCCTTACCTTTGGAAGAAGGTACCCTGTCCTTTTTCTCTTTTAGAACATAGGGGTAGGACGATTCGACGATTGTCCGGACGATAGAACTGCGCATATGTTCATGCCAGATCGACCTTGGGGTCACAGGCTCTGAACCTAGGGAGTTCAGATAGGGTGATAGGACCTTTTCATATAGAGCAACAACATTCCCATTACCAGAAGCCATCCATCCAATGCAGCTCTTCACGCTGCCCTCCCGGTCCCCCTGTTCGATCGATGCAAAGATATTCGCCCTATAATCTTCATCATCAGGTCCTTGAGCAGACATAGATCATAGCACGCTGGATTCATTAATATGAAAGGCAGGACTATTTATAATATGACCATGATGGATGCAGCATCTTGGGCGATTCGCTCTCCATCGGTCATATCTACATGTTTTCCATCGAGTATGGGACGATACGTTTATCAAACACCCTAATGATTATGACGGGATTTAGGAGGTTTACGATGCCAGATATCAGAGAACGGGTCCAGGAGGACCAAGGGCTCTTAAAGAAGATCCAGAACTTCGTACCCGGGTTTCGTGGTTATCGCCGAAGGGAAGACCTCAGAGATGCGGACAGGCTTCTCCGAGCACAGGTCGCCCAAAAGCTTGGCTCATTGAGGAGACAGGTAGAGGATTCTCGTTCTCTAATAGTGAATCTCTTTAATTCAAAAGATCCTGAGCTCATCGGTGGTTTGATAAACGAGTTCAAGAGGGTCGAAGGGCAGATAGCTTATGCAGAGATGGGTTATTCAGGGATATCTCCTCCGATCCAGGTCAAAGAGCCTGAGCTGAATCGACTTTATGATTATGATGCCTCCATCATCGACGCCCTTGGCTCCATTTCACAGGCGATCGATCAGATGCGAACCTCCATATCATCTGGGGATGATCAAAGGTCACAAAAGGATATCCTGCAGGTCAGATCTCTGGTCACGGACCTGAGCGATAAGTTCGGCCGAAGGATGAGGCTCGTCCAAGGGATAGAGGTGTGATAGATGAGCGTTATAGGTGCTGCAACGTTCGATTGGGAGGACGTCAATAAACGAAACAACATAATGTACAGGATGCCGAGGAACATACGATTAAACGATAACATCGTTGTCAGGGAGGACGAGATCGCGGTCTTTTATCGGGATGGGAAGGCACTTGCATACATTGATGTCCCGAACAGGTACGCTCTCACATCTCTCAACGCCCCAGTGGTGGGGGAGATCGTAAAGCTGCTTTCGGGCGTACAGCAACTGGCAGAGGTCGTTTATCTACAGAAAAGGGTGTTCGATGGAAAGTTCGGAAGTAAACAGCCTTACCAGTTCCGTGACAAAGAGTTCGGTGTGGTCAACCTCAGGGTGTTCGGGGAGTTCAGATATAAATTGGTCTCACCTGTTAACTTTGTCAACCAGTTCGTTGGCACGTTGAACATGGCCTCTAGCGCAGAGGTAGAGGACAGGATCAAGGAACAGATGGTCATACTCGTTTACAACATAATTGGCGAGATGAAGAACCAGGGTATGGGGGTCGCTGACCTTGCATCAAGCCTGATGAACATCGAGCAAGGCATATTAGGCAAGAGCAAGGATCATTTCGAGCTGTATGGACTCGGCATCGACAAGGTGTCCGGTCTATACATCTCGCTGCCAGAAGAGGTACAGAAGGCAGTGGATACGCGGGCTTCCATGCAGGTCCTTGGAACGAACTATATCGGTTACGAGACAGGTCAGGCTATGAGGGATGCGGCATTGAACACTTCTGGAGGTGCGGCCGGGGCAGGTGTCGGAATAGGTGCAGGTTTCGGCGCAGGGTACATGATGATCGATCAGATGAGACAACCATCGGCTGGACAAGGTGGGGCCGCCCAGCAACCACCACCATTCGGTCCCCAGGTCAAGTGTCCGAAATGCGGGGCAATGAACCCAGCGACGAACAAGTTCTGCTCTGAATGTGGTACCAAGCTTGAGGCCGAGCGAAAGTGTCCAAAGTGCGGAGCGAGCATATCTGGAAATCCCAAGTTCTGTCCCGAGTGCGGTACTTCCTTGGGAACTAAGAAATGTCCCAACTGTGGGGCGGAGGTACCTGCTTCCAATAAGTTCTGTCCAGAATGCGGAAAACCGACCTAGGGATGACGGGGCGGGATCGACTGCGCAAATGGTGGATCCTAGCTCTGTCCCCACCCCCAGGGAGCGGAGCCTCTCATATCGACCGACCTGCCCGCATAACTTCCAGGATACATACTGTCGGTCGGCCGCCCACGAGCATAAGTTCAGGTCGTTCCGACCGTACCTTCACGTGATGTTCGATATTATCTTGTTCTTTTTTACCTCGGTAACCCAGGGAATCCATCGATCCATGAAGTTAGAGAGCAGGACCGACGGTCCCGAAGGGCGGACCTGATAAGAAAGGGGGCCATGATGGGAACGGGCCCCTATATTCACTGAAGGATCGAGGGGATATTTATTAATCCATATTTGTCCATCAATAACCATGCCTCTAGAACAGACCTTAGCCCTCGGCATGATAATCATTGGTATAATCATGCTGGTTGCGGAGGCTTCGGTACCTGGTAATTTCCTCATCGTTCCTTCGACGGTTCTCATCGTCTTGGGGTTCATCGGTCTGATCGCTCCCGATGTACTTTTCTCTTGGTTCTCTCCACTACTAGCAATAGTGATACTGATACCGACCACATATCTTACTATCAAACTGTATCAAAGGTTGTCGCCGCCTGCCCTGCCGGAAACATTGGTCGGGTCTTCTATAGTGGGAAGGACCGGAAGAGTAACATCTGAGGTATACCCTAATAGTCTTAAGGGAAAGGTTCGGGTCGAGAGCGAGGAATGGAGCGCATCGGCGGACATATTCATCCCTATCGGCACAATGGTCAAGGTGGTCTCTAGCGAGGGCGTGCATATCCATGTAAGGCCTTTGAGAGACGACGAGGCTAAGATCAATGGAAAGGATCGAAAGTGAAAAGGGGAATGTGAACAATGACAGACACGGATATCCTAATCATCTTCTTGGTGTTCTTCGTGATAATCGCCGTGCTGCTGATCATGTACAGCAGCGTGAAGGTGATCACGCCTTACGAGCAGGGGATCTACATCCGATTGGGGAGCTTCATGAGAGTTCTGCAGCCTGGATTGAACATAGTTTCACCTGTGATCAACCAGGTCATAAGGATCGATCTAAGAACACAGGTCCTTGAGGTCCCGAAACAAGAGGTCATCACCAAGGATAACTCACCCACGAACGTGGATGCGATCATTTATACCAAGGTCATTGATCCTCAGAAGGCATATTTCCAGGTCACCAACTATAGGGCGGCAACGGTATATCTGGCTCAGACCACGCTAAGATCGATAATCGGGGATATGGAACTTGATGAGATCCTCTCGAACCGCGAGAAGATCAACCTGAGACTTCGTGACATATTGGACGAGGCGACCGATAAGTGGGGTGTGAAGGTGGAAGCTGTGGAGATAAGAGAGGTGGACCCCGCCCCTAAGGTCAAACAGGCCATGGAAGAGCAGACCTCGGCTGAAAGGATGAGACGGGCGGCAATACTCAGGGCCGATGGAGAAAAGAGAGCGGCCATCCTAAGTGCAGAGGGACAGAAGAGGGCCAGAATATTACAGGCTGAAGGTTCAAGGCAATCTAAGATCCTAGAGGCAGAAGGGCAGAGGTTGGCCATCATCCTCGAAAGCCAAGGCGAGGCTCAAAAGTTACGCATTCTGTCAGTGGGGGCGGCGCCGTTGGACTCCAAGGCATTGACCTACTTGTCCTTACAAACCATGCAAAAGCTCGGAGAGGGGCAATCCACGAAATGGATCATTCCGTTCGAGGTCACAAAGGTCCTGGAGGGCGTGTCAGAGTACATGGGCATTAGCCGAGAGACCCCTCAACGGGAAATGGTGAACAGAGAAGAGATCGAAAAGGCAGTTGGAAAACCGGACGATATCCTCGGACCGATCCCGACCACGGAAGAACTTCGCAGCGAGCTAAGATCTCTTGAGGAGACAATGGCCAAGGAGAAAGCAGAGGCCGAAGCGATAGGGGCATTGGGGAAGGGAAAACCCGACAAAGATATGTTGGTCGATGGATAATAAATTTCATCGTCCAATATCCACTCCCATCCTTTTCATTTAGGACCTGCCTGATGATCTTGATGGGCCATCGCCGACCGAAGGAACTGACAATGTCCTTCGCCCGTTTGGATACTGGGTCCCGGTAGTGGAGAGCACCCTCCCCATGATGCGAGGATCTGGATGTGAAATATGGAAAACCTTAAACGGGATCTGATACCAAGGACCAATAAGGGGCGGTCGATTGAAAGACGGAGAGGATGGTTCTCAGAGCTCTGGTCCTGTATTAGAACATAAAAAAAAGATCGATGATATCAAGATATCATTTTTGGGCGAGATATCGCATGGCCCCAACGACCCCGTACCGGAACAGGTCCGACCGTTGTTGGATTATATACAGGAGGTCAGGTCATCATGGCCCGATGATGTGGAAACCATGCTCTTCCATGACAGTTCTGGACCTTGCCCCATCCTACATAAATTCCTCACCAACGGAAAAGGAAAGATATCTTCGTTTGATCGGGATCTGCCGCTTGATGATGTTCATCATTTCGGAAGATATTGATCTAGAGGGCACCACCCAGATCCGGGTCAGATATGAAGAACTGAAAAAGGAAATGGAAGAGGCCGATGGTCCGACCCCATTACCATCTTCGCGAACGGGACGACTGAACGATGTATTCGACGGACTTATGGAACTGGCGGTCGCACTTGGACTGGCCGATTCGGACGATGTCTACATCTAGAGGTCCATCAGGTATGGTCAAATGCCTTTTGATATGGACGTTCTTTCGCGTTCGTGGTTCAAATGTGCGATGAGGTTCCCGCCTGTGGATGCCAGAACATCTCTCTCAAGATGTTCCATGTCTGGGGCCAGGACAGCGATGGATGACCGCCAACTCCGTGATCTCCAGCGCTCAAGACCTGGCGATGATCCAGAATGGTCCAGGTCATCGTCTCGCCCGACCTCATCGATGATCATTTATTTATTCAACCTCCGCGTTGGTAAATCAAATGTCTGAGGATTGGACCGAGCTCTATCGACCGAAGATACTGGCAGACGTGGTCGGTAATCCAAAAGCGATAGAAGATCTTGAGAAATGGGCGGATTCTTGGGATGACGGCCGTCCAATCAAAAAAGCGGCCGTCCTGATAGGGCCTCCTGGTACCGGAAAGACCTCCACCGCGCTGGCCTTGGCAAAAGACCATAAATGGAACGTCGTGGAGATGAACGCTTCCGACCAGAGGAACGCGGAATCTATCAAGGCCATTGCCGTGAGAGGAGCTCTTGGTGAGACCTTTACCGAGAACGGGGATTATCTGAGCGTAAAACAGGGGAACCGCAAATTGATAATCCTGGACGAGGCGGATAACATCTCTGGACAGGAGGACAAAGGCGGGATCACGGCCATCTCCGAGCTCGTCAAAGAGACGAAGCAACCGATCATTCTCATCGTCAACGATTATTACGCCCTGACGAAGAAGAGCGCCGTTCTAAAGAGCCAGACCGAACAGGTGAAGTTCTCGAAGATCAAGACGGTGACCGTCAGAGGTGTGCTTAGAAAGATCGCGAAGGATCAAGGGGTGAACATATCCGATAAGGCCCTTGAGATCTTGGCAGAGAACTCTAACGGAGATATGCGGTCCGCCATAAGGGACCTTCAAGCGGTCTCTCTTGGGTCACTTATTGTCAATGAAGAGAACGTTGGCGTCGCTGGGGCTCGCGATGTTGAAAAAACGATGTACAATGCACTGGAAGAGATCTTTCAAGGTACGGACCCTAAAAGGGCAAGGTCGGTACTGTCACAGGTCGACGAGGCACCGGAGACCACCTTGCTGTGGGTGGAGGAGAACCTGCCAGTTGCATACCGGGATCACATCGACCTCTACAACGGATATCAGATGTTATCCCGTGCATCGATGTTCCTAGGGAGGGTCCAGAGGAGACAGTACTATAGGTTTTGGGCATATGCGTCGGATTATCTAAGTTTCGGTGTTTGTGCTATCAAGACCGCCCGGACACAGGGATATGTAAGATATTCCTTCCCAAGCCACCTGATGAAGATGTCGAGAACGAAAGGCCAGCGGGCCCTGCAGATCGATCTATCGATGAAGATCGGTGCCATGGTCCATATGTCATCAAGGTCGGTCAGGCAGGACCTTCTTCCATATTTCAGATGGCTTTTCATCAATGATGAGGGTTTCCGTTCCAGTATGATCGTTGATCTTGAGCTCGAGAGCGATGAGATAGCCTATCTTCTAGGTGAGAAGGTGGACAGTAAGTTGGTGAAGAAAATGGTCGATGAGGCCAGATCACCAGTTGTTCAGGTCGAAAAGAAAAAGGGGCCATCCACTACTTTAGAGGACCCGCCATCGAAGGGTGACCCGGATGGCAGGACGGAACAGGCCGTTCCAGGCACACAAAAGAACATCTTCCAGTTCTAGATAGGTGGTCGGATATGGCGATAGATGTGGAAAGAACATTGGAAAAGCAACAATACCACAGTTCACGGAGGACACGCGGCGGTGAAGCTTTGTCATTGGATGCAGCAGAGCCTACTAAAAGGGAGATGTTGTTATAAACAGGACTTCTATGGTATCATGTCGCATAGATGTCTCCAGATGACCCCGGTGGTCGATCAATGTACTCATAATTGTCTTTTCTGCTGGAGGGTGCAAGGGTTCGAAGATAAGGAGGTCCAATGGAGCGAACCGGAGGAACTGCTCGATAAGTGCATAGATGAGCAAAGAAAGCTCGTTTCCGGGTTCGGAGGGGATCCTAGATGTAAAAAGGACATGTTGAAAGAATCAAGGACACCCACGCAGGTAGCGATATCCTTGTCCGGGGAACCCACGATGTATCCCTATCTGGGCGGCCTTATAGATTCCTGCAAGAAACGTGGTATGACAACGTTCTTGGTGACCAACGGTACCTTCCCAAAAGTGCTGGAGGGGCTGGACCCACTTCCTACCCAGCTGTATGTGACCGTTGCCGCTCCCAACGAGGAGATCTATCGAAAACTGTGCGTTCCCAGGATCCCAGATGGCTGGGACCGGCTGATGGAAACCCTGTCACTGTTGCCATCTCTGGGCACACGAAAGGTGATAAGGCATACCCTCGTCAAGGAATGGAACATTGGATGGGAAGATGAGTACGCAAAGTTGGATTCTATCGCTGGACCGATGTTCATTGAGCCCAAAGGATATGTTTTCGTCGGTGATTCCCGACGTAGAATGACCTTGGACAACATGCCTCCCCATTCAACCGTCAAAGAGTTCGGCAAGAGGCTGGGGGAACGGCTCGGCATGGAGGTCCTGAAGGAAAGACCTGACAGCCGCGTCGCCTTGATAGGAAAGAAAGGAACCGACCCGAGAATAGGTACTTGAGATCATTTCATTCTGATGGTCTCGAGGTTCATGGGCGCTCTCGTCTCAACATTGAACTTCTTGTATATGGAGCTGGCCAGGTCGGCACATTTATGCTCCTCCCCATGACCTATGATTATTCTCTCGGGTTTTGGATCCAGGCTCGCGACGTAGCTCATCAGCTGTCTCCGATCGGAGTGTCCAGAGAATCCCTCGGCCGTCTCGATGTCCATACGAAGCTTGACGGTTATAGGTTTTCCCCGCTCGTTCAGGGCAAGGTCGGTCCAACCTTTTTGGATCTTATTTCCTAAGGTCCCCTCTGCCTGATAACCGACAAAGATAAGGGTGTTCTTTGGATCGTCCGCCCATGATTTCAAGTACTCCATCACAGGACCGCCGTTCATCATTCCGCTTGTCGAAAGAACGACGCAAGGCTCGATGTCATGTGCGATATGTTCCCTCATGTCCTGGGTCTCAACGCGCCTGAATATGTTGGATAGGAACGGATTCTGTCCCATCTGGAAAATTTGGGTCCTGAGCTGACTGTTCAGGTACTCTGGATATGCAGTATGGATCGCTGTTGCTTCCATTATCATCCCATCCAGATATATGGGCGCAGTCGGGACCTTTCCAGTCCTCATAAGTTCCTCAAGAACTAGCATTACTTCTTGTGAACGTCCGACCGCGAACACAGGGATCAATACTTTTCCCCCTCTGCTCAGGGTCCTTTCCACGATCGATTTTAACTGGTTCCCCGCTTCTACTCTTGATGGTTGGATATCCCTATAGCTCCCATAGGTCGCCTCCATGACCAGCGTCTCTAATCTCGGGAACTTGTTAGTGGTCGCGTTGAACAACCAGGTTCTTTCGAACTTCATGTCCCCAGTGAACGCGATATTGTAGAGCCCGTCACCGATGTGGAAGTGACAAACGGCCGACCCAAGGATATGTCCGGCGTTCTGGAACGTTAATCTAATGTCCGGGGCGATATCTGTGGTCTCCCCATACTTCAATGGGATACAATGGGCCACAAGGTCCCTTACATGGGACGATTCATAGGGTGCCTTCCTACCCTCACCATAGGACACTTTGATGAAATCCAATTGCATGAGCGACATCAGGTCACGTGTTGGCGGGGTGCAGTAGACCGGTCCATCAAAACCGTACTTGTACAGTGCAGGGAGCAAGGCGCAATGGTCCAAATGTGCATGGGTTATTACCACGCAATCGAGCTGGTCCAAAGGCTGCATCTCAGGTGCTGTGAAATAAGGGGTCGCCGCGGAGGACGACGGGTCGACACCACAATCGATCAGGATCTTGCTCTCCCTGGTCGTCAGAAGCGTCGCTGATCTCCCGACCTCACGATAACCACCTAAGGCGGTCATCCTAATCCAGCTCTCACCCTCTAACCTGGGTCTTGAAATGCGCCTTCCCACCTTTTTCAAGAAAGTCTTTCTTTCGTCCGAGATCTGTCTAAGGTAGTTCCTAATGTCGGAAACGGTCTTGGATGGGATAGGAGGTGCCCTTACCACCTTAGGTGCCCAACCGACCTCCTTCTTTATCTCGTTCAGGATAGAACCATGTTTTCCTATGACCAGTCCTGGAGCTATGGCCTCTATCGTTACCTCTCCCGTGTCGTCCTCGAAATATATGTCCGTTATCTCGGCCTCGGCCGGGATCATCTCCCTTATCTTCTTTTCCACGGTCACGGGGTCCGCTAGCATGGTCGGGTCAGGCCTTATGGCGACCCTGCGCCTTAGCCCCTGGGCCAACTGCCTAACGATATCATTATTGGACGCGAACTTCTCGATATCTTTTGTATATATTACAACAACAGGGCCTTCGAACTCGATGCTTGTAACATTGATCTCTGACGGAACGATCTTTGCGATCTGCTCTTTTGCTTCATCTAGAATTCTCTCGTTGCTCATGAACAATTCCCGCTGAATTTCGAAATTAAAATATTACAATAGGTGAAAAAATGGTTTAGTGGAGTTTTGGGGAGAACGGCACTAGGAGTTTCATTCTCTCTGCTCTCTGAAGAGCTTCCTCGGGCGTCAGTTCCTTTAGTCCTTTCTTGTTTATGACGACGACCGCGTAGCCATCACCGCTAGCAGAATCCCTTCTCATCGCGGCGTTGAGCGCTCTGATCGCTAGATCGATGGCCTCTTCTTCGGTAATGTCCTTCTTGAAATGGTCCTCCAAGACCCCGTAAGCGAACGGGGACCCAGAACCGACTGACACGAAATCATCCCTAATGGAGCCCCCGGCTGCGTCCAGGGAGTATACATGTCCGCCCAACGGATCGATGCCTCCAAGGATGAGGCCCACGTAATAGAACCCGTAAGAGCCCCCTCCGCCCCTCATGATGTTGGACAATAGCGTTGCGGCGGAGTTCACTGATATAGGGGTCCCTCTCTTTAGTTTATAGAGCTCGACCTCTGCTTTTATGTATCGAGCCAAGACCTGAGCATCTCCTACCAGGCCAGCTACGGTGAGACCGAGATTGTCATCGATCTTGAACACTTTCCTGACATCCTTATGGGCTATCAGGTTCCCCATCGTGGCTCTGTGTTCGGTAGCAAGGACGACACCATCCTTGTTCACAATGCCGATGGTCGTCGTTCCGGTCTTAAGTTGTTCATCATTAACCATGTTATCAACCCTGTAAAAGCGGTTAAAAGATGGGTTCGCTTATACTATCTTCTCGAATGAGGTCAGCGTATATATAATTTTTCTGATTCAGATGACGGACTGCTTGGTCCTCCGATCCGTCCAGCGTTGGAACTTTTTATCTTAAAGGCCGATCTTTCAATATTTGATCAACAATAAAGATCGTTCTACTGATTATATTGTCACACTACGAAAATCGTTCAATTGGAGGTCCCATAACAACGGATCTGGGCAAAGGTATTATATGGTAAAATTTACGATTACATCCCGGGACAGGTAGCGTATAAGACCACTCCTGTGCTGGCACTACGCAATGTCGTGTGCTCCAAAACACTCATAAGGGTGGCCTCGCGTCAGGACCTCAAGTGCCTGCCTGTCTCACCCCAACTTTTTCATTTGGGTCGTCCAGGCAATGATCATCCAAATGTCTTGTCGAGAGATATTTACTGGCAGGATCAGGTCGTCGTTCGAAGCAGGCTTCGGTGTATTTTGGCATGCGGTCCCAATGGGAAGTTACACGATCATAACATCGACCCAGGTTTGCTGGCCCGATGGAAGAACAGGAAGAATGGGGTTCGGATGCTCATGGACGTTCTGGCCAATTTTGACCGGGTCGATAATGATGGGGCGAAAAAGAGATAAGGATCGAATACCTGCCCATTAGCATGGTCGACCTTCCTATTGAACTGCTCGAATTGAAGCGGTTCCATGGTCACCTTGGCCCTTATGCGGTGATCGGCTACAAGATGGGGCAAATCGCCAGGCAAAAATATCCTGGGAAGATATTCGCTACCCTGTACAGCGGTTCAAAGAGACCTATGTCATGCATGGCGGATGGTGTCCAGCTCTCGTCCTGCTGTACGTTAGGTAAGAACAATATAAGAATATTGGAAGAAGGCAGGGCCGTGGCCGAGTTCGGCGATGGTACGGGAATCACTAGGTTCGAGACCAAACAAAGCATGCTCGATAAAATCATGTCAACCTGTACCCATCAGAACGAAGAACAGCTATCTCTTGATATATTTAACATCAGTGACGAGGACCTTTTCAACATATCTGAGAAATAAGAATGCTCTTTATTCTGGATCATGGAACCGAGGATCGAACAGGTATAAAAGTAGCGGGCGGTCATCAAAGCGTAAGAAGCGATCCCTTTTTCGATCGACCTTTCCATCCGATCTAGATCACTACGATCGCACGGTCATCTGGTCGAGTAAAGATCTTATCACAGTTCAAGTTAATGAATATCCGGGTAGGACCGATATACAACATGCTGGGTCTCAGCAATCCAATCAGGTTTATATTAGTTTTTACATAGTACTTTTCATGGCATCCTTAACCCCAGATATGATGGAATTGTTCAAAGCTGCGAAATACTATCCGTTGGCGACCGCATCTTCTTCTGGAGAACCCAATGTCGTTCCGGTCGGTTCAGTGTTCCTTATCGATCCAGGGACGGTATGGATCGGAAACCAGTTCATGAAAGCGACGATCCAGAACCTTGAGGAGAACCCAAGGGCCTGCCTATATGCATGGGGCCCTGAAACAAAAGGATGTTTGAAGATCAAGGCCGATGTTCAGGTCCATACCTCCGGGGAAGATTATGAGAAGATGAAGGAAATGGTAAAAGCGAGAAGGGCCGACCTGGTCTGTAAAGCGCTTATAGTTCTGAAGATAACCGAGGTCTATAATTGTAGATCAGGTCCAGACGCAGGGAAGGCCCTGCTCTGAGAGCATTTTTTTTCCTTTCCTTTCCCTGGACCAAGACCAAATATCCGGCCCGAACGATCTAGATCGATCCAGAGGGCAATGTGACGGAACAAGGCCCGTTGTCGGTCTTATTCCGCTCGTCGTTGAGAACTTATCTTCGAAATCGGAACGGATCGGCGATGATGATACAGATAAAAAAGCATGGTCATTTATAGGGTCCGGAACGGGGGCACAAAGGTTGTTCTTGGTCCGTTCAATGCTTCAGACCATGATCGTCGGTCGATAAGGCCCGTAAAACGAGCTACCCCATGATGGTGGGCAAATTATTCACCCTATGACCATCACTGAACAGGAAGCGTGCCTAACGACCTTCTCTGCTACACTTCCCATTAGCACATGGGAAAGTCCTGTTCTCCCCATCGTCCCCATTACTACTAGATCCTGGTCCTTAGACCCATTGATTATCTCGTTCGCGGGGATCCCTTTCTTGATGACCGAATCGATTACCATGTTCATCCTTATAGCCTCCTGGCGAACATGATCTATTGCCTCATCCGCCTTCGACTCTAAGAAAGAATATACAGGGGCCATCTTCGAACCCTGGGCGATATATGTCATCGGTCCCTCATCTATGATGCTCATTACCGTTACATCCGCTCCCATGGTTCTAGCCAGCGCTAGACCTTGGATCGCGGCCTTCTCGGCATTATCGCTGCCATCCGTAGCTATTAGGATCCTTTTATAGGATATCATCGTGGACTCGCGTAGATCGTCCATATAGATATTGTGATCGGTATGATAACGAGAGAACGGAGCCCCAATATCAAAAGCCCCAGATGAAAGCTTTATCTGCTAACGGTCGTTCCGAGATGAGAATGATGCAGGAACGGTCAGAACAGACGGAGCGGCGTTATCGTCGCATCGCCATGATCATCATCATGCTTGGTGTAACGATGAGCGCTGTTGACACGACCGCGGTCGTTCTCGGTCTGCCGGTCATGATGCAGGACCTGCATTCGGACATCCTCAGCATGATCTGGGTGCTTCTGGTATATCTTTTGGTCATTACCATCTTAGGTACTCAGGTAGGAAAGATGGGCGACATGTTCGGTCGGGTCCGGATGTTCGTGATCGGATTCGCCGTCTTTACGATAGGTTCCTTGTTCTGTGGCATCTCATCGGATGGTACCCAGCTTATCGCGTTCCGGGTCATACAGGGGATAGGGGGAGCGCTCATATCCTCCAATAGCGGAGCGATAATAGCTGACATATTCCCAATGAAAGAGAGGGGAAAAGCCTTCGGCATCACGGGATTGGGATGGTCGATAGGTGCCATCCTTGGAATATTGGTTGGAGGGGCCTTCGTCACCTTCTTTAACTGGAGATACATATTCTTCATAAATCTGCCCATCGGCGTGGTCGCCACCATCGTGGGTTATTATTTCCTTAAGGAAAGATCCCCCCGTAAACATGAAGCGATGGACCTAACGGGAATAGCCTTGCTCGGGACGAGCCTTTTCCTGATCCTTTATGCGATAACGAGCATCACTGGTTCGGGCTTGACGATCGAGTACGGGGCAGAACTGTTGGTGGGGGCTATCGCGTTCATAGGTTTCTACGTCTGGGAAAGAAAAACTTCATCACCGTTCTTGGACCTTACCCTTTTTAACGATAGGATCTTCGCGGCATCATCGTTCGCGGCCTTCTTCCAATCCCTGGCGGGCTATGCGGTCATATTCTTGGTGATAATGTATCTGCAAGGCCCTAGAGGAATGACCCCTTGGGATGCATCATTGCTATTGATACCTGGTTATATCCTCGGAGGGCTGATAGCTCCTTTCGCAGGGAGGTTGTCGGATAGCCATGGTGCCAGGATCATCGCGTCGCTTGGTCTGGTATTACAATTGTTCGGAATATTGATCTTTTCCTTCCTAAACATTGACACATCGGTCATACTTGTGGTATTGGGGTCCATCCTGAATGGGGCCGGCAATAGCATGTTCTTCCCAGCCAATACCAGCGCGGTCATGGCCAATGCGCCGCCTGGGGCCTATGGTATTAGTTCAGGGCTGTTGCGTACGATGTCGAACATCGGGATGGTCTGCAGCTTTGCGGTCGCCCTTTTCTTCGCATCGATATCCATTCCCCGTGATGTCGCCTTCCAGATATTCTTAGGGGTCGGTGGATCCAATCGACCTTTGCCGTCGATTTCGTGGACGGGATGCATACGGCGTTCCTAGCCTCCATCGGTCTGCTCATAGTGGCATTTTTCCTCTCGATATCACGGGGAAAGGAGGCAAGAGCGGTCGAACAAGATATTTCTCCAGGGAAATGACGCATGCATCCCATGTAAGATCCATCGTTCCAAGTATGCCCTCTCTTCATGATGGGGGAGGCAGGTCGACACGAATCTAGAAATAAAAATGAAGCAATAAAACATTTATCATAAATCACGATACCGCCAGCATGAGATGGGGCCTTTTCACGACCAAGATGGTCATCGTTCTTTTCAACTTGGGCATCGTGGTCATATTGATATTGAGCGTTCTACCCCTGGTTCAAGGTGGATTGAACATCGAGATGCCACAGAACGATTCCCAATGGACATATAGTGACAACATACTTTCTATGCAAACCCCGATCCAGATATACAATGGTGGTTTTTTCGATATACAGAACTTTACGTTGGGCTTCGAACTGAGGAACAATGGATCTTCTGACGTACTGGTATCATCTCAAACGGCCCCTGTTGATATCGTGCATGGGAGATGGACCGACATCCCACTGGCCTTCGATATGGATCTGGAAAATATGAATCGGTCTACCGAACGCGAGCTCGTTTTCAACGATACCTCGTTCAATCTATCGGTCTCGGTACAAGCCCAATACACCGACCGGATGATAACCCTCGGTCTCAACGGATATGATGTGATGAACTGGACGGCACTGATCTATGATCTGAACGTGGACACCTCGGACCTTAACGTGGGATCCGATGGGTCGAACTACATGATGTCGGTCCCATATCATTTTTCAGCATCCACTATTTTGAGTGGTGCCCATGTCGACATTGGGGTGCGATTGTGCGATCCTACGATGGTCATGGGGAACTCATCGAAAGAACTCACGATCCAAGAGAACAACGATGGGGTCTTCAACATGAGCGTTAACTACACGGTAGCTCATTATCTGATGTCACATACCGACACAGTTATATGTCGACTATAATGTGTCCTTCGATGGAGCGACCTTTGGTCAGACAAGTTCGTTACAGTGGGATCCATTTATCTCGAACATCAGTATAGGGAACCCCTCCCTGCAGAGCTATGGGGGGTCGAGCGATATCGTGGTGCCTTATTATTTTGATGCATCCCCCATCGTCCAGGGAGATCCTGTGATCGTAAATATGATGATCGGGAACACCTCCATCTCGAACATTACCTCCGGGAGCACGATGATCACTGCCGGGCCGTCGAACTCTGGAGATCTTGAGTTAGGGGCACCAAGCTCGCTGGCCGGACACAACGATGAGCTGCTTATAACGATCCAAATAGAGGTGGCCGGCGCCGAAATAGGGAAGCAAGAGAGCTATCATTGGAGTGGAACATGATGAGCGATTTCTCCTGGAAATATGGAAAAGCCTCCAAAGGATCGTTCCACGCCGTATGCTCAGCGTTAGTGTATTTGATCTTACCCATTTTCATTATCGATCTTCTGAGCGATCCGAGCTTTCCTCTGGGCGGTTCCTTCGGGGGCAAAGGTCTTGGCCCACTGATCGCCATCCTTCCCGAGATCGAGTCCAACGTGATATTCCTAGGGATCATATTGGTCGTTCTGGCCTTCTTCAAATGGTTCTATCCAAAAGGCTCTCGTTCCCGTTTAATGTTCTCGATAGGTTTCGATGCGATGTTCGCATGGTACGCATGGTCCCTTTTATTGAACGGAAGAACGGAAGCGGCTATCGCATCCTTCGGCCCTGACTTTCCTCTCTATTCGTTGTTCGGGTTGCTGATGGTCCTTGTTGGTTTCTCTGTCGCTAAAGAGATCGGGGATTATGTGGACGTTCGTAGAGAATGGCTCTATAGACGCGATCAACCGAGGGACGCGATGCTGACCCCCCTTCCTCCAGTTCGCCATGAGGAGGTAGGGGACCACCATTTCTATCATGATTTTCGATTAAGATATGGATCGTTCTCTGAAGGTATCAGATTGTCGAGAAAGGCCGCTAAAAGGTTCTTGATAATCCCTCTTGTCATCTTCCTTCTCATGGCAGCGATACTTGACTATATGTCCAGTACGGACCTGGGAAACTTTCAGGACCTTCTTAGGATAACGACAGGAGCTCTGCTACTGGTGGGGACGATGATCACGGCTATCACGTTCTTCAAGGGATTCTACCCGAAAGGCTCGTACTCAAGGATGGCATTTGCGATATTGGTCGCAGTGGCCACCGCTGCCTGGATCTGGACCTTGACTTTCGGTGGCAACATCGACCTTTCGGCCTCCACCATAAGCATACACCTGAACTACCAACCGATCGTATTGCTCTTCGTGTTCGCGGCCTTGCTTTGGGGAGCGTACGCCATCGTGGAGCTGAGATCTTATCGTAGTGATTGGATCGACGCAGGGTTCATGCCAGTGAACGATGCATTGATCAGACAAAAAGAGAAAATGGAAAAGGCTCAAAGGAAGGCAGAAAGGAAAGAGAGGCGAAAGGGGAAGATCTCACAGAATAACACGGTCCCCTCCAAAGGGGACGAGAAGTGACGATCTCCTCACTACGTTCAAAATGCTCTTTTTACTTCACATCGGGCTGAACGAGCGATCTTTGCAATAGTGCCGGGCCACCAAGCCCTGATCATAACACGATCAGGGATGCGGGTCGCTCCTCGGTAGCGCGTCTTAGCCCTTTAGGGCCGGAGCATGAAGTCCCCCTTCATGATATTTCGACTTATCGCAGTAGGTAATCAATGGATCCTTTCGATCTTTCCGACGTATCTTGTCACCAGTTCCGCATGATGGGTCTCGGCCTTGATCAGGAGCTCAAGATCGCTCATGAACTTCTCCTTATCGTTCTCATCGACCAGTATACCTGGTCCAGAGTTCTGAAGGAAATCTCGAATACTAGTGTATATGTCACGCATCAAACGCTCGGTCTTCCCTATTTCCATCATCATCTCCAGATCATTCTTGGAACGGAAGTTGAACGCCCTAGGATGCAATGGGGGCTGAGAACGACCTGGCGTGACCTGGACCTTGTCCAACATTTCCTGGACCATCTCACCATGACGACCTGAGTCGACGATAAGTTCCATGAGCACCTCGCGAAGTTTTTCCTTCTCGAAGTAGCCCTCCCATTGGGACTCTTGTTCGAAGTTCAGTTCGATCTGCAATGCTTTTCTCAGCATCTCGGCGAGCTCATCTCCGCTACGGAACTTTGCCATGCTCAACCTACCGCGTCATGTGGTCAGGTAATAATAAAAGGTCGGCCGAAAATATCGTTCTGTATATTATGCATGACCGAGAGGAGGTCCTTCGATCGCACGGGGATCGAGCGTCAGCAATGGCCGAACAACACCCGACGGATCGTTGCGGCGTTCGTTTTAACTTCGTGCGAGCAGGAGGTCCCCTTGCGGAAGTTGGGGGAAGAGAGCGAGCACGCGGGAAACTGACGTCAGGGGCGAAGGGACCGAGGTACTTTCGCTCTACCCACCGAAAGACCTTCAATGCAAGTTCGCTCAGGACATATGCTGAAAAGGTGCTGGGCTGTATGTTTCGTCCTTATCCGAACAAAGAGAACGAACTGTAGGATTGGAACTCAAGCTTCTGGACAGCCGACCACAACGTGCATCCGCGTATATTACGCAAGTTGACCGGACGAAGCAAGAAGCTCCACCCGCAAGGGTGGGGTAGTTCACTTTAGGGTTCGGTCTTGTTCCTTGACGATCCAAATCAGCTTGAGCCTGACAGATGAACTGATGATCCATGTTCTCAAAGGTCATTGTCCTACAACGGATATTCGGCATCGATGGACCGCGGTTTGCGATGCTAGTCGATCAAAGCCACCTGGTCACATCCTTCAAAGGCGGGCGCTTTGATGATGATGGAGGGACATCTGCGTAGCCTATCAAGCATCCATCCAATGCGAACTCGCCGTATGGGACACCTACAAGCTCACAGAACTCTCTATCTTCGGCCATCCTTTCGGTGAAAGATAGGGGTTGGAACGCGAGCCCTAGGGCCGTCGCCTTCAACCACATGTTCTGTAGGCAGAAGGCCAAGGACTCCTGGGCGATCTCTGGGATCCCCCTTTGTTCTGCTACGACAATATAATAAGGTGCCTTTCCGAGGTTCGGTGGTCCGTTCTCGCTTGTCATTTTAATCACTCCAAGGAACCTTTCGCCCCGCAACCTAATGCGCTCATCGTTCTGCATCATTTCCTCGAGCTCTTCATTGACCGAGGCCGCTCTTTGTTTCATCAAGGATATGACCCTGTTTGTTGCGTTGGAATCTCTGGAGATGACAACGAACCTTCTGAAATCCTCCCTGCTCACGCTCATCTGAGCGAAGGGCGCCAGCAGACCGGCCTGGATGACCATCTCTATCTGTTGTTTCGATGGGGTTTCGTTCTTGAACTTTCTTATGGTCCTTCTTGTTATGATCAAGCGATCTAACATCTCGTTCTGTTCATCCATGGTGTATTCGCTCATTCCTTGGCCCTCTTGGAACACTTGCCCCCAGATGGTCCAATGGGGTTATCTAATTAGCTGCTTTCGAGTTGGAGACCCCCCTGATGGCCGGCGATGGGAGATATGGATGTTAAATGCCCGAAGGCGATGTTGGAACGACCCGGACCCGCCTTTTTGACCGGACCAACGCCCTGAGCATATCTGGGTGCCACACATGCCAGGTGTATGAAGGCAGGGGCCTTGATCCCAAGGGGGAACAGTATGCATATATTTCCGCATAAGGGGGCCTTTCCCCTGGTGGTATCAATATGGCGTAAGGGATAGCTCAATGGATGGTTCGAAGAGCATATCCGCATTATTGACACCAGGCGATCAGGTTCAGATCAAACATTAGAGACCACGGCCCTGAACCTCGAGACGAGGGACTCAATATCCATCCCCTTTTTTATCCCAGCGATTATGATCTCTCCACTAGAGAACAGGACAAAACCAACACCCCAATCCTTGTAGATGAGACCCACGAACTGCTCCGGTTCATAGCTAGCCTTTGCCGGGTCAAGTGAGTGAATGATATTTTCCAACCCTCGGTCCAGGACGATCTTGTCCCTCGCAACTATGTTCTGGACCGTTATCTCCTTGACAATGACATCGATCCCCTTGGTGTGTAGTTGTTCGACCACCTGGGCAGAAATATCCAGGATATCGCTCTCCGTCCTTACCCCTGTGATCAGGAACTTTCCTGAGCTATAGAACGCTACATATCTTTTTTTGGTTCCCAAACGGTACTTGAGCCACCTCGCTCCTCCTCTGCACCTTTGCGACCCGGGAAGGGCCCTTTGTACCTCGTCCAGATCGAGAGGGGAAGACAGGCTGACGGTCGCGACAATATTGATTATGTTCATAGCTTCACACCGTACCAAAAGCTACTATATAACTAAGTAACTTAAGGGGGGGAACACATCAGATACCAATAAAGGTAACGGGATTTCGGACGGTCGACAGTTCCATCCCGATCGACCGAACTACGAGGGCTCAAAGGTCCATCGGTCCTTGGACCAGACCCCTAGTCTCATTTTTGGATCGATCATAGGACCTCGGAGAAAAGTCTGAAAAGCGAGACCATTGGCAAGGTCATTAACCAGAGCAGATATCTGAGACGGAAACCAAAAAGGTCCAGGGTCCAGAAGACAGGGAGCGCAGATAGGGCAAAGATCGACCCGACCAGGAAAAGCATATCGCGGCTCATTCTGAACCGTTCGGCCTGTTCTGACGTTATTTTTCTCCTTCCACCCTCCCTCGTCAAAGAGTGAGAGAAGAAAGCGAGAACGAGGTTCATACAGGCGAGATCTATCCCATAAAGGACGCTTGCCTCTTCAGCAAGGGAAATTTGGCTCGCGCCATTTTGTACGATCAGGATGTTGAAAAGATACGGTTCGATCACCACCAAGAAGAGGAGGAGCATATTGAGCCTTACCATTATCGTGGTCTCGATCGGCATCACCGAAGTGATCGTCGTATATCTGTTCCACAGACCTATAAGGATCAAAAAGCTGAACCCGAACGAGCTGATCACCGTAAGAAGCTGGGACGTGGATTGGGAAGAGGTACCCAACAACTGGATGGCACCTATCGAAAGCGCAAGGCCAAAGATCAGGTCGGATAATCCTTCGATCCTCGGACGGGCGATAATGACCCCTGAAGATCCATTTTCCTCGGTTCCCTTTTCGAGGTCCTTTGCGTTCGGCTCGTGCACTAGTAGAATACTGTTCGTTGACCCTATTCTAAATGATCTCGGCACTCGTCGGGCCATGTCATGTGCGATCGGGATAGAATGGTTATCTGAGGCGAGAAGACCTTATAGCCTAAAATGGCGGACCATGTTCGCAATTGGGAGGTCGAAGATCAGGTCCTTTTTTAGATCGGGAAGATGGGAAGCATAGATCTGTTACAAAAGGACGATCTTACGCTTTCCTTGCATCCGAGGCGGCATCCCAAGGAGCCCTGATGCGGTCGCTCGATAAACGTTCATGGTGCGGGGTGCGTTCGGCCAGGTCGCCATGCTCTAAAAAGGTAAAATCCAGCATACAAAGCGGACACGATCAGCAGCAAGAACAAGAGGGTCCTGTTCGAATAATCGAACGCATAGGTGAATATGAAAATGCTATGGTATCCGATATACTCCAGGAAAGCATATCTCACTCCGAACCCCACCGCGCTCGCGACCAGGAACTCTGCTGCGTTCATTTTCAATGTCCCTGCGGCCAGGGAGGTGACGCTGTAGAAAAAGGGTATGAACGTGGAAATGAAGATAGAGAACCTTCCATGGTCTTCCAGCCATTTTTCTGCCGAGTTGATCATTCTCTCGGATATGCCAAAATATTTCAGTCCCTTCAATAAAAGCGGTCTCCCAGCGAACCTTCCGGGTATGTACTCTAACGGAAGGATCGCAGCTAGAAGACATACGATGAATGTGGTATAGGGATCAAAAACCCCAAGTGAGGCCAGATATCCGTAGGCCGGAAGGAGGAAGTAGTCAGGGATCGGTAAAAACGCTATAGTTATGAACATGCCAACATATCCTGCCAGGAGAAAAGGTGAGGTGGATCCGGTCTGATCTATATCGTAGGAAGTGATATTGGCGATGTGGAAATAAGCATTGATAAGTGCTAAGGCGGTCAACGCCATTAAGATGAGCGAGACCACGAAGATATATTGTCCCAATTTGCTTAGAGGACCGGGCATGTCCTCCCTCGACCCAAGTAGGGTCCTCAGGGTGGATGTCCTCCTATAACTATTGGGGGGCTTATCGCTCTCGCTCATTCTGCTCCTAGTACCAGATGGAGCTTTATGCTTTTAACATCGTGCGAGCGAGAGATCCCCTGCGAATGCAAGGGAACGAGAGCGAGAAAGTTACCGGCAAGCTCAAGGCCAACCAGAAAGTGGTACTTTCGGGTGGCTCAGCAAAAGACGTTCATTTTCATGAGCGCTCACATAAGATAATGAAGCGTTGCCGGCCTGCAAGTTTCGTCCCCATCTCAATAAAAAGGATCATCGAAGGTACCATCAGAACGACCGGAACTAACGCTCGTGGACGGCGGACCATTACGTACATCAGCGGATGCTACGCATGGATGCTGCTCGGATCAAGAATGTCCGCCCAAAAAAGGCGGGTTGGTTTACGAGAACCGTGCCGCCCTGGCGGCCGGTGCGATCGTCTCATTCTCTAGGAACATCTTGGTCGAGGGCATGACCCTCGCTCCCGACGAGCCGATCGAACGGATCATCTCGATAGTTCTCCACTGGTCTTTGCCATCAGTTCATCGATGTTCATGGGATTGAGCGGCTTGCAAAGGATCTCGTTCACTCTCAATCTCTTCAGATGCTGGGAAGAAGCCGCTTGCATGACCAGTGCCGTGTCCGCCCCCTTTCCGGTCCCAGCAATGGCGATGACCTTCTCACCGCTCTTCAGTATGCCTGCATCGGTCACCATCAGAACGATCTCGAAACAGACCTTGAAACCTTGCGAAAAACAGCGCAATAGGTTCGCCATCACCACGGGTGTTGATGATTCATAAAGATCGGAGGTGTGAAATAGCATCGTGCCAAAATGAACTACATGTCCAGCTTCCCTCAGCATCGTCACTGTCTCGGGAGGGAACGGGTTGATCTCACGACGAAAGTCCCACTGATGTGGGACGATCACCAATCGAACATCATCATCCTTGAAGTGCTCCATCGCCTTCTTTGCAGTAGATCCTGTCGTGGAAGCGATGACGATCTTATGAACATCAAGCTCTCGGCCGCGTTCCTTGGCCAATCGAAGGGTAGTTTCAGTGTTCTGGGGGCCGATCGCCTCGAAGTATGTTATCCTTCCATCCATGGTCCGATATCTGTGAGAACCGCATATTTATGCTGATGGAAATGAACAACTGACCGACAATGATGCTCATCGGGTCCATGGTCATCACGAACTTCTCAAATCGGTAAGTGATAATGTCCGGTAGAATACATTGATAACCGCCTGGAACAACTCATAATATTTGATACGAAGGGGGGAGAAAGTGGAGGGCGGACCAAAGGTCGTAGTGGTAGGAGCAGGGGCGATCGGGATGTCCATAGCGGCCTGGCTTGCACCCCATTACGAGGGCATCTCATTGCTTGCTCGAGGTGGCTCGTACGAGATCATAAAGAAGAACGGAATAAGGACATATGCTCGAGAAGATGGCGGCAGGTCCAAGTCTATCGGTGTTGATGTCATAAGGTCGATCTCTAACACCTGCCCGCCTGAAATAGTAATGATCGCGGTCAAGAACTATGACCTGGAGAGCACCTGTAGAGAGATAAGGTCCCAGCTGGGCGGACATCAGCCTATCATCGTCTCTTTGCAGAACGGCGTTTGGAACCAACGGATCATGCCAGAACACTTCTCGCGGGTCATCTATGGCGTGATCTGTTACAATGCATGGCGGGACGGTCCTGGCGTGGTCGGACATGATCCAAAAGGGTACATCATCATAGGAGCAAGATCGAACGATCTTGACGTTGAGATGGATGAAGTGAAGAGCATATTGGACCTTGGATCGGACTGCATGATCACTGACCGCATCAATGACGCCGCCCATTGCAAGCTGGTGATCAATCTTGCAAATCCCCTCATGACCCTGGTAGGTTATCAAGAACGTGAGATGACATCATACGGCGTTTTAGGCCATATGACGTTGAACCTCTACAAGGAAGGGATCGGTCTTTTACAAAGGGCTGGGTTCCACAAGTCAGTTGAATTATTCCTCCCGTCTCATCTCGTTCCATGTCCAGAACTTGTTCTCGACCTCGGCGAACATGAGGTCGCGACGACGCGACCTCACCTCTCCGCCGAGGACGCGTTTCACGGCCGAGAACACGTACTCTATCATCCAGCGCAGCGAGTACGCGTATCGTTCTTCCCATCCCTCCTGGCCAAGCTCATCCCTTTCCTTGACGGCCATGCGTCTGGCCGATGTCCCACCACGAGACCTTGTCCTCGCATCATGGGCCATCTTGATACCGGCCTCGATGCCCTTGCTCCTCAGCAGATCGAAGTCATACGTCGAGTCGTAACCTCCGTCGGCGAGCACCCTCTCTATGACGACGCCTCGAGCGAGCACCTGCTCTATGAGCTGGACGAAGATGGTGCGATCACCGACCCTCTCGTCCGTGATGATGACGCCGAGCACCTCGAGCGTCATCGCATCGATGGCGACATGCGCCTTGACGAAGCCGCGTCGCTTGTGCCAGTGATCACGAAGCCACTCGCCTCGAAGCGAGGTCGAGAAGCCCGTAGAGTCGATCGCGACGATCGCCTCTCGAGGCGGAACGACCGGTTCCGCCTCCTCGCTCGCAAGACGCTTCCAGATGGTCGTATGGTCCGGCGCTTTCAGACCGAGCATCGATAACATGCGTCTCAGATGACCCTCGGCCGCTCGAAAGCTGAGGTGGAGCTCGAGCATGAACCGACGAACGCTCTCCAGCATCTGAGGAGGAAGCACGAACGGCCGCCCTCGTCGGCGGCCGTTCACCTCTCGCAGCGAGCGATGCCAGTTCGAGGCATCGACGCTAGCTCTCTCGCCTCTTCCGACGTACCGTTCGTCCTGAACGTGCCAAGAACTATCTACGATGGTCTCCGAGATGAACATGCCTGGCATGTTTTTGTCACCAAACAGCTCTGAGAGCACAGAGCTGAAAAAGCCTGCCAGGCGCTTTGCTCCCCATTAATTCAACTGACTTGGTTCCACGAGCATCCATTGGGACCGGTCCCATCCTGGAGAAAGATCCGGTTCGGTGCGATGGTCCCATCCTTTTTTACCGGCCCGCTGTTCGGTTTGAACAAAGGTCGCCTAGGTCTCAACAGCATGGCGCAGGATGTCTATGGGGGAGAACAGCCACCGAGCTCGACACGCTGAACGGCTATATGCTCGAGCTAGCGGAAAGAACGGGTGTACCGACCCCCATCAATAGAACGATCTACACGGTGGCCAAGGAAAGGTTTGGCCCCGCATTTCAACCGATCTCAGAGATCGACCTCTGGAGATCGATCGAAAGGAACTGTCCGTGGAAAAAGATAGTTGACATTTTAGTTGGGGACGGACCAGGTTCGCATCTGTACGGTCGATCGGCCACTTATGGCCATTTTGGTTAAGACCACTGAACATCATATTTGATGTGAGGATTATGAGCATTACCACACCGAACAGAGCGGAGATCGCGTTCACATTGGTCGCCTCCAGATTGTTCAGGAGATCGAACTACGACAGGATCGTCGATGGTCTCGGTCTCCAGGGGACGGAGAACGTTGCTTGATTTCGGTTCGGGCTGGGGTGAGAACACACGGCGCATCGCTAAACGATTGAACCAAGGCGGAAGGGTCACCGCCCTCGATGTTTCGAAACAGTGGCAAGAGGTCCTCCAAAAAAAGGTCGTTGGGATGAAAAACGTCGATCTTATCAACGCTGACATCAGGAACGCAGGACTTCCAGGTTCTTCATATGATGTTATTGTGATCGACCATGTATTGCATGATATACCTCGCAGCGAAAGATCCGTGATCGTGAACGAGATCGTCAAGACCTTGAGGACACATGGGTTCTTACAACTATGCGAGCCGACAAGGCCAAGACACGGCATCTCGATAGATGAGATCAGGGCGCTCATGACCGAACATGGATTGACGGAGGCATCACCCAGGACAGAAAAGAACATGTTCTCTGCAAGATACTACAAACGCGAATGAGATGGTCAGCGCGAATTTAGCATCAGGCGAGGCCCGTTCCCCTCTCAACATTGGTCCTCTGTCGATCTTTTGATATCAAAATAGCAGAGGCTGTCGAACCTCTGGTAGGCCCTGAAGATCCTCTCGAGCTCCGACCCCGCCCTTTCATCTTTCTCATATCCTAGTTGCAACAACGGTCTCAGGGCCAAAGCGCTCTGCATTATCCCGAGCCGAACGAAACAGACCTTTCGAGGGTCCATCTCTTTTTTGTACCTCATTGCCGCTTGGAACTCCAGCTCTCTCTCGTGCAGGCTTCCAGGAACTAGTTTTCCTACCTCCTTTTTGTTCATGGGTCCGATCAGGCCGCAATTGCTCTTATCGAGGTTCTCCAAAAGATATTCTGCACCAAGCATGATCGCGGGATCGTTCTTTGATACGCCGAGGTCGAGAAGTTCATCGATATGGTGGACAGTCGCGACGGACGTCTCTTCCCATGATCCGTTCGGCATCTGGGAATTTCGGATCTTCGATATGTGTCCATTGATCTCCTGAACATCATGATGATCAGCATTATCATAAATTCGCGAGCGGATGAGCACTCGATCCCATCTCCGATCTACTTTCTATGGTCCCGCATGCATCTTTGATCCTGTCGTTCTTGATCAGTTCATCGAGTACCCCGACATACCTCAGCCCCATGAGCACATCGAACGTTATCTTGGTGGACCTTTGCCAAAGACCGTCCCTCCCCTGTCTAGATAAAACCTCTGCGATCCTCGGCCCTAATGTTCGAGTTGCTATGTCCACCGGGAGCTGTCGGATCAGATAATAGCTCCTTTTCGTCACTATCTCGTCGAACTCTTTTTTCTTGTTCAAATAAAAATGTTCTTTGAATTCTGAGTATCTTTCAGACATCATCAAAGGGATGATACCGGCCATCGTGCAACGGAGCAAGAGCTCATCACCACTTCATCTTCATCGTTACATCGGGACCCCTAGTACCGAAGGACGATATCGACCTTCAGACCGTTCATGTATTTCAACGATCCCATGATCTACCCAGGATCTTCATATGATCGACCTAAAGAGATGAAAATATCCATGGAAAGATCGGACCATGCATCATGGGCGATAAAATGGCGAGATCGTTTCGCAACCTGACGCATGATCCTCATAGGTGGTCATCGGTGAGTTTCTGCCCCTAGTGACCAATACCGTTGTTCCGCTCTACCATAGGAAGACACACGAGCCCGTCATCGCATGCGGCATGATCAGTTCGAACGCATCGGTCTGTCCCTCGGATATCAGGAAGACGATCTGGACATATGAGCCGTCCCTCAGTGGTTCTGCCAGGGTCAGATTCACCAGATCGATGTCACCCGAGCAGACCGTGGTCGTCGCGGTCATGTTGTCGCTAATGAGCTTTTCGAACGAATATCCGTCCCCTAGGAACATGAACGAGTTCCCCGTCGCGGTGACGGTCTCTATTCCGATATCGCTCATGTTTATATCAGGTGAGGCCGGCGTGAGCCCTATCACCATCTGGACCTCGTATACTTCGCTATTGTTCAATAGTCCGACCGCCTGATCGAGCTGTATGCCGCTAGTGACCTGGAGCAATGAGTCCGTGGTCGTGTTCTGTCCGGCTTGGACCGCTTGCTGGCTATCCCCCATTATCGCCGATGAGGCCACCCCAGTTCCCCCTAACATCGCGATCATCAGTATTGAGCTTCCCAGGGTAGCATATGCACTACTTGTCATTGATCTCGAAACCATCCGATCTCCCCCTTTGATATCATTTGGTCCACCGACCAAATGTAAATCATTGAACGGTACGATGTACCGTTCTAATTGCCACCCCTTCGATATCTTTTCAGATTATACTATCTTTATTAAAAATCTTTCCGATGAAAATAAAAGGGAAAGACCGGTCTCTATATAGAGAAATTACTAGGGAGGGGAACGTACAATGATGATAATATCGTTCTGGATACGCACTGGGTCTCTTCATTAATTGTAATAAATCGATATAATGGCAAATTATATAAGTTATCATTATCTTACGAGATAAGGGCCGCAAGGCCTAATGGTCGAAGACCAAGCGGGATGGGATGGACATGGGATGCCAAGGGATGGGCACCGGATTGACCAGGTCATTTGATGAAGATGCTCTGGCGGAAGGATTGTTGCAGAGGACGATAACCTCGGTATATGGTCAAGCAGCCAAGGAGCTGGTCTCGGGCAAGAGGGTACTTGTCACGGGGGCTGGAGGGTCCATAGGCAGCGAGATCGCCAGGCAACTTAAGAAGATAGACCCTCAGGGAGAGGTCTACTTCGTAGATAATAGTGAATATGCTCTATATGCTCTGGAAATGAGCTTGACATCGCGACCACTTCTCACTGAGCCGGAATATGTCTTGGCCGATGTATCGAACAGGATGCAGATGCACAAGATCATTTCCGAGATAAGACCGGACATAGTTTTCCATGCTGCGGCATATAAGCAGCTTCCATTGTTGGAAAGATCACCAGAGAACGCAATACGGACGAACGTGTTGGGGACGGAGGTTATCGCCGAATCATGTGCTCTGAACGATGTAGCGTGTCTTGTCAACATCTCCACCGATAAGGCCGCGCGGCCGACATCGATATTGGGAATGACAAAGCGATTAGCAGAAATGATAGTTGCAAGTTATGCAAATGAACGCATGAAGGTGGCCTCTGTCAGGTTCGGCAACGTCCTGAACAGCCGAGGCTCTTTTATCGAGACCCTTCAGTACCAGATCGATAATGGGCTACCTATCACGATAACCGACCAGAGGATGGACAGGTATTTCATGTCGATCCCCGAGGCTGCAGGTCTGGTCATCGAGGTATCAACACTGGCCAATAACGGAAGCACCTATGTTCTTGATATGGGTGAGCCCATCAAGATCTTGGACATTGTCCAAAGATATGTAGAGATGAGGCAGACAAAGGCACCTCAAATAATCATCACAGGGGCCCGCAAAGGAGAAAAGATATCGGAAGATCTCCTCGATACCGCCGAGAACCTCAGGGAAACATCACATCCGCGGATCAAAGAGGTCGACGTTCCTGCAATGCAACTGCCGAAGGACGAACTCGATGACCTTTATCGGATAATCACTGTGCAATGCCCATCGGACAAACTAAGGGACGAACTAGAACGTTTGATATCGTTGCCCCAGAGCGATCTTAGCAGGCCATCTCGGAAAATGGCGGAGATCCTTTCCAGCTGACGAACATGATATCGTTGTTGCTAGAGATCGTAGCATTCACGATCGTTCCGATCATGGCGATTCTGCTCGATATAGCAGCGCAGATCTATGCCCGTCGAAAAAATTACGCATTTTGTAATCTGTCAAACAATGACTTCACCCTTCTCGTTCCGATATATGGCAATGTAAAATATCTTGAGAACATGTAGACTATCTTCATCAATATGGAAAGAAGGTCGTCCTATGCACTACCGGTGACGAGACCCAGGAGTTTTATAAAAGACTCCAAAATATCGCCGATGAGCACGATTTTCGTATATTCCGGGACGGGCCCACCAATTCCATCGGACATGTCATGGCGAACCATGAACGGGCGACCTCTGGGACGATCAGAGATAGGTTGGTGAGGAACGCCCTCGTCAAGGTGGTAAGGACAGAATATGTTGTTCCGATCGATGCGGATACGACGACAAAACGACCGATATCGTTCCTTGTAGGGGAGATGATGCTACATGGATGGGATATCGCCTCGATCAAATTGGTTCCGAGCAATCGGGATGAATCTACCCTTACGAAATTGCAATATCATGAATATATGTCGACTATGCAACTTAGGTTCATAGCCCCCTGGATGATCTCGGGTGCATGCCATGTCGCCAAGACGGCCGTCCTGAGGGACATAATGCTGCATCATTCATTGTTCTTCCAAGGGAACGATGTCGAGACCGGGCTTATCGCGGTCGCTCGCGGTTATAGGGTGGGGCATATACCGTTCGAGGTGTCTACGGCGGTCCCGCCAACCTTCAAGGGGTGGTTCCGCCAGCGCCTAGCCTGGGCGGGGGGAGAGTTCCGGTTGTTCATCACGAACTTCAAGTTCGTGATCGTTCATCCTTTTTGGTGGTTCTACGGAGGGGTCGTTGCCATAATTTTGTTCCCCTTAAGATGGTACACCATCCTTCAACCCGCCTGGACCATCCTGTTCATATTTTTAACATATTACCTGCTCGTTCTAATTGTCCACATCAAAACGTGGGACAGATGGGTCTTTGTCATGCCTTTCTATCATATGTTCTCAAGTCTGATCATGACCCCTCTTGGCGTTCTATGGTACTTCAAGATGGCGAGAAAGGATAAGAACTACGGCCTTATCCATCCTCGGGAGAGATCAAAAAAAGTTTTAGATGCGGAGCAGATCGAAAAGAACAGCTAGATGGATCGTCCGCTCCTTCGTACCTTTGATGATAAGTGTATGACTGGAACGGTAAATATCTTGTTGATAACTGGCCGCATAACGTTCGATCGGGGCCCTCACAGTTCGATGTCTTTTCACCGATCCAATGCTTCGGTGCAAAAATCGATCATAACTATTATAAAGCGGTAGTTCGAACGTCCAGCATATGAGCTCCATGCTCATGGATCAACGAGGTGTGGAACATGGTAGCGGAAAAAACTAGACAAAGTTGGTGGGGCAGGGTCCTGTTCGGATTTATCGCCCTGATATTCGGTCTAGCCTTTATTTTTGTTCCCGGGTTCACATTGACCCTGTTCCTTGTCCTGTTCGGCATATTCATGCTGATAGCGGGATTCGTCCTGATAGGATTTAGCAGGTCAAGGGAAGCAGGGGCACGTAAGAGCTTGAACCTGGTGGAAGGCGTGATCGATATAATCATCGGTCTTGTGGCCATCTTTTTGCCCGGTGTTACGGCGCTCGCGGCGATATATATCGTTGGGATATTCGCCATATTGGCCGGGATCTTTCAGATAGCTGAAGGGGTAACTGCAGAAAGGGGGACCAGAACCTTCGGGACCTCCAATCGATGGCTACTGATGATCGCCGGGATATGGGCGCTGGTCATAGGTATATTGCTCATCGCATTCCCAGGAGCAGGCATATTGGCCGTTCTATGGCTGATAGGCATATTCCTGGTGATCTTGGGCATTATAAACATCGCCGGTGGAATGAGAATGAGAAGGACCGTTCAGACCACGAAGGCCCGGACCTAAACCCCCTATATTTTTTTATTCTATGAACGCAAGCGGTCCTATGCAAAACTGGAATTGTATCCAGCATCTGGTGAGATAAGACGAGAATAACTGTCCGGTCGATCGGAGCGATGCTTCTGGACCACTGATCAACACATATGTCCGTGGATCTATGTAAGTTGGAAAGATGAAACGAGAAACCCCGTCCGCTTAGAGGGGGAACTTACAATAAATGAGATCCAGGCCTCTTTTTGTCGATGATCGCCTTTCAATAGGTCATATGATCATGGACCGAGCGGATATCTTTTATTGATGTGGGACGAACCGTCCCGAGACCTGTGCTCTAACCTCTTTTGGACCGTATATGTGACAGCTCTTCCTCGGCCTTCGACTTTACTTTGAGCTTTTTCTCTTCGTCCTTTGTTATCTCCTTCTTCTCCTTTGAGTTGTACTTATCGATCTTTTGGATCTCTTTCTTTTCCTTTGCATCGATCTTAGCTATATCTTCTATTTCCTTGGCCTTGACCTGGGCGATCTTCTTGATTGCCTTCTGATCCATGGTCAGGGATATTAGATCCTTCGTATATAGCATATGTATATCTCTGATGTTATTCTAGAGGATCATGATATGGTCCGGGACCGATCCATTCGTCCGTCCGAGCCCTCAGGTCCAATGGGATCCTTATTTTAGCTCGCGTGAGCGGCAGGTCCCGCTAAAGAACGAAATGATGAGAACATGCAAGTGATGAACTAAGCTAATGTATCGGTCCGAACGATCGGAACCCCCCTTGGGCGCGCGACCTATGATGTTCAGGCGAGCACTAAGGATGCCAGTTAGATGAGAGAGCGACCTCAAAAAGACGGTCTGTTCCGGAACAAAGTCATAAATATAGAGCGTTCGTTATCTTATTATAAAAAAAGGGGGTTAATCGTGGAGGAAGTTCATAAAGTATGTCCAAGATGTGGATCTACCGTAACGTCAGACATAAAGTTCTGTCCCAACTGTGGCTATGATTTCACGGGCAGTGGGAACGTCCCACCGGCCCAGAATGCTCCTGCGTCAAGTGGAGGAGCATGGAACGCCAAGGATGCGATCTTGAACACTATCGCTGGCAGAAAGGCGACCGATGAGAGACTTGGGATCATCTGGGTGATCGTGCCAGTATTGGCATGGATCATTTCTATAGCGGCTTCGATAGCAGCTGGCTTCCTCGGTCTTATAACTGGTTCATTGATCAGATTATTAGCTTTAGTTATAACTGATATCCTTTTGGCGGTCCTTGCATATAAATTGATAAAACGGCAGAAGGAACACATGCTAAGAGAGGCGCAATTGAGAAAAGCGACGATCGATTATCTACGAACAAGGGGAGCAGAGAAAAGGGTCTCCAACAATGTTGAACAGTATCTTGGTGCAATGGACGCCGTTGATCGAGAGATGACGTTCAATGAGAAGCCTAGGGACCCTATGTTATGGGCGATCCTGATAATCATACCCGTCATCTCGATCTTCGCTATATTGTACGTGTTGTACTTCCTTACAAAGTACACTTTCGACCATGACAGGAGATTGAACACTTTTGTTCAGAACGCCCAGTTAGCTGGGGCCCAGATCGGACTTGATCTTGCCCAACCAAATTGGAAGCCGATCCATAAGAGGGGCTTCGTTCTTTATCTTGTCCTGTCCATTGTTACCATCGGATTGTTCGCGATCTACTGGCTTTACACCCTGATCACCGATATGAACGAGCACTTCGATAACGAATGGCAGTTCGAGGACCTATTGTCGAGGGAGATACAGAAGGTCTAAGTAAGAACCTGATCCAGGGGGATCGGGTCTCACTTATTTTCTATTTTTTATTTTTCGTACGATGGCGGGGACGAAAGAAACCTGCTGGAACAACATGAACGGTGTCTTTATGTTGGATATGCCTATATTTTCCTATCGGTTTTGTGGTCTGGTCGTGTTTTTACTGGATAAGACCGCAAGATGTCCTGATCGATAAAGTTTCATCCTCACAATGATCTCGCATGCGCCTTCGAACCGATAGATCATGCCGCTGGTCGCCTACAGAGGCCTGATCGTTCATCGGGTGGTGTTCGGTAGAGATCTAAATGGGATAAGCATGATCGGGCATTACGGATCGATCACATCTCGTTGATCGTTCCGATCGTTCGTCGAGTAGCGGTCGATGATCGTTATAAAAGATTAGAGACCTACCGCTCTTGATCAACATTGAACTGTTCGATAATGTGAACTACCCCCGCCCTTGCGGGCAGAGCTTCTTGCTTCATCGAGCCAACATGCCTTGCATTCGCTGATGCAAGCAGTGGTCGGCCGTCCACAAGTTTGAGTTCCGGTCGTTCTGACCGTACCTTCTCTAGTCCTCGATCGAGAATGACGAGTGAAGAGGCATGATCACGACCGTCCCTGAAACCACAAGGACATTCGTGTGTTCCCTGAGAAAGTGTTTTAGCTTCTATGCTGCCACAGCCGGGGCAGGTCCGGCTCGTGTAGAGGAGGTCGACCTGAACGAACGGATCGGAGATGGGGTCGGGACAAATATATGAAGTTTGATCGCCGGGCAATATACATGTTCACGGCCGGCAGACCATCTGATCAAGAAAAATATGCATTAAAGATATGCCAAGCCCTTTGTCCAAGGTATGAAAGCATAAGGGCCTATTTTTTTATGATCGCTGTTTGGCCCCTTCCACCTCGATCGGCTGTGCCTGTCCACTAACAAGGTTCTCTATATCTATCATCGGAGAATCCTGCGTGTTCGGGCCTACTCTCTTGTAAACAAGAACAGGGCACATCGCGTTTTTGACTATCACATCCTGAAGATGTCCGAATATGAACGGGTCCCACCGCACGGCGGTTGTGCACCCTATCACCAATAGGTCCGTGGATGCCGATTCATCCACCACCCCATTTATGATCGAATCTGGCTGGATATCCTTGATGGAGACCTGCACTCCTTTGGACTCAACTAATTTTTTGAGCTTCTTGGAGTATTCTGTCTCTTTGGGCTGATACCCCATCGCCCTAACGAACATGTGCATGTTGACATTGACATCGAGAATAGTAACACGAGAGTCGTTGCGCTTGGCAATGTCAGCGGCAACCTCGGCCGCTTTGCTTACATGCCAAAGATTTCCAGAAAGTACCATGATCTTGGCCGGCTTAAGCTCGCCTTGGGTCTTGAGGACCATGATATCGCAAGGGGTCTTCCTGACTATCTCGTCGAGCTTGTGACCTAGCGCTCTCATCTCGGTGTTCGTATAACCTTTCCAGCCCACTATGATCGTGTTAACCCCTTGGTCCTTTGCGGTACCGATTATGCTCGCTACCACGTCATGGGACACTAGGACCGTCGCCCTGGTCTTGACCCCCTTCCGCTCAGAGTATCCTTTGAGCCCCGCTATCATTTTCTCGCGTTCTTCCACGCGTGTTCTGTCCACAAGATTGAACGGAACGGTGTAAGGAACCTCGAAGACATTGACCAAAAGGATCTCGCCATCGTTCTTGGCCGCCAATGTCACGCCCAGATCTATGAGCGCCTCGTTCTTGGGATTATCTACCGGAATAAGAACACGGAATCTAGCCTTCGCCTCCGCCGAAAGGGGGGCTGGACCGGACGCCTCGAACCTTTCGCCCGTCTTCCTTCCTTTCGCGAAGTAATACATGAGCAATCCAGAGACGATGACCAAGATGGCAAGATACCAACAAAGAGGCTCATAGTCGAACAGCATTATGGCCAGGAAAAACTTTGAGACCACACCTATTATCGGGATCCAAGGATAGAACGGTGTCACGAAGTAGCGCTTTACCTCAGGATGTTTTTTCCTCAAGGTTATTGCCGCCACGTTCACCATGACGAACAGTAGAAGTATTAGGACGTCAGCGACAGAGGCTACCGAATTGATGGGTAACGCGATAGCCATGAAAATGATAATCACGCCGCTGATCATGATGGCGGCTGCGGGGGTATGGTTCTTTTTATCTAGTCGTCCAAATACGGCCGGTAGATTACCATCCCGACCCATGGCGAACGATACACGGGAAGCCGAGAAAACGATGGAGTTGACCGAGGCGACAGAACCGACTATCACCCCAATGGACATCAAAGCGCCGCCCAGGATGGGCACGACCCTTTGGGCCGCCATGGTCAGGGCCGAATCTTTTCCCGCCGCGACCCCCTGCCAACCAAGTATGGCAAAGCTGCAAGCAGCGACGGCGATGAACAGAATGGCACTGATCGTGATGCAAAGGAACATGGCCCTTGGGACGGTCTTTTCCGGTTCCTTTGCCTCCTCCCCTGTTTGGGCCACCACTTCATAACCCTCGAATATCATGAAGGTGAATCCCATTCCTACAGCGATGCTTATGTACCCGAATGGCAGGAAAACAGGTCCGAAACCATTAGCGCCTGGCAGGTTTGGGTTGGCGAACAAGGCTGCGATGCAGAACAGCGCGAAGAGAATGATCGTCCCTATTAGGAACAATGAGACCGTTATTTGCGATCTCCCGGTATCCTTTACCCCACGGTAGTTCAAGTAGCAGAAGATCACCGCAATGATCACGGTTGACAGATTTTCGATGATACTTGGGCTGAGATTGAAGATCTGTATGTTATATTGGTACAGCAGTTCCTGGATACCCAACCCGAAACCGATCGCATAAACGCTACAGGCTATACAGTGACCGATCCATGACATCCATCCGCCCAGGAATCCCAACGGTCCGGAAAGCCCTTCCTTGATCCAACGGTAACCCCCGCCGGTCTCAGGATAAGCACTTGCCAGTTCCGCATACGCCATTGCGGTAAATATGGTCACGATGAAGTTCAAAATAAAGACGGCAAGAAGAGCTGGACCCGAGATCCCCGCCGCGAAACCGATAAGCAAGAATATAGAGGAACCGATGTTAGGCCCGATACCGATCATCAATACTTCAGAAAGTCCGAGCTCCCTGCTTAGGGTGACCTCTACACCACTAGGTGGGGCGGCTTGCTCATCGGTCATAAGATTGTCGTGGAAACAGGATACAGTATTATAATGATTACTGTTTTTGGGTTTGTGGAACCTTTATGAGTGGAACATAGGAAGTGGGTGCTGAACCCACCATTTCTTTCATCTGTTTCCGATCATATCTCTGGTCAAAACGGGCCTATCTAGACGTTCGATCCATTCAATTTGATCGCCATCATATGTTTGGATGATCGGGGAAAGAACATTGTCGGCATCACCATGAGGTCATTAGAACATCATCGTGGCGACCACAACGGGATGGGATATAACTGCTCGAGGCCCTCGATCAGGTCCGTGCTCGACCGGATCATCTTTTCGCTTTCGATGTTTGTCGGATCCACATTGGACTAAGTGTTGGTCCTTCTTGATACCATAACGTCCATGTCCATCTGGTCTTTCGTTCCCGTGCTAGAGCCTTTTCTTTGATATCGAACGGACCTTTTGAACAGGAAAGATGCGAAGATGGAACTCATGATCCCAACGAATATCACCATCGACAACATGTCGTTATCGATCATTCCCTGACCGACCCCATAGACCGCTATGATCATCGGAACCTCCAATCTCGGCACCATCCCTAGACCGACGGACAAAGATTCCTTTGTGGACATTCCAGATGCTTTCGCGGCCCCTCCGCATCCCACCAGTTTGCTAAGAACTGCGATCACCAGAAATACCAAGGCCAGAGGCAGAAGGGCTATCAGACCTGACAGCTCAAAAAGCATGCCAGTGGTGATAAAGAACATCGGGATCAGGATCGGCACCAAGATGATCGGTACCATCTCGGATCTGATGCTTTATGGTCGATGAGGCGAAAATCGTCCCGGCGACAAAAGCCCCTACGATCGCCGACACACCGATCAGATCGGCGATAACAGCATATATCAGGGTCGTCGCAAGAACCAGGGTCAGGTCGACCTGGACCAATCCCAATTTTCTACCCTTCCTCTCTATGCGGTCGATGGCCCTTGAGATGAACTTGATCCCTACCAAAATCCCCATGCCTATGAAGAGTAGCGAGGCTACGATCGTGATGGTGACATTGGTGATAGAAAGCTGTGATAGAATCACGCCTTTAGAAATGGCCAAAGCCACCATCCCCAAGATATCATCGATCACAGCCGCCCCTATTATCGCCGTTCCCACCGGTTCATTGATCATATCGAGCTCTCTAAGAACGCTTGCTGTGACAGCTACGCTCGTAGAAACAAAGACGGTCGGTAAAAGTATCATTTCTCCGAACGAAGCCCCAGGTCTCATCAAGATCAGGACGAGATATATCATCGCCCAAGTAGCCACCACCCCTGTTCCAGCAATGAGGATGCTCTTTTTTGAAAAAACCTTCTTGATATCGCACTCGAGCCCGATGATGAACAACAGAACAATGGCGCCCAGTTGGCCAAGGACCTGTAATGTTTCATCCTGAACTATCTTGATACCGAGGATGTTCGTGGCGATAAGTGCGATCACTACCCCGATCAGGAGCTCACCTATGACCATGGGGTATTTCAATTTGGCAAAGGTGAAATGGCTTAGGACGCCCAACGAAAGAAGGAACGCGATCTCAAGCCACTCTGTCGTTATAATGTCCATTCAGTTCATCCCAGGAATGAGCGGCGGTATATGTTCAGGATCATGGATAAAATTAACCTCGATATACTAAGGCCATTTGATCTTGCGATCAATGTGTCCCGCTATGACCGGGGGACGGGGATCGGAGTAAAAAAAGGACGTCCAAGAAGGATTACGAAAAAGGCACTAGATATCCCTCGCTGATGGGGTTAATATGCACACGGACGCCCAGCTTCGATCGTGATGCGTTGATGGCCAATATCCATCGTCCCTATCCTTTCAAAGAACGGGAGAGCGGATCAATAAGCACGCCGCAGATGAGCAGCCCTGACCACAAAACTCCTTGAACCGTTCGATGGGGAAAGGCAAGACCGTTTCAAGCTTCAGTGATCAAATTTTGCAGCTGTCCTTTTGGATCTTGTGAAAGGGGCACACCGTGTCCTGGGAGCAAGAGTTCGAACTCAAGTTTGGAGGCCTTTTTAATGGACCGTCTTAATTGCCCCATGTCCAAACTATAATGCTCAGGTGCAGCCCTCAACGTTTCCCCATCGTATTGCAGGGTATCCCCGGTGAATAGGACCTTTCTCCTCTGGTCGAGCAACATGATGCTTCCCTTGGTATGACCCGGTAAATGGAATACGACAAGGCCCGAGATAATATCGCCATCATCAAGAACGATGTCCACATCCACATGAGAAAAGATCGGAGGAGGACCAGATCTCGCGACCTTGGGCATTGTCATCGGCGCTTTTCCTGAAATAACGTCCGAATCATCCCTATGAGCAGCGATCTTCGCCTTCGTCAGGTCCTTTAGGGCCCTGGCGCTCCCTATATGGTCCATATGGTAATGAGTGAGAACGATGATCTTTATGTCCCCGGGCCGGTGACCCAGGTCCTTGACCTCATCTATGATCCTGTTCTCATTACCTGGTGTTCCAGTATCGATCAGCGTTAGACCGTTCTCGGTCGTTATCAGATACACGTTCGAATGCGCAATGTTGTTGCTCGCATCGTCTAGCCTGTATATCCCTTCAACGATCTTCATGGACAACACCGGACAGATCGATGAGAAATAAGGTGGTAGATCTAAATAATTGTATTTCAGGGACACCTACAGCTCAATGACCAGAAAGTTCCGGTCCCTTGTCTTGATCGACGTCCCCGCTCAATATGCAAGTTCCTTTGATACGTATTTCCCGCACGTTGAGAAAGGACACGGACACGGGGCTAGTACTAGAACGCTCCAGCAGCATTGGGCATTTCAGGTTGTATGGACTGGCTAATATCCCAATATTCAACGATCTTTTCGTCCTTGAACCGGAACAAATGGACCTGCCGCAATCCGCCCTCGTTCGGCCTGGTTATGGAACTGAGCATCTGAGTATGTATGGCGACCATGTCCCCGTCGGCAAGCACATGTTCGATAGAGAAACCAGAATCAGGATGTTTTGATCTTTCCGATTCGCTCGCCTCTTCCATGGCGCCTATCAGGTCTTCCATCCCACCTGCAACATATGGATTATGGGTGCGGGAATCCTGACTGAAATATCGAAGACCATCTCTGAACTTGCCGGAGATGACCAGGTTCAAGAAGTTCATGGCGATCTCTTTTTGATCTTTGAATTTTTCGTCCTTCCTGCTCGTCATATCTCCTTCCATGGATCATGGTTTGCATGTGACATCTATTAGATGGTTTTGATGCCATATGTGATGATCTCCCTCTAACGACAGCGTATCAGGGCGGCGTTATTGTCCATGACCTGTTCCGTGGTCGGGACCTGAGCGGTCAAAAGGCATGTTCCCCTTGTGGCCCCCAGCTACGATAATATGGATGGCCGACATCACATCGGCCTTTTGAGGGCCAGGAATTTTTCATACGTAAGGATGCCTGGAATCTCTCTGCGATTCATCTCTATATCCGCCCTATACCCATGAAGATCGATCCATTCTATCATCTTTTCAAGGTCCGCATTGAACCACGGAACCGGCCCGGGAGCCGGGGCATCTGGCGTTCTTCCATAAATGTCCATGTACGCCGCCATCATCTTTTGCTGATCCACCTCATCCCCCGCGATCTCGATGGCCTTTCCCAGGAATCTATCTCTTTCCTGGAACATGTGAGCGACCCATCTTCCTATGTCCGGAACGGCGATCATTTGAACTGGCCTTCTTCGTGCACCAGCACTAATTATTGACATCATGATCGTTCGCATGGCCTCCGGCGTTTCCATCAGGTTCGTCATGAACGTCGTGGGTCGCACGATGCTATGCGGTATCCCGATATTTCTGATGTGCTCTTCCACCTGCCACTTGCTCTCGAAATGTGGTACACCACTGTGACGATCGGCCCCTCCCACCGATGAATAGATCAGATGTTGCACATTTGCATCTTTTGCGGCGTTAGCAACGCGCTTTCCCCTTTCCTCCTCTTTGCCCACACCACCATCCCTGAAGTTCAACACACTAAAGATACCATGAACTTCGTCCATTGCGCGTATCAAACTCTCCCGATCATCAAGATCCGCTTCCATGACCTCGACCCCCCGCGCCTCGAGCTCCCCGATCTTACCTTTGTGACCACGGTGAACCATCGCACGGACCGAAAGGTCGGTTTTGGACAATGCATCAATGACCGAACCTCCTTGATGTCCGGTCGCTCCTATGACAAGTATCTTTCTTTCCATCGTGATCACCTAGATCAGATCAACATGAATCGTTGGACCGATCGAACGGTCACGGCTTCAGCGAACGCTCTTCCCTTAACGGCCGGGGGTTCCTGTTCGATCCGGCTGGCCAACATAGCATCCTAGGATGTATGTAAAGGTCGGCCGTCCACATACATAGGTTCCGGTGGTTCCGTCCTCAGCATCCTTATACGTTCGTTACTTGTTCTTTTCATTTACTAACTTCCGCGTTGGACCTACCGCTCGCCAAATAAAAGGGGAAAAGGATTTCGGACCTCAGCCCAACTGCACTGGTATGACGGTCCCATAGTCATCATATGTCATAGCAAAGGCACCGCTCGAAACTGTCAGAGGGAAGAACGCTTGGAACTGGGTCATTTGCCCCGGTTCCAATGTTTGTGCCGTGAACTCCGTCCTATTGCTAATCGCTAGAACCGCGGTCGAATTGACCCACAATGTCAAGTTCTGTATATCGACATCATGTTGTATGTTCCACCCGTTCGTCACATCTAGGACGATCTGATAGTAACGTGCTTCCGTTCAGTATCTGAACATCCCCATCGCCCACCTTTACAATGGTCATTCCTCTGGTCACTGGGACATGCATCGGGGTCAACATCAGGGGTTGAGATATGGCCATGCCAGTGTTGGCATCGAACGCCTGGAACTGTCATATTGTATCCACCCACCTCGGTCGTATTGAAGCTAAAGCCCAGTTCGACGAAATAATTAGAGGACCCGTTCGTCATCCATTCCGCGGCATGAGCATAGGCCAGATTACGGTCCCTTACGGCCGTCAAGTTCCAACTGACGGGGGTTCCAGAGCTCTTAAGGTTCACACAGCTCGTCCCAATGAATTCCCCAGCCTTGCTAACGAACGCCAATAACACGACCTTTCCGTTCCATGTGCCGTTCGTCGTGGCCTCTATCGAGAGGGTGTACTGTTTGCCGGTCTCATATGGATAGGATGTATTTCCAAATCCTAAATAGCTTGCAGAAAGTATAAGATGTCCATCCCCCGACCGCAGGTCGGTCGGAACGGTCGTGGTCACGTTGTCGGAAAGTGCCCCAGTGATCTGGGTCCCTCCCTTGTTCGTGCCGGGGCTGTTATCCCCGACCAACGATGACCTGTCCCCGGACCCTTGAAGGGACAATGCCATCGCCGCTATCAACGTCAAGGCAACTACAGCTATCGCTAATACAGCTATGATCTTTCGTTTCATGTTCTGAATTCCTCCAGGGCTAATGTTGTCTTTTATAACAAGGGATATAAATTATTTTCCTGGATGATAATCCTGGGCATACCCTTAAGTTCGATCTAGGGAAATCATTGAGAACTACCTCGTCCCTAGCGAACTAGACCTCTCTCTTTGTCCCGTCGATCACCCGATAATTATGGTTTCACGCAATGGACGAACTCCAGCAAGGGTCAGCTCCGGTCTTCCTGACGGTGCGTATCTGCAGGTTTCGCCAATTGATCGCTCTCTTCATTTCCAACGCCTCAGGACCCACGGTTCGTATAAGTTATATGGGACGGAACACCTTATCCCCGGTGGAGCTCGGAGGAACATGAAGGGACCAATAGATGAGCTCGAAAGCTTCGTCCCCATTTTTGAACAGATGAGATTGACCATCACAAGAAAGGCCGTTGAAGAGCTTGTGATAAGGGCAAGAAAAGATGGTTCGGTCCCTCAGGAGATGATCCAAGCGGTCTTCGATCTTTATATATCGGAACTTTCAAAGGACCGTCCAGACCATTATCTGGCCTCTGCAAGCCTTAGAAGTAACCTCGGGAACATCAGCAGCAGATATTCTATGATGGAACATGATAAACTGCCCGCGTTCGAATTTGTCGATGATGTTGATGATGAACAGGCTGGATACATCAGAGGAACCATACTGAGAAACCTATCTGACCCTAACATCGGGTATGAGGCCGCTACGTTCCTGGTGGGATATGCGATAATAACAAGATATGAGATAGAGACCCAGAAAGTAAGGTCTTTGTTGATAAGCAACCTGCGGGTCTACCATGACATAAAGCGATGGGAGATCGAATCGACGATACAGGGCTTCTTCACTCGCAACAGAGATTATCATTTGGCCCCCGAACTGAAAGAAGACTACAGGTCCGAGATATGTCATATCCGAAACGCTTTCGCTCACTCGCATGTCAAGTTTGTCAATGATGGTCTGATAGAACTATGGGACCGATTTAGGAACAGGAACGGCCATTATATCGAGACGTTCAGGAAAAGATACTCCATCGGGGAACTCATAGCGGAATATGATTGGTTCGAGGAGAGGATCTCTTTCGGCATACAGTTCCTTCTTTTCATTAGTTGTCTGGGCCACATGCCCGTAGCGGACACTAAATAACTGTGGCGAACGAGAGGCCCCTTGTGATAGCTAGGGGATGAGAGAAGCAACTTACTAACGTTGATGGTGCGGTCCGAACGATCGGAACTCGAGCTTGTGGACGGCCGACCACTACGTTCATTCGCGTATGTTACGCAGGCCGACTCGATGAAGCAAGAAGCCCTGCCCGCAAGGGCGAGGGTAGTTCACGGCCCTAGGACCTGTGATACGAGGATCGGGGATGTTCACCATATCTACTTACTCATCGGGCGATAGTCTCTTCAATAATATCAGTTCGGACATTTTTCATGGGGACGGCCACACTTATCAGGAAGATGAAACTTCAAGGCTCTGGGATCGCGGGATCGATGAAGAGGGACGTAGATCTGGATACAACTTTTCACCCTACATCCGATGCTAGAGTATTTACCTACAAAGATCGAACGGATGAAGAGGCGGTGGGCACCTCTTTGGCATGTCAAAAATATAGTTCGCCAACAAACACCTGCCCGCCGCCAGCCAACTTTTCAGTACATTCGCCATTAAAGAGCATTTGTAATGATCATAGGCTCGGAGCCTAATACCATGCGAAGCGTTCGAATAAGGACGTTTGAGCAAAGGCAAGATCGAACGGGTTGAAGGTGCAAATCGGTTTCTAAGGTAAGACTCGTCCGATTGACAACCGACCATTTTGTGAATATAAATATGGAGCTAGCTTTAACAGTATCCTAGCCACAGATATGGGGCGGACCCCAATGGGCGATGAGCGGCAAGCATCGGTGATATTTCTGGAGCTCATGGTCGAAGAGGAAATTGCGCCGGGAAGAGAGGAGACATTGTGCCGTGGGTCAAAAAAGAAAAAGGCAATGATAAATAGGATCGTTCGAAGTGATGATCGAACACATCCTTTTGGGGCCGATAATCCAGATCTAGGGAAAATTTTTCGTAAGGACCACCATTTCCATCTATTGTCCCACAGTGGTCCATTTCACAGTTGTGCTGAACAAAAGAGGTTCCTTGGGCGTTCAAGGAAATATCGTAACAAGCTAGGACGATCGTATGGATCTAGGTGAAGGACAGGTCGACCAGTGTTGGATCGACCCGAAAATGAAAAATCGGCGGTATAGGAACACTAGGCCCATTTGGCATAAATGGGACCCTGCCGATAAGAAAAAGGCCGGAAGGCCGACTCATGTGAGCTCACGGCGATCAATATTTTCGTATATCTGGGCTTGATAGTTGCTGTTTTGACGATATACTGAGATGAACGTATGGATGTGCGTCAGGGATCTTTGATGAAGGACCATCATGGCATTTGAATAAAAAGAAAGATGGGTCGAACGACCCTTATTGACCCTTTTTATCTACCGGGAAGACCGGAAGAACATCTTTTCCTAGTGTTTCCATCAAGGTCTGCGATGCTGCCATATACACGGCCCCGGCACCCGCGATTAATCCTACGTACCCTGCGAGGATCTGGAGGTCGCTGTTGTCGTAGGCGTAAGAGGCGGCCAGAAGGAATAGCACTAGCGTTAGGGCGGTGACGGTCATCTGCATCATCCTATTGGTTCGCAAGGTCCCGATCAATAGGTACGATGAATAGATGCCCCAAAGGAAGAACATCCATGCCATTGCCGATGCGCTCTCTTTGCCTAGACCAAGATTGGGACCTAACATGATGGCGATCACTACTATCCAGAAAAACCCAAAACTGCAGAATATGGTCATTCCGAAGGTGTTCCCGTTCTTGTATTCCATGATCCCGGCCATTATCTGAGCCACTCCCCCGAACAAGAGCCCCATGCAAATGACCACCGCGCCCACTGCAAAGAATCCCGCGTTTCCAAGGCTAAGTAGCATGGTCGTCAGTCCGAATCCCATCAGCCCCAGTGGGGCCGGATTAGCGATCTTTCTATCGGTCAAGGTCGATGTCCCCTAGAATGACGGGGGAATAGCTTTTTCCATATTTATATGCATGTCACATGATAACTTGGAACACGCATCAGACCTGATCGCTAGCATGATGATTGAGCAGCAAGGTCGAGGGACCTTATATCTCGATAGAACAGGTCCGTATCCAGTGGGAACCCGTTATCGGCGGACCTTTACTGCCCATCCCACCTTTGAAAAGATGGGTCTTCCAGCGACATTATTTATGATGTTCGATCTTATTATTATCCATGCGGAGAATACTGGTCTTCGAACGGATCACTCCCGAGGGCTATTTCACCGGGGCCGATGGGAACTACGAGGACATGGTCGTCATGGACAACGAGCTGGACAAGGACATGATGACCGGCACAGGGGCGGTAACATATCTATTTGGCAGGAAGACCTATGAGATGATGGCCGCTTACTGGCCCAAAGCGGTCGACGACCCGAATTTGTCGCCGGCGATACAAAAGATGGCGAGGTCGCTGAACGACGACGAGAAGATAGTGTTCTCTAGCACTCTGAGGAGCGCTTCCTGGAAGAACACACACCTGCTTTCTAGGCTTGACCCAGAAGAACTTCGGAGGATAAAAGAAGGCGAGGGGAACGACATGCTCGTTATAGGCAGCGGATCGATCGTATCTCAGCTTACAAAGCATGGCCTGATCGATGAGTATATGCTGGTGGTCAGCCCAGTGCTCCTTGGAAAGGGAAGGCCATTGTTCGACGGTGTTGGATCAAAGGTCCAGTTGGAGTTGAAAGGGTCGAAAGGCTACTCGACAGGCAATGTGCTCCTTCGATATGTCCATCAAGACTAGAGGAGGTCCCTAATCGTCCTGGTTCTCTTCCGTCGACGGGATTTTCTTGGCGGTCATCGAGAGGACGAAATTACTGTGACCAATACAATCAGGGCACTTGGTCCCCGTGAACTGGAACTTACAAAAGAAGCAATGTCTATCGTTCTCGCTCATCGTGTGACAGGTAAAGGGTTTTTCCTATTTGATAGGTATTGTTCATACCTTATCAGGTCCAAGAAATTGACCGACATCAAGAGACATCGCAAAAGATTTTCTTTGGATGATGCAGGGCCATCGCCCACTGGACGTGGCATTACTAAAGAGATCTCCCGTTCACAGAACAAATGATCTCTGTAGGTCGGAAGCCTTACCCTGAATCCTCTTCCATTTGCCTTGCCCAGATATCACTGGAGATTTTATCGTATACCGAGTAGGGATCATCTTTCGCATGCTGCTCTTCTATCGGTATTGCGGCCAGCCTCGATATCTGGTCTGTTTTTAGGATCCAATAATGGACCCTCCAGGTCTTTCCCTTGGTCAGGTGGACGTCCTCTTGTATGGTGGTCAGAAATCCTTCTTCCTCCAACATGTAGAATACGTCCCTGTCCTCAGATCTCAAGCGATTATCCATGACCGAGTCGGTATTACCGAAAAAGCTCATGATATATTCTGCTAGACGTTTGATGTCGCTCTCGGACGTCCCCTTCTTTCCAAGTGTATTGGTAAGAGATGTGGCAAGCTCTTCCATGCTAATTACCGACATGATCGATTCTATTGGAACCACTGCCTAATATATGGATCCCATGGGATCCCACCAAAATATAATGGTGATTTTAATGTCCTTTTCGATGATCGAATGATGGTCGACCAGGATCGATCACGAGGTAGAGGCGCATGAGGGTCGCTAGATCATGATAGAGATTTTTCTAATAACCGGCCCTCTTCTGATGAAGTTCATATGAAAGAGATGCTCAGATGGGCGGATGTTAGGTCCAAACCCTAACGAACAAACCTTACGATCCCGAGGGGCGGTCTAGAACCGTTATACATCTTCCCGTGCCAGTATGCATTCCTCGCCTCTAACCGACGAAAAGCAACAGTTCCATTTTATTTAGTAGGAGCGGCCAAATAGAGAGACCCGCGATCGATGAACTACTGTAATTGATGATGGCCGCCCATCGGGGCGGTCTTCCCACATCCGGTCTTTAAATGATCCCATTGAGATCTCGATTGAAGACCGAAACATATGTTCCGTCCTTGCTCTATTGGCCGAACAGTACCTATCCATATAGTATGAATGAAAGTTAATTGAAGGTCGAATGGTATTGTTGGATCTGCATACAGAAGCATTGTGTCCCGGTTGCGGGGCTGCCTGAACGGCAAACGATGCTTTCCATTGCAGACCGTTCCTGTTTTAAAATACTACATCTGGTTTGCACCAATTTGGCTGTCCAGAACGGTCCTATATCGTACGATCATGATCGTTAGATAATGATGTTCGATCGCTGTGGGTCCAAGACCCCTATCCCCCACGGTCAACGGGATCCCAACAATGGCGCCTACTGCATTAGACCGGCGGAGCGCAGTTCTGCGGTTATCTTATCGACAGATGCCTCTACATCCTGTGGCCTCTTTCCACCGGTGCATACGATCTTCCCTGAACCGAATATCAATAGCACTACTTTTGGATCATCCAGACGATATACAAGTCCCGGGAACTGTTCCGGTTCGTACTCCACTCTCTCCAGGCCAAGGGCCATGGCGATCGCGTTCAGATTGACCTTCTGTCCCAGGTCTGCCGAGGCCACTATGTTCTGGACCTCGATCTTGGGTTCCTTGATCCTGAGATGCCGGCCTTTTTAAGATTTTCGATCGCCTTACTAATGACGGTCTTGACCTGTTCAAAGCTCTTTGCCCCGGTGCAGACGACCTTTCCACTACCGAACAGAAGTAGCGCTGCCTTTGGGTCTTTGACACGATATATCAGACCAGGAAACCTTTCAGGCTCGAACTCGGCCTCAGGCAACGCTAGAAGTATCGCTTGCAGGTCAAGTTCACGGCCTAGTGACATCGAGGCCACAAACGTTCTCGATCTTGTATTTGGAAATAGGTACGCCTCAAAGGACCAAGCTACATGCAAATATATAACATAGGCGAGGGGGAATTCCCTCTTGCGAATGCTAAGTACCCCCTCGTTCGCATAATTTAAATGATCAAAACTCAACAAGATGACCTGTACCGCCAAGATACGCTTGCGTCGGACCCCAGATCAAGTGTGAACGGCCCATGGGCTCATTCCATGCCTCTATCTATCCTTCCGACCTCGTTTGTTCTTTGGAGGCATGAACAGTGTGGTGAACATCATCATGGCCCAGATCGCTACAAGTCCAACGAACGCCGCCGTGCTCTTTAGAACACCGAACACTGATTCTCCGGCCGTTCCACCGTCCATCGAGAAGAAGAAGTTCAACACGCTTTCGACGAGCTCGGACAACATCTTTTCACGTTTGATATAGATGTCGCATCGACCCTATCATGTTTTCGACGTTCTTACCGAATTGTATGTCTTACCCTTTTCACTATTACGGGTGTGAGGTCCCCCTGTGCTGGCCGGAGGATGAGAATGAGAAAGTGTGACAGCTCGTCATAAAGGAACGAGCGGATAGGCACTTTTCCTCACCCCACCGAAAGACGTTCATATGCAAGATCGCTCAGGACATGTGGTGAAACGTTGCTGACCTACAAGTTCCGCCCTATCCGAACAAAGAGAACGAACGTGCAATATCGGAACGACCGGAACTAAAGCTTCGGGACGGCCGACAACTTCGAGCATCAGCGAATGTTACGCATTTAGGCTGGATGAAGCAAAAAGCTCCGCCCGTAAGGGCGGGGTAGCTCAGCCGAGCGAGGTTTGGCTCGAAAAGGACACGGAAGTTCAGCGGGTTCGGACCGAACGCTCTGACGGCCCGCTTTCAAATCTAGCGAACATGGACGGGAGCATCATAGGTTCTAGATGTTCATATCCAGCGACGCACTCTTTCACAATACTTCGAATAGGTGTCACCGAAACTTTTACGCAGTTGTCTCTCTTCGAAAGGTATCACGGTCCGATCAAGATATATCATTACAAGAAGGAGCAGAACGATAGACCAAACGAGCGTAAAGATGATCGAGATCCCGACAAAAAGTAGGAACAGGCCTACGTACATGGGATTTCGGCTAAAACGATAGGGGCCCCAGGTCACCAACGTGGACGAGGTCTTTCCAGGGACAGTGGTCGTGCGGATCCTCCGGAAGATGTACTGGGCCCATACAGCAAGAAGCAAACCCCCGAGAATAAAAAGAACGCCTATCACCTGGGTAACGTCGAACAATATGGTCGAGCTTATTGAGATCGGGATGAAAAGCTGAACGCCAAAACCGATCAAATATGCTATCAGAAACATCCAGGGAATTGGAATATGCTTCAGGGTCTCATTGTTACCAGGATCATTCTCCATGATCTATCTGAACCTTGCATCTTTATCCTGGTTATTAAACTCGATGCCACTTGTAATAAAAATACCCTGGGGTTCGCCCCTTGTTCAATGGCCGCCAAGACACGATCCGCGACCTTATATGTTCACGGAGCATCATAGCTTGGATCTGCCCATTGTGATAAGGAATGTAATAGCGGAACCGATCAGGTTATATCCGGGACCGAGGACCCAGGATGCGGTCTTCATCGGCTTTGCTCCATGATATAAGCGGGTATTTTTTTCGGCCCATGCACCCACTGCCCAGGCTTCATATATTATTGTGGAAGGGGAAGATGCTGGAGTTTTACAGGAGCTAAGATATTGGGCGCATTTAGGGGTAATATCGAAGATCACTATTAGCACTCGGCCGGATCTTTAGGTCAATGGTGGGCTACCCGTTGGTGTTACCGTCTTTTACATCGTCCTGGGTTCTCCATTGGCTCTTATATTGTATGGATCGTACTCGAGACCAGAAAATAAGATATGGGTACTGTTCTTTTTGACCGGGGGAAATTCATAGGGGGTTAATTGGTCATATTGCTGTACCTTAGTGGCGGTCACAGAACGGTTCATAATGGTTCACTAGCTCCCGACCTTGTCCGTTCGAAGACAATTCGTGCTCCTCAAAAGTTCATTTGCATGTGGGCTCGGATATTGTGATGGGCATTACATTATCGAACTTCTTCAACGGATCTGGTATCACTGCCCATCCTGAAGGGTCTGGTCACAAACCAGGCCAGGAAAACCGATAGTACGGCGATGGCCATGACGATGGCCTCATACACGGGAAGGTTCAAGGCTGGCGCAAAAGGGACAAGGAAGTCGACGAAGCCCATCGGTAATGCGACCAGCAAAAACCGGACCTTATGGGAGAGGGCGGCGACGAAGCATAGGTAGCCCCAGGCAGAATGTAGCAATATGGAGGAGATGCGTTCCATTATGCCTAAGGAAACCAACCCTAAGGCGAGACCAGCAGGGTCGAAGAGATCCGGAGATGTGCTCTCCAGCTGGCCATAGAGCATCTGGGCCTGACCAGTGCCGGTCGAAAGTATGATGACATAGACCGTAAGAGCGAGGAGCGGCAGAATCCCCAGAAGGACGGCGTTCTCCCAAAAGGCCAGTCCTGCACCGTATGCCTCAGCATCATCTTTACCCATTCCACCCTTAGAGATGGCGTACCATGCTATGATGTAAGCTAGACCCACCTCGAACACGACAGTTTGAAGCCCATAATATATGCCAAGACCCACTAGGTCCAAATTCACGTTCAGGGCAATCCCAAGGTCTGTACCAAGGACTTGAGAGCGATCGCCACAAAATACGCTAGGAAAGTATAGCTGAGGACCGAGGACCGAAAGTGGCGAGCATGTCGCCAATATATCAGCAGGGCCGTGCAGATGATAATAATGATGATGGGTTGGAGAAAAAAGATGAGGTCGATGTTCTGCACGGTCGTTCGGATGGCCTTAATTTGCTATATATGTTGTTCAAGATCCAAGTATGCATGTCAATGAGAGCTCATCGTCGAACTTTTTTTTTCCTTCAAGTGATATGCCGATGTTGATCTGGACGATGGGCCAGAATTGGATCGATGTAAGGAGTATTCCAAGGCCCGCTCCAACGATCACCTGGGCGATGGTATGCCGTTCCAACCTCACCCTGCTCCATATGATAATGGGTACAAAGATCCCCGGTATCGACCCAAGAGGTCCGAACACAAAGACCATGGTGGTGGTCGGACCAATGGCCCCCATGGAATGGATGCTTATCCTCCAACGAAAATTAACGAATGATAATGAAGGGAGTGTTGGTGAGGTAGCAGGTCATTAGGCAAGTGATCACGATCGATGCGTTCAAAAGGGCCAAATACTAGAGCCCCTGCCAAATAGGAAACGATCACAAGGACCAGGAGTGCCACCCTGTCCTCCTTTTTGAGGTATCGAGGCTATCTTGTCTCGTTCTTCTGGCCCATATGATCACCATCGGTAAGATGGAAGCGAACAATATACAGAGCAATGACACCATGAGCCAGCCAGGGAATGGCAAAAGGGAATGAGCGATGATCATGAAGACCAGGATGTAAAAGATGGTCGGAAATGCAAAGATCGAGACCGATATGGCCGATCGGTCCACAGCACCCGCAGGGGGCCGCTTGCCCTTATCCATTGGGTCCTCACCTTTCATCGGCACAATTAGTAATTCATCGATATTGATAAATGACCGTTACATGAACTGACGAAGATCTATTCTTTTCCAGGCCCTCAATCTCCGTAATGCCATGGTGGTCACTTAGGTCAATGGTGTTGATATCTCTTCGATCGGTATAATTTGTACATCGCGAGGATCGAACGATCAGATATCCCAGGTTTGGCAAGGGGAGGCATCGTGCATGAAAAATGCCGATCCAATGAGATCTTCGATAACTTGAGGACCTCATCGGATGAATGCATTTAGATTATTTCTTACCCTTCGATCCTTTTTCGGATTAGAATTATTGATCGCGTTTACGGCAGCGGATGTGGGTTTCGAACTCTGATGATCTGACCGATTGTTGTTCGCGGGCGGATTTTCTGCTCCCTTCTTTTTCTTTTTCATTTCGCTCATAAGGATCTCTGTATCACTTAGATACGGATTAATAGATCGGTAACAGAACATTCTTCCCCGTTCTAGTTGAGCGATCATCGGCCGATCCATCAATTTTAGCTACATCCCGCGCGACCCGCCTGAGCGCTGACATAGCCCATCGAGATCGTTTTGAACACCATGATCGTCGATATGACATTGATGAAATCCTTTTCAAAACCATCTCGATCGAGCACCCCTGGCATCAACGTTCCCTTGTCAAGGGAGTCATGTACGACGCTCGCCCATCTTCGTTGATATGCTTTTCCTCCCTTTCCGCTCTTCATTTGGCCTTTCGTATCTCATTGGCATGAGGGTGCTTCCAAATAACAGATGTTCGTACCTACTTCATCTGCGCCGCCTAAGCACCACTACCGCGACGACCGCAGCGATGGCAAAGAGAACGATCACGATGACCAAAGGAAATAACATTCCTGATCCGTTCAAGTCCGACCCGGTAGAGGAAGAAATCGAATTGGGAGTTATCACCGCTGGGTCGAACGAGAATCCCGTGCTCTCATTATACTTGAACCCGTCGAAGACGACATCGATGGACGAGGTGTTACCTGTACTGCCCTGATAAGAAATTGCCTGATATATTCGGGTAGTGTTGTGCGTCTGTGAACTTCCATCGATGGTGTACTGTGTTGTCATCAGTTCTGTGCACATCTCCTGGCCATTGAGGAAGTATATGGCGCTATCGTTGTTTGGGTCGGTCGAGAACGTCTTGATCTGTGTCATAGGATCTCCCGGAACAGCGGAAAAAGAAAATGACAACAGGTCCTGCGCTACCAAGCTGTAGTTCTCCCCGGTCGTCAAAGACGGCGAGGTAGGGAAGTTCTTATCGGCGTTCCAATCTACACTAGCCCCATACTTGTACTCAGTGGCCGTAGCGTTGTGCGTGACCTGGAACGTCAGTACCGTCGGTACAGATGTTTGAGTCTCGTTCGGTGGTGAGTTCCGTAAACCAGTATCACTTATCACTGAACCGATGGTGACGTTGAAGGTCGCCACGCTCTCCTGTTGGGTGTTGCCTTGGTAGGTGTAGTTCTCTGTGCTCAGTGTTACAGCACTGATCTTGGCGGACTGGCTCCAATAGCTAATACAACCAATCACGTTATTGATGGAATACCCAGAGGAACCATCGGGATTGTACATCTTCGTGACATTGAAGCTGCTAGCATTACCACTGATGATATCGAACCCTTGAAAATTGTACATGGTGTTTATTGATGTACCGTTCACCAATGATTGACTTTGCAATATCAACTCGATATGGTTCAGCTCGCTCCAGTTGACCGTTCGGTTCGCCACATCCAATCCACCCTGATTAAAAACGCAATGGATCTCGAACCCTACCTGTGCATCTGTGCCGTCGTTGTATGATATCATCATGTTCTGAGAAAGGCATCCCTGCGTTCCGCCCGTTATCATCGAATAATCTTCGGAATAACTTACGTCAACCAATGGAGTGGATTGATTGTTCCCGTCATGCCAGTCGCTGTTATCGAGCACGGCCAATGGTTGGGCGGCCCTCTCGATCAAAGATAGGTCAGGATGAACATCAACAGCTACCACGCCACCGATCATTACGAGAACGACCATTATCGAACCTATGATCGTTGCCCTCAATTTGAAACCATCATTTCCCATCCGATATCAACCCTTCCTGATCCAACCAATCTTAGGGTATATCGTGATTTGATTATATTCAATTGTTCATGGTTTATTAAACTCGAGGTCCGGTCATTAGGTCGGCGAGGGGGGGTCCCCTGTGAACGCTTGGGGATGAGAGCATGCCATCAGCTATCGATGCCGGAACGCATGATAAGATCCCATGCTCGTTGTCTGTCGACCACTAAATTCATCCTTAAATGCGTTCAAGTTTGCTGGCAAATGTAAGAAGCATTGTCTGCAGGGTCTTGGACGTTCACAACCTCAATCCCCCTTTTTCAATGATCCTAGAACTAGGTTTCAATTCGACCAGTATGGATAACACGTCCTAAGAGTATATATCCGTCCGTCGCCTACTATGAATCGGATTAATAAAAGTGAGAAAAATGCTAACAGAAGAGCAGATCAAGTGTGCGATGGACATGGTCGTCAAGAAGAAATCTGATGCTCAGGTCCTCATGTATGATATGCAGAACCTCTCGACGGTGGACCATCGCAAGGCTGACCTCCACGAATGGCTAAAAGGCGTTACCGAGGATGGATACCGCATCTTCACAGAGAGACTGGAAAGAAGGTAAACGAGCGAACGACAAAATGGCATACCTCACGGTATGCCATGATATTTGTTCCTGCAATGTTCGCCCACTTGTTCTGTTCCTTGATTTTTGTAACATGCTAGACATCGGACCTCGAAGATCATCAGGATGACCGATAAGGATCATAACGCGAATTTTCAGTATAGGCATATCCCTGACAAAATGGCAAAGGAGGCGACCCCGATGATAATGTCCAGCTCAAGAGCATTTGTATAATTAGCGATTATGATGATCAATGAAATGGGGAGAACGACCTGATCAGTGATGACCTTCCTTATCAGCTCATGAAGGCTCGCCAAGAAGGCATATATGATTGATATCATCAACAGGATGATAAGAACAAGGAGCGTCAGAACATTCAGAAAGTTCCCTAAGCCGATCATGGCCCCGAGACATACTGGGACCAACCCAAATATGCTCCAGAACCGCTCCAAGAACGGATTTTGATGTTTCTCGATATTTAGCGCTGATATGAACATGGGAACGAGGCCAAGAACGCTGACCAAGAGACCTAATACATCCATTATCGCTCTCTGTCCATACTTAGGGAAACGTTCATTGGCCATGACGGTTTTTCATGCAAAGGGAGGGACGAAAGTGGGCAGACCACAACTTAGATCCCCGTCCTCGGGTAAAGGACCTCTACGATGGTAGGCAAACCCAGGAACGCTAGGAGGCCTGACGAAAGATCTATCGACCCTTGGGTGTGATCAATATGAACGGTATCCTAGGATCGCTCATCAACTTTGGCTCGCAGTTCTGGCTCTTTCTTCTACGATCTCAATACCCCCATCCCTCCACCGGGCCAGTAGTGGATATGATCATTATCTACAACCCATCAAAATGTTCTAATGACATTATTTCATTAGCATGGTATCTCACCCTCCAAGGTGTATTTTTGACAGATGATCGTATAAAACAAGAAAATCATATCCATAAGCTCAGTCCTGATAATAAGTTCTCAACATCGATTCGAAGCGGCCCATTATGGTGATGGACAAAGGATGGAAAAGGGCAGCAAATATCATTTCCTCGTCCGTCGTGGCCACGATAATTATTATTACGTCTATCAGAGATTTGGTGATCGAGGACGATCGTCCTGTATTATCTTTGCCTTATAACATGGACCATTGAGAACGCAGCGATAGAAACCACATATCATGGAACATGGTATATCTGAATTAACACCGTTGTGCCGTTCAACCTTCTCTCTCCTTTTTTATTATTTAGCATCCCATCGCTCAATACATCGGGTTCGACCTAATTCTGATCATTATGGGACCAGATGTCGAAAAAACAATTATTTCATATTATATTTATATTATTATTCTCTGCAATTTCCGTACTTGATATCGGGCTAGGTTCCCATCAGGCCCAACTTCGATAGGACGCTAGATTTAAATAAGATTTAATGATTATGTTGATATGGTGACAATGTTGACAATGTTGACAATCAATTATAGTAACAATGTTGCTATCCCGGACACCAAGTTCGAAGATAACTTGCAGAGCCAGCTACAAAGAAAGGGGTTTTGCTCGCGCTCATGGTCCGAGGATGAAGGGTCGGAACAAGCGAGAGAGGTCCAACGAGAGTCAACTAGGGCCCTCTTTGTGGATCCTGCGATGAAAAGGCTCGGGGGTATCATGAGGTCATATTGTCGATATCTGGACTATTTTGGTCCCTGCCATTTTTTGGCTTGGCCTTAGATGGTCCTCGGCCTTTTCTGTGATCTTGATGATCGCCGGGGGTGCTTTTATCGTGGCCGCTATTACTACAAGACGAAGAAGAGACTGATCGAGGGTCAACATGGCCGATGTTACGATCAGAGGGATCGATGACGAGGTATATGCTCGCTTCACTGGTGAGGCAAAGAAACGCGGGATATCCATCGGGGAACTTACCACCATTGTCATGCGCGCACTGGTCGATGATCCCGACGTCACGGACATATCGGATAGGGGAGCTTGTAAGCTTGAGCGTATCAAAGAAGGACCTTGAATCATTGGATGGGATGGTCGCTTTCAGCAATATAAGATCACTTGAGTTCGCGAACGATATGGATTGGGAGACCTTCGACAAGCATGTCAGTAAAATATCGAACACAAAAATGGTATTGATACCACCCTCGATCAGGGAGTTCCAGGTCCTGACCAAGTGCAAATTTGTTGGCAAGGTGACCCACAAGAAAGATCGACCCCAATGATTTGATCTCAAAGGAGGTTTGAAAAATGAACATATTAGTGGACACTATCGACACAACGATGTTAGATGATAAGACCATCGATCTATCATCTAAAAGCGCCGGAACCGTACATTTTGAACTGGAAAAAGGGTCAGGCCCAGGTGATAGATCGGACCCGGAAAATCCTGAAATTAAATGCTGGAAAGATGACATCGATCTTCTATGGGAACTGGTCCTGATGGAAATGGTCGATGAAGGAGGGAAAGATACATGTCCATAAGTTCGAGCGAACCGGCGATCTCGGTAAAGCAGCTGACGAAGAAGTACGGGGATAGCACCGTTGTCGACCATGTATCGTTCGACATCGGCCACCACGAGGTATTCTCACTGCTGGGCCCGAACGGGGCGGGCAAGACCACCACCATCCGCATGTTGACCACAGTTGCATCGATCACCGATGGAAGCGCATTAGTAGGTGGAAAGGACGTAAGAACGGACCCGGCGGCGGTGCGTGGGGTCATCGGTATATTGCCCCAGGAGGTGACCTTGGACAACGAGCTGAAAGGGATCGATAACCTACTGCTCGCGGCCAAGCTCCATCATGTCGATAATAGGATCGCAAAGGACCGGGCCAGGGACCTCCTACAACTAGTGGAGCTCGAGAACTTCGCCGACAAGCGTGTCGGCACCTATTCTGGCGGTATGAAACGACGATTGCAGTTGATCACTGCTTTGATCCATAAACCCCAGATCCTCTTCCTCGACGAGCCGACGGTCGGTCTTGATATTCAGACAAGGACCAAGATCTGGAACTATCTCAAGCAGCTGAACAGAGAAGAAGAGCTCACCCTTTTCATGACGACCCACTACCTGGAAGAGGCCGATTATCTCTCCCACAGGATAGCGATAATGGACCACGGCATCATCAAGGTCTCCGGGTCGTCGATCGAGCTGAAGCAGAGCTTACATGGAGACATCCTTGCCATCGAGGTCAGCGAGGGACCCGACCTGATGAACTATCTCGATAAGATCGAGGACGTATCGGAGGTGTCGCGGGACGGCAACTCGTACCGAATGAAGGTCTCGAACGTGGAGACGGTCCTGCCCAATGTTGTCATGGGTATCGCTTCTAAGGGACTGAGGATCAGGAAGACCTCTTTTAACGAGCCCACGATGGACGAGGTCTTTCTGGAGGTTACGGGTCGGTCGATGCGTGACGCCCAGGAGGAAACGACCGTCCAGATAGTTCAAGGGAAGGAAAAGGAAGGGGAAAAGAAATGATCACCGAAAGCGTAACGCTAGCAAAGCGATCCCTCAAAAAATGGACCTATAGTCCGATAGCGATGCTGGTCGGTGCGATCCAGGGGATATTCTGGCTCGTCCTCTTCGGTAACTCGTTCAATCCTGCGAACGCCTTCGCATCCTCCACAGGAGGATCGTTGGGGCCCCTCCAGCAAGCGTTCGGAGGGGCGAGTAACTACATCACCTTCCTGGCACCCGGTGTCATCGGACTGATCGTCCTCACGACGATGAGCTTTCTTGGCTCTGATCTCGTCCTTGACCGGATGAACGGATACATCGGAATGCTCAGCACCTATCCGATACCTCGTTCCTCCATCTACTTTGGCGGGGTGCTCCAGAACCTCGTCAAAGCGATGGTGCTCGCGGCCATCACCTTCCTTCTGGCGTTGGTGATACCGAACGGGATGATATTAGCGCAGGGATTCGGCATCCTTAATCTGCTCGGTGTCATGGTCGCCATCGCCCTGCTGTGCGCTGTGTTCTCGACCTTCTTTACCGGGATCGCGCTGTCAGCGAAGAACATGGACAGCTTCTTCGGCCTGGTCAACTTCTTGACCTTCCCGATCATGTTCACCAGCACGGCCTTGTTCCCGATCGACTTTTTCCCCGACTGGCTGAGACCGATCGCTGAGGTGAACCCTTTGTCGCTAGCCTGCAATGCGATCAGGTTGGTCGTGATAAATGGTACCCTTTCCGCGTCCCAGATATCGGACTTCGCTAGTGACCTTGTCGGATTATCCATCTTTGCCATCGCCTTCGTCGCGCTGGGCATCATGATGGCAAGAAATGCACTGAGGCCGAGGTGATGCTATCGACGGTAAACGGTTCACCTTTCAAACTTTTTTGATCTTTTCTCCATCGTTCACTAACCCTCATCGGGAAGTGACCCGGCTAAGGTCAAGAAGAATGGCGACATGAGTATGTAAGTGAAAAGCATCCACGTACAAGATGAGCCGCATCGACATTGTGCCATTGGACCGCATCAGAGGTCTTTTACTGACGCCCAAGAACGGACATGATGCGTTCTGTTCGTTGTATTAACGAAACCTTTCTAATGGGCCCATGTCTATAAGGACATCTAACCCTATGGGTATTCATCAGGACGATCATCAACAGGTAGTAGGATCAAGATGAGCGAAAAACAAGTAGTAAAACCTAAACAGGTATTATGGGACCCGACCAGACCTGAATATTACACTCTGGTCTGGGAGAATGGTAAGACCGAGATCGTCAAGGTCATCCCAACCAAATAAACACTTTACCTATTTTTCGGTCCGCCACCCTATCATTTTTTTACCTTTCTGGGAGGCGGCTAGGTCTGCATGATCATTCGTTCGGCCAGGATAAGAACAATATATCTTCCCTCTTCCCTCTGGTCGTTCACATGACCTATCTTATTCCAAAGATCCATCTTTTAGTGGCGGTCCCGCGTTTCGACCTCTATTGATATGATGACCAGATCGTTGGTCCGCAACGAGAACATAAACATCTCCACCCCCTCAAAAAGAGACCAGGTGCATGGGGCGATGTGATATGTTGCTCAGGTGTGTGATCGACAAAGTGACAAAGCATGGATGAGGTATCCATCCTCGAACGGGAACGGATCAACGCTTCAGTGTTCCTGCAAGTCTTGATATCGTTCAGTAATCGGCATACCGTCCTGGTCGTCCATGTTAGCGGAGCAATGTTCCAAAGGGCCACCATGACAAGGCATTGCTCCGGCCGATCTAGATATCGAGCGAAACCCTTGTTCCATCGGAACTTGTGGAAAGATGACGAACGATCAAAAAAACGCGCGGTAATCTATATTGCCCATTGTGTGCAATCCCAAAGTGAGAGGGGTATAATAGGAGCGGTGGGTGATCGTTCTAGTGGTGATCCGTTGAAGGTCGGGGGGTCCACCGCTCCCTATCAACTATTGGGACCAACATCTTTTAAAATTATCCATCTCAAGAAAAATCTTTGTGGGGTTATTTTTCAACATCTAGCTCCCTTTCCCCAACAGAAGACCTCTCGAGGTTCAATGATCCTACTGGTCATGGTCAGGCAGTGATTTTCAATTAACCCATCATCCTTCATTTGCCCGGAGCATGGCATGGATCTGATCGTAATATCTAGTACTGAAAAGCCCTATCAAATACCCCGGACCATGCCCTCGCTATATTTTTCAAGGTCCGTTAAACGGGGAGGTGAACGGTCACATTGAATCGATCGTGATGAAATGACCTGACCGTTCCAAGACCGGGACGAAAGAAACGATCACCTGGGGCAGCTCGGGGCCCATCATGTCGACGAGGGATTTTTTAAAGTTAGAAAGGTTGTTAGGAAACCCGAAATATTCAAATATTAGGGTGACCTAAACTGCTCGGGAGGTTTAATGTTGCAAGAGCAGTTGGAGGATCATATGAAGGTCCGGTCGACCAGTGAGGGGTCGGCTAGATTTTCGATCCGTGAGCTGCTCAGAAATTTCGGTCCTGCGTGGCTCGTCATGATCGCGGACGTGGACATCGCCTCGATAGTGACCGGGCTGCAGGCGGGGTCGGTCTGGGGCTATAGGATGATATTCGTTATGGTCCTGCTCATCGTTCCATTGTTCTTCATACAGGATGCGGCGGGTCGTCTGGGTATCGCATCGGGTTACGGCCTGGGTGCGGCCACGCGCAGATATTTTGGTAGGAAGGTCGCGATCGCCGCCGCGATCCTTATGGGCATCGGTGATTTCCTCGAGTACGTTGCCGAGTACGCAGGGATAGGTCTCGGCCTCTATCTCCTTGGCCTACCCGTATTGCCAGGGCTCATAGTTGCATATCTGGTGCATACTTTCATCGTGGTCGGAAGGCAGTATAAGAAGGCAGAGATGGTCCTACTCCCGCTGAGCCTATTACTCGTGGCGGGGTTCGTGCTCACTCTGTTCGTGTTCCCGTTCAACATCAAAGAGGTGTTCACGGTAGGTCTTTCACCCATCCAGCCATATGGCAGCTCCTCTTACGATTATCTCCTGGCCGCTAGCATTGGGGCCGTGATCATGCCCTGGATGCTCTATTTCCAATCGGGGGCGAACGCTCGAAGATTAAAGGGGCCAGGGGCCATCAAGGCGGAGCGCATCGAAACACTGCTCGGGGCCGTTGTCTCGGAAGTGCTCATGGTCATTACTGTTCTGGTAGGGCTTAACCTCGCCAGTGGGGGGATCAGATATCAGGCCTCCCAAATGCGCTGTCGGTGTTCGGCCAGAACGCGTCCCTGCTTATGGGGGTCGGCTTCATCTCCGCCGGTTTCCTTGCGCTCGTCGTGATATCCTTGGGATCGGCGTGGGGTGTTCTCGAGGCTCTCCATACCAGGTCTAGAAGGTCCTTCCTGATAATCTACACAGTGGAGAGCCTTCCCGCCATTCTCGTCGTCATGATGCTATACCAACTATGTCACGTTGATGCTCGGACTGATGGTGATATACACGATCATAGTCCTTCCTTCGCTCTATTTGCTTGGAAAGCTCGTATCACGGCCGGACGTGATGAACGGGCACCATTACAACAAACGATGGCGAACGATGTTCTGGGCGATGACCATGTTCATTGCAATAGGTGGACTGCTAGGTTTGGTATCACTGCTCAAGGCAGGTTCCATCCCCTAGTCGACAAAACCAATTTGAAGATAGGTTTTTCTTGTCTACATATTGAACGATCCCACCGAAACATTACCGGACCATTTCGCCCAAATTGCGTGGCCTTTGACCTTTGGGAAATGATCGTTCGATCCTTTTTCCAGATGTATCTGGGTCCAAATCGGTATAGTATGTCATATTATGATCAGGATGTATACGCGGCACCTGGTCAAATAGACGTCCTCTCGCCCACTGGCCGAACAACATGAGATCCTGTATGAAGATCATGTCGGTCGTCCGCCCGATCGCTGTCCTGCTAGTGGCGGGATTGGCAATAGCGATGCTGACCGGCCCCGGTGCACAAGCCGGCGGCCAAACCCCTCTGATTAGCATTAATGATCATTTTCTCGCTTCCAACCAGGCCGTTAAAGTAGCTGGTAACAGCTCGGCGATGCACAACTTTACGATCACGGTCGATGCTAGGGTCGATGGAAAGAAGATGCCCATCGCCGATGCGATGGTGTTCATATATTCTGATGCGACCACCAACACGACGACCATCGTCCTGCAGAAGGTCTCTCAGAACAGAACGGACGCGAACGGCGTCGTCAACTTTAACTATTGCGAGCGAGAGGTCTAATTGCCCTGCCCAGGGAATGAGGGTGAGAAAGTTGTTAACATAGAAGGTGTCCATGATACTGGGTGTCGTGGGGATCGTTGCTTAGTGGCCGCGATCAGGGGGAGCGGTGGCTATCAGAAATGTGATGGATAGATCCTAGAAATAGTGATCGCTTTCATTTCCTGATGCGGTTATAGGACAAGGTCGACCTTCTTAATTGACTTTGGGGATGGACGGGGACCAGAATAAGACCATTCAGGGATCCAGTGCATTACCCTACGATCATCCCATCTGGGTTTGCATAAATCTGTGAACATCATCCGGAAAAGAAACGACCAAGAATAGAAAATGGAAAAGGTTTTTGATTTCGGGTTTTGTCCTCAGCACTCAGGATCATGCATGGGTGACATGGGACCTCCGAAAGGCGGTCCCATCATGTGCTTACCCATCATTGGCTTGCCCATGGGGCCCATACCCCCCATCATACCTCTAAGACTTAGATTGGAGGCGAACAACCCAGTGATCTTGGCCGCTGCTATATCGCCCATGCCAGCTTCCTTCAGTTCCCTATAGAAATTACCGACAGCCTTTCCGATGTTCTGGCCAATGTCAGGTTCATAAAGCGTACTTCTCATCTTCTCCAATAGAACTGGAAGCTCCTCTTCGAGCACCTTTAGCATACCTCTAAGCTTTTCTTCGCTGAACATAGGGAGATCGTCCGTCATTTGTTCACCAGTTCTTGTTTGCCCGTACGGGGTGATTATACTTTTTATGAACAAACGCAAGGTCGATCTACCCCGATCGCTCAAGGAGCGGTGGAGGCCGGTCGGTGACGTTCGGCGCGAAACTGTCTTGTAACAAAATGTGCCCATCAGCACACCCCTCATAGGTGGCTCATCACATATCACCGTTCGATCAGTGTGCATGCCATGCACGACGCTTTCCATTCCGTGTCACCTCCGAGCACGAAGCCCCGCAGAACAGTGTGGGAAAATGGATAGAACACGAACGATCAAAGAGCTCTCCCCATGCCCATCGAACTGTTATCATTATCGATCGATAACTTTCGCTCGATAACGATTTTATCCCTGCCACTCGATATTTCATGTTAAGGAGCGCATCCGAACGAGACCATGCAGCTGATGTGACAACCTGAACCCGGATCCGGCGACATCATGCTATGAGTGTGGAAATGGTCTGACGACACCGAACGATGTCAGAGCAAAACTGGTGCTATCGATCACCTTGATCACCCTGGTCATCGCCCTGGCCCTTGTGATGGTCTTCAAATAAACCTCGATTGAAAGCGGTTGGCATCGGCGTACCATCAGCAAGGCCAAGGTACATGCCAGAGGTGTTTAGTGAGTAAGCCTCCAAATGAACGATGATAAAGCATCCTCGTTCAGCTTGCTGGTTCAATCTCCCAATCTCAACTTCCCATTTGAGTTCCATTGTTTGATGCGGCCCTATACTGGCGCCATGAATGGGGCCCAGGGCTATCTAATATTCTGGACGGAAGAATTAATATGCGTTCTTTCTCCCTATTATCATAAGGAGCAAGCGATGGATAGGCGCCATGCAATGGTAATTAGCTGATGGTGGTAAAAATGAGAATGATGGAGCTGTTCGAAAAGAGGTTCTCAGTAAGAAGGTTCTTACCTAAGAAGATACCCGATAATGAATTGGATGAGATACTTCAAGCGGGCAGGCTTGCTCCCTCGGCACACAATAAACAACCACAAAGGGTCCTGGTCGTAAGGAGCGAGGAGGGTTTGGCAAAGTTAAGGAAGATAACCCCTCGTGTTTATGACGCACCCCTTGTTCTGATAGTATGCGGTGATAGGACCGCGGCATGGGCGAACCCGTTCGACGATATAAGTTGCGCGCAAATGGACGCTTCCATCGTGACAACGCTGATGATGCTGAGGGCGACCGAGGTCGGGATAGGTAGCTGTTGGATCTGCAATTTCGAAAGAAAACTGGTCAAAGAAGCATTTGCCATTCCAGAGAACTATGATGTCGAATGCTTTCTCTTGCTGGGATATTCTGATATCGAACCTTCTAAAGCGCACTCAGATAGAGTCTCCTTGAAGGAGACCGTGTTCCATGAACATTTTTGAATGAAAGCATATCAGCGCCAATGCAGAGATATCCAATATCCATAGCTAAGGTTCATCTTTTTCCTTTGATCGATTATAGGTCATACTTCCCAGTGCGCACGACATAGTGAGTTCATTATAACTATGTGTTTCTTGATAGAAGGCGGTCGCCCTCCCCCGTTCGAACGTTCACCTTTCAGATCCCGTTCGTCCGTTCTTTTCCCCCCCCTCTTCGGTGGGACCCAATATGTGGTCCCCGTTCTAAACCTTCTTAGAAATGACCGTTATGGGCCCGATGGGCAGTATAGATCGCATAAGGTCATGCATACCTTTACATACTTCCCTCCGTTAGTATGACAGTGACAAAGATCCTCTTCAGAGGAGCCTTTGGCACAAAGTAGGTAGATTAGAAATGTACGGAAACAGAAGAGGGGGCGGTTATACCCGCTCAGACGCACCAAGGGAAATGCATGATGTAAAATGCTCCGACTGTGGAGCCCAAACTCAGGTACCCTTCAAACCGACCGAGGGCAGGCCAGTATACTGCCGGGACTGCTTCCAGAAGCACAAGCCGAAGGACAGGTTCTAAACCTGCCCTTCAAATTTTTTTTTATTGAACACTATTTTATAAGGGGCGGGTCGAGCACGTCACGTTCAATGGCCTGTTCATTTTGGGTTTGCCATTAACCATTGCGAGCGAGGGGCCCCCTGCGCCAGCTGGGGGATGGGAGCGAGCGTAGAGAACTACGCAGTAAGGGACGAGACCAAGGACTTTCGCTCTAACCGCACAAAGAAGTTCATATTTGCGGCCGTTCTTCCTATTTCGAGATCCAGGAAGGGGATCGAATACTGCACGGTCGGAACGACCTGAGCTTACGCTCGTGGACGGCCGACCATTACGTACATCGGCGAATGCAGCGCATGTTCGCTCGATGAAGCAGGAAGCTCTGCCCGCAAGGGCGGGGTAGTTCACTGTGCGAATACTAGTGCGAAGCTAGTAGAGCATATCATGTCATTAGTAATGATCCATTTCACAAAGAGCGTCGCAGGAAAATCTACGTTTTCGAATGGGTGATGAACAGCGCCATATGTGTATCAGAGAAAAGTACCCACCAACAAGATGATCCGAACCGTCAGGATACCATTTAATAACCCCACGGATCTCGTGCGTGTGGTCAAGCGCAGGTTTTCACCGTACAAAGACCCGAACGCAAGCGGGAACAACGCTCAACTCGGCATGTCCGGAATGAGCAGGCCTTCAGTAAGCGTGCCGAACGTGGCGGGTGAAAGGACCGAAGGCCGTAAGATGATCGAGGTAGAGCCTGGCCACGAGCCCATGAGATCGTTCGTAGGTGGCTGACGACCGGAACTCAGCGTTAGGACAATAAAGAATCAAAAATGATCCGTTGACAATCCCCTCTTTTATATATAAAAGTTAATTCCAAAATTAGGAGCGGGACATCACCCCAATCAGAACCCCATCCGATCCATCATTTTTCCTCTCCCGCTCCTAACATCTTCTTATCGTTTCGAACGATATCGTAACTTTTCTATCTCTTGGAATTTCCTTCCCGATCATCCTTCAGGGCCGTCGATGGTGGATTTAGGTCGCTACCTTTTAGGTATCGTGAAGATCGCCCCTTTCCGACCTCGGATTCGAACCATATTTTCCCGCCGTTATGCTCGACGATCCTCCTCTATATAGAGAGACCCATCCTATGAAACATTAGCAAATGGGACCATGGTCCAGCCGACCATCTTTGTAATCGAGATCGATCCTGATGGTGACCGTTGTGTCATTCGTTCTGGTCATTACTCTCTAGGGGAGGTTCTTTTACAGGTCTAGAAGGTGGGGTATCGGACGTTGGGGCAATGACCCGGAAAGGTCATAAAACTCCCAAACTCTCAATTCGGCAACATTTTCAAGAAAACGATATAAGATATGTCTAGAACTCCGGACACCATATCATACACCTATCTTTCTGGTAGCCTTTGATGGGGGTATATAACGATCGCGTTCCAATGTTGGAAATGTTTTATATTACATTAGGATGATTCGTGGAACATACACACTGTCGTAAGACGGGTGGAAAACAACACTAGGTAATCATAATGAACGATAGAAGAGGAAGCTACAATAGGGACGCGCCAAAGGAAATGCATAACGTAAAGTGCTCCGACTGTGGAGCGGAGACCCAGGTACCATTTAAGCCCACCGAGGGCAGGCCCGTATACTGCAGGGATTGCTACCAGAAGCACAAGCCGGCAAGGTCAGAGCGCAGGTTCTGAAAGCCACAGGCCTTTTTACCAAACCCTTTAACCCCCATTTGGGTGAACGGTCTTTCTAAAATATGTATATAAGATCAGAAGAATATTTAGATATAAATTATTATTTCATTGGAAATCGAAGGTTCTGGTATGCGAAAGGACCGGCCAAAGCAACAACCTAAAGGAAAGCATGGGAAAGACAAGCCACCTAGGATCGACCCAAAGATCCCGAGATGTCCGATCTGTGGATCGACACTTAAAGAGGGTCAATGCCCAAGTTGCCACGGGAACATAGATATTGATTGAGAGCGGGATGCGAACAGTTTAGAACCTCGGCACACACCTACCACATCTGGCTCTTCTTGCGTCACTGAAAATTTGCAAAAGATCTTCGTGGTCGTGATGTACGAACGTCCAAGTATACAAGACGAGGAAGAATGTCGCAGCCGTTCGAGACCAACGTTGTCGCGGAGAGCGTCTCAGCTCATCCGGTGACACTATTACCCTCAGACCAGCAAGCTTGGCGCATCTCTCATCACAGGTCTCTAAAACAAGAGCTGACCTTATGTTCCGTTGCTCTGACCCTAGATCGCGGTGAGGAGTTCGTGACTTAGAACGAATATTGGACCTAAACAAGCCATGGATGTGGCGATCGCTGGATCCAAAGCATTTCTTTCGTGCCTAGATCATATGAGGTAGGTTTCTTATCTGCCCTGCTTAGGCCCTGATTCATGAACGAGGTCATCTTCTCGGTCAGCATGCCGGGCTCTCTATGCACCGACAATGTCATATGCTCAGCGTCGAAGCTGAACGTTCACACTGCGTCATTTCTCAAACCCATACCCCTCTTGCTCACGCATGGCCATATCTCGTAACGCCCAGGTGACAGGTCGATCGCCACCATGGCATCCGTCGTGATACTGTCATAGTATGTTCAGGTCCCGAGCCGCAAACAAAGAGGGTACCAAGGGACGAAAGCCAAGGATCTGTATCTTGGTCGTATCGACCAGCCCGCTCCATGGATTCGTCAAAGGTGTCGCAGGATCAACAAGCTTAGCGGTCTGATGCGTGATCCGGAGCGCCTCTTGAAGTGTTATCGGTGCATCGTCACCAATGTTGTAGATTTCTCCGCCAATGCCCGAAGTGCGAACTGCCAACTTCACGGCCTGGGCCACATCCACGTGATGGATAAGATGGAGCCGTTGAGCGGGGTGTCGGTTCGAACGCTCGAAGAGCGGCATAGACTCAGAAAGATGTGGATCGCCTGCACCATATACGAAAACCAAACGCAAAATCCGCACATCGAGGTCTTTGTCCTGTGCAGATCAAGGAGATGTTTTTCCCCCACCACCTTACTAGCAGGATAGGCAGCCGATGGGTTCACATTGTCAGTCTCTGAACCCGGTGCGGCATCATTGGTATAAACATTGGATGTGCTAGAAAATATGAAGCGTATGTCATTATTGATCCCGATGGCAGCTTCGACCAGATTTTTAGTTCCATCTATGTTGGTTCTTAGGATCTTTTCGGAGTCCTGGCTGCGAAAAAAGGCCGCAAGATGGACTATCGCGTCCATACCATCGATGGCGTCCGGAAGACTTTCGGTTCTCATGATATCACCGACATACGCCTCCGCGCCTTTTTTTATAAGACCGTTCACGATATCGTTATCGGGTCTGCGAACAAGTATTCGTACCTTATATCCAGCATCTAGTAATGATGGTACCAACCTACTGCCTATCTTGCCCGTCGCTCCTGTCACTAAGATGTTCATTCTTTCACCCTTAGGTCCATTTCGTTTCTCTTGATTATGTATCCTTCCATTTTTGAAAGACCAGACGAAGATCATCGACTCCTTCTTAAGAGAATTCGTTGAACGCAAGATCGATCATGAGGCCCGTTTACGACGGCTACCATACCGGCTCTTTCGGCGCGTCTTTCCTCTCACGTTTCTATCGCATTGGCCGACCCCCTGTTGCCACGCTGTGACAAAAATAAAGGATCGTTCGACCGTGGTTTTGTACGTAAGATGCGTCCTGATGTACTAAATGTAGCATTCAAGCACTATCGGCCAATGCTTCTGATAGCTTTTCGAGTTTAGATCAATATGAAGCTTCAGATTTATTATCGATCATCAGCATCCATTCAAAAATATTATTAGCTGTGGAGAATCATTTTTCACAGTCCTGGAAAGCACGATCAAGATACTCTATGTCGATGATGAGCCCGCCCTATTGGAGAGGGAAAAGCTCTTTCTTGAGATGTCCAATGAGATCCAGGTCGAGACCATGATATCGGCGGAAGAAGCGCTGAGGACGCTTAAAGCCGGTCGATACGATGCCGTATGTTTTACGTATGTGATGCCCGTCATAGATGGCATCTCCTTTCTCAAGATATTGCGGGCTGAGGGAAACAGCATCCCGTTCGTTCTGTTCACAGGCAAGGGCCGAGAGGAAGTCGTCATCGAGGCATTGAACCATGGTGCGGAATCTCTATCTTCAGAAGGGCGGGGACCCGAAAGCTCAGTTGAAAGAGCTTGAGCACAAGATCAGAGAAATGGTCCGTCGCAGAAGGGCGGAGGGAGCTCTGGACAGTTCCCAGCAGATGCTTCAGCTGATCCTTGACAGCATCCCGCAACGCGTCATCTGGAAGGATAAGGAATTGACCTATATTGGCTGCAACAAGAATGCCGCCAATGAGGTGGGGCTTTCCAAACCCAGGATGCTTATCGGAAAAAATGATCATGATATCGTAGACGGTGATTCGGCTGAACGATGTAGGGCTGACGATCGTCAGGTCATGGAAAGTGGCATAGCTAAGATGAATTTCGAGGAAAAACTAATAAGACCGGATGGTGAGGTTCGCTGGTTACGGACCAGTAAGGTCCCTTTGCGGGACGCCGATGGTGGTATCATCGGCATCATGGGTGCTTGTGAGGACATCACCGAACGGAAGCATGCTGATATGATATTGAAAGAGAGCGAGGAGCGTTATCGCTCATTATATCTTGATAATCGTGATGCTATCATCATCTTCTCATCCGAACGCGGATTCATAGCGGGTAACCCAGCTACGATCAGGTTGTTCGGTTGCCGGAACGAAAAAGAATTTCTGGGCCAAACTCCGACCTCAATGTCTCCGAAACACCAACCCGACGGCTCACTGTCCGTTGATAAATCGCGAGAGATGATCAGTCTGGCCAGGGCCAATGGTACGCACTCCTTTGATTGGATACATCGCAGACTGGATGGGACCGAATTCCCATCCACCGTGCTTTTGTCGCGGCTCAACGGAGGTGAACAACTCTATCAAGCGACCGTTCGCGACATCACCGAGAGCAAGAAGGTCGAGAGAGCGCTCAAGGAGAGCGAGGAAAAGTTCCAGAGATCTTCGATCATGCAAATGATGCTATCCATGTACACGAGTTCACAGAGAGCGGGGCACCAGGGCGTTTCATCGATGTCAACGAGGTCGCCTGTCGAATGTTGGGTTATACTCATGAAGAGATGCTAAAGATGGAGCCCCTCGAGATAGCGACCGAGTATCACGATCCTCCTCTGGAGAAGGTATTGAATGATCTGAGGACGATTGGTCGGGCCAGATTTGAGACGGGGCATCGTCGGAAGGATGGTACCATTGTTCCTGTCGAGGTCAACTCCCATGTGGTGGGCCATCTTGGAAAAAAGATCACAATAGGGGTGGTCAGGGACATAACCGAGAGCAAACACAATGTGGATGCCCTCAAACTGGCGAATAAGAAACTGAACCTATTGTCAAGCATCTCCAGGCATGACCTCATCAATCAATTGACACCCTTGACAGGTTACTTGGCCTTGCTAGAGCTAGAGCAGAAGGGGGCCGCTCCTTCATCAGAAAGTTATTTGAAGAAGGCCATGGCCTCCGCGGATCGTATATATACGATGGTCCAGTTCACAAAGGAATATGAGAACATCGGGGTCAATGCCCCCATATGGCAGGACATCGGTTCTTTGATAGAGAGCGCCACCAAAGAGGTCCAATTGAACAATGTCCGGATAGTTAGTGAGATAGCGGTGGGTACCGAGATCTATGCCGATCCTCTGATCCAGAAAGTGTTCTTCAACCTGATCGACAATGCTATGCGTTACGGGGTACACATTACGACAATACGTTTCTTTAGGGAAGGGAGTGACGGGAGAGCTATTTTCATTTGTGAGGACGATGGTGGTGGCATACCTGAGGAAATGAAAGAGAAGCTTTTTACAAGGGGATTCGGAAAGAACCACGGTTTCGGTCTGTTCCTCTCCCGAGAGATACTCGCGATCACAGGCATCACGCTGACCGAAGAGGGCGAGACGGGAAAAGGGGCGAGATTCGTCCTGACGATACCTCATGAAGGGATTCGACGAACAAGAGCCTGACCATGCCGATATCGTATGTCGACCTATATTTATCTACAGACACATGATATTTATTTCTCCTATATCATATACTCTTAACTGGGCCGTTATCATTGAACGTCTTACAATCACCAAATGGACGGTTCTTCGGTCAGCTAGATTTAGGGATCGTAAAGAAGAAGGTCGTTCCCTCGCCCGGTTCGCTCTCGAACCAGATCCTGCCGCCATGATGTTCGACGATCTTTTTCGCTATCGCAAGTCCGATACCGGTGCCTTCATACTCCACTTGGGAATGGAAACGCTGGAACATTTGGAACATTCGGTCCCCCTGTGTAGGGGCGATGCCGATACCGTTGTCCTCGATGGAGAAGGTCCATTCGTTGCCAGTATCTCTTGCTGAGATGTTTATCCTTGGAGTCTTTCCCCCGGAACTTTATCGCGTTCCCGATCAGGTTCTCGAGCAGGACGAGCATCTGTGTTCGATCGGCATTGATCTCCGGCATGGGGGTGCTCATTATCGAAGCGCTACTGTCCTCTATGCTCTTTCGAAGGTCCTTCAGTGCGGTCTCCAGGACCTCTTCCATCCTGACAGGGACGAACGACCTCTCGTGTGTGTCCACTCTCAGATGCGAGCAGGTCATCGATCATCCTGCGCATGCGGTCAGCGCCGTCGATGGCGTAGTGCATGTACTCCTCCGCCTTAGAATCGAGGGCTTTTCCCTTGTAGCGTCTCTATAAGCTCGAGGTACGATGACACCATACCTAACGGTTCTCTTAGATCATGAGATGCGATGTAAGCGAACTGCTGTAGTTCAGCGTTCGAACGTTTCAGTTCGTCCTCCATCTTTTTTCGCTCGGTGATGTCAACGCTCGTGGAGATGACGTGGTCATTACCTAGAAGAACGGTGGTCAGAAGATAATCTCGCCCATTGGCATCGAAGTGCACCTCTTCGATCAGGGGGTTCCCCGTATCCATCATCTCGTTCATGTTCTTGAGCATCTTAGCCATATTCTCAGGGCTGAGGATCTCGCTATCCCTTTTTTCTCTTACATCTTCGATGGAGATCGCTCCTAGGTCCTTGAGGGCCTTGGGGTTGGCCTCGATCAATATTCTATCGAGGACCTTTCCTTGATCATCGAAAACCAGACTACGCAGGATGACCCCCTCCTGGATGTTCTCGAACAGACCACGGTACTTGGCCTCGCTCTCCTTGAGCGCTTTCTCGACCTTCTTGCGGTCGGTGATGTCACGCGTTATCCCGATGATACCGATCACCTTTCCATCCTTGTCTCGAAGTGGGGTCTTCTTGGATGACATGGTCATCTCCCCCTCATCTATCCTGACCGATGTTCCGAAGGCGATGGTCTCTCCCCTGGATATGACCTCCTTATCCTCGTCCTTCGATCATCCTCGCGACCTCTGGAGAGAAAATGAATTCATCATCTTTACCTGTGACCTCCTCGTCGTTCACCCCGGCCATTATCGCTCCACCATGGTTGAGCATCAGGTATCTTCCCGAACGGTCCTTTACAAATATCGCGTCCGAGGTGTTCTCGACCACTGCGTTCAACAGGTCATGGCTTCGCCTGACCTCATCCTCCGCCTTTTTTCGTTCGGTGAGATACCGTTCAGGAAGCCGACGATGACCGGCCCATCGGCCAGTTCCATTTTTGTTATGGCCACATGGAACGGGAAGGTCGAACCATCCCTGCGAAGCCCCATGTAATCGTCACCTGTCGACCCTAGAAGACCACGTTCCAATCGTCGGTTCAGATCCATCGCCCTTTCCCGGTCCTGCGATGCGAATAGTTCAGAGATCGGGCGGCCTATGATCTCATCCAGGCTCTGATAGCCGAACATTTCCAAATGACATGCGTTGACATAGAGAAAGCGACCATTGCGGGTCAGTCCGATGGCTAACGGGGCGTGTTCGATCAAAGAACTTAGCTGGTCCTCTCCTCTGAGACAAGCCACTCCTTTGGGGTTCTTCGACCCCTCGACCGCCCTATTTTCCGACGTTCATCTTCCCCGAACGTATTGATTCGAGGCGCATGATATTTATTGGCTTGTGCCTGAATTATTACGACCAGAAGCACGATCGCGCGGAACGGTTCCATCTTGAATTGGAGACATCATCGTCATGTTCATCCCATGATGATAAGAATTGACGCCTTCCCTAGGATCAAGCATGTTGTTACCGTTCAACAAGCTATCAGGAACAGTATGAATCCGTTGATCGAACCCGGATTTATCCCTTCCACAGCCCCTCACCTTCTTTTGTTTGTTGACTTAGGCGTGTCACTTTGCGATCAAATCGTGGCTCCGCTAGATATTATGGGAACGATCTCCACCGAAGTGCCCATTAACTTTGGGGTTCAAATGATGAAGGGTCTAGTGGTATATGTTTCGATATCTCACGGTAACACGGAGAAGGCGGCCAAGGCCATATCTGAGGTGCTGGGTGCGGACCTGAAGGATGCAAAGGACATCGATCTAAGTATGATCTCTAACTATGACATCATCGGCTTCGGATCCGGTATATTCCATAACGAGTTCCATACACAGCATCGCATTTTGGTGAGCGAAATGCCTACAGGCAGCACAAGGATGTTCATATTTTCCACCAGTGGCTTTGGAACGACGGACTTTCACACAAAAAAGAAGAAGGTTGTGGAAGACAGGGGATATCATACGGTGAGTGATCCTGCCTGCAAAGGTTGGGATACCTGGACCCCGTTCAAATCGGTCGGCGGGATAAACAAAGGTAGACCGGACGGGAGCCATCCGGTAATAGCTAGGGATTTCGCAAAGGGACTAATTACCTCATATTGTCACCTGGCAGGCCCTTGACCTTTAGATATTTGAGACCGGGAAGAGGTGGATCCTATGTTCCCGGCATATGATGTTCACCGTAACAAACCGGCGGAGCGCAGTTCCAGAGTGATCTTATCGACCGCTGCCTCGACATCCTCGGGTTTCTTCCCACCAGTACAGACGATCTTCCCCGAACCGAATATCAATAACACCACCTTCGGCTCATCCATACGGTAAACAAGTCCGGGGAATTGTTCCGGTTCGTACTCAACTCTTTCAAGACCAACGGCCATGGCGATCGCGTTAAGATTGACATGCTCCCCCAGGTCTGCCGAGGCCACCATGTTCTGGACCTCGATCTTTGGTTCCTTGATCCCTGAGATGCCAGCCTTATTCAGGTTCTTTATCGCCTTCTCGATGACCATCCTGACCTGCTCAAAGCTTTTTGCCCCGGTGCAGACGACCTTTCCGCTCCTGAATAGAAGAAGGGCGGCCTTCGGGTCCTTGATACGGTATATCAAGCCAGGGAATTTTTCAGGATCGTACTCCGATGCAGGTAATGCAAGGGCGATTGCTTGCAGGTCAAGTTCACGGCCTAGTGACATCGAGGCCACCACATTCTCGATCTTGTATTTTGAAATAGGGACGCCCCTGTGCAATAGAGAGGTATGTTCATATTTAAGTTGGTCGACCATTTAGCTAAACCGGACATCGTGTTCTGACCTATCTAAACGATTAAGAGCGGGTTTAGAATGTAAGATATGTCCAGGATTTTCGGCGCCTGATCACCACCATGCACTGGGTGAACTCGTTGGAGGGTAGGAGCGGCCAAAGATCATTACCGCGGTTGGGCTTATGTCGCCGTTACTGATGGCCGCTCCTTGTGGGTAAATCCCCGATCGATGCCCTTCAACCTCCCCATCTGGAAACATTTAGATGCCTGTATCTATACACTATCGTTGTCCTACTTGCAGTCCAGTACATCCCTATAAAACAAGGATGAAAGCCATATATACGATAAATGAGAACAAGAAGTTGAGACACGAAGCATCGTGTCTCGGTCGCGGGACGGCCTGAACGGCAAACGATGCTTCTTATTGCCGACGGCTTTTTGTTGATGAACGGCTTTCTTGATACCCTGGCCTGTTATCGATAACGGGGCGCTTTCATGTCATTTAGAACCACCAATGGTCATGTTTCATATCAAGAAACATGTTGACGATCGATGCACGATCCTCTTGAATTTCCCCGAATGGTTTCCCAGCCCCCACATTCCTTACTGAGGTCCATTTGCATGTCCAGGAAGTCTGGCCGATGAGAACGAGGTGGCTCTTCCCAAAAGGGATAATATGAACATGACAGAGCTTAAGGGAGAACAAATCGGAGAACATGTAAATTCTTGCATGAATCCTAATGTGTCAGTCTTTTATTGGACGGCACCAAATCGCCTCGGCCCAGAAGTTCTTTTACTGATCACCTAGGTGGACCTTTCCGAGCGTATGGGCATTGGTTATGTGTCACACTGTCGCAGTATGTCCATGGACCTTACGTTCAGGATCAGTACCTGATTCCTTGTGGCTATTGCGTTCAATGAACCGCCCGCTATGGGCGGAACATAGAACAGTTCCTCATCGTCTACGATGAGTATGAACATCTTATCTATGTCGAACATATCTAGCAACTTTTTCTCCGAGGGTATCGAACCCCCTTTGGACCTTTGAGCTCCGGACAAGAAAGATTCCACCGTCTTGCTCCTACTAATGATGCGGAGAGACAATCTATCCCTCTTGAACTTGCCTTCGAGCCTTTGCTTGAGGTCCTTATCATCGGTTATGACCATGAGGTCGAAGCTGAGATCGCTCCTTGCCCTTCGCTCTATCATGTCCAGAGCGTGGCCAGATGTGGCACAGTATATGCTCTTCTTGGCGTTCTTGAGCATGTCTCTGACCTTGGACTCGAAGTGTCTTTCCCCGAAAATGAACCATACGCTCTCCCGGACGTTCTCATCGCTCTGTTCGCCCTTGAGCTCGCGGATCGATGCCAGTGTTTCTTCTTTTGCTTTCATTTGAGCCGTCAGACGCATGTCAAGAGCGACCTCTGGAGGTATCGCCTGATATGTGGTCGGCCTAGGATTTATCAGGATGACGAAACCTTTCTCCTCTAGCGTGCGCAGTCCCTCGTATACACTAGGCTTGGACATCCCAAGGAACTCCTGAAGCTCTTTCACCTCGGAATCATGCCTAATGACCAGTGCGGAGTATATTTTGGCCTCCGATTCCAACAGACCGAACTCTTTGAGCGAATCGACCAATCTCTTAGGGATGCTTTTCATAGCTCTCAACGCGTATTAGTTGTAAATCTATTACCAACTTAACACGAAACCTAGATATAGTCTTTATTGAATGCTGTATTGTTGTAAGAGTTCTTACAACATTCAAAAGAAATTGGGTCGAACAGATCGTTCGACCGCTCTCTGAAAAGGTGATCCGATGTTCAAAATGAAGAATATGTTGGCGGGGCTCGTGGTCATGTCCCCACCCGAGAACATGAATGAACGGAAGTGTCGATCTTTGTCGAAGGCGGGTGCGTAACATGGCCGACATGATCTCGGTCGAGGACCTCGTGATGGTCTATGCTGACGGCACCAGGGCGCTAGATGGCATATCGTTCCATGTCGAGGAGGGAGAGTTCTTCGGTTTCCTTGGACCGAACGGTTCGGGAAAGAGCACTACCATCAAGGTTCTCACAACCCTTCTGAGAAAGACCTCAGGTCGGGTCTCCGTCGCAGGTCATGACCTCGACAAGACGCCAACGGAGATAAGGAAGGTCATCGGGGTACTGAACCAAGAAACGGTCGTGGATGTCGATCTCACAGGCAAAGAGAACCTTCGTCTCCAAGGCCGGTTGCAACAGATGCGCGGACCAGCATTGGAGGACCGTGTGAACGATCTTCTGAAGATGGTCGAGCTCGAGGAGTTCGCCGATAAACCGGCGGGCAGGTACTCGGGCGGAATGAAGAAGAGGCTCGACCTTGCATCGGCCCTGATCCACGAGCCGAGGCTTCTCTTCCTCGATGAACCGACCACCGGTCTCGATCCTCAGTCCAGGGCATCGATCTGGGGACACTTGGAGGAACTGAACAAGAAGGAAGGGATCACCATATTTCTGACCACTCAGTACTTGGACGAAGCGGACAAGTTGTGTCGGCGACTGTCGATCATAGATCACGGGAAGTTCATCGCCGGCGGTTCCCCGAGCGAGCTAAAGAAAGAGATAGGACACGACACGATAACCATATCGCTCAAGGACCCTGATGACACGGTGCTCAGGTCTGAGGCCAGGAAGGTCCTGCTGGAGATCCAGGGAGTGGAGGAGGTCACCGATTCGAACGGTGGCATCGTCGCACATGCAAAGAACGCGAGCGAGATGCTCGCCGACATAGTCACTGCATTGGATCGCAAGAACATAAGACCGACAGCTCTGAGCGTGTCCTCTCCGACCCTCGACGATGTCTTTCTGCATCATACAGGTAGGAGAATAAGATCTGAGGAGCTCTCTGTGAAGACCTCCGAACCATTTCTTATGTGAGGTGATCAAAGATGACACTACTTTACGACACTCGTTCCGTGGCATCGAGGGCTTTGACAAAAATATTTAGGAACCCGACGCTGCTGTTCGTCCAGCTCATCACGCCATTGTTGTTCCTTTTTCTTTTCTCCCAATTATTGCAAAAGCTCACGATCTTGCCAGGGGTCTCTGGCAGTTACCTCGAATACCTTACGCCCGGTATCCTTTTATTGAACACTATTTTCGGGGCATTACAATCGGGCATGTCCATAGTCAACGATATCAATTCAGGGTTCCTTCAGAAGATGCTCCTGACCCCTGTGAACAGGGCCGCGATACTGCTAGGCCGTCTTCTTTCCGACATGCTCGTGCTGGTGATCCAGTCGATCATCATAATCATAGTGGCGGTGCTGCTCGGTCTGACGGTCGCGACCGGGGTCGGGGGGCTCGTACTGATATTCGTGACGATCCTCTTCTTCGACCTAGCCTGGGCAGGCCTCTTGCTTGCTGTGGGTCTGAGAACAAAGAAAGCAGAGACCGTTTCCGCGGTAGGAAATCTTATGGCCTTCCCCCTGATATTCATCAGCAGCGCTATCTTTCCGGTAGCGATCATGCCTCAGTGGGCACAGACCGTTTCATCCTACAATCCGGTGACCTACGCGTCGAACGTGGTCAGGGACCTGCTGCAGGGCGGGTTTTGACATTGGGCACGTTCGCCACCGCATATGCAGTGATCGGGGTAATAGCGATAGTGACCTTTGCCGTTACATTGTACCAGTTCAGGAAGGTCATAAGTTAGGAGGGTGAAAAGGAACCGATTCCTTCCCAACAGCGGGCGCCGTTAATTATCGGGTCATTTTTCTCAAACTCAAACAAACCCTTATCTTCATTTTTAAATGATCACAATAATTACTACCGAGCATCGGACCATGATGCGATCCTCGTCATTGGGTTTCCTCGTTCGTCCTTTTATCTTTCCTTCCTAAGCATGTCGCTCCCCTTCCGCACATCCATCATTTGTGTTCGATCCTTGTTCCTAGACCTCCCTGGACATATGTAGTTCCGGTCGGTCATGAGATAATTAGTGCAGATCTGCGGCGCCTGGTTAAATAGACGTCCTCTCGCTCACTGGCCGAACAACATGAGATCCTCTATGAAGATCCTGTCGGTCATCGGCGCGATCGCTGTTCTGCTTGTAGCAGGATTGGCGGTAGCGATGATGACCGCCCCCAATGTACAAGTTAGTGACCAGGCGCCACTAGCGAGCATCAATGATCGGACACCCCTTGTGAGCATCAACGATCAGGTCTCTTCCTACAACCAGACCGTTACAGCAGCTGATAACAGCTCGGTGATGCACAACTTCACGATCACGGTCGATGCTAGGGTCGATGGAAAGAAGATGCCTATCGCCGATGCGATGGTGTGCATATATTCCGTCAACGTGACCAACAACGCTACTACCAACACGACGACCATCGTCCTGCAGAAGGTCGCTCAGAACAGTACGGACGCGAACGGTGTCGTCAACTTTAACCTGACGGACGGCAAGTACATCATCATAGCGCGCTACCATGGTCTCAACGGATTCGGGAAGATCAACCTGACCGACGACATGAGCCGCATTGTTATGCTGCACAACTGGAACGGAGAGTTCCAGAACGGAATGGGCTGTTCAAAGATGGTGACGATCCAATCCGGTGCATGGGGACACCACTGCTAAACCCCTTTTTCATAATTTTTTATTGAAAATATTGATCAATAATGACATAGCATGCCGGATATGTTCCAAGGTCATCATGAACGCTTCGTTAAGCCTTGATGACCGCACCTTCTTTGTTGAGTTTCCTTATCCATCATTTCCAGTATCCCCATTCCATTAGACACCCCCGAATCTAATTTCACGATGACCACGATAAAAGGCCAAAAAGATCGGGTTCTGAACATGTAGGTCTTAACATAATATTGGGTCCCTTCATGTGATATCAAACATCGTTCAGATCCTCCAAGATATCCACATCATACATCAAAAGCCAAGTCGGAAAATAGAATTCTATTAAAAAGATACCCGATTCTCTATGGATAGTTCAATTCCGTATTCCAAGTGGGACCAAACAACATCGGTACCGGTCCAGTTTCCATGATTTTATTTTCCCACCCTGATCTGGTATGCTCTTATAAAGGCGGGTCGTTCCTCTCTTCAAGGGTTAATTCTCTCATGTCGTAGCCCTCGATCGGATATCATGATGGGACCTGGACCTTGTGGTTCGTCGAATCCTAAAGAGTGAAGAACCCGGTCGTTCCATTAAATATTGCGAGTAGGAGACCCCCTGCGAAAGCTGGGGGTCGAGAGCTAGCAAGTGTGGAACCTCGTCAGAAGGGAACGAGGTGCTTTTGGGCCCCGCTCACCGAAGACGTTCATATGCAATTTCGCTCAGGACATTTGGTGAAACGTTGCTGGGCCACATGTTCTGTCCTTATCCGAACAAAGAGAACGAACGTAGGGTCGGAACGACCGGAACTAACGCTCGTGGACGGCCGACCGCCACGTACATCAGTGTATGCTGCGCAAGTTGACCGGATGAAGCAGGAAGTTCCATCTGAAAGGACGGGGTAGTTCACTGTGTATATCTACCTGTTCCTCGCCTCGATCTTTGAAACCTTCGACTCCGCCTTCGCCTTTATGCCCGTCTTCTTTGCCTCGTCCTTAGCTACTTCCTTCTTCTCCTTGGCATCGATCTTGGAGAGTTCTATCGTTTTATCCTCGGTAGATCTCGCCCTTATCTCTTTCTTTTTTTCTTCTTCTCTCGCGACCTCTTTGGTCTCCTTGACATCGATCTTGGAGATCTTTCCTGTTTCCTTAGCCTCGATCTTAGCGATCTTCTTCGTGGACCTGGCCTTCATGATCTTTAGGTTATAACAAATGATATTTAATCATGTTCGGACCTAAACGGGGTTAGGGGCCGTGGGGCCAAAATGGTCAATTCGTAAAAATGAAGGTCCGTTCCCGGTGTTGCTCACACATATATCTCAATATATGAAGCTGAGGCGGGATATCCCATATTGAGCGGTGTGCACACCTTCAGATCGTTCTAAATAGATCTGGCATTGTTCTCAAAGTGGAACATTATCTATTTTTTCTCTTCCTTTGCATCTTCTTTGTTCCCAGCTTTTTTCTTCTCTACCTTTTCTTCTTTGCCTCCCCCGCGTCCTCTTACCATTTTGACCGCTGCAACTTTAACCAGTGCTCCCATATTATCAGCTCCTAGCCCTGGCTGCTGGGCAAGGCTGTCGATCTTCCCAGTTGAGCAAGCGATTGTTTCATATCTATCGTTATTTGATCCCATGGTGCTCACATGGCGGGTCGTGTTATTTCGCATCTGGTCCAGGGTCGGCCGGTCATCGGATCTTTGTTTGCAGAACATGCCCTGTAGGAAAATGACCTCAAGCCCCAGAATTGATCATTTGGCCAGTCGGTAAGGGGCTAAACCTTTTCCTATTATCTTTCTTGGGTCTTTGTGCAAACCTCAAGGCGATATTTTCATCACCGTTCGCCCCACAGCGGCAAAATCGCCCTTACTGATCATCCCACATTACAAATTTTCGATATGGGCCCATTACTATAAGGACCCCTGATTCTATAGGTATACATCAGGACCATCAATAACAGGTCATAGGATCAAGATGAGCGAAAAACAAGTGTTCAAACCTAAACAGGTATTATGGGACCCGGACAAACCTGAATATTATACATTGGT
>CAVUGW010000036.1:0-10432 GCA_963741025.1 Methanomassiliicoccaceae archaeon
CGGCTGGTGCCGCAAGAGATCGTGAAACCTTTTCCACTATCGACCTATCATTTCCTTTTCCGGAAAGAGATATATATTCAGTTTATCATTCACTAGTAGTTGGATGTACAACCTATTGGTCGAACTAGCAATGGACGGATCATCCTTGGTAGAAATGGTCGATACCGGTTCCGGAGCGATGCGCTCTTCGGTCGGGTGGTTCGGGGGTCATCGTAAATGAGGTTAGAGAACAAGGTCCGGCGCGAGGTGATCCCAAATGACCAGACCTCGTCACGGTGGGGATGTCTGGCAGTTCGATAAGATCGAGGATTATAGCTCGAACTCGTCAATCCGCTCGGACCGCCCCCTGCTCTGAGGACTCACCTGCTATGAAGGCCATGGGCCTCCTGGTCAATTATCCCGATGACACGGCCGAAGGCCTCAAGAGGGCGATCGCCGACCATCATTCATTGGACCCCAGGGAACATTATCGTCGGAGCCGGTTCCGCAGAACTGAGACCCGTCTTTTTCCTGAGACGTTCATGGAACGGGGTGATAGGGTCGTGATGGCCCGGCCAACTTTCAGCGAATATGGGTTCGGATGCAGATTGATGGGCGCTAGGATCGATGAGCTTCCTTTGAGCGAGGAGGCAGATTTCCGCATCGACATCGACGCCTTATCCGAAATGGTCAACGAGAGGACGAAGGCGGTCTACCTCTGCAATCCGAACAACCCTACGAGCAAGATGGTCCCGAGAAAAAGGGTGTTGGAGCTCATAGAGGATTGCCAAAAGAAAGGGGCATTAGTATTCTTGGACGAGACCCTCTTGGAGCTCTCGGAGTGCTATGATGGGACCACATTGACCGCCGAGGTCCCGTCCCATGACAATCTCTTTATCATCAAATCTTTCACAAAATCGTTCGCTATGCCCGGAATGCGGGTCGGATATCGCCTCGGGAGCAAGGAGCTTATCGGATACTTAGAGACAGCACGTCTTTCATGGAACCTTGGGACGATAGAACAGGTCGTCGCCACGACCCTTATGAACGAAGAATATTCCCATGTTAAAAAAGCGGTCAAGATACTGGAGACCGAGAGAACAAGGATGTATGATGAGCTGTCTCGGATGGTCGACTTCAAGGTCCTTATGCCAGATTCGTACTTCTTCTTTACCGGGATAGGAGAGCTCGGAATATCGTCCAAAGAGTTCAGGGAAAGGATGCTCCACCATGGGGTCCTCGTAAGGGATTGTTCCTCGTTCGGAGCACCCTGCCAGGGCTTCACCAGGTTCTGTGTAAAGACCGCAGAAAGGAACGATATCTTCCTCAAGGCGTTCCACGATTCGATCGAAGAGATCAGAACAGTGAAGTGATCCTTTGGACTACATCCTGGTCTATGCCCTGGCGATACCATTGATCGCATTGGCCATCGACCTTTACTTGGGGGAACCGCCCAACATGCTCCATCCCGTGGTCTGGATGGGAGCATTGATCGGGTCTTTGGACCGTCACATCGAGCGTGGCCACCCCAGAAGGGAGAAGGTATTGGGGATATTTCTGGGGCTGGTCCCGATCCTGGTGTTCGTGATCGGTCTGACCTTGATACTTGGGCTGATCAGGTCGTGGCTGGGCGCGATCATATGGGTGATCGCCTGTGCCATCGTGTTCAAGACCATGTTCGCGATCAGGGCCCTGGAAAAGCACACCGCTCCAATGGTCGAGGACCTGAAAAGAGGGGACCTCGAGGCCGCTAGAAAGAAGGCCTCGATGGTGGTCAGCAGGGATGTTTCAAAGCTTGACCAGGAACATGTGATCTCATGCGCAGTGGAGACGGTCGCGGAAAACCTGGTCGATAGTGTTCTCTCCCCGATGTTCTATTTTGGACTGGCGGGGGTACCAGGCGCGGTATTTCTGAGGGTCTCTAACACGGAGGACGCCATGGTCGGATATCTGACCGACAAGCACCGGAACGTCGGTTGGTTCTCGGCACGACTGGACGATTGCACCCATTGGGTCGTGGCTAGACTGTCGGTCCCGTTCATCCTTCTAGCACTTGCATTATTGGGAAAGGACTGGAGGGGAGCTTGGAAGGTGGCGAAAAGGGACCATGTTCAGACCTCCAGCCCCAATAAGGGGTGGTCCATGTCCACCATCGCTGGGGGAATAGGGGTAAAGTTCGAGAAGATCGGTTATTACTCACTAGGGGATGGGGACCTCCCTAAGGACCCACAATGCATTCTGGATACGATAAAGGTCATGAAGACCACGGCCTTTCTCTGGTTCTTCCTGGTACTGATCCCTTTATTTGTGTTGATCGGCATATATGTCCAGCTTTTCCTGGAGAACCTTTTGGTCGGGCTGCTCTGAGGTGCGTGCATGAATGATCTGGTCGTCAAGGTCGAGGTGTTGGACTACAAGGATAGACCTGTGGCGATCGTTCGATTACCTGGACGGTTCCATGCTCTAGCTTCGACCATTATATGCGGTGGTCTTACCACCGCGGACACTTTTTTCATATTCGAGGTCCCCCTCTCTTATGATGGTGATGACCCCGAAGGCGACCTGGACATGGTCCGTAAGGACTTTGGACTGAGCCCAGATAGTATCGGGTTCATGACCGGAGCAGATGTCAAAAAGGTCATCACCATTAGCAGGGTAAGGGTCAACTCCGTCGAGGCCGTTGCCGTCGTCACGGCTGGGGTGACCAATGCGCTTACCGCCGGTGACAGACTGCCTCTTGAGATAAAAGAAGGCTTGACCGCACATAGGGTCGGTACCATAAACATAATCTCGGTCGTAAGCTCACCCCTTCAGGATTGTGGCATGGTCAATGCGGTGATGACGATCACCGAAGCAAAGTCCGCTGCCCTCAAGGATGCGGGCATTGGAGGAACTGGAACGACGAGCGATGCCGTGGTTATCGCGGTTCCCGAAGGACCGGGGGCCAAGTACGCGGGTACGGCCACAGATGTGGGGATCGACATCGCCAGGTCCGTCCGGACAGCCGTCGCAGGGTCCATAAGGAAATGGTCGAGCAACGGTCGCAGCTGGGATTTCATGACCAGACTGGACGAGATGGGCATCGGCGGGAAAGAGCTGGCCGATACGGCCATGCTCCTCGATACCACGAGCGGTAGGTTCGATCGAAAAACGCTCGAAAGATCGTTCGAAGAGCAATTGGCCCGACTGAGAAGGGACATCAATGTCAATGCCCTGGTCATGGCCGCATTGAGCGTTGAGGAAGATGGCAGGTCCGAGGAGGCCCATAGATGTGATATCCTCTCGGACCGTGGGGATAGGACCGAACTGGTCGCTGACCGATTGATCGGATCGGCCTTGGCCGAATATATGGCCGGGACCCATGGCATGGTAGAGTACGTTAGATACATGGGTAAGCGTCCAGGGGCGATCGCTTCGAGCGGGCCGTTCCTGGACGATATCCTTTGTGGTCTTATCGGCGGGTTGGTCGGCAATATCACGGAAGAAAGGACCAAGGGGGAATGAGCATCGATATAGTAAAACAGATCAAAACGATGTTCTCGCTCTTCACCGTAGTTCCGATGAACGTCACTGGTGATGATGTCGAGGATCTTTCCACGCATTTTTGGACCATACCATTGATCGGGGCCTTCTACGGTCTGGTCGCAGGAACATCGTTCTACCTTCTCACCCAGATCTACGATGGCCTGGTATCCGCGATCATCGTCGTCCTTATCGTACATATGCTCAACAGGTTCCTTCATTTCGATGGACTGATCGATCTCGGAGATGGTATGGTCGCGACCGGGACGATCGAAAAAAAGGTCAACGCGATGAAGGACACGAGGGTCGGTGCGGGAGGTGTGAGCTATGGGATCCTTTCAGCATCCTCCTGATATCCTCCTTGAGCTCGCTTTCATGGTTGGCGTTCTTCGCCCCGTTCGCCGCAGAGGTCCTGGCAAAGAACGGTCTGCTCACCGTCGCGGCCTTCGGTAAGGAGAGAGAAGGCATGGGAAGTTCGTTCGTCAAGAACTCGAACGAAGGGGATGTAATCGCATCGACGGTGCTCTCCTTGCTTTTACTGGCCATACCCGCTTTACTGTTCATGCCGGCCTGGCTGTCCATGGGGGACAAGGTGGCCATCGTGTCGGCGGCACTGATCGCGAGCGTCATCGTAGGATGGGTCATGTCAAAGGTCGCACAACGGAACTTCGGCTGCGTCAACGGGGACGTTCTGGGGGCGACCAATGAGATATCCAAGGTGGTGGTCCTGCTCGCCATTTTGGCGGTGGTACATTGGTTATGATCGATGCCATCGTCACGGCGGGAGGAAAGGGGACGAGGATAAAGGACGTTGCAGGGGAGAAGCCGCTCATCGATGTTCTTGGAACACCTCTTATCGAAAGGGTGCTGGGCGCTCTTCGCTCCTCTTCGGCCATCGATAAGATATTCGTGACGGTAAGTCAGAACACGCCGATGACGAAGAGCTTCCTCGAAAAGGAAGGGGTCAATGTGGTCATGACCTCAGGGGACAGTTATGTAGATGATCTAAAGACATCGATGCGGTCACCTACCAGCGATCATGTTCTCGTATGTCCTTCGGACATGCCCCTGCTGACATCGGAGGGGATAGATATGGTAATAGAAAGGTTCTATCGCGCAAAGGTCGGGTCCTTTTCTGTCACTGTGCCGAAGGATACGGTCCTATCCCTGGGAATAAATCCGACATATAGTACATGGATCGATGGGAGAGAGGTCGTCCTTTGTGGGGTCAGCGTCGTGGACAAGGGCGAGATGCTCACCAAAGAGAGCTTGGTGGAGGGTTATACGGTGGTCGACCTTCCCGAGTTCGCCATCAACGTTAATACGCTGGGTGACCTCAGAAGGGCCGAATCCATGTTGAAGGATATCGCTCAGCGGCGTGAGACCAAGCGAGCGTAGTTCTTCTCGATCTCTTCCATCAAGCTCATGCAGTTGACCTTACCCTGTGTCTTCATGATCGCAGCTATCGTGGAACCGCCGGCCCCCACCCCTTCTTTGACGACCCCCGCCTCATAGGCCCTGAGGCCCTCGTACCTAGAATTAATGAAGTTGAGGTTCGCCGCTATGACCGGGACCTTTGCGATGTTCGACACCAGGAGCTTTATGTCAGAGGTCTGGTCCTTGTAGACCCATTTTGTGGTCCCTATTGCTAGATTGTCCACGACAGATGGGTCCATTCCATTGACGACGGAAAGCACGGCGGCCATCTGAACACCGCCGGCCATTATCACGGGCACTGAATCGGCAGCTCCTGCAATGAGACCGGCCGCCGCCGCGATCATAGCGATCACCTACGGCCTCAACGGCCGCCATAGGGTCGCGTTTAAGCGTCTCACGGCTCAGACCAGAGGCTCGAATGCCCTCTTCCACTATCTTCTGCCTAAGCGAGCCCCTCTCCCCGACCTGGTCGTTCAGGAGCTTTCCGGCCGCATCGACCCCCATGGCGGTCAGGACGGCCATGGCCGTTGTCGTCCCCCCAGATATCGATTCACCCACGACGAGATAGTCAGAAAGCTTGGCGAGGTTCTTCCCTGCCAATACCGCTCTGTCGTAGGAGCGCTCAGCGTTCTTTACGGCCCTTCCTGTTCGTATATCCTCCCCTGGCTGGCCTTCGACATCGAAATAGGGGGCATGAGGTCGGACCTTAACCCCGCCGTTCAGTACGAAGAACGGGATGTTGGCGGCCTTCATTGCCGACATCGTGATCAGACCCGGGGTAGGAACGCCGTCCGGGGTGACCGGTACACTGTCAATGCATTTGCATTTCCCAAAAAAGAGCAGTTCTACATCGGCCGCGGGGGTGTAGTCCATACTGGCAGGACCAGCACCCGCAGCGGAGATGCCAGGGATCTTCGCGGTTTCGGTGTTCCCTATCGTACATATGAATGTAGGGGCACATCCCCAAAGGTCCTCGACGAACTTCTTTGCTTTATCCTCCTCGTAACATGGGATGATATCCTCAGGAAGCTTAAATGACATTTTTTCACCTTATGAAAAGAATTGGATTATATATCCAACAACATCCTTGATCGATATTATATTTGTCCTGGTTTCTGCCCTTGGCAGAAGGTGTTCAGTGATCAAGAAGATGATCGAGAAGTTGACCGAGCGGGACATGGTTTCCAGAGTTCTCGCAGAACTTGATCGTGGGGTTCAGAGGCTCAATGACCTCAGACACTGCGAACGGGACCTTCATCCTGATATGCTGTCCAGAGATCGAAGACGTTCCATGATCTATCACGAACGCCACCTTGTTCCCCAAAAGGTGGTCCATGTTCTGCGATAGCACGTCATCGACCTGTTTCAATAGATCTCATCTTCCCCTGAGGGTCAAGGCGATGGCTGATCTCGTCCGTTTCCTCGACATGCAGAAAGACGTTCGACGTCCTCAATAGACGGAAGGATTCGTCGAAACCGGTCCAAACACTGTCCACCTGTTCTCGATGGATCCCAAGTATACCGGCGACCCCGAGCATGGAAGGGTTGTTAGATACTACGGTCATGGTCTTCGTCGAGGGCAATGGCCCAAGGGCTCCGAACTGACCGACCGACCCACCTCCCCATGGAAGTATCGTCATCCCTTCCAGATCTTGTGCCAAACGATTTATGAAACGACCGAACCCGCCGAGGTCCAAGGTCCGATCGGACAATGGTGCTGGAGGTAATGGGAAGTTGATGACATTTGGTGAACGGACGGTCATCACCCCTCGGCCGTCCTCGAAGAAATAGAGATGAGGTTCCATCGGCTCCAGAAGATCAAGATTTGCGACGATATCGTTCTGGAGGCGCTTCTTCTCCTCCTTACTTACCCGATAAAGCCATTCTATCTTACCGTCGGCCATCCTTACCGGGCTGAACCTATAAGCGACCTGGTCCTTCTCTATCGGGACCCCCATGCCAACGGCTTCCACCAGCCCTCGAGGAACGTTCACGCTCCTACCGGTCAGGAACTCGAGCAGGAACAAATGGGTATAATCCTTTCCCTCGGTCCAACCGAGGTCACCGTTGGAGGCGATGCTGTCAATGAACTTCTTATCAAGGTACTCCAATGGGGTCTTGCCGCCGAACGCTGGAATCGGTTCGTCGGCCGCCCCATCCAGAAGTATGACCAGAGTGTTCAATGTCCTCCCAACCATTTCCTCGTTGCACCTGTGATGTAAAGATTACTAATATATTTTCCCCATCGAGAACATCTTGGAACGATCGATGGATACTGGTTGGATGGGGGGTCATATCGATCATAATATAATCTGAACCATAAATTAAAATAACCACAATGATTACAGAATCTTAAAATAAAAAATTTAAATGGAGGCCATCGGCAAACATGGCATATTGCGCAAAATGTGGAATGGAGAGGGTTCCAGATCTGAGATTTTGTAACAACTGCGGGGCAAATCAATCTACACCAAACCCCGACATCCAGAGCGACGCTCGGTCGAACAACTCGTCAGTGAACCCGCCTATCACGAACTATCCCCAATCATATCCTGCACAGGGGAACCCGACCATGGATCAGGCTTCCATGCCCGTGCCATCGTCGGTGAACCCTTCTTATCCAGTTGCAGGTAACCAAGCGACATATCAAACAGGAGTATCGGGAAACATGATGAACGAACAATCTAACGTACATATGGTGAGCGAACCATCGAACGTGCATAGGAAGAACAACCTGTTCGGCTACTCTTACGCATCCGTGCTAGGGGTCACCGCAGGTGTCGTTGGCATCATTGGCGCATTTCTCCCCTGGGCGACCATAATGGAGAACTCGACGAACGGAACCACGACCTATTCTTTGTCGGGGACCAACGTGGGTATCGCGCTTATGATAATGCTCCTATCCATCTTCGGGATCGTTGCGATCCTGGTCGCTAGGAACAGGCTGAAGACCAAAGAGACCGGTGAGATCGCACTTGGCATCGGACTAGTGACCGTCCTGTTCATCGGCATCATCGGAATGACCTACTCTACGATCAATGGCCAAATGCTTCTAACGGTCACCCCGTCCACCACGACCCTCAACATGATACAGGTCGGGGCAGGGCTCATCGCGGATGCGGTCGCGGGGTTCTTGTTCCTTATCTCTGGGATATGGAACATGTATCTCTGATCGAGCGGCCGAGATAATCGAGCATAAAACCCCTTCAGATCTCCTTTTCTTTTTCCAGACCAGATCGGAAGTGTGAGATCATCACAGAGAGCGCGAACAGCGATCATCGTTTATTTACTGAAAAGGATCGGAAGGATACCGTCGAACGCATCTTCAGGTCCAACGATATGATGGTCCTCGAAAAGTAGAGGCGCTCGTCAAGGGAGAATCCCGCCATCGTTTGTGAGCGTACATGCATATGAACGTCTTTCGGTGAGCGGACCAAAAGTACCACTGTCCGGTCGGTCTTGAGCTTGTTGGTCACTTGCCCCCTACATCCCCCAGCTTTCGCAGGGGACACCCGCTCGCAATGGTTAATATCCTTAATTCTCCCAAGTATACTTGGATTTCAAATGGCAAATCAACTAAAGGTAGGAGATAAAGCGCCAGAGTTCGCACTGTTAGATCAGGATGGAAAGATGGTGGATGTAGGAAAGATGATAGGGTCCAAAGCGCTCGTAGTGTACTTCTATCCAAAGGACTTCACTACAGGATGCACAATGGAAGCACATGAGTTCAGGGACCTCCATGAGGATCTCAAGAACCACGGTGCTGAGGTCATCGGTGTCAGTGCGGACCCGGTGGAATCGCATAAAAAGTTCATCGAAGAGAACAGCCTGCCGTTCATGATCTTGAGCGATCCGGAGAACAAGGCAAGGGACCTCTTCGGTGCATGGGACTCGCTTGGAACCCCGGGCAGGGTGACATATTTGATCGACAGAGAAGGTGTCATCAGGATGGTGTTCTCATCCCAGATCCATCCAAAGAAGCATGCGAAAGAAGCTCTGAAGGTCCTGAACGAGATCAATGAAGTGAAGGTTCGGTCACCGGCCTGATAGTGAGCGTGTGCTGAACAAGGCACCTTCGGAAGGTACTAAATCAGAAGGGATCGTTCCCCCGCAAGGGAAAAAATGAGCTTGAACATCAGTGAGCGTTCCCGTTTCATCGTCCAATCAGAGATCAGGAACATGACCATCGAGTGTACCCTGGTCGGGGGGATCAACCTAGCTCAAGGGGTATGCGATCTGGATCTTCCGAAGGTCGTGATCGATGGTGCCTGCGAGGCGATGCGACAAGGGATAAACGCCTATACGAGGTATGATGGTCTTCTGACGATACGCGAGGCCATAGCCAAGAAGTTCCTGATGTTCAACAAAGCAAAGATCGACCCGGAGAAGAACATCATCGTGTCCGCAGGTGCGACCGGAGCATTTTATTCGGCATGTCTTGCCCTGCTCGATCCGGGGGACGAGGTCATCGTCCTGGAACCTTTCTATCAGTATCATGTCAACTCACTGATCGCGGTCGGGGTCGTACCGGTTCCGGTATCGCTGGCGCCACCTGATTGGCCGATGGTCATCGAGGACATCGCTTCTAGGATCACCCCAAGGACGAAGGCGATCGTGATCAATACTCCTGGGAACCCCTCTGGTAAGGTCTTCACATCGGAAGAGATGGCCCAGATCGCCGATCTATGCATCGATGAGGATATTTTCCTGTTCTCGGACAAGATCTATGAGTATTTCGTTTACGATGGCAGGAAACATACAAGTGCCTGGGACATCGAAAGGGCAAGGGACCGGACCATCGTCATATCAGGATATTCCAAAACCTTCTCCATCACCGGATGGCGGATCGGTTATTGTGTCTGCGATGAAAGATGGGCACAGATGATCGGTTATGTCAACGACCTGGTCTATGTTTGCGCCCCAGCGCCATTGCAGGTCGGTGTTGCAAAGGGGATCATGGAACTTCCACCCTCATATTATGAAGCCATTTCGACGAGCTATCAGAAAAAGAGGGACCTGATGGTCGGCGCACTGGGGGAGATAGGATTGGAACCATATTCACCTCATGGCGCATACTATGTCCTGGCGAACGTTTCTCACTTGCATGGGACGACCTCGAAGGAAAGGGCATTGCTCATACTTCATAGAACGGGTGTCGCGTCGGTCCCCGGCTCTGCCTTTTACTCCGGTGGTGGAGGGCAGGACGTTGTTAGATTTTGCTTTGCAAAAAAGGACGAGATACTTCTAGAGGCTATCGATGGTCTCAAGAAACTCATGTGAACCATGCCTAGGGGGTTGCAGGAGGTTCGAACCAGTTGGTCAGCACCCCGGGCAGTGGAAGGTCCAAGTTCGTGTCATAGGTCATCGCGATAATGCCATGACAGCTCGGCGGCCCTTATCGTAGCATCTTGATGGTCACTTGCTCAACGCGGTATCGCAAGTGCCATTTGTCGTCCCATAGTGGTCTTGACGCCCGCGTTTTCAAGGTCCTAAG
>CAVUGW010000037.1:0-23045 GCA_963741025.1 Methanomassiliicoccaceae archaeon
TGGGCTATGCTTCCCACTGATGCCCGGTTCCAACCGAGTATGGAGGCGTTCAGCCCGAGTTGCGCGTCATCTTTCTACCGCTACTTTTTCGTCCCCTCCCATCGCAAGGATCCTGCTTCACTTGCTGGACACCGATCTTGTCGAGCAGCTTGGCGATGCGGACCTTCTCAGGTTCGCGAACACGATCCCGCCGCCGCTCCCCGTCCCTTAGAGTAGTATCGCATATCAAGAGCCGGTGTTCGCCAAGCTTTGCAAGAACCTTTTGTTTATCCCTTCATCTTCCTCTCACTTTCCTGTCTATTATCGTCTCCATGATCTGTTCATGAAATCCGGTCCGCATTGGAACACGTGGAATGTAACCGCTTTTCATGAATAAGCGGATGGAATCGCGGAGTGCTATATATCGAAATCGCGTCTAGGCCGACAGCAGATATGTACTATTGTCCCTAAGAGTACATTTTTCTACCCAGCGTTCCATTATTTGACCGATCGACACCACTTGGTCGGAGCGAAACTTCACCTAATTACAGGTGCTATACTAAATCCTTTCGCACTTTCAGAGGAAAAACGTTCGATCCAATGCTGTTCATCGATGAATTTTGGAATAAACTAATTACGATTTGAATTATTTTCTCCGAATTTCGTGATCATTAATTGACATTTGTTCCATACCCTAAGGTACATCGGGGAAGATATTCCCAGATTAAATAATAACAAAATTAATATTGGTCTTGCTTCCACAATAGTAAAATTCGTGAGGACCAGGGGGAACAAGCTTTACGCATGCTTAGTGATCGCTGGAGTCACAGTGTCTCCTGCTCGCATCGATCTCTGGACCTATCCCATTTTTTGGGCTGGATAGTGGATGGATCGGAGAACGAACTGGGCTCGGTGCGGGAACCTCCCTGGTCCTCCTATCGGATAATGTCAGTTCACCCACGGTCCCGATCACAACTTTGATATTGCCTCCAACACCTTCAAGCGGATGGTACACAGGACCTGTAGATGTCTCCATGTCGGTGTACGATCCCGGGACGGCAGGAACGACCACCTATTATCAGCTGGACACTGGAGCGTGGACGGTCTACACAGGGAACTTTACGATCTACTCGGACGGGGTCCATACGCTGAACTATTATTCCATCGACTCTGCAAGCAACACGGAACCCACAAATATGGCGACCATCAAAGATCTATTCGAAACCGCCGACCACGATGAGTATTTCCGTCACCGGAACGCTCGATCAGGGGACCTTAAGCTATTCTTCACCGGTCCAGATCATACTGTCTGCCAATGATACGGGTTCAGGCGTGGCCGCCATCTATTATCGTCTGGACACTGGGAACATCACTGCATTCAGTTCTCCGTTCTGTCTTATATCACTTCCGATGGGGACCACATCGTTCTTTTCTACTCGAAAGATGTGGCGGGGAACGTTCGAACCCGTCCAAGAACAGACGATCGCGATACAGCTGGTCGGTCCATCGACGGTAATAGACTCCTCTGGTGTGTTCGGGACAAATGGATGGTACACGAGCAATGTCACAGTGTCCCTGAACACATCGTCCGTCTTGAACGGTTCACAATACCAGGTCAATGGCGGCGATTGGACGACGTACACAGGACCGTTCGGCCTGTCAATCGACGGTACCTACGATATCGCCGCCAGAACGATCGATCAGTACGGGATATGGGGAGAGGCCGCCTCTGCGATCATCAAGATAGACCAAGATCGTCCGGACCTGATATTATATGCCAAGAACGGGACCTCCTATCCATCTGGCCCAATAACAATAACTGTGGGGAGGGAGTGGGGGAGCTAGCGGTATTGACCATTATGAGATCATATTGGATAACGGTTTTCCGATCAAATGTTAATGTTTCACAGACCGCGGTCTCATATCCTAACTCTCTGTCCTTGGGTACCCATACACTATCGGTGATCGCGGTGAGCGGGGCCGGGCTCTTTCGACCGGGGAGAGCGTAACTTTCTCAGTGAGGAACGAGACGGCCGCGACGACGGTTGCCCAATCCACGGTGAACATCCCCTTCAATCTCATAAGGATCTCGCTCTTCTTCATCGTCCTTTTCATCACGGTAATAGGCTACTGGAGAGACTACAAGAAAAAGTAACGACGTTCGAGTGTCCATATTTCATTGAGGTGGGATCTTGAAGCGAAGGAGAGCTGCTATCCTGCCGATCGAGTCAAGTTTCTTTCCGGCCTCATGACGTTCACTTGATGACAAGGACCTTACCACGGGAGTTCTCCACCATGCTCATCAGTGGCTCCACGTTCTGCTCTCGAACAAGAGTGTCGAGCACCAGTAGCGTATCGACCGCGCCCATCCTTATGGCCCTTTCAACTGTCGGCAGGTCCGTAAGAGACCATTCCGTCCTTCGCGATCTCCGTGAGCACATCCTCGACCATCTTTGTCTCTTGGGCGACCCTGGAGTCCTGAACGACCTCAGAACCGAGACCGCTCTTCATCAGTTCGTGTATCCCGGTCATCCCAGCTTGTCCAGTATGATAAATGAACGCGTTCTTGAATATCTCCGGTTCTTTTTCCTTCCCTTGGGATATCAAGGTTTCTTTTGCGAAACCTGGACCCAGGATCACCAAAGGGACCCCTGGTTCCGCTATCTGCTTTATCTTGGTGATTATCTCCCCAAAAAAAGTCCCCGCCGTCCTTCTGGTCATACATCTTCCCTGAGGAGCCCGCGGTGATGCGGGCGACCTCCTGAACTCCGAACTGTCTAGTTACGGCTATGATCGCTTCATCGTTCTCCAGCGAGACGAACAATAACTTGGGCTTTTTGGCATCATCGATAGCTCTTTTGATCCTTTCCAATTGAGAGTCCTTCCAGTCCTGCTTACGGATAGTTAGCGAATCGCCCTCTCCGATGTTCAAAGTATGATGGGCCCCCAGGTCCTGTGGACCTTCGATGATCACGCCCAATATCCTCAATCTCGAGTCCGATTCAGAGAACTCGACCTTTTCTACCTTGATGCCTAGTACCATCCTCTTCTTTTCAGCCCTTTCCGCCCTGATCTTATCGGTCTTTGCTTCATCCCTTCTGAAGGTCAGGGAGATTATTATGTCACCTACTTCGATGATATTATACAAGTGCCATAGATCGTCCAGGTTATCGACCATCAGTTTGATCTCACCTGCTTTCCTATCTTGATGCAGCACCCTCATGATCATCGACCATCGTTCATGATGTTATATCTAAGAAAGGGTTCTAGCATATCAGTTCCGGTTCCAAGAGCGATCGTGGTAGATATCTCTTTTTTGTCGTTCGGAGGAACGATGTCCGAAAAACCAGTTCGTTCATGCGTAATGCGGACATGTGAGTAAGGGTATTAATCCCGATCTGATCATCCCACGATACAAAAAATTTTCATTTGATCCGAAAGGTCATTGGCGACGTGGATCAAGATATTTGTCGGGGCGGAGATCGAGGACCGATCGTTCCCTATGCCGTTCCGATCCGGCGCGGACCGTACCGAGAAAACGAACCTATTCTTTCGACTAGATAGAAGAATTTTCGAAAGAAAGGTATTTCATCATGTCAACTTGATCCCCTACTGTATGGATAAGGTAACGAGAATCGGGGTATCCCTCGAACCTGAACTTTTGAACAATTTCGACAATTATATTTCAAGAAAAGGATATCCAACCCGTTCTGAAGCAATAAGGGAGGTCATAAACGAGGTCCTGGCGAAAGAGATGATCGATGAGAGCTCCGCTCATGCAGTGGGGACGATCGTTCTTTTATACAAGCATAATAAGAGCTGCGTCAACCAGAGCCTGATGGACGTCGTCAGCATCTTCATCATGAGGTCATTTCTTCAGTACATATTCATCTGGACTTTGAGAAATGCCTTGAGATGATAATCGTTCACGGTTCTGTCCAAGATATAAAGAAGTTAAGAGGTGACCTGAACGGAATAAAGGGAATGATCCATGTGGAACTTGTCCTCATCTCAGGAGAACCTGCCAAGCACGAGCATTTTCATCATTGATCGTTCATGTTCCATCCGATGGGGACAGGATCATATCGCCGCCCATTCGACAATATAAAAGATTTTCCCATATGTTAAATAGACTGGCCTATATATTATCATTATATCATCGATGTTCTCTATATTGAACTATAGAAAAGTTATTTGAGAAAGGACATGCAAATGGATGTAATTAGTTCACATGGACCTCATCATCACGGCGGCCGCCTATGCATTGTTCGGTGACTGGTGCTCGCAACCTTCCTGGCGGCCACAGTGGCGATCCTGATACGCCACAAGGTGAGCGGTGTAGCGATCGGAGCTGGACTGGGGGCCTCCGCCGGATTCATACTCGGGGTGGCGTTTTTCGACTCCATCCCCCAGCAGAATTACGTTCCCATGACAACCTGATGATCGCATCGGGCATTGCGATCGGATTATCCCTGATGGTCGTTATTGACAGATGGCTGGAAAACCATGGGATGGGGGAGAAAAAGGGGAGGAGGAGGAAAAGGAGGACCATGGGGGCAATAATGGACCGCGAAAGCAGAACAAAAAAGGCAACGGTCATCTCGATCGGAATGGTCAATGAAGTAGATAAGCGTTACCTATAGGCGCTGCCCTCGTTATATCGCCAGGTCTTTCACTTTTGATAGTTCTGCTCATGACCATAGAAACGTTCGCCGAGAGCGGTTCGATCACTGGGGAGTTGATAGCAGGGGACGCGAGTAAGGCAAGAAATATTCTGGGACCACGATGTGGCCGAGCATATTCTCGATGAGTCGAGCACCAATGGCGTCTGCACTTGCATCCATCTCTCCGACCTTCTTTCGCTGACGTTGGGTATAGCAGCCGGACTGATGTTGTTCATTATCGGTGAGATCTGGACCGATAGCCGGAGTGACTCAGGGGTCGTATGGTCCAGCTTCGGTCTGCTCCTTGGGGTGGTCCTTGCCCTCTTGACCTCGATCCCTGGAGGGCCATAACCCCATGATCGTTCTCGTTCGGGGCATCAACTTTGTCTTAGACAACTGATCTAGGTCATCTCCAGTACCCAGGTCCAAAGGTGATCGTATCACCCTGGGTCCTGACGGTCCGAAAGATGGTCAAAGGAGCTGGATGGATCACTTATGCCTTTATTGGAGGCAGCTTCTCCTTGGACAGCTCTCCCTTCATGAACGCCAAGAGGTCCGTGTTCACCATATCCTTATGCGTTGATGTAAGGCCATGCGGAGCCCCTGGATAGATCTTCAGGACCATTCTCTGACGATGCTGTTCGATAGCAAAGAGGATACTTTGTAGGGCACGATCTGGTCGTCGTCCCCATGGATCAATAGCGTTGGGACATCGATCTTCATAAGGTCCTCCGTGAAATCCGTCTCGGAAAAAGCCTTTACGCAATCATAAACTGCGTTCAGACCAGCCTCCACACCAAGAAGCCAGAACTTGTTTCGTAGACCCATCGACACCTTTGAGCCCGGCCTGTTGGCACCGTAGAACGGAGCAGATAGGTCCATAAAGAACTGTGAACGGTCCGCCATAATCCTGCACGTATAGCATCGTACGACTCCATTGTAGGCGCATCAGGATTGTTGCCCGATCTTATGAGGTGTGGGGGGACGGCGCCGATAAGAACCATCTTGGCGATGCGGTCCGTGCCATACTTCCCGACATAACGGACTATTTCTCCCCCGCCCATTGAATGCGCGACGAGGACCACATCCTTCAGATCAAGCTCATCGATCAATCAGAGCAAGGTCGTCCGCAAAAGTGTCCATGTCGTATCCGCTCCATTGCCTGCCCGACCTTCCATGTCCGCGTCGGTCATGTGCTATGCATCGATAACCTCGGCCTGCGAAGAACATCATCTGGTCCTCCCAAGCGTCCGAGCTTAGAGGCCAACCATGACTGAACACAATAGGTTGTCCGCTTCCCCAGTCCTTATAATATATCCTTGTCCCGTCCTTCGTCGTTATCGTTGCCATGGTATGCTCCTTCCTGATCTTCTCTCTCTGAGAACATGCATTATAAAACCTCTGTCGAAGGTAATGCGCGAACAAAAGCGTGATAGTATACGGATCGTACCAGGTGATCATCGGGACCCTTGCTGACATGATACAACCGCGATCGTTGCATCGACCGCCCTGAGCAGAACGCGCAGCCACTGTTCGGCTCGCAAGTTCTGGCAATGGGCCTCTTAGTTACGCCCAAGAATGTGTTGCTCAGATAGGAGCATGCTGATGGTGCGCTGCCATCCCATGATGGATATGGTGTCATGATGAACGGAACGACCTCTGCTCTTGGGCCATATGCACTTCCTCTTCTGTTTGGCCGAGGTTGACCTTTCGCTAAAATAAAGACAATAGAGCAAGATAGTTATTTGTTCAAATTTGATAGGCAATGGACAGATCTCAAGTTGGGCGGCGGAACTATTTCCTAGCGGGTCGATGGTCCAAGAGCTTTCACACCCGCCGCCCATTTCACTTGATCTACCGAGGGGGCCTGAAATATCTCGAAACCGGTCTGCCATAATGGGCGGTGGTTCAATATAAGAAAAATATGGTTCTGGTCTAAAAAGTTTGATGGATGGATCGTTCTCCGATGAAACGACACATCACCATGTTATGGTATATGTGCACTTTTCTCCGCCATCGTTCTACATTCACCTTGATCGTGGTCCACATGAACTATTGCATCCTTAGGCGCAAACTTACGACCGACCGATTGCAATATCCCCTTGTCGAACGAACATGGGTAGGGATTGTCACATATCATTTTGGCAGATCTCTCGTTCAATTTAACGAACATGTAATTGCCAATATCCCCATTGCGATGGTTCATATGATAGGCCATATCTATTGAGGCCAGACCCTTCTCGATATTATCGACCTCTGGAGGCCATTTTGCGTTCTCAGGATCTTCCTTCCTATGTTGTTCAGGGTCGATGCGCCGACCTTACTGGCGATGTCCTTGAACGCATTAAGCCAATCTTGTTGTTTGTACCACATTCCAGGTTTCGGGTCATTTATACCGTTCTGTTTTAGGATGCTCAATGCGTTGTTCCGGAAAAGCTCCATACCTCTCCACCACAGATAGTACCGTTTCACCATTTACCTCGACCTTTTGATTTCGAGCTTTGAACTGGGCCATTTTCGCACCTAGGCGCCCTACGACCAATTGAACATAAATGAATACCGTCCAGGAAATAAGAATTGATAATTATATATTTAATATATATTATATAGAATATTGTTTTGCATTTTTTATTTGTCCAACCTTGTAAAACATGAAAGATAGGATCGACAAAGGTAGAGCAATGAGAATGCTAATATCGCCCTGATCCAGAAAGTTTCGCTACATATTGATCATGATCGAAGACATAGTTATGTCATAATGTCGTTGGAGATCTTTCTTCATGGAACATAACAATATATTTTGGGCGGCCGGATGCTAGAGATGGCATTTCGGCCCAACTTGACCAGATAAGCATTAATGTCCAATATCCAACCCATTTTACTATACTTGGAGCGCTGGATGTTCGACACCGCAAAATAAGACGCGAAAATATATGTAGTCTGGGATGAAATCAATAGCAAACGGTGGCTTTGTTAATAGGTTGCAGCGGTTGGTCTTATGATGAGTGGGTAGGCCGTTTCTATCCTGTGGACCTTGCGAAAAGGAAGGAAGAATGGCTTAGATATTATGCCCAATACTTCCCTACCGTAGAGATAAATTCCACTTTCTATCGGCCTCCTAACGAGTTCATGGTGAACGGCTGGATAAAGAAGGCTCAATCACTGAAGGGCTTCGAATATTCGGTGAAAATGCCTCAGCAGGTGACCCATGAAACTCTAGCTCAGGGGAAGAGCGAGCTAGCTCGAATACATGCAAGGTCGTTCGAGGACCTTTGCGTACGTCCTCTCAGTGAGGAGAATATGCTTGGAAGCGTGATAGTTCAGTTATCGCCATCGTATAAGATGACCGATACCTCGATCTCTGACCTGAGGGCCCTTCTAGCATCATTATCGACCGATAAGTACCGATATGCCATAGAGTTCAGGGACACGAGCTGGCTCAATGGGAAGAAGGATGCGCTGGATGATGCGGTCTCCGAAATGATGTGGGAAAAGAACGTGGCAATGTTATGGTGGACGGGCCCAATTTCCCATCGATCGATGCTCCGACCGCGGACCATGCCTACATACGACTCCACGGAAGAACGGCCGACCTCCATTCAGAGGAAGGTATCACGGAGGAGAGTTCTCTTGCCCGGCATGATTATCTCTATGCGGAAGAGGAGCTAGAAGAATGGAGAGATAGGATCGAACAGATGTCCACGAAGATGCGATCCATAAGGGCTTACTTCAATAATAGCGGCAAGGCCAAGGGGATAAAGAACGCACTTCAACTGATGGACATGCTGAACAGTTCCTCACAAGGAGAGGGATGTAAAGGTCCAGGACCAGATGACGCTGGGAAGGTTCCAAACAAGGAGATAGTTTATAGACGGTTGACCCAATATCTACCGGGGTATCCTTCTGGGCAGGGAGAGCATCAGTTGGTTGTTCGAATCGTCCTCTATCGCTGTCGTAGGGGCCGCCAGAGAAGAGGGGAAGGTAGGGCATGTCATACTAAAGAACCTCCTGGGGTCCAGATATTCTGGTAAGATCTTTCCTGTAAACCCTAAGGCCTCTGAGATACTGGGGTTAAAATGTTATCCTTCGATAGGTTCCATCGAGGGGGATGTGGAGCTGGTGGTCATCGTGGTCCCGAAAGTTCTCGTGCCTCAGATGCTGGAGGAGGCTGGACGTAAAGGAGTGAAAGGTGCTATCGTCATTTCCGCTGGGTTCAAGGAAACGGGTGGCGAGGGCTCCCTGCTCGAGGAGAGGTTAAGGGAGATCGCTCAAAGATACGATATCCGTGTCCTAGGTCCTAACTGTCTTGGGATCATAAACACCCAGAACAATATGAACGCCACAGTTCACCAACGCCTATCCAAAGGAGGGGGCGGTGGCCATCACCTCCCAGTCCGGTGCGATCTGTTCGGTCGTCCTGGATTGGGCCTGGCAGACCAAGATAGGATTCTCCAAGTTCGTCTCGGTCGGGAACAAGATGGATGTGGACGAGGCGGACCTGCTCGCATATCTGCGAGATGATGATCACACACGGGTCATAGGGATGTACATAGAAGGGGCGGACCATGGGGTCGATCTTATGAGGGAAGCCTCTGAGACCAGCTATCGGAAACCGATCATCGCGCTCAAGGCGGGACGAACGAGCTCGGGTGCGAAGGCCGCATCGTCCCACACCGGTGCACTATCTGGAAGCGACAAAGTGTACGATGCGGCGATGGAGCAGTCGGGTATGATCCGTGTAAGGACGATCGATGAGCTCTTCGATCTGCTCCAGGTCTTCAATAATATGCCATTGCCCAAGGGTGATGGTCTTGCGATAATCACTAACGCTGGGGGGTTAGGGGTGCTCGCGGCCGATGCGGTATCGGATCATGGGATGACGCTTTCATCCTTCAAGAAGGAGACCGTCACAAGGTTAAGGGAGAGGCTTCCTCCCGAGGCGAACTTCTACAATCCTGTCGACGTGATAGGGGATGCGGACGCCGCCCGCTATGAGTTCGCAATAAGAACGGTTATGGAGGACGAGAACGTCTCCGCCGTTCTGGCCATGGTGGCACCTACCGACATTCTGGATATCTCATCGGTGGCCCGGGCCATCGCGTCCCTGGCATCGAACGCCCGGATCCCGATCGTGACCGCTTTCGTGGGAGGGCATGATGTAGCGGAAGGTTCCAGGATACTCCTGGAGTCCGGTATACCGAACTATGGGTCACCGGACCGTGCCGTGGGTGCACTGGGTTCGATGGTCCGCTATCGGGAGATGCGAGATTCCCGGACGAATGGGGATGTCATTTCCATCAAAGGGGACACGGCCAGGGCAAGGACGGTCCTAGATAAGGTCAAGGCCGAAGGACGAACCCTTCTGGACGAGACCGAAGGAAAAGAGATATTGAGGGCCTACGGGGTCTATGTGCCCCCAGAAGGGGACGTGCGTACAGCGGATGAGGCAATATCCCTGGCCCGGTCCATCGGTCACCCTGTTGTGATGAAGATCTCGTCCCCTGATATCGCTCATAAGACAGATGTCGGGGGTATCGCGGTCGACCTGAGATCTGACGAGGATGTCAGGAAGGCGTACGAACAGATGATCGCGCGGGTCAGAACAAGGATGCCTTCCGCCCATATCGATGGCGTTACCATAGAGAAGATGGTCTTTGGAAGGGAGGTGATCGTGGGGATGGTCCGTGACCCACAGTTCGGTCCTGTCATCACATTTGGCCTTGGAGGGATATTCGTGGAGATCATGAAGGACGTGACCCAGAGGATCGCCCCACTGACGGACCACGATGTAGAGACGATGATACGTTCCATCAAGGCCTACCCGATACTGACAGGGGCGAGGGGACGAAGGCCGGCGGACATATCCGCCCTCAAGAACATTATCTTCAGCGTCGCCCAGATCGCGATCGATCTTCCAGAGATATCTGAGTTCGAGATCAACCCGGTCATACTAGGGGACGAGGGTCAAGGGGCCAGCGCCGTCGATGCTCTGGCAACGATCAGGAGGGAAAAATGATGAAACCAATATTCCTTGGTTCGGTGGTCGAAAGGTCTGGTAAGAGCATGATCACGCTTGGGGTCGCCAAGAACTACACAGGACAGATAGGTTATTTCAAGCCGTTCAAGGAGGTCTTGCTTTGCAGGGGCGATAAGGTCATAGACCAGGACTCTGAACTGATGAGATCGGCCCTGAACTTGGACAGCACCGAAGAGGAGCTTTGCCCTTTCAATTATGACCTCAGGAGCAAGATAGCCCTGAAGGATGTCCTAACGGCGTATTCAAGGGTCAAAGGTTCTGCCGATCTGATGTTGATCGAAGGAACGAGAGATATAACGACCGGCTGCATGCAGGGCGTTTCAGGCATGGCAATGGCCGAGGCCATCGGGGCAGATGTTATCCTGATCACCAACGATCAACCTCAGGCGTTGGACCGGTTATGCATGCTCAGGCGGCTGTTGACGCAATATGGCCTCGATCTCAAAGGCGTCATTCTGAACATGGTGAAGGACCTGGAGGTCGCCACCTTCCTGAAAGAAAGGAACTATGATGTTCTTGGGACGCTTCCCTCGATACCCCAACTTAGATATCTGAGCGTGAAGGAGATCGCTGACCTATTGAACGCCGACGTTCTGGTGGACGGGCCGCGCCTGGAAGAGAAGGTCGAGCATGTCGTCGTCGGGGCGATGACCACGGAAAGTGCCGTAGGACAGATGAGACGTGTCCCGAGAAAGGCGCTTGTGACCGGCGGGGACCGGTCCGATATACAGCTGGCCGCCCTGATGACCGACACCGCTTGCCTGGTCCTCACGGGAGGGCTTCTCCCTGAGAGAAGTGTCGTTCTGAGGGCGCAGGAGCAGAAGGTGCCAGTATTGATGACGAGATACAATACCCTGGAGACGGCCGAAATGATCGACCATTCTTTGGCCCGGATAGACCCGAAGGACAAGATGAAGATCGACCTGATCACAGAAGTAGTGAAGAGGAACCTGGACCTTGAGAGGATCTGGTCCTGAACGGCATCTCCTTTTCATATATACTAGCAGGGAAATGCTCATCTTGTAGGATGCGGATCTGGGTTCAAAATCGGATCGATCGACATAGGAGGAAGTCAGATGGCGACAGCAAATGTAAATACCGTTCCCACCAAGGCGGACCGAACAAAGGTGGTGTTCCCGAGGAAACATCTGGTCCCCGGAGAGAGGATCGCTCTGGGAAGGGAGGCCGTCCACGCTTGTCTATTTCGTACGTCCGTTGATCATCCTTTTAGTGGCCGGGGCCGTTACCGGGCTGCTCTTAGGGATGGGAGCACTGGGCAAGGATCAGATCGGATTTATCCTTCCTCTGATGATCGTAGTTCTCTGCCTGTTCCTTCTGGCCACCCATCATCGCTGGGGGATCCTGAAGGAGGTCTCGGACTGCTCGTATTGGCATTATTGCTCGTATCCGATTATACTAGTTTTGGAAAGATACCCGTCTATCTGGCGTTTTTACCCCTGTTGGTCGCCTTTATCGCTTTCGTGATACACTTCATAGAATGGCGGAACACGGTGTTCGCGATGAGCGACCGCAGAATAATGACCCAGTACGGTGTCTTCGACATTCGCTTCGCGGACACCCACATCGATAGGGTACAGGACGTACGGTCGTCCAGAGCCTTCCCCAGAGAATAATGGGCTATGGGAACATAATGTTCGCAACGGCAGGGGAGATGGGAGGGTTGAAGAGCGACGACCCGTCCGACAGGATGAGAGCAGGTGGTGCGATGATCTGGGAGGATATTCCTCACCCGTTCATCGTACGGAAAAAGGCCGAGGAGATAATCTATCGCGGGCCGATAACCTATCCACCTACAGTTGACCGGACCGATAAATCAACCGTCGGCCCCGGGGGACACACAGGCGAAGCTCATCGAACTCTCCCAGATGAAGGACAAGGGACTGATCGACGAGACCGAATATGAAGCGAAGAGGAAAGAGATACTTGAAAGGCTTTGAGCGCGCGTGTCAGATAGTGATCGTGCTGGTCCCGTCCTCTAGCTCTTTAATGTTGATCACATAGCTCATGTAGTCCTTTGTATCGTCTATGTGAGTGATGAGAATGATCTGATGGAACTGTTTCTCCAATTGGTTCAATGTGGACATGATGTTCCGTTTCCGGACCTGGTCCTGTGATCCGAAGATCTCATCCAGTATCAGGAAGTTGATATCGTTACCCGAACGGTCGGCGATCACCCTTGAGATCGCCAGACGAAGGCACAGGTTCGCCAGGTCGCTCTCACCGCCCGAGAACCTCCCAACGGGGAACTTCTCTCCCCCGTCATATATCTGGATCTCATAATCCTCGTCAAGCTCTATACCACCATATTTTGAATCGGTCATGTCGACGAACAATTGTGATGATATTTCAGATAGGGTAGGGACGATCCGTTCCATCACGTCCTGTCTAAAGTCCCTCATCAGCTTCCCCAGAACAGAGAGCTCCTCGAGCTTTTCGTATTGACCAGGTTCCCCTTCTCGAGCTCCGTGACCTCAGAGAACGACCTTTCCCGGTCCGAGAGCCTTTCGAAAAGAAGGTCCAGTGATGCGGCCTTTCTTGTCACTTCGTTGATGGCGTTCTCCCTGTTCCTGAACGCTTGTTCATAAAGGGCCTGTGCCTTCTTGAGGTCCCCATCCTCGTACCCCATGGAGGCCATCTCTTTCTCCAACCTTTTGACCTCTGTCTCCAGGGCGATGGCGTTGGACGAGAGTTCAGCTATCCTTGACTCCAGAACAGGCAAACGTTCGGACTCGACCTCAGAGCCCTCGCTCTATCGGCCAATGGCCTAAGATGGCCATCCTGGACCGGAGCTCCGAGTATTGTTTTTCGTCGAAAGCGATGGCCGCACTTGCCCTTAGCTTCTCTTCCGCCACCGACATTTCTTGCTGAAGGGATCTTTGACGTTCAGATAGGGAATCGATCATAGATCGAAGTCTTTCCGCTTGATAGCTCTCCTCGGTCAACTTCTTCTTTCTCTCCTCAAGGGCGACCTTCCTCTTTGAAATGTGGTCCATCTCTTCCTTCAGGACCTTTGCTTCGTCCTCCAGCACCGCAGCGCTTTTGATCATCTCTTCCATCTCGCATCCCAGCTTGTCCCTGAGATGCTGATGGTGATCGCCCAGGACCCTTTCACATGTAGGGCAGGTGCTCTCGGGTCCAAGATCGGCGATCTCATCGCTCTTCTTTTTGAGCACATCGATCTCTTTGTTCGTCCTCTTTATCTCGGACACCAAGAAGCTCGACCTCTCCCTGCTCATGCTCATGGACCCGTCCACATCTTCTAGGGACCTTAACACGGTCCTCAGGCCCTCTGCTGACCGCTTCATCGGTGAGATCTGCTCGTTCTTCGAGGTCAGATCGGAGGCTATCCCAGCCAGTTCTCTGCTCATCCGTTCAACATCTACCCTTACGGCCTTCGTTCTTTCATAAGTACGGAGGTCCTCTTCCATCCTGTCCCTTTTCCTCAAGAGCTCTTCATGCTCAGCGGAGCTTTTTTCAAGCTCAGGCAAAGAGGTCAACCTCTCCTTCAGGATCCTGGCCTCCATCGAGAGATCGCTGAGAGACCGCCCGACGATCCAGCCTCGGCCTTTTTCTTTACCATCTGTTCTTTCCGACCTCGATGCTCCTCATCCTTTAGGGCGGACCATTCCTTTTGCCCCTTCGCACGGGTCAGCTCTTCCTCCATCTTTGCCGCTTGAAGATTTAGATCGTCCAGCTCTTTCTTGGACCTCTCTATGTCCTTGTTCAATCCGTTCATTTCCTCGGACAGGACCTCTTTTTTGCTCCGACGATCGGAGGTCAATAACTGTTCATTGACGAACTGGACGGCCTTTTTCACTTCGAGGGCGTCCTTATCGATGTCCTTCACGACATCATCAAGGACGTCCACGTCAAGCATTCGCAGGACGAGCTCTTCCTCTCGGCCGCGCTCAGCGTGGAGAGCGCGCTGAGGTCCTTCTGTCGCGCGAAAACAGAAATGAAGAACGCCTTGTGGTCCATCCCAAGACGTTCCTCGATCGTTGAGGTGACCCCCTTTTCGGACGAGGCCACTAGGAGACCGTTGACCTTCAGCTCCGCCTCAACCTTCAGGTCCTTTCCTCTCATGGACCTTCTTAATTGATATTCTTCACCCGCCAGTTCGAAGACCATCTCGACCGAGCAATCATCGTTCGGACCTGCACAGACGTTCTTCACTCCCTCCTTTCCATCTCGAACGATCTCTCCTTTGTTCCCGTACAAGGCCCACGATATCGCTTCTATCAGAGTGCTCTTGCCGGCCCCGTTCGGCCGATGATGCCTATGACCCCATCGGGGAACTCGATACGACAATCACGGAACTTACGATAGTTCTGAAGTTCAAGATATCTTAATCTGATCCTTCCAGCCCCCTTCTGAGGTAATCGTGCCCTTTGTTTCTGAGAGCATCCTTATCAACACCCTCGACGGGGTATCGTTTCACATATGAGACGAACTCTTGCTCCAAGGAGCTCAGGGTAGCATTTCCGGTCTGGATCGATACATTGTCCCGGCAAATATCGAACTTCGGCTCGAAATGCACGGTGGAAGAGGTCAGTTCCCTCAAATGACGGAAATCGATCGTTTCGTACACCTGTCGTGGGACGTTTGCTGTCACAATACATAACAGATCTTCCATCAAGGTCCCGTGAAAGTAGGTCATCTATCTTTCCCATAAGAGATGCAGGGTCCATTCCGGACGCGTCCACTGGACCGATGTCCAACATTTCCCGGGTGGGGAGTTCCTTGAACGTTCGGACACCTGTTTCAAGGTCGATGAGCATATATCCCTTTTTTTGATGTGCTTCCGAGAAAGAGAACCGTTCTATCGACCCTGAATAAAAAGCGTTCTTCGCTACCTGGTAACTGTCGTGATAATGACCTAAGGCGATATAGTCCAGGTCATCCTTCAGGAATGATGTTTCCACCAGTTGCTCATTGAACTCGTTCATCTTGAAAACGTTGAACCCGACCACACCCGCATGAAGCATGGCCACATTGAACCTGGCTTTAGGGTCCCCTCGATAAGGGCCAATTGTCCCTTGAACGACGGGTCGTCCGAATGGGGTACCGCATGTACGGCCATGTCCCCGATGTCGACACGCTCGTAACGCCCTTGTAGACCGGATGGACGCCTTTGAGGTGCTCGAACAGTCGGAACACACTGCCCGTCTCCCTCAGCCTTGGCGTGGAATGGTTACCAGCTATCATCACCACCGGGATGCCAGCATCCGATATCCGGAGGAGCTGTTCCAAGGCGAAAGAGAGCGCTCGATTGGTCGGTCTTACTGTGTCAAAAGGATCTCCAGCATGCAGGACAGCATCCGGACGGGCCTTCAGGACCTCATCGACGAACGACTCGAACACCCTGTATACATCGACTTCCCTTTGGTTCAATCCCTTGTAAGCACCCTCATCCTCGCATACCTTTCGGTAGGCTGCAAAACCAATATGTGTATCGGCAACATGGATGATCTTCAAGGGTCTGATCTCCACAGGGCAGGTATGTCCGGCCTTTATGGCCAATGCACCTTCCATCTTAATATGTTTTGACCGGGTTCCTGTAGATCTCTGGCCCTATCACCCTTTTTGGACCTACCGTTGTCCTCTTTGTCCTCGATAACAACTATCCCCTTCCCCCCTCTCCCCACATATCTTATCGTGGATGTACCGGAAAACTTCCCAGGACCGGTAGATGAGCACAGCGCCCACGAACGACGCGATCGCGATGAGAAGGACGAAAGGGATCCTTTCCAATACCGGGCCCAAGGGCAATCTGAGATCGATCATCATGACCAGCAATATCGCGATGAATAATCCCAGCGAACATCTTGTAGACCCACTCCCTCAGATCGAGATTGCCACCAGGACCGACCGCCCCTTCTGACATTATTGCTGGGAAGCTTTGGACCCTCCGTTAGAAGAAACGGGGGTGGGTTTTGGGGCCGTTCTTCTGACCTCAGGGTTCATCGCTTCCTTCGCCACTTGGTCCTCATAAAGGAATATCTTCACCGGAACGGCAAGGGGGTGAACGGCGATGAGATCAACGCCTCACCGGGCATCAACATCTGTATCTCATTATCAAGCTGGGACACGTCCTGCTTGGCAGAGTTCCTCAGGATCTCCCGGTCCTTTTTATCGGCTAACCCCAAGATGAACAGTGTGTTGAACTGGCTGATGATCTCACTGTCTATCAACTTTGGTTGCTGTGATACTGCACACAACCCGACCCTGAACTTTCTCCCTTCACGGGCGATCTGGGCGAAGATGGAGCCCTTTGCCTCGGTTAGGACCCTCTGCGCTTCCTCCATAGCTATCAAACAAGGCGGTAGCTTCTCGAACTTGGTCTTGTCCGAGTACAACGATTTGTTCTTTTCGAAAATGGCCCTTGATAGGACGGTCGAAATGAGCAGCTCCTCGGTTTCGAACATGTTCGATGTATCGATAAGCACCACTTTTCCATTGTGCAGGCAATCAATGACGTGGTCGGTTATCGACAATTTGGTGTCCTTCGTCACAAGGTCAAATCTGAAAAGGTTCTCCAACCGTCTCTTGATGACATTGATCGTCCCTTCATGGAACTTTTCCCCAAGGTCCTTGTGAACGGTATTTACCTGCTTGTCGTTCAGATCGATAGGCCATGAATCACCATATTTGAACTGTGCTGCCTGCATGCATTCTCTCTGGGGCTCGGAGAACTCGTAAAGGTTCTCAAGGTCTGCTATCTGGATCTCACTAGCCGCTACGTGGAGCGTGTTATAAGGCCCGTCCAATTTCCGGGAACTGAACACTACCAATGAATCGGATGGAGAAGCATGCTTTAGCCCCTTCTTCCCCGATTCTCCACCGTCATAGTATTCACCGTGTGGATCTAATATCAGGAAACCATATTTTTTGAGCTTCATGCAGGAAAGTGCAAGATCCTTCATCAGGTTGCTCTTTCCCATGCCAGTGGTAGCAAATATCCCTATATGGTGCGGGATCGCGCTCCCGGATATCCCCACCGGAAAATCAAGGACCTTATCCCCGGAGCGTAGGTTACCGATCTGGATATCTCCCAAAGATCGTTTTAGGAACTCATAATCGTCCGTCGACGTTCTCCTGACCTTGGAGAAGTGATTTGGAATGGATTTTGTTTTTTTGAACGAATCCCGATCTATGAAACCAAGAGGAGAGCAGACACCTACACAGAAAAGGTCGGAACGGACGTTCTCTATGTCGAACTCGCTTTGCTTCGAGTCCATGTTCATTATGACCCCCGCTTCCCGGGTCATCCAATCATCCTTGTCCGCGTCGGCTCCATGCTCGATGTCCATCACCCTGATGAGATAGCGTTCCTCCGTCGAACCGTTCTCCACCAAGAGAAGCTCCCCAACCTGAAGAGGCTCTCCGAACGGTGTCCTGAACCTTGTCTCCATTACGCTGTTGCCAACCACCCTTCCGATGTACAATCGAATTCCTCCAATGGAACTTTCGAACATTAATTGACCGATGCGATCTGAACGGGTCCTGAAATATCCGCCCCATCGAGCGGAACTTCATGCGTCGACCGACCTTCATTGCCCATATGTAACGATGCACCTCGAGGTCGGCCCCCGCCGAGCACCATTAACGGTCCTTGGGACCTTACCTTTCGAGACCATCCTTCGACCATCGTGAAGGAAAGAGATGGTCACCCTTGTCCATATGACGCTAAGGTCGATCGTGAACTCTTCGATATAATGTTTTAGGCCTTCCACGGGCGAGAGGCCACACAAAAAATGGTAACGAGGGCTGAACGGTCGAGAGAGCTGAACAAAGATATCGCCGGAATGACCGGATCTCAAGCATGTTGACGATCGGCCTAAGTCCACCTCCTTAAACGTTCGATAGCCCGATGAGATAGGATAACAGGCCCGTCCGGAGGGCGGGGTGGTTCATGGAAGTGACCGACCACGAATTGGATGTTTCCGACCCGATACGAGCTTTTTATGCCTGGCAGAATATTCAACATGTTGGTCCATCGTTGTTGACTTCCTCTCGCTCGTCAATACTATAACGATATGCTCGAGATGGCCTAAGTTCACTATAATTATAATTTTTAATATTATTAATTGGTTTTTATATGCCATTTATCTACATACTTATATACATATATATGGCGAACTGAGAAATATATAAATAACTGCGAACTTTTAATATCTGGGCACCATATTTATTCTGATATTTACATTGTATTTTTTTATTATCAGCACTCAGAATGACATGTATTTATTATATTCTGCATATGCAACGCTGCGGGGGTGCATGAAGGGGTATCCAGTGAATAAAATATCGAAATAATTAAAATATCAGATATCGAACGAGTTGAACTACGCACTGAGCTAGTTGAACTAGGCCAAGAAGGTGAAAAGCAAACTATGAGTTGATTAAATGAAAAAAATAAATTTAACAAGTAAGGGGTTAATTTGCATTGTAGGAGCAATTGCCGCTGTGGCAGTACTTTTGTTTTCTGCGACCTCGCTCGCTATATCCCCTCAAGATGCATTTGCTGCGAATTATAATTATCATCACAAAAGCGCTTCTTCCTCTATAACTTTGAAGCTAACTGCTTCAAGTGTTCAGGTCGGTAACACGATGCAGGCATCCGGTGCTCTTAAGAGCACGACCGGGATCGCCGATGTCGTTGTTGACCTTAAGGTCACACTACCTGATGGGGCATCGGTCAATCCAGTGCAGGGAGCGACAATAACGACCAATAGTGCCGGTACGTTCTCGATGAGCTATGTGCCCTCCGCTATTGGTACCTACACTTTCACCGCTGCGTTCCCAGGGAACAGTGCATACACAGCTTCCTCGACCGCTTCCATCTTCACGGTGGTAGCGGACCCGGCCCCACCGACCACACCACCGGTGAACACAACAGCACCTTTCTCGACGACCCCCTCGAGCTATAACTACAAGGTCGTCGTGGACGGGTCCTCGTACGCCGTCGAGACACGGTCGGGCTCGGTCGTCTACACCGCATCGACCGCCGATGCGGCGATCAACTGGGCGATGAGCTCGTTGGACGGCAGCACCGGCATCGTGTACCTGCCGACCGGGACGTACGACATAGCGAACAACGTCGAGGTCGCCAGCAACTCCGAGCTCGTCGGTGACGGACCGAACTCTACGATCATCACCGCGTCCTCGCCGTACATGATCCAGCTTCAGGACGATTCGAACGCTGCGGTCATCGGCATGGAGCTCACGAGCAACGTGGCGATCGGTGCTTGGGCGTACGCCGATACGACGCAGACGAACTGTCGAGTTCGAGTACATCACCGCGGTCGACACCAGCTCGTCGTTCAACTCCGCCTTCATAACGATCAACCTCGCCGGATCGGTGTTCAACGGCGTGACGTACGATCACTGCATAGCGATGGACGCCAACACGTACGGCTTCATCGTGGACGGTGTCGGTAACACGCAGAGCACGCTGACCGAGAACATCGTGTTCAACTACTGCCAGGCGATAGGTTGCGGCGTGAACGGACGGGACAACGACTGGGTCGTCGGTTTCGACCTCTGTGAGGGCACGAACGTGCAGAACATGGTGGTCGAGAACTGTGTCGCCTCCGATAACTACCAGAACGGGTTCCACTTCGAGCAGGCGGACAGCGAGCTGAACTGCAAGCTCGTCGACTGCGTGGCCGATAACAACGGTCAGGCGGATGGCGCGCCGAGCGGGACCGGGTACGGGTACGGTTACATGATCTGGAGCAGCGGTACACAGACGATAACGCTCTCCGGCTGCACCGCGTCCGGCAACTATCGTGGCGATACGAACCTCGGCACGATGGCGGCGGTTCAGGGCTGATCACGGACCAGGGACGATAAAACCTCTTCAGGGCCCTTGGCCCTTTCTTTTTGTTCTTGATCCTGACAATGATATTTGTCCAAGATCCCAGAACCATCGATGGATGCCCGACGAGATCAGATATCATCTCGGCGAAAGGACCTACCACCGATCAATGGAAGAAGGGGGATATCTCAAACCATCGCCCTAAGCACCTTTTCATGGACAAATCTTTAATATTCGGGACGGGTTGTTTTGGATGCCTTTGGAGAGCGGGGAGGACCTGTGAATCCCTTTTTAGCCCAGGGGCGTACAGTGTGTCGTTAATATGGGTCTCTGCATGAACAACGATGTGACATCGCGTGATGAATGGAGAACAACCCCGACGCACGACAACAACCCCCCAGCCTGGGTCAGTGTGGGGAGAATAGGCATCAGCCGTCCGTGAACCAATCTGTTAAGGCTGGGGGACAATTGATTATCACGATGGTCGCTCGACCATCGAACGAAAGATGCTCTCTCTTAGTTTTTGGAGAAGTATTATCTCTGTTGCGTTCCGAACGTTGCCATAGGCTCGAGGGAGAAGATGGTCCGAGATAACAAGAATCTTGAGCAGACATATCGAGAAGATGATCTGGTCGATGCTCCAGAGGAAATGCCAAGACCGGACGAGGCTCTGGTGGAGGTCGTGCAAGGCGGCCTATGGAAAGGACGAAGTGTACTTGACCTGGATTGTGGCATCGGAATCAATGCCGCATATCTCGCCCAGAATGGTTTTAAGGTCACCGCAGTGGGAGGCTCGAAGGACGAAAATAGAAGGCGCCAGAGAGCTGCTGGGGCCTTTCGAAAAAGAAGGTGAGATTGATCGATATCGACGGCATCGAGCTACCCCTAGAGAACGAAAGTTTCGACCATGCTTTCGATATGGGTCGTTTCAAAGGACTTGACAGATATGAGATGGCGAGATATCTGAGCGAGGTTCAAAGGGTCCTGAAGAAGACAGGGACATTCCTCCTTTTAGTACCAAGTTACTCGAACGGACCGGGGGACAGCGATCTCACCAGACGGAGAATTCATGATATCCTCGGACCATTGTTCGATATATCGACAGTGGACGACTGGATCGATTGGAGGGGGAGAAAGGCGTGGTGTACTATTACATAGTGAACATGACCAGAAGGTAGGTACCTATGGATGGCATCAACCTAACACTTTCTTTAGGACGATGTGGACTATTCTGTCGTCGTTCTTTCCCTTGGCCAATGAAAGGAACGTTCGGATCGTTCACCGACCGCGACATCCTCGCCTAGATCGTTAAGGGTCGGTCGGCGTTCTCCGCGATATCTTTAGGGGGCCTTCATTTTCTGTATCGGTCATGGCCGTCTTCATAAGAGATCATTTGCCCAGTTCGTTATTGCTCTCTATAAAGGAGATGACCTTTTTTCAAAAATGATGAGCATTGGCGATAAAGATGGAAAGGGTGCACTTTTGCTCTCCCCCCGATCATTTATAAATATGGAGGATATAATTCCATCCTTGGCTTGAATCGAACGGTTCGATTCGTCCGTTCGGCAATGCCGTTGGATGAAGACATGTCCGAAACGTTTGATCTCTGCCGAGGGAGGTTGGGTCTTGGAAGGGGAGCCGATAGACTGAATGATTCGAGGGGACATCCGTTTCATTTCATACACCAGGTAGCTTGATCTCAGCGTTCAATTCTTCCCTGAAGGTCCCCCTTGAGCAGAGCACCATCAATTTGAGAGGAAGATACGTTCAGCAGCCGAGCAGAGATTACGCAGGTGTTCTTCTACGATAGGATGGTGGACGAGACCAGTGATGATTTTGTCACTCTAAAGGGTACCTCGTGCTGTCCGTAGCTCGATGACGCGGGACGCGATATGTACCGTTAATGGATTTCTTGAAAGAAGGGTCAAGGGGAACAAAGGGGTCATCGAATGCCACTTCAGGGTGATCAGACTATTGATACAAGAGGAGGCAAGAGCAGATCCTGATGTTGAGATCAGGCAGAGAGTTCTGGAGGCGTTCATGCGACGCATGTGGCCAAATCCAGAGCAACAATTGAAAGGAATGTTGGCCACGGGCGAAAGGCCTCGATTAGCATTGCTCTATGGGGAGGTCGGTATCGTCCACCAGGACGTGATGTCCGCATTAGGTACGGCCAAGATGTTCTATGAGAATCGACGAACATAGAGACTCTTCTCAGACCCGATGAAGGTATCAGAGAGACTGAAGGTCCTGGATTCCCAGGGTTATGACCAACTCGTCGTCGTAAGGGGTGGGGGTTCTGGCATGGAGGTCTTTGACGACATTGGGCTCGCCACCGCCGCAGCATCTCTTACTACACCATTGTTGGTCGCTTTGGGGCACGAGGTCGATCATCCCTTCATAGAGAGAGTGGCATGCCGCTCTTTTCCCACCCCGACCGCCTTCGGGGAATGGCTGAAGAAGATGGCCAATGACGTTCACGAGGACCTCGCGCATTCCAAGGCCGCCTTGATAATCGATATTG
>CAVUGW010000038.1:0-92579 GCA_963741025.1 Methanomassiliicoccaceae archaeon
ACCACAGTCCGGCAATTACAAGCTTTTTGCGGCCGGTTGCTCTGACCGCATCTAGGAACTCCTTGTCTTCCCAAGCGTTGATGGTGGTTCGGTCGAACACTTCGATTCTCACCCAACACCTCCGCCAGCTGATGAATGGTGGGCTGGTTCACGCCAGTCTTCACAAGTTCACGGTCGAGGGGACGATGGGCATTCCATAGAGCTTCGCCGCTTTCGCCAGCGAAACGATGTTCCTGACCAACTCGCCCCGGTCCATCGAGGCGACGGAGGCCACTTGGAGGGGCTGAAAGTCGATAATGAGGAGCGCCGAGTTCTCCGGGGTGAGCAGGTGGTCTTCCACCTGGTCGCGCATCGGTAAGCTGGTCATATTCCACTTCTCCGTACAGTTAGCAATACTTTTTTCGCACGTACTTCCCGCGTTGACATGAGCAGTTCTTTTCTTCATATCAAGACCTCCATGTGGGCTTGAGAACAGGCCCGCATAAACCTATCCATCCGGGGAAGGCGAGCCTGCCGTCCTGCGTCTGGCTCGGGTTGTGGGCATTTATCCCGCCCTGTTCCCCGTTTCTTCCAATCTTCCACAACCTGAGTTGCGAAGTTGTATTCATCCCGCTGGCCTCATTAAAAACATCAGCTTCACAACTTCACAACTTTTTAATGATGAATGTAGGAATGGGTCATTTGTCCAAATTTAGACAGATTATGAAAACCTAAAAATATAAAAGTCTATCTGGCTAGTACAGTGAGTGCGGGCAACGGGATTTGATTGGTGGCTAACCTTTCAATTCAGGACGGTATAATATTTACCGTTCCGTCTACTGTTCCATTAGCCATTATATCACATAGAACAGTAGAACGGTAGAGCAGTAACTTTCAACTTTTTTAGAAGATATAACGAGAAAGAATGGAAAGGGTTCCGTCCAGCATCGGTTCTGCTTGGAAATAGTGTCCTTAATTAACTTTAGAGAACGTCCATCTGGCTAAGCAAGGATGCAAATCCCGCTCTGTCCACTTTTCCATGAACCTTTGATATTTATAATTGGCCAGGGGTGAAGTCAGTTGAATTAATGGGGAAGAGGTGCCTGGCAGGTTTTTCAGCTCCATGCTCGCAGAGCTGTTTGGTGATACAAAACATGCCAGGCATGTTCATCTCGGAGACCATCGTAGATAGTTCTTGGCACGTAGTGACGAACGATACGTCGGAAGGGGAGAGAGAACGAGCATCGATGCGATGAACTGGCAGCGTTCTCTCCGAGAGGTGAACGGCCGCCGTCGAGGGCGGCCGTTCGTGCTACCGCCACAGATGCTCGAGATGATCAGACGGTTCATGCTCGAGCTACGTCTCAGCTTCCGAGCGGCGGAAGGTCATCTGCGGCGAATGCTCTCCGTTCTAGGTCTCAAGGCACCGGACCATACGACCATCTGGAAGCGTCTTTCGAAAGAAGAGGCGGAACCGGTCGTTCCGCCTCGTAGAGCTATCGTCGCCATCGATAGCACCGGCTTCTCGACGACGCTTCGGGGAGAATGGCTTCGTGATCACTGGCACAAAAAACGGGGCTTCGTCAAGGCGCATGTCGCCATCGATGTGATGACGCTCGAGGTGCTCGGCGTGATCGTCACGGACGAAAGGGTCGGTGATCGCACCATCTTCGTCCAGCTCATAGAGCAGGTGCTCGCTCGAGGCGTCGTCATAGAGAGGGTGCTCGCCGACGGAGGTTACGACTCGACGTATGACTTCGATCTGCTGAGGAGCAAGGGCATCGAGGCCGGTATCAAGATGGCCTATGATGCGAGGACAAGGTCTCGTGGTGGGACATCGGCCAGACGCATGGCCGTCAAGGAAAGGGATGAGCTTGGCCGGGAGGGATGGGAAGAACGATACGCGTACTCGCTGCGCTGGATGATAGAGTACGTGTTCTCGGCCGTGAAACGCGTCCTCGGCGGAGAGGTGAGGTCGCGACGACGCGACCTCATGTTCGCCGAGGTCGAGAACAAGTTCTGGACATGGAACGAGATGAGACGGGAGGAATTGTTCAACTAGCTTCAGGGGTGTACTGAAGGCCATCTACAAGGCGAAGATACCGATGGTACCAAGCTCATGATATATTACAAGCTAGAGTTCGATATGATCAATTTGAGGTTTTTCAGGCGTTGGTCGATAATGAGATCAGGTCATTGACAGATCGACATAGAATTAGCTATCGACCGAAGACTTCGTAGAACCCTCTTGGTTCTCTCCAAAAGCTTTTATTTACGACCAAACCTCGATATGTGGTTATATAATGACGAGTCGGGATGTTGACCTGGCTTCCGATGTGGAGATCAGGCTGGTGGATACATGGAATGTCAACGAAAATCACTAATATATCGGACCGGAGGCTGGTGGAATGATAATTACCGTACCGAGACCCTGGAACCCCTCGTAAAGAGCAGTTTTGCTTTTGCTGTCGCCTTCGACCGGAACGCATCGCGTCTAGCGGGCATGGGTCGGGTGATATCGGACGGGTATCCGACGGGTATATCCAGGACCTGTTCGTATTACCTGAATACCGGTTGTCCGGCATCGGCGGACGCATAGTTAAAGCACTGCTAGAAAAGTGTAAGGTTAACGGTCTAGAGTGGGTCGGTCTAATTGCAGAGCCGGGCTCGGAAAATTTCTATAGGGACCTTGGCTTCAAGGTCATGCAGGGTCACTTACCCATGCTCTATAAAGGGGGGACCTGAACGCTTTCGTTTGACGACTTTAAGCCTGTACGCCTGGAGGACCGGGCCTTGTTAAAGCCCACTACACTCGTTACCCGCAGACCCATAGTGATAGCACCTTCACGAACATGGTATGCTGGAACGATCTTGCAGACTACAGGTATGCACAGGTCGATGGAAGCATTATAGTATCTAGTACCATGGATGGAGTCATAAGTTTTAGACCGCCCATCGGCCCACGGAACGAGTACCTGATGGCGGAGATCTTGGATCTAGCATGTCGGACCAGCAAGAAGAGGCCCGTGGAATTTATGGACCGGGCGACCACGGATTGGGTACATGATAATTTCGGGCCGGTCGAGGTGGTATTGGATAGAGATCAATCAGAGTACGTATACCGGACACAAGATCTGGCGGACCTACCTGATGGCATGTACCGTTCAGCCCGCCGCCAGCTGAACCACTTCAAGCGCGACCATAACTACACGGTCGAGACTTATTCACCAGAGAAGTGCGATGAGGTGAGGATCCTTCTCAAATGGCGCGAATGGAAGCATTCTGATAACGACCCGATACTAAAAAACGAAATGAAAGCTTTCATGTTTGCCATAGACAACTTCGCCGCCCTAGGGCTGTCAGGTCTTATTATTCGAGTAAAGGATAATATCAGCGCCATATCTATCTTCGAGCCTCTGAACGATAACACGGCCGTCGTCCATTTCGAGAAGGGTCTACCGGACTGCAATGGCATATATAAGGTGATCAACAGGGAGACAGCCGCAGCTGTTGTCGGAAAGTATGAGTTCATCAATCGGGAGAGCGACATGGGAATTCCGGGATTACGAGAGGCGAAGATGCGCTATCACCCTCACCACATGGTCGATACCTACTTCATGACCGCTAGTCCAATGGCATGCACCTATGCGTACGCAAAAGCCTATCGGGCTTCAACCAGGCCGCTGGTAAGATCTGCTTTTAGGCAAAAATGTTTCTGACAAAAATTAGAGATGGTTGAAGCATTGATCCAAGATATCAGAGTTCTGAAATAGCCTGTCCCCACTTCTTTTTCTTTCCACCGTGCATTTGAATGTATCCTACCTCCGACAAAATGATATATTGTCAAGTCCAGCCTTTGATAAAACTGTTGTTGAGCACCCATCGGGTTCAATGTTCATATCCCGTTCGATCGATAATGGAGGAATGAATCACAGCAGCGATGCCACCAAAAGTATGAGGGCGACAAGGATGGCCATGATCACCCTTCTTCTTATTATTAAAGATAGTATTCGAGCGCGGACCTATTAACATGGATCGTCAATTTCAGTTGATAATATGTTGACATCACTTCAACCAGAAAAGTAGGGCTAGTAACATATGTGCATGCAATTGCTTCCTAACTTTTGGGTGCCCCATATATAATAGAGAGTTCCAAATGGTCTAGGGCACGCAACATGGTCATCTGACGACAATAGATCTTGAAGAGGTTCATTCCTACTGCCATGCTTCCTTCGGCCTTGGTGACGCGACCGTCACCAGTTTCGCGGTGCACTTGTGGATCGAGGTCTGAAGCTGCTCCGGCGTATGCCTCGCGATCATCTCGTCCTCGATCTCGGTCATGCATCTCGGACAGAGCCCGAGGAAAGCCCCGGAGTCCTTCCCGAGCATGCCGTTCTTGATCGGCTGGTAGAGCGCGTTCGTGTCGTGGATCTTCGAACTCGGACCCGCACCTCATGCAGATCGATTCTTCTCTGGCACCGTTCTTCACCGGCTCAGCGAGTCCTCGTTCCATCAACATCGCTATCTGCGATTCCATTCTGTTCTTCATTCTCTTCCTTCCTCCTTGTTGCTCTCTAAGACGTCCTTTACGATGTTCTTGAGCGGATGCTCCCAGTTCCCGTAGGCCTTCATTCCTCAATGGCGGTGTACGGCTCGTCCAGGATGACCCCGAACATGTTTTCGTCCACTTTCCGATCCATCATCTCTATTTGGAGGGGGAAGTAGGGATACTTGTAACTTCCTGCCGTAAAGGGCCATATTATGTTATGTCCTTACCTAGTGATCTGTCGATCGGAAACAAAAAGAGGGGGAACGGTTCGTTGGTGGTTCGATCTCAGCTCAGTGCGAAGTTGGCGTTCCAGACAGCGACAGGGCGACGCGGTACGCACCTCTCTGTTGAAGATCGAGCCGATTCCACGGAGGTAGGTGCTACGAATGGACAAGAAGTCAAAAGATGCGTTCGCCAGATCCATGGAACGGTCGGGACCGAGAACATTAAAGAGATAATGAGGGGCGACCTGTCGAACACAGAGGAGCTTGATCTCAAGCTAAGCTGCGACTATGCTATTCCGCATGAACCGATGATGATCGAGCTTCCAGGGGGCAGATTTTACTTTTTATCCTAAACCCCCTGATCATTTTTTTGTTTTGATCCAAGGTCCATACGAGGTCGAGATCTCGTTCGTCCGGACGCAACGAGACTATTATAATCGGAAGTTCCATCTTGGTGGACACTTCAAGGTGGGATTCAAGTAGCATTATCCATTGAGATGATGGACCACTCCGCTGTAGGAACGATGGCTGGAATGTATCAATGACATCACTCGAGAAGAAAGATCAAGTGCTTGACACAAGTCCAAAAGACAAGAGATCGGACATGCTGGTCCTGGCGGCCTGTATTGTATCGCTCGCCGTGATCATCTTCATCGATACTCTCACGCCGGTGGGGGTGGCCATTGGGGTGATGTACATCGTTCCGGTCGGTCTGACGATGTTTTCCAGTGGCAAGCGGATGACCTACGCTGTCGCCCTAGCGTCCAGCGTGCTCGACCCCCTTGGCTACTTCATCGCTCCTCCTGGGGCAGGTCCGTACTATGCGCTGTTCAACCGCTCCATCGCCCTGATCGCCATTTGGGTGATGGCCGTCCTGATCGTTCAAAGAAAGAACGCGGAGGTGGAAGATCGAGACGGCCAATAATAAGCTGAGCGAGAACGAGGAACGCTGGTCCACGACCCTTTCGAGCATAGGGGACGCGGTCATTGCGACGGACGTGAAAGGTGTGGTCACGTTCATGAACGCGGTCGCCGAACAACTGACAGGTTGGTCGCTACCAGAAGCGACCGGAAGACCGCTCGGAGAGGTCTTCCACATCATCAACGAGGAAACGAGAGCCGTGGTCGAGGACCCTGTAATAAAAGTATTGGCGTCCGGCAAAGTGGTCGGGCTGGCCAATCACACCGTTCTTGTCCGCCGGGACGGGACCGAGATCCCCATCGACGACAGTGGCTCACCGATCAGGGACCGCGACGGTATCGTGACCGGTGTGGTGCTCGTCTTCCACGACATAAGCGAGCGTAAACTTGCAGAGGAAGCGATAAGAGCGAGCGAGAAACGGTTCCATAGCAGCTTGGATAACATGATCGAGGGATGCCAGATCATTGGTCGGGATTGGCATTACATCTACATCAATGAAGCGGCCGAGAAACAGAACCGGAGGCCTACGGAAGAGCTGCTGGGCAATCGTTACATGGACATGTGGCCTGGGGTCGGATCCACCAATGTATTTGCTATGTTACAGCGTTGCATGGATGAAAGGATCCCTCAGGACATGGAGAACGAGTTCACGTTCCCAGACGGGACGGTGGGATGGTTCGAACTGAAGATCTCGCCTGTGCCAGAAGGCATCTTCATCCTATCGATGGACATTACTGAGCGGAAGAGGACAGAGGACGAACTGATACGCTCGAACACCGAACTGCAACAGTTCGCTTACGTCGCTTCTCATGACCTTCAAGAGCCTTTGAGGATGGTGACGGCCTACCTAGGTCTGTTGGAGAAGAAGTACGGTGACCAACTGGACGGCGATGCGAAGAAGTACATGGACTTTGCAATAGACGGCGGTCTTAGAGCTAAGGACCTTGTCCGGGACCTGCTGGAGATCTCCCGTGTCGATTCTCAGGCCAAGCCGATGACCAGGACGGACATGAACGGGGTAATGGACAATGTTTGCAACAACTTGACCGTTCAAATTAACGAGGAGCACGCATCCGTAACCAACGATCCACTACCTACCATCATGGCCGATGAGGCCCAGATGACGATCCTCCTTCAGAACCTTGTCACCAATGCCATCAAGTTTCATGGAGACCGAGAACCGAAGGTCCACGTGTCGTGCGAGGACAAGGGAGGATCGATGGATCTTCGCCGTCGAGGACAACGGCATCGGCATCGATCAACAATACAAGGATAAGGTGTTCGTGCTGTTCCAAAGACTGCACACCAGGGATAAGTACGAGGGCACTGGTATCGGTCTCGCGATAGCAAAGAAGATCGTCGAGCGTCATGGTGGAAAGATCTGGTACGGCTCGGAGGTCGGTAAGGGAACGACTTTCTTCTTCACCATCCCTAAAGGGGGAAGGGCATGAACGGTGGTAACCGGATCGATGTACTGATAGTCGAGGACAATCCAGGGGATGTCGTCATCATCGAGGAGATGCTCAAAGATCTGAAGATCGATCTTAACATAACGTTGGCGGAGGACGGCCTCGAAGCGGTAAACCTTCTGAAGAACACGGGGTCCGTCATGCCCGACCTGATGATCCTGGACCTGAACCTTCCGAGGATGGACGGCTTCGATGTGCTGAGGATGATGAAGGCGGACGATGGGCTTCGTTCGATACCTGTCGTTGTCATGACCGGTTCCTTGAAAAAGGAGGACGAGAACAAAGCACGAAGTCTAGGTGCTGCCGACTATTGCATCAAGCCCGCCACAGTAGAAGAGATGGAAACGACCCTGATGTGTTTACGAGGTCACCTGGGTCCATCTTGGACAAAAAGAAACAACGATGGACCGGGGTCATCCGCCAGTATGAGCTGGGATCATTTAGTATCCGTATCTGACGGACGTCTTCCACCGCTGTGCGACCAACGGTTCATCATGGACGATCTTGACGAGAACTGGAACGGGTGGGACGTGGCCATGCACCAGATGTTCAGATCTTGGGACTCTGACGTTCTGAGCGGACCTCCAACATAGGACAAGTTAGCGTATTGATCCGTGGCGCGCATTACTTTTACATGAACCTTTGAACAGGCCAGTTTTCAGATGAGTTTCGAGAACAGAAGAACGAAAGTGAGTTGCTGATCCTACGGACGCAACGAGATTATAATAATCATTAATCTCATCACGTCGAACGCTTCAAGGTGGGGTTCAATTAGCATTATCCATTGGGATAAATGACATTTACTCTTGAAGAAGCGATGGCTAGGGAGTACTAATGACGACCCATGTGGAAAAGGATGAGAGATCGTCCGCCCTTAACTTGATCGGACGGCTTCCAGGGGCCGTAGTTCTCTTATCAGCGGACGAGCTGCGGGTCAAGTACTTCAGCGACGCATACCGAACCTACCTTCCGGAGGCTCTCAAGAACGAGGATCTCATCGGGGTAAGGTTCGTCGATTATGTGGCGGACGGGGAGAACAACCGCTCCGTAGCCAGCGCACGTCGTATCTCGGGGAGCGGAAAGGGAACAGAGATCAAGAACTATCACATAAAGAACAGGGACGGGGTCGAGTTCTGGGTCGATTGGATAGGCTCCCCGGTCGATAACGGCACCGAGAAATGGGATGTATTGCTACAGATAAGGGACATCACCGAAGGCAAGAAGATGGAGGAAGCGCTCAAGAACAGCGAGTCGATGTACCGCGGCCTGTTCGAGAACCTTCATGAGAACGTCGTCCTGCGCCGGTTCGTCTACGACGAGAACGGAAAGATCGTCGACAGGGTGTTGATAGACGCCAATCCCGCCGCCCTCAAGCCCTTGGGTGTTGGTTCGATCGAAGAGGTCAGGGGAAAAACGGACAGCGATGTGTACAGATCGAAGATGTCGACCGATCTGCTCGAGGTGGCGAGGCGGTTGAAGAACACGGGGGGTCCCATCACCGAGGAGGTGCACTTCTACGATAGCGATGAGGATTACCTGACCACCTACTCTCTGCTCGGTGAGGACCAGATGATAACCATGAGCATTGACATCACAGAGCGCAAGAGAGCGGAGAAAGCGCTCCAACGGTCCAAAGATGAACTTGAACAGAAAGTACTGGAACTGTACAAAGGAACTGAGCGAGAGCGAAGCGGACTACAGGGACCTCGCGGACAGCATCACTGATCTTTTCTTCGCCATGTCCCCGGACCTGAGATACACTTATTGGAACAGGGCGAGCGAAGAGTCCACCGGCGTTAGAGCGGAGGACGCCATCGGAAGGACGCTCTTCGAGGTGTTCGGGGACTCTGACCAGTCAACAAGGGCCGCTGAGGTCTATCTTGATGTCATTAGAACTGGAAGCCCAAGGTCCTTCATCAATGAGTTCGTGATCAACGATCGGAAGATCTTCTTTGAGATCCAGGTCTATCCTAGAAAGAACGGTATTTCCGTGTTCAGTAGGGACATCACCGAGCGCAAGAGGATGGAGCTAGATCTGGAGAACAGTAATCAAAGAGTATCAAGGATCTTGGACAACATCCCCGAGACATACTATGAGCTGGACCGAAACTGGAACTTCGTTTATGTCAACAAGGAGATCGCTTCTTACATTGGGAAGGAACCGTCAGAGATCATCGGTCAGAACATTTGGGAGACATTCCCGAGGGATGTAGGAACGCCGGTGGAGGAACAGTTCCGCCAAGCGATGGAAAAGCGGGAGACCAGGCGGTTCGAGTCTGGCGGTCAGTATTCGAACACCTGGTTCGCGGTAACATTGTATCCTTCGGCCGAGGGACTGCTGGTACTTGGAACGGACATCACCGAGCGCAAAGGAACCGAGGAAGCGCTCAGAGAGAGCGAAGCCAAGTACCGTGGTCTGTTCGAGAACATGACCGAGATGTTCCAGCTCGTGGAGCCCATCTACGATCTGGAAGGCAAGGCCATCGACTTCCGCTACATCGAGGTCAACCGCGCGGTCGAGAAGATGACCGGGCTGAGGAGAGAGCAGATGGAAGGAAAGACCGCCAAGGAACTCTTTGGAACGGTCGAAGATCATTGGACAGAAACATGGGACAAGGTGGTCAAGACCGGCGAGCCGGCCCATCTACAGAACTACGGCCAGGCACTGGACGTCTACTACGACGTCCTCGCCTGGAAAGCGGACGATGAGCGGGTTGCGGTGGTGTTCTCTGACATCACCGAAATGAAGAAAGCAGAACAGGCCGTTGAGAACGAGCGCACCCGACTTCGGGCTGTCCTGGACACTCTGCCGACAGGTGTGTTCATCGCCGATGCCAGTGGCAGGATAACGGAAATGAACGATGCGGTCAAGCGCATCTGGGGTATGGACGCCCCGTTGGTCGATAGCGTCGATCGGTATGTCGAGTACAAGGGCTGGCACCCGGATACTGGAGAGCGGTACAGGGCCGAGGACTGGGCGTTGGCAAGAGCGCTGCAGAAGGGCGAGTCGTCCCTCGGCGAGGTCATAGACATCGAGCGCTTCGACGGTAAGAAAGCAACAATACTCAACTCCGCAGCGCCGATAAAAGATCAGGAAGGGAAGATTCTTGGCGCAGTGGTGACGGTGCAGGACGTCACCGAGCTAAAAAGAATGGGAGAGAACCTAAGACGCTCGAACATCGAACTGCAGTCGTTCGCTTACGTCGCCTCTCATGACCTTCAAGAACCGTTACGAATGGTCATCAGCAATCTTTCTAGGATGGAGAAGCGGAACAAGGACAAGTTGGACCCGAAATCTCAAGAGTACATCCACTTCGCCGTCGATGGCGGGATGAGGATGCGTTCCCTTATCGATGACCTCCTTGATTATTCAAGTATAGATACGAAGGGCAAGCCCTTCGTCCCGGTGGACATGAACAAGGTCGTAAGGAGCGTCCTAACCGTCCTCAAGATGCGGATCGATGAGAACAATGCCGACATCGTTGTCGGTTCGCTGCCCACTATCACCGGCGACGAAACACAGATGACACAAGTGATGCAGAACCTCATCGCCAACGCCATCAAGTTCCATGGCGATGAAAGACCGAAGATCGAAGTATCATCTAGACAGAACTCGAGAGAATGGATCGTCTCTGTGAAGGACAACGGTATCGGTCTCAAGATGGAGTACGCCGACAAGATATTCCAGATGTTCCAACGCCTGCATACGAGCGACAAGTATCAGGGGACGGGTGTCGGTCTCGCCATCGTCAAAAAGATAGTCGAAAGACACGGGGGACGGATCTGGGTCGAATCGACGGAGGGTAAAGGTTCGACGTTCACGTTCACCCTGCCAAAGGTCATCGGGGGGGGGGCGGAACTAGATGAGTGAACCGCTTCGAATTTTAATGATCGAGGACAACGAGAGCGATGCGGTGCTCATGAGAGAGATGATAGATGATACTGGGCTAGAAACAGAGATCACCTGGCTCAACGACGGCGAGAAGGCCATGAAGTTCTTCGATGAAGGTAAGAGGGCCGATCTCGTTCTCCTTGACCTGAACATACCAAAGGTGAGCGGTCATGAGTTATTGACGCTCATGAAGGAGGGCGGTATGCTAACGAACGTTCCGGTCATCATCATGTCAGGATCGTCCTACCCTCAGGATAAGGAACGAACGATGGAGAGCGGTGTTGTCTGCTATCTGGTCAAACCGATGACCATCAAAGAGATGGAACAGACGACCGAGATGTTGAAGGAGATCATGTTACGGCAACGGTCCTGCAACTGATGTCCTTATCGCAGGAGATCACTCTAAAAATGTTGTTATGGCCAATAGTTGCCAACCCCTGGAACGAATATCAGCATTCATTATATGAATAGAAAGTTATCGTCATTTCGTTCTACCATGGGGGAGGAATTAGAAAAGAGCGATCTCAGAGAGCTCGCTAAGAAGCGCCTGGAAGAAAAGCCGTCGGTCCAGGCCACATCATCGAAGAACGCCTCAGAACTGATAGAGGACCTGAGCATCCATCAAGAAGAGCTGAACATCCAGAACGAGGAACTTTTAAGAGTTCAGCACGAATTGGAGGCTGCAAGAGCCAAATACTTCGAACTTTACGATCTCGCCCCTGTCGGATATGTCACTCTAACCCCTGAGCTTTTGAATCAAGGATTCTAATCTGACGGCATCTAGCATTCTAGGGTGTGAAAGAAAGGACATCATCAATAGGGGACTGTCGACATTTATTTCTCCCAGTTCTCAAGAATCGTATTACTTCCATTATCGAAGGCTCAAAGAGAAAAGGGAGAAACAGGTGAACACTTTCACGGTCCATAGGAAGGAAGGAAAAGATCTTCAGGTCCAGTTCGAGAGCAACGTTGTCGAGGATGGGTCGGGGTTCAGGTCCATACTTATCTGATGTGACCGAACAGAAAGGGATCGAGATAGCGCTCAAAGAGAGCGAGTCCCGTTATCGCAGCTTGTTCAAGGACAACTTCGCACCCATGATGCTCATCGACCCATCGAACGGCGACATCGTGGACGCTAACCCGATGGCCTGTGAATATTATGGTCATGGATGTCTCGAACTTTCGAAGATGACCATCTTTGACATCAATACGCTCGACCGGAAGCAAGTGAAAGATGAGATGGAGCGCGCCGTTCGAGGAGAAAAGAAAAGGTTCGATTTCCGGCATCGACTGTCGAGCGGCGATGTCCGGATGTCGAGGTGTACTCCGGACCCATCCATGTCGAGGGGAGGCCGCTTCTATACTCGATCATCCACGATGTCACCGACCGTAGGAGGGCGGAGGAAGCGCTCAAAGAGAGCGAATCTAGATACCGCGGTCTGTTCGAGAACATGAACGAGGTGGTCACCCTGCGCCGGTTCATCTACGACGAGAGTGGTGAACTGGTGGATACTATACTGATCAACGCCAATCCTCCAGGCCCTCAAGGGCCTCGGGGTAAGCTCTATCGATAAGGTAAGGGGAAAGAGGGCCAGCGAGGTGTTCGACCCGGAGATGGCGGCCAAACTGCTTGACAGCATGAAGAGGATGAGGGCTGCCGGGCGGTCCATCACCGGGGAGATACACTTCGACGCGAAAAGCCAGGATTACATGATGACCGTCGTCCCGCTCGGAACCGACATGGTCATCACAACAGGTACCGACATCACCGCGCTCAAAGACATGGAAACGGAGCTCAAGTTGAGGGCTATGGAGCTGTCACAGTTCGAACACCGATCTTCAGCAGTTCGCTTACGTGGCAGGTCATGACCTCAAGGAACCGCTTCGAATGGTGACAAGCTACCTTATGCTGTTAGAGAGGAGATACAAGGACCAGCTCGATCAAAACGCTCAGGAGTACATCCATTTCGCAGTGGACGGCGGGACGAGGATGCGCGAACTGATAGATGACCTGCTCGAGTACTCAAAGATCGATATGAAGGCCAGGGAGTTCGCATTGGTGAACATGAACGCCGTCATCGGGAAGGTGCTCACGATCTTGAAGATACCTATCGAAGAGAACGAGGCCGAGGTCGCCGTCCGCTCGCTCCCGACGATCGTCGCGGATGAACCACAGATGGTCCAGCTGATGCAGAACCTCATCGCAAACGCCATCAAGTTCCACGGACCGGAACGACCGGTGGTGCGCATTTCTGCCGTTCGGGACGCGAAGGAATGGACGTTCGCCGTCAAGGACAACGGCATCGGCATCGACACCGCTAGCTCTGACAAGATCTTCCAAATGTTCGAGAGATTGCCAACAAAGAGCGAGCGTCCAGGAACGGGTATCGGTCTCGCGATATGCAAGAAGATCGTCGAACGACACGGCGGCCGCATCTGGGTCGAGAGCGAGGAGGGAAAAGGGGCGACATTTTATTTCACCTTGCCCATGAAGGTCGAGTCGTGATCTTGTCAACAGGGTCTTCCTTAGAGGTAGGGACCTTGAACCGTACAGTTCGCCGCACCTATCTAAGTGCGGATCGATCTGGGAGGAAATAATAAAACTTGGTGTTCCAGAAGTTGGTTCGTTGCAAGAGCATCGTTCCGCGTTGATCATCTGTGATCGCGAACGTTAGAAATAGTCGTCGAATCGACTATTAACGGTGTGAAATATATCCCACCAAGGCAGAGGACACCAAATGATGGTGGAAGTAACTTTCAAGGCCAGCTCAGATACCTCGATGCCGTCATCGTAATTTTAATTTTGATCTCACTGATCATCGTCCTGCTCACGTACGGTACTGACCAAGGTTGGGTCGGTCATGCACTTCTCGCCCTGATAGGTCTCGGTCTCCTCGTCTCCACCGTCGCGATAGGCCCCGTGCTCTCAGGAAGGATCAAGAAGGGACGAGACCCTAACACGTTCAGGACGCATCGTCGTCTGGGCATCTGGTCGGCCATCTTCCTCGAGGTGACATTCTTCTACGGCATCATCGTGGCCGACCAAACTGGAACGCCCTTCCTGTCTTCCATCCATGGTCCGTTAGGTGCTGCGATCGCTGTCCTCATAGCGATACAGGTCGTGCCCAGTCTTGTGGTCAAGGGCAGAAAAAGGATCAGACGTGCTCACATGGTACTCGGATTCACCCTCTTGATCCTTGTCATCCTCCAGGTCGCCTACGGGCTGTACATGGCGGTCATCCCATAGAGTGATGGCCCTTTGGCACCAAGGATCATGGTCCTCTTCACATTAGAGATAAGGGTAAAGGATCATGACCCGCACGATCTCTCACAGCGCGGTCGTAATGTCCGAAAAGCAGTGAACAGTTCTTCAGGTCTGTTCAGATGTTAAGAGATTAAAATAATATAAGATTGCATTTTGGGGAACGCTTCGGAAGAGGGTTCAGGTAGCATCATCCGATAGAGTCAGATTCACCTCCTTGCTCAAAAGGGCTGAACACAACACCTTCAACTCGAACCGAAGAACAAGGATAGATCATCATGGCTAACGCAGAGGGGCAAGGACTATCAAGAACGGTCGGATCGATTCTGGTCGTCGTCATCACCATCCTGATCGGGTTGCTGGCGTTCTTCAATGTCGGAGGTCCAGTTTACATCCCGCCCCATCTGGCCTTCGTCCTGACGCTGTTCTTTGTTCTGGTGATCCGCATCGCCTTTACCGTCGTTTCCGCTCGGGCCAACTTGAGATCGGGGTCATTGAACATAGTTCTGCTCAGGGCGGCCATACTCATCACCGGCCTAGCCACAATGTTCGCTATATGGGTGCTGAACCCCAACGTTCCTTCCCATCTTGCTCCCGACCAGGCGATCACCCTCAACAACATAAGTATCCTGATCGGCGCGGTCCTGTTGCTGCTGAGCGCGATAGCGACCTCATCAGGAACAGTTGCGGTCGAACTACCCCGACGCAAGATCGATCCTCGTTGCGACCTACACGCTATCGTTCGTCATGATCGTGATCATTTCGGTCGTGGCATTTTTAAACCAGTTCCCAGTCTTTCCCACCAGTTCTGGTTCGACCGAGCTGGACATCACGGACCTTACCGCAACGGTCGTTCTCGTTCTCACCGCTGGACTCTGGTTCGGTCTTCAGTATATAAAGGACCGTTCGTCCATCCTGTACTGGTACACCTTGTCGCTGTCTCCTACCTAGATAATTTTAAGCCGTTCGAGGTGCTCATTTTATGGGATCGGTCGGTCGCCCGTCCGGTCAAACCGTTTCCCTGGCACGAAGTTGGCCATTCCTGATAGACTCAAGACACCCCAGGTCAAGTTTGAAACCGGGACTCGGAGATATGGCTCTTACCTCACCAACCTCTTGAACGAGTACAGTGCAACTCCCCACGTGACAATACATACCAAAGCAATGACCAGATAGGCTTGCAGTATGATGCCCCAGTCGAACCCAGCAGACATTAGCGCTCTGACCGCTCCTACCCCATAACTGACTGGATTATAGCTTGAAACAACTTGTGCCCATCCAGGAAGGAAATCAAAAGGCACCAAAGAAATGCTCATGAACCACAGCGGGAAAAGCATGACAACGCCGATCGTAGTCGTGGTTTCAGAGCTTTTCGTGGCCAGCCCTATCGACAGATAAATGCCGCTCCAGGCTACTCCAAAGAATGCTATGGTAAGGAGGATCAACAACATTCCCAAGATGCCGGTAGCGAAGGTTGCCCCTAGAAGAAATGCTATCAATAGTATTATGATCGATTGAATAAGCATTCGAACGGCATCGCTCAGCAGCCGTCCGATAAGAATGGCTGATCTGCTTACTGGCGTCACGAGCATCTTCGAAAGGTATCCCGAATTAATGTCGTCGACTATCGAGTTACCTGATTGCATCGAGCTGTTAAGAACGTTAAAGAAGAGGATGCCCGCAACTGCAAATTGCAGGTACCCGCCGACCGGGAAATCGGCAATGCTCCCAAACCGGTTGAAGATCTGTGTCAAAAGAACCAGAAAAATTATCGGCTGAAGCAGCGAGAAAATGATCCCAACTGTATTCCGAAGGAACTTTTTCATGGCACGTTCAAAAAGAGACCGTGTGTCGAACAAAAGGTCATAATCCATATTCATCGCCTCATCCTTCGCCCAGCACTCCCGTCAAAGGATGGTTTCTTAAGCTCCTCCGGCCGGATTCTTCTTCCTGTCTGTTGTAAAAAGACGTCATCCAGCGAGGGAGAAGATAGATTGACGGATGGCAGGGAAACATCATTTTGATCGAACGCTCTCACTATCTGCGGAATCAAGTTGGATGCGTTCTTTGCGTAAACGGCAAGCCCATTCTCTGTTTCGATTACTTTGTCTATCCCTTGAACGCTTTCGGCCGTCCTTCTTGATTTATCTTTCAATTCACTATCTGCGTCGCCAGGCAGTGATAGAGAAATCGTATCACCTCCGATTTGCCGCTTGAGCTCAGCCGGAGAACCCCTGACCACTATCTGTCCATGATCGATTATCGAGAGGTTTCGGCAGAGTCTGTCTGCTTCCTCCATATACTGGGTAGTCAAGAAGATCGTGATTCCTTCGTTTTGGTTCATCTTCTCGAGATACTTCCATATGCCATTGCGCGACTGGGGGTCCAGCCCCGCGGTCGGTTCATCCAGGAATAACAATTTTGGTTTATGGACGAGTGCCGACGCCAGGTCAAGCCTCTTTTTCATACCCCCGGAATAGAACGCGGCTCTCTTGTCCGCGACCTCCGACAGATCCACGAGCTTTAGCAGATCATCGACGCGCTCCTTGAGCTTCTCACCGCGTATTCGTTGAAAGTTGCCTTGAAGAATCAGGTTTTCCCGACCGGTCAGGTCACCGTCAACTATCGTTTCTTGGCTTTGGACTCCGATGGTTTTTCTTATGTTTTGAGGATCCTCATCAATATCATGGCCGGCTATGGTCACGTGGCCGGAGGTCTTTCTGAGAAGCGTGGTCAGGATCTTGATTGTCGTGCTCTTTCCTGCACCGTTCGGACCCAGGAATCCGAAAAAGTCGCCCTGTTTTATATTGAAGGATATTCCGTCTATGGCCTTGGTACCGTCTGGATAGATCTTCACAAGGTCCTCGATCTCAATTATTGTGTCTGACATCGCGATCACCCCTTCCATGTGAGAGTGGCAGCGCTTAGGAATAGGATTAGACTTGAGGCGGATGGGTCCGCTTCCGAAAAAAATAATATACTTGTGCGAGAGGATCATCTGATCAATGCGCAGGCTTATCCTGGAGTTCAATAAGGACGAAATGCTCGACGACGGCTCAAAACAACTTCAAAACGTAAAAACGCTGGAGGTAATGCAGTATCTCAGGCAGGATAATGAAGAAGTGGCCATGGTCTGCAGGATCGAACTTGAAGAAGCCGTTCCCGACGTTGAGCATTATGTCAACCTTATCGGTGACGATACTTTTGAGGTGAAGGTTCTTGAGCGAGAAAAGGATGGATCATTCATTGTATTTGTTAAAATCAGGCTCTCGGGTTCTGATCTGCTGGGAGGCATCGGAGGGTATGTTGTTTCCCGTGAGGTCCGTGAAGGTAAGATCAAAGTGACCATTCTAGGCTCGGTGGACCAGCTTAAAGGTATAATTGAAGAATTTCGAAGGATAAAAAGACGATTCAGTATTGTCTCGTTAACGGATGCGAAGTTCTCGGTTGATTCGCCTCTTAACTCACTGACAGAAAAGCAAAGAGAGGTTCTGGTTGAAGCGTTTAGGTCGGGCTATTATGACCTGCCAAGGAAAATTAGTTCCGCACAATTAGCGAAAAGGCTCAACCTGCACAAATCCGCTTTGGCATCGCACCGCCGAAAAGCGGAATTACGATTGCTAACTCATCTGCTAAATGAATGAGTAATGGTCGGAAGAGGTCTTCGATGCAGCAAAACCCGTACCCATCCTTGACGATCGATCGAGCGTCCTCGACCCGTATGCCGATCCCATGACCTAATAGATAGAGGGACCTCACTCAAGATCGCCCCTTGTTCGGTTCTGTAGAGATCTGGTTCGAACTGTGGTTTGCACTAGGCGTAGTATCCCTCGATAAGTCGCTAATTGGTATATCGGATGACCGTTTTATAAAGATACTGGCTGTGAAAATTTTCAGGGATCTTTTTTGTCATTAATGGAAGGGATGAAATAAAAGGTGACATTTCTCCGAATTAACTACTACCCCCGTACATCGGTGCGAGGTGGCGAATTTGGACTTTATGATATAAAGTGCACCTCTTTCGCCTCAAAATCACTGTGTGAAGATGATGATCCTTTTAGAGGATCAAGGGAATGATCATTAGAAAGCACAAATACAATTTCCAAGTTGTGTAGACAAAGAAACCATGCTGATGTTAATCTATTATTCTTCAATTTAACTCACGTTTAATCATTAATTCAATAGGCCAGTTTATTTTAGTAATCGATAAAGGTTAAAAAGAAAATTAGTTAAAAAAATGTGAAAGAGTTTGATTTTCATTCGTTCCTCCAAGAGCGTTTCATAAAGTGTTGAGGGCATTTTCTCATGTAAGCCAGTCAAATTTTCTGAACCAAATCTCTTTGGGCCCACCACAATTAGTTTGGTTCCCCCCGAGAAAGTGAGCAAACCATTTCCATTGCCCACCATCGATCATTGATGGTTTATTTATAAACAGACCATACTCTTCCTTTTCCCACCCCATCTGAGTACCAGGAACTTGATGCTCGATCGTCGAAAGTGGTGTGGTCCCTGATCTCGTGGGCCCATCGCCTCTTTAAGATGACCTGCTCATGGCATAATTGATCTGCAGGGAGTTTTGAGAATGGGCTTGACCATCGATCGTTGACCCCCTTGAATGGGCTGCGGATCCTATGTAGAAATCAGATAAATATAATAGTTCATGGTGCGAACGTTTATCCTATGGTCTGATCGAGCATTTCCAACCCGCCTGGGGAGGTTGACATGATCATGAAGGTTCTCAAGGAATTTGATCTACAAGCCTCCAAAACGGTCAGTAATGAGAGGGAACTAAAATGACCGAAAAAAATTCGTCCAACCCTGTTGTGATCGGTGAAAAAGCGCCGTCGTTCCAGGATATGCTGAGCGTGGATGGGAAATTGTATTCCCTCGACTCATTCAACGATAAAGAGATTCTGATCATCCTTTTCATGGCTAATCGCTGTTCGACAGTTCAAGCATACTCGGAAAGGATCTTGGCGATCCAAAACGATTATAAGGACCGGGGTTTGCAGATCGTCGCAATAAACTCTGACGATCCGGGACAATTTTCCTCCGAGGGTTATCTGGAGATGATCATGGTGGCGAAGGAACGCAACTACTCCTTCCCATACCTTAAGGACGAAGATCAGAGAGTTGCCCGGGCCTACGGAGCGCAGCTGACATTGCATGCCTTCTTGCTCGACCGAGATAGGAAGGTCAGGTACCGCGGGCGGATAGATGACTCGCCCAATCTCGCGTTTGTCAGGACCGACGACCTACGGAACGCATTGGAGGACGTGCTGGAGGGTAGGGAGGTCGGGGTCAAAGAGACCATGCCCCCTCCGTGTGGAATCGACAGGTTCGTGTCATGCCCAGTGTGCGGAAGTCGTCTCGAGGTATGAGGCCCGGCCAATAAACATTTCATATCGTGCTGGTAATAAATTGTGATGACAAAAGTTTCATGGCCAGCACTATCGGTGGTGACTATCATCACATCATCATATAAAGAAGAAAGTTGGATGAGGCCAAATCATCCGCTACCATTCGATATAATGAGGGTCGTTCCCCTCAGAGCCTTGGCGATGCGGTAGGGTTACTCTATCGGCTCTGCTCTGAGCGGGCATTTTTGGAGAAATCCAGATAGTTTCGGGGCAGAAATCCCGCCCCGTCCACTTTTTATCTGGCTATCCTCGTTTTACACTATTTCAGATACAATGGAAGCGCGCAGGTTCCAAGGACCGACGCATAACGAAAAACGTCCAATTATTAAGCGGGAACAATTATATGATCCAGATTGTTCTTTGTTTCGATCAATGATCTAAGGTCATGAAGCAATATTTCAGCATCGGGAAGAAGTATTTCAATAGGAGCAAGAATTCCTTGCCTGATAAGCTCCGACCTCATACTACCGAAGTCGATGGCTCCTGGATAGTTGGATAAAAACGCATGTTCGAGTTGGATGTCCACATCCTTTGAGATGCGTGACAAGCTTCTATACACTCGGAACAAATGTTGTTCTACATCCCTATTGCCTATGAAAGATACCTTATTAACTATCAGTGGCCAGAGGCTCAGATCTACATTTTTAAATGTTATCTGACTTGGGTATCTCCATAGCGTGCGTCGTTCTTTTTTGGTCATTTCCCACTTCGGGGACCACAGATCCCTCGCGTGACAGATCGCCCCTTATCTCGGTCAGTAAATTTATGTTGTTCCCTAGAGCGTTTGCAATATCTTCGATCAGGTTCCTTCGTTCTTCCGCTTTTCTCTTTCTATTCAATAACCTTTCAAGCATGAATCCTACTGGAATACCTAAGAGCGCCCCGATCATTGGGGGTAAAAAGCTCAGAGTTATGGCGATCCAATCGATGCTCATCTTTGACCCATTGATAATTGTTATGGATGTTTTAGTTGTTTTTCATCGATCGATCATGTCGATCAAAGCAGTCTGAGGGAAATAATACCAAGGTATCCCCGGGTGTCACTTGTTCGTGGAGGTTGGTGAAGGTCTCCTTTAGACCATTACCATATTGCTGCGGTCATGGTTCTTGTAGTGCGCTCGAACGCATGGGTTCAGATCTCGCTCCATTCACGAATTAGTTTGGATCTAACATCCATCTAACCCTGATCTAACCTTAAAAAATAATCCTCTTCAGTAAAGAACGATATGGAGATTTGGTCTAGATAGGTTAGATAAAAAGATGGAAAGTGTTTATCTTTTTTCTTCTCCAAAACTACGGGAAACTTCTTTCAAAATGTTATACCAGGAATAGGGCATTTTCGATCTCATCGAGTCATTTCGGTCTATGCAAATCTCTTTGCCCCACCATTTTCCTGGCTTGAGACCAAATCGCTCTTTTAGGGCAACTTTGAACTTACTAGGTATTTTGGACGATTTTCTCTTCGATGCCATGTGAACTTCGCAATCTTTCCCCCATGTCGTTCAGGGGCTGGATCAGAACTTGCACAGATTCAGGTCTTTGCTGAGATGATCATCGAGCCTATGAACTAGGCCACGAATATCGCGATTTACAGAACCTCTACCAACCCCTGATCGAACATAGGATAAGTGTGGTATTGAGAATGGGCCCATGATAGCGATGTTCGTATCACTATGCTCTTGCTTCCTATCCCCTTCTGATAGCTTAGCGGTCCTAGAGAAAGGATGATGTTCTTCGAGCTTGAACATCCGCTCTAAAGGAATCCATATATGACGGAAAACGAAGAAGAAAGCGGGGAGGACATGAAGAACGACGGGTGGTTCTAGGACGGTCTCTTCGACATCGTGCAAGAACTCTCACCGCATAAATCCTAAGGGAGACTCAAGGTACCTAGCTGAACTTGGGTCCTTTTCTTGCGTCGCGGTACGCCTAAAAGGATCGAGGGAGGCTCGTGATAAGAGGCGAGGACGCCGTTCTAAGCAACATGTCCGCAAATAGGATTCTGTCCGATGGGAGCCAAGGAAAATAACAAAAATGAGACCGAGAGATCTCACAATTAGGGCGAAACCCCTCATTTTATAAGGGAGAGACCGATTTCTTCCAGATCCCTACGCTCTGGGCGCCACCTTCGTCGGTTCGACCGTGGCTTCTGCTGGAAGGGTCACATCCCCCTTGCTCTCCATGTGGTGAAGTATCTCACCCGCTAAGCTTTGTGTCCACACATCCCATCCGGTCTGATCGCTTCCGTTACCTCAGGAACCAAGCGGTCCTCTACCAACACGATGATCGCCGAGCTGTTCGGCTTCATATCCCTGGCCATCGTCTAGAAGCGCTGGTCATCGAACCTCTTGTTCCTCATCTCGGCGCCCAGAGCACCGACCAAGCCTACCCCCAGGGCCGCCCAACCTACGGGACAGGCGGCAATGCCGATGATACCACCGATGATCGCTCCAGTTATGAATCCCTTGCCAGCACCGAAGTCCTTCGTTTCCTTGACTTTAAGTTCTCCTGTGGTGTCCTTGGTAAGAACGGCAGCATCCCTGATCTTCATCGATCCTTGCTCTCATTATATTCCTCTTTCCTTTCATTTTTCTTAACTGTCTTCAGATCGTTCAATCCATTTTGACCACCTGTAACAACATCTTACGTTGCCACTACGATCATCATCGCTTCTTCTTTCTTTGCCATTATATCTCCTGATCGACCATCTGACCTTGATCCAGCAAAGCGCGGATATATTTACGTGGTTGATGGTCGTAGAATAACTCATGAAGATCACAATAGGATACCAGGAAATATCAGAGCCCGGTTCTGTGAAAAGGTGAATAAGGTTTAATATTTCTTGGCCAGGCTCTTAGCGAGTACGGCGAGGATCTCATGGACCTCCAGAAGTGGGAATATATCTCTTTGGTATGGTTGATCCAACAAAGGTCCACCCTTTTCCACCTCTTTTTCCATCGATTCATTTATTATCCTATTTCTATCGTCGATGACCGGTACCGATTTGGGATCTGATAAGAAGTTCTCGATCGACGAGATGTCCTTTTCTATCACTTCGATGATCGTATGAATTGCTGATGGCGGAGGGAGATTGGTGGCCCGGTCGGTGCCGTTGTCCGCACCAACCTTCATAACTGCATTGTTAAGGCCCTCCAAGACCGTCGTCATCTCGTAGGAACGGTCCTGGTCCAATGATGCGAACGGATTGGACTCGATGAGATTGGCCTGAGACATCTGTTCCAAGACCCTATATTTCTCAGCTTGGACGTTCAGTGCTTCCTCAGGGATGCCGACATGGCCGTTCTTAGAGCTCGCCATGTATGCCTGAAGACCACTTTTCATGCTCGTGAGATATTCTGATAGCGCTGAATGATACCTGTTTCGGATCTTGATGGGGAAAAGTAAGGTAGTGGTCAACAAAGCCGCCCCGACCCCTATCAAACAGCTTGTGATGAGCAATAGTGAATAGCCAATGGGATCAACCCCTGCTCCAGTTATGACCAGCACCAACATCGTTGTCAAAAAGAAGATGAACCAATTGAGCGAAACAGTACGACTGAATTGGATGAAGAAGAAAGCGATCAGAACGGCAATGACGATCAGGATGACGAAACCCCCGATGAGAAATGCTAATACCAGTCCAAGGAGAATTCCTGAGAGGGTGCCAATGATACGGGAGAACGATTTGAGCCTGGTCTCCCCGAGCGACCCTGAGACCGTAATGAGAGCGAACCAGAATGATTGATATAATGGAGAGAGGCCCAAAGCATAGGCGAACCCCACCGCGATGAAGCTGGCGGTGAGCGCTTGCACGGCCATCAAAGATGGGATCGAGATTGTTTTGCCGCCTATCCTCGTGGTTTGGGTTAGAGGTCGTTCCTTTTCTGTGGTTTTGACATTTCCCTTATCGATCACCTGACCGTTATGGACCGATCGAATCTCCTCTGAGAGGGCTCTGATCGTACCAGCGTCCTCGGCCAAGGTCAACAGTTCCGTGGTGATGCGGATCAGGCTCGATCGCACATGCTCATCCCCATGCCCACTGGAGGAATTAATGATCGTCAATCGGCCCTTGAGAGATGATATCAGCCTGTCCTGTTCCTCTGGAGGTGCTCCATTACCAAGCCACAAAGAGGTCTCTCTTAACGAAGTGAGGAGGTTGCTTATGAGGTCGTCCATTTTGGTTGGAGATGGCGCCGATGATGCCTTCCACCTCATTGGAGATGAGATGAACTGCTCTCGAAGCGGAGAACAGGATCGTCCTGATAACCTCGGACCGATCCGACAGACCTTTTTTGTCCAAGACCTCTGGCAAGATGCCCTCTATCATCCGCATGGACCGTTCTAAACGCCGAAGTTGCAGCCTCGAACGTCTCATATTTTTTTTAGGCGACCCACGATTTTCTAGATCGCTCCCAAGGTTTGAGAGCATGACCGCGCTTCGGAGATAATAGCTCAATATGGCCCTGCGGATAGCATTTATCGGTCTGGGGGGCATGAGTACCGACCAGAATAGGAGGTTCGATAATGCTGCCACGATGATGGCCAAGAAAAAAAGGCCGAAGTCACCGGAGTTCACATCAAAGACCCATGAGAAATAGGAACTTGCCACCGCCATGAAACCCAATGCATGCAGGCCAAGGCTGAATTTTCGGGCATAATAGGCCAGAAAAAAGACAGATACGATGATGATGACCGTCAGCAGAGTATTGCGATCTAAAATTACGATGAGCCCCATGGCGGCGAGCATAGCGACCAAGGTAGTACCAAGGGCCGTGATCCTTCGATTCGCAGTGGTCTCCCCGATAATGTAATTACAGAGGAAGCTTGCGATGATGGTGAATATGCTAAGACCAAAGATGTTGAGGCCCAACTGCTGATCGATCGAGTAAACTATCGCCCAAGACATGAACATCGCTAAAGTGGCGCGGAGGGCATATCGTGAGCGAGCGAGACCTGGGTCCAAGGCATCGAAAATGTCCGCTGATCGTCCCCTTGATGATATGTTATGGGTCAAGCTCTTTAAAAATAGACCTCTTTTATTATTAATCGTATTCCTTGATCGGGCATACTCTCTTTAGAAGTTGTAATAGATATGCTCGGGTTGGATCTTTCAAGGGACGACGGTCGGCTAGGGTTTTTGCCCCCGATGTATGCTCAGTCCCTCTAGCAGTTCCGAGGCGTTGATCGATGATGTCGCCTGGAGCGCCGGTTTTTCTTCCAGGCATTTCTCTGCCCCTTCTCTAAGGTCTTTCTTATCGAGTTCCCCCCCCCCACACGGTAGTACATAAGGATGATCGTTTTCGTTTTTATGAACAATATTGATCTTCGTTCCGGGGGTTGGTAGCCATTGGCCATAACAACATCGTTAGGGATGCACTGTTTGATAAGACAACGGTTTCGGGACCGTTTGCCGTAACTTGCTCTCATTTAATGTCCCGATCGTTCTCTTGATCCCCCCGATGATCATTGGCTTGACGAGATAAGATGCAAATCTTTCTCCTTTGTTCGTTCCATCTCCCATGGAAAGATGAACATGTCATGAAGATGATCGGAACGTTCGTTAGGATGTCGTTCTTCTTCAGGGGAGTTAAGACCTCACGACCGCCCAACGTAGGCATATCAATGTCCGGCAGAAACAGGTCCGGACCTCATTCCCTCATTAAAGAATTCCACGGTCTTCCTGCCATCGCTGAGGCAGGTGATCTCGGTCTTTGGTCCGGTATCGGTGATGGGTTCATGAATCTGCAGAGCGTCGTTCTCATCGTCCTCGATCAAAATGATCATAAGGGGGTTCGCTCACGTTTAGTTCCCTCAGTTGGCAATAGGAACGTAAACAGCGAGCCTCTCCCCTCTTCGCTCTCGACCCAGATGCTGCCACCATACCGTTAGGCGATCTAGTATGATATTCTATAAATAGCTGAAGTTGAAAATGAATGAGGATCGGTCGGTCATCGTGACAGTTCATTCGAACGTTCATGCCCGAACGGGGTGAGCATTGAAATGCCCAGCTTCATAAATGTGGATCACCTGATATTGATCTATTCGGACGGAACAAGGGCCGTCGACGACATCTCGTTCGAAGTGAAGGAAGGCGAGTTCTTCGGATTTCTGGGCCCTAACGGGTCAGGAAAGAGCACCACTATCAAGGTGCTCACCACCCTTTTAAAAAAGACCTCCGGTTCCGTGACCGTAGCAGGTTTCAACATCGACGAAGAACAATCGGAAGATCCGCAAGATCATAGGGGTACAGAGCCAAGATATAGCCATTGATGGAGAACTGACCGGTAGGGAGAACCTAACGCTCCAGGGGCACTTCCAAAGAATGCATGGTACGCTGCTAGAGGAACGCGTAATAGAACTGTTAAAGCTAGTGGAGCTCACGGACGTTGCCGATAAGAAAGCTGCCTTCTACTCCGGAGGGATGAAAAAGAGGCTCGACCTCGCCTCGTCATTGGTCCATAGACCAAAACTTCTCTTTTTGGACGAGCCCACGACCGGTCTAGATCCGCAATCGCGTGCGGGCATATGGAAATACCTGGAGAAGCTGAACAAGGAGGAGGGCCTGACCATCTTTCTAACAACCCAGTATATGGAAGAGGCCGACAAGCTTTGTCACCGGGTCTCGATAATCGACCATGGTAAAACGGTCATCAGTGGCACACCCGTAGAGCTGAAGCAACAGGTCGGAGGTGACACGGTAACTATCACATTGCCGAGCGACATGATCACCGATGACATAAAGGACAGATCGATAAAGATCGCGAGCGGTATTGCGGGAGTTACCAAGGCAGTAACGTTCGAAAATGGTGTGACGGTTTACGCGAAGAACGGGGGCAACGTCGTTCCAGACATCGTCAGAGCGTTCGACGATAGTAAGATCCCCCTTGCATCCGTCATTTTTTCGTCCCCATCTCTGGACGATGTCTTCTTGCAGCATACGGGAAGAAGGATACGGCCCGAAGAACTGTCCAAGAACCCCACTTATTCATCCTCGGTCGGGATGAGGTTCGGTCGGAGAAGATAGATATGCCATATGACTCCCTATATGATGTCTGGTATCTCTATGTCCGGGCGCTCAAGCTCTACCTGCGAAATCCCATACTGATCTTCTTTTCCCTCTTTCAACCGATCATATTCCTAGTCCTGTTCACTCAACTTTTCTCAAAGATCTCGAGCTTTCCGGGATTCCCTCCGGGCAGCTATCTTCAGTTCGCCTTGGCCGGTATCATTCTGCAGAACGCCTTCATCGCCGCTTTACAGTCCGGTACTTCGATCGTCGATGATCTCAATTCCGGGTACCTGTCGAAGATGCTGGTCACGCCAGTCAATAGGATCGCGATATTGATGGGAAGATTAATGAGCGATGCCACCAGGATGATCATCCAGACCATCATAATAATCGGACTGGCCCTTCTTCTTGGAGCAACGATCGTCACTGGATTGGTCGGGTTTTTGCTCATTCTTTTCACCGTCGCGTTCTTTGGGATCGCATGGGCAGGTATTTCGCTGGCGATCGGATTGAGAACGAAGAGGGCCGAGACGGTATCTGCGATAGGGGCATTCCTGACATTTCCCCTCCTGTTCATGAGCACGGCTCTGGTCCCGCTTACTTTTCTTCCAGACTGGATGCAGAACGTTTCAAAGTTCAACCCGATCATGTATGGTGTGAACGCCGTGAGAGCTTTGACATCCACCGGCTTCGATTGGAACACGATATTGCAGGCCTATGGGGTCATCGCGCTGATCGCACTTGTGACACTGGGAACCACACTTTACCTCTTCAGGAAGATCGTAAAATAAGAGCGGTAGATCTCCCCCGACCTACGTTGGTCTTCCTCCAGCTCGGTGGACAGTTGGCTCTTGCTCTTCCTTTTTCCTAGGTTGCGCCATCGATATGGTCTAAACCATTATGAGACACGTCTAGGGAAGCGATAGGAGAGGATGAGTTGTTACTGTTGATGGAACGATAGGCTATCGATCTACCCATTACGATTTACATGATCTTCTTGAATTAGGGGCCTTTCCCATTTATCGCCCATTCGAACAACCGCCCTGAAGGGATGGCCAAATACCATATAAGAAAGCGAAGGTATAAGGAGAACAAGGTCACGGTCCAGAAAACGGGGTGGGGCAGATATCAGAAAGAACGAAGCTTCCAGGAGGCGGGAGTCACGGTACACGGTCAACGTTTTTACCTCCTCACCTTGTAATATGGCGATATGTTAGAAACCGGCCATGATCAACCAGATCCCTCCTAGGTCTAAAGCATATAGGGTAGAGTAATCGTTCACGAGAGAGAGCGAAATACTGATATGACTGGAGGTCAAAAGATCAGCAGATAAGGTTCGATGGTGACCGGGAGAAGCAGAACAATGTTCAAACGCAACATCCAGTTCGTTTCTATTCGGACCACCGATAAGAGTCGGGAATAGCCTATCCAGACGAGGATCACCAGAAAGAAGCTGAAAGCGAACCAAAAAAGGCCGTAAAGGACATCTTCAACATCATTTTGGGTCTGAGTGATCAGGGCGATGGGACCGATCGACAGGGCGAGGCCGAACACCAGGTCGGACAGGGACTCGATTCGGACCTTGAACATGGTCGGCGTTACAACGTAGCTGGATCCATTCGGGTCTTCCGGCGACCGTTGCCCCCTTAGTTGGCTTAATATAATCAGAGCGTACAAATCAGTTCTCAGGATCGTGAGCCAGCAATGGAAACGGACACTGCACAGAAAATGGATGTAAAGATGATCGTGGCCAGGATCGTGCCGGTGACATGGCTGGTCATGGAAGAGGCTATTAAGGTAGGGGGCCTACATCTAATCCCATCCATGAGAGAGGGTGGGGCGGCCCGCAATTACATCGGTCACTCGCAGAAAACCTACAAAGACAACCCCATAGTTGAAGGGGTGATCGAATGCATCAACCACGGGAAGGGGGGGCCAAGGGAAAACTGTCGATCTTAAAAATCTCGATCCCGGAGATGTCATGAAGAATGTAGATGGAATAGTTCCCGTTCTTGAAAAAGAGGGGGAACGAGGGTCGCAAACAAAGCGATTTCTTTATGACCTAGCAGAGACGATGGTAAGTGCCAGTGGGTCAGGTTTGATAGGGACGGGGGAAAGGATGAACGAGGACAAGTCGAGGTTCCTGGCCGATCTCAAATCGCACCTTCTGATCTAGGAATTGACAAAGATGTCGGATCAGGATCCAGTGGTCGTGTGGTATTTATCTTTACGAATGGAAAGATCGGATAAATATGGAAGAAAGGGTTCGATCATCTCTTTGATCACTTGGTCTTATGCCCTCGCCATTTCTCTATGAGCAGATATGTTGTTTAGATATGGATTTCTGGCACATTATGCTCCGGGATGATCATGTGGTTTCTAGAGGCGCCCTTGATGCGGGTCTTTTTCTGTCCAAAGAGATCCTGGCGATCGCTAGGATATCGATCAAAGATACCAGCGAGACCGGGAAGGGTGCGAGGTTCGATCTGATGATCCCCACGGATGGGTTCCAGTTCACTTGAACGGTTCGATCGTTCATTTCAACGATCGGGCTCAATGGTGCCACATCCCTGCCGTAGTCGATTTTATGGATATTTCCGTTACCGCTGTAGAATGATCATGATCGATGTTTCGTCAACCCCTTTTGCACGCTTGCGATACTTGATAAGGGAACTTATTGGAATTGATACCAGTGATCCTTGGGGGTCTCTCAGATCGGCCCTTTACGCCCAGCATGTCAATGATATTGTTCGAGTTCAAGGTGAGCAAGATGACAACTTTCTATTTTACCATTCCATTGGATCAACCAAGAAAATAAGACCATGGGAACCGGCCTTTCCATTGCCCGATATGATATCATATTTGGAAAAACCCGACCCTTGTCGGATACTGAGGCCCTCTACCTAAGATCTAGATATTTGCACTGATCTCGATAAATTCAGCGAAAAAGGTCCCAATATCATCAATATGCCCTATCAGGGAGGGCGGGTCAGTCATCGAAGAGAGACCAGCACACCTCATTACGCAACCTCTGGTCGTCGAGGACGAGTTCGCGGATCTCATCCCGGAGCTGTGCACGCTGCCACTTGCATTCAAGACGACCAGCCATATCACGCTCTTTTTCAGGAGCCGCCGCTCGCACGGCTCTGATCGCATAAGCTGCCGCGCCAAGGTCGTGAGCTGCCACATGTCCCACCGCTGCGGCTTGTCCGGCCGCGTGGGCCGCTTCCTTCGCGGGGCCCAACACATCTCTAGCTGCGGCGTTTGCGGCAAAGGCCGCCGTGCGGGCTTCAGCCCACTTGATCTCCCCACGCGCCCATGTACGCGTCAGTTCGATCGCTTGGCGCGGACGGTCATCCTCAGTTCGTATTTGCTCAAAGAGATGCAGTACGTGCTCCGCACAATCTGCGGCCCATATTGCAAGAAGATGATGATCGGCGTCCTTAAGAGAGCCCCCGCGACGCACTGTAACAAGTCTCGGGTCTCGATCCTTACTGAATATCACATCACCGAAAAGGTGTGCATCATATATATCGATCACATCTGCACCAGAGCTCTAGTAAAAATTCCATCCTCAGATCCCTTGCTTCGATCTTGGAAGATGGTCTTTCATAGAAGCAAGATCATCGATGGGGGATCGAACACCAAAAAGCAATTAAGTATGGTGACCCGCATCCACTTACAAAGAGGATCCTAAATGAAGGTAATAGGTGTCGTAGGAAGCCCGAGGAAGAACGGGAACTCAGAAACGCTGGTCCAAGCGGTGTTGGAAGGCGCCAAGGAGAAGGGTCATGAGACGAAGATATTCCTCCTGGGCGAGATGAGCTACCGAGGCTGTGAGGCCTGCATGTACTGCAAGAGCCACGACCGCTGCAAGTTGGAGGACGACCTAACTGAGGTCATGGATACGATAAAAGAGGCCGATGCCATCGTTCTAGGGGCGCCCATCTACATGATGCAATACAGTGGACAGTTCAAACTGTTCGAAGACCGGCTTTACCAGTTCCTCGGAACGGGCTCGCGCCGCACTAGCGAGGGGTACAACTTCAAGGTCAGCCTAAAGCCTGGGAAGAAAGCGATCGTCATCACCACTCAGGGCAACCCTGACCCAAAGATGTTCGAGGGCGCGATCAACTCATTGACCTTCGGGCTGAAGATGTTCGGTTTCGAGCTGAACGACAGCATCCTATTGACCACAGGCAATAGCCCCGGGGCTGCACGGGAGAACAAGGACCTTATGGAAAGGGCAAGGCAGGACGGCAGGGCGCTCTGATATCGGTCGCCCCCTTCCCATTTTTTTCGCTGCCAGACGGATGACACTGATCCTTTTCCATCTCGGGCGGCCCGGTTCCCCCGATGCCGCCTCGAGGTTCCGGAGAGCTTCATCGTGGTCCTGACCGGTCGATTCCACTATGCTCTGTTCGCCTTTGGATGAGGGTAACGCGTCGCTCCATCTCAGCTGCCCTGTCCTGCTTGTTATGATTAGGCATCGTTCAGCCGTCATGATCGACCTGGAATTTTCTTATCGTTCTAAGGCCGTGGTCACACCGAACTGCGAGAGAGGTCATTATATCGACCCCAACGTCCTAAAAGACCTAGACGACGTTTCCAGGTGTCGGGGTTACGATCGAGGTGATGTACAGCTTGCTTACCTCAGGGTCCTTGGTTCATGTTATAGGTCCCTGGCCATCGAATGATCTTCAAAGGGCCACCTCATACATATGGGTCTAAAGTCTTCAACGGCCCTTTGTTCTTACGGTCGAACTTATGCTCTGGAACGCAACCGCGCACATAGGGGCGAAGCCTTCCAATGTTACCCACCAAGCACATTTTTCTTGTATGCATTGCTGAGGGTTCCCTTTGGCAAATGTCATCGGGCATACGATCTTCTGGGTTTCCACTTTTCTATCCATACCCATCTGTTCGTCGGTTTGTAAAGTCATAATGTCAAGCGATCACCCGACATCTTGGTCAGTAGAAATAGATGACTACGCAGGTCGATCATATTATGATCCCCCCTCCTTACCATGCGTTCGATCCATATCCCACCTTCATGGCCAGGTTTGGATCGTGATGGTCAGTGCTCATAAGATAAAAGAACAATGAGAGGAAGTATTTTCATCCATCCCATGGGTGATCCTCAGGGAGGGAGGGGGGATGAACGGAATATATTTCCTTCGGTCTCAAGTTGGACGATTTTATGGTTTGAGACCCAGCTCTCTGATCTTGCTACCGTGCCCCTCTTGGATCTTATCATTTCCATTACGATATGGAGCAAGAAAATCAATGTTCATTCCATTAGATTCCAGTTCCCATTATCGAAATGGTCCTTGATGAGCATCTCGATGAACGGTGTCTTGATATACTGATCTTCAATACGAGATAAATGAATGCATAGATCTGCGTTGACAGAAGTTCCTGGACCGGCCATCTTCCTTTTGTTCTTTGATGATCTTAGGTGATCTCCAAACAAATGACCATCCTCTCCATCTCCTCCACCGTGGCCGGTTTGATGCAATAATCCGTCGCCCCCAGACCTCTCGCTTTGACCTCGTCCTCCTTTCTCAACGAACCGGTGAGAACGATAACTGGCATCTCACAGAGCTTATCAGCGTTCTTCATGAGCTTTAGGACATCGAACCCGTTCATTATTGGTAGGTTCAGATCAAGAATGACGATATCAGGAACGACGTTCCCACTTGTTCTTCAGTAGGTTGACCGCTTCGAGGCCATCCTCAACGATCTTTATGTTGATCTCAACCCCGATCTCAAGGAGCATTTCCTCGATGATGAAGGCATCCCCCGGATTATCCTCGACTATCAGTACCTCTAAGTTATTATCGCTCATTTGCTCCCATCCTTGTTGATCATAGGTATTGTGAAGTAGAATATAGTTCCCTTCCCTGGCTCCGACTCGAACCATATTCTCCGCCATGCCTCTCGACGATCTTCTTCGCCATCGCGAGACCGATACCGGTACCTTCATACATGTCTCTTATGTGCAACGCTGGAAAAGCACGAAGACCTTATCCTTGTACTCCGCATCTATCCCAATACCGTTGGCGCTCACCGATAAGAGCCACCTATCGCCCCTGTCCTCGCATGACTGATGGACCCTAGGTCCTTCTTCGCTGTGGAACTTGATCGCGTTCCCGATGGGTTCTGGAGCAATTGCAACATTTGACCCTCTTCGACCCTAACCGTTGGAAGAGGGTCGTGGGTGATGGTGGCTCTCAGGGCGACCTCGTAAAGCTTTTTAGAGAACGGTGGGGAACCGTCCTCGAACTCCTTGATCGACATGATCACATAGCCTGTCGATAAGCTCTTTATCTTGTCCTCATCGAAGAAATGGACAACGAAGCCCATGGGGTTCTGCCACATGTCCTTGCCCTTTGGGACGAATTTGCCGTAATGGGGGTCGTGGGTGTTCCTCACCGAGTAGATGTTGAGCCCCCCTGGTCGTAACACCCGACGGCATTCGGCGAGCATCTTTACGATCTCCTCCTCGCTGAACTCCATGGTAAAGAACATGTGCGAATAGATGGCGTCGAAGGAAGCATCGGAGAACGGCAACGGGTCCTTGGCATCGTGGACCCTCAGCGTGACCCTGGCACCTACATCTCTTGCTTTTTCTTTCATCTGGCAGATGCCCGCTTCGGAGTAATCCAAAGCAGAGACCTCGAAACCGTTCCTGGCGAAGAACCAGGTGTCACGACCCTGACCGCATCCAAGCTCGAGAACGGTCCTGACATCGTTGTCCTTGAATATCGGTAACGCGTTGAGGGCCAGCTCGCTCGGCTCCTTGCCGAAGAAGTCCTTTGCACCCACGTAGGTCTTGTCCCATTGCTTTCGTTGATCTATCTCTTCCATGTTCATCTCCTCCGATTTAATGTTCAGGGAAGGCCCAAGGGACACCCGGACAGGCCCTCCCAATAGGCGTTACTTTGCTCTGGACTTTGGGATGGGTCCTTCATTCATCTTTTCCACTGCATCGACGATATCCTTTAACTTGCTTCCTGGGATGCCGACAAGCATCTCCTCGGGGGCGATGTCGGTCGTTTTACGGCAACCAAAGCAGCCAAGGGAAATGTTCACGTTGTTGGTCTGATAAGGAACGACGGTCGAATCCGCGCACGTTGCCTGTACAGCGGCCATCTCGATAGTCACTCTGCCACCCATGGAGAAGGTCGAGGCCGCTGGAACGAGCCAGAAAACCTGTTCCGGTGTTCCGGTCACGACCACTACATCAGGCCTCAGCTTCGCCTTACTGAGCGGAGCGACCGCTGTCGCAATAACGCTTCCCGCCTCGAGCGACGGGCGTTGATCCATCATCCTTTTCGACGCTTCCTGACAAGAGTACATGCCCATCCCATAGTGGAACTCACCAGAGGCGATCTTCTCCTGTGTTGGGATGAGGCCCAAAGCAGACGCCCCTGCGGGGCAGGCCTGCTTGTCCGCCGTTGTTACCAGCATCTCACCCTTTCTGGCTCGCATGATGGCCTGGCAGTGCCTTATTGGCCTATCCGGTCGGGCATAACCTTCCGGTAATGGCTGGCCCTTCTCGATCAGAGTTATGGCGACCGGCTCATGCTCAAGCCCCAACGCCTTTACGAGCTTCCTTGACCCGTCCTCGCAAATCGTCATATTTACCCCCGTTAACATATAGGGATGGTGATGCTTATTCCTTTGGGTATGACATATAATTTTATGGATCAACGATCAATAGCAGAAAGCTAAGGTTGTCGATGGAGAGCGCTTGAGATCCAATCGAACGCCCATGCCGCGCCCTTGCTCACCAAAAGGATCTCGTCCCTGGGCAAGATCTATAGCATCGATATAGGGCAAAGGCGAGCGAGATGCATCCCCTCTGCTGGCCTGCGCAAGGCCCAAGCGGTCGTTCCGCGAACTTGAAGCTATGCTTTCTCGAAGAGATGTTCAATGGCCGGATGGCATCCTCATTACCGATACCGGTCCCAGCAAGCCCCCTTCGGAACTGACGGCGTTCTCCTGACCTCCTGATACTCGTCTAAAAGCAGATCGTTGATCTGGTCCAGGGGGCCTGGTCGATGACCTTGTTACTGGTCGAGCATGTCCATGCTTCAGGAGGTTTCCCTTCATATCCCCAGGTCCTTCGTATCTTGTACATTAGGACCAGCTCGGCATCTAGGGCGGATGGTTCCAGGGCGTTCATGATCCACCTCTTTGGTTCCGTCCTTGGAGTATGGAGGTCGCACGGGCCCTAGACGTACTCGCTTTCCTACATCTCATTGTCCTTGATCCGTAGACATCACAACGTATATGTCCTGCCTTCCAATTGGAACAACGGCCATCGGCAGCGTGTTAGAGACACCTTCTTTAGGGTCGTGCGTCCTCGGACATGCATCGTGGTCGTATTTTGGTGTTCCTGCAAATAAATGCGCATTAGGGATAGAGAACCCTAGCTAAGCTGGCCATTTGGTCAATTTCAGATAGAACAGAACGATCTCGTCGATACCTGCTCAGAACATTTTTCGATCTGATGAGGTCAGGTTCAAGATCTTGCCGATCCCGAACACCTCGCCCGTTCGATCTCCTCTGCCATGATCTTGGTCCTGAGCCATGCCTCCCGGATCAGGTCGAGCGAGCCTGTCATGGATTCATGTCTTAGATCCAGCGCCCGTCCGAACTCCTCCGAGTTCCTTCGACATTTCTCGACACAGTCGATTCCAGTATCTATGAACAGACATCTGGAAAAACCATCGAACAATATCCTGAGGAAGTATTCGGGCTCATAACCTTCTTCGATCTTACAATCAAGGTCGAAAAGACGGATCATACCTGACATCCCGTTCACGGCCCAGCCCGCTGGATAGAACCATGTTATACCGCCGTTGTTCTTCTCATGATGATATCTCTCTGTGGTTATCAAGGCCGCGATGCAGTCCTCATGTTCTAACATGACCACAGGTACCTTGGTCTGCTGAGGAAGGCCCTTAAGAGCCTGACAGTGACCATACCCCAGGAAGAGGGCATCGACCTCGACCGGTAGGGATCCAAGCTTCTCCAAGATCGCTCTCTTTAGGTCATCCGGATGAAGATGGAGCCCGAACTCGAGGTATTCACGGTAGACGACATCTGGATCATCGGCCGTAACGACCTCTATCTCTTTACGAATGGCGTCACAACCCAGTATGCCTAACCTCATGTGTTCCTCATCTCTTTCGTCCCTATTTGTTTCTTCCATTCAGGTCATATCTTAATTCTAGCCCTCAATGTTCATAATTATTGTATGAGCAAGCGATTTCTTCGGTCTTTTCCTCAGGATGCCATAGTTTGATGACCGCTTTCTCCTTGAGCGGCAGTGGGAACACATGACGGCAGCAAATACATGTGGATGCGTCCATCTCCACCCAGTAATGACAATCCGGGCACTCTTTTCTTAGTGACATGGAGCAAGCTGGACAGGATCTGTCTTCCCGACCGACCTCGACCTCACAACCGATGCAGTGACGTTTAACCTCTCCTTTCATCCAAAGGGGGGGATCGGCCTGTCCCAGCCTGCATGCTCTGATCAGCGTTCTGTGATCTGGCTTTGATACATGATCGAAGGTGCTTGATGGTGCCAATCGGAGACCTCCTATGCCCGAGTACGAACCGGACCTATATCATTGGCCCGCGATAAGGTACAGTGGCAGCTCGAAGCCGCTCGCCGGTCCGATCTCCACGCTCCATCTCGTGATCCGTTCGATAGAACCTTTTTGTTCCTTAGCGAGACCGGGGATGATCATTTTCCTTGAAGAGTTCTTGCCTGAGATACCGCTCCCCTGAATGGCCCGCATAACTCCAGCGGACGTGAACGAGTTGGTCACAACGGAATTGTCGAGCGTATATCCTATCGTATCGATCGGGACGACGAACACCTTGACCTTCGTTGTATCGAAAATGAGCTTCAGGATCTGATGCGTGATGATCGAATTCCCTGTGATCAGGATCGGAGAATCGGGTCCGGGAGAGTTATGTTCCAAGAGCTTCTCCGGCACCTTCTGCATCATCGGGTCGCTTTCCGGCAAGTGGACGTCAATGCTCAACACCGAATCGATCGCCTCCGCCATCCGTTGTTCGATGCCGTTGCAGTCGACCGCCCGTACCTTCTTTTCAAGGAGCGCTTTAGCCAGGTCTCGTCCGTTCCTAGCACCGCATGATGCGCATCCAGTTGTCGGCAGATACTTTTCCAGATCTTCTGCGTTCAGTTTGTACAGGTCTATTTCTTCGATGGTCGTACTTAGAACCCCCCTTTCATTTTTGATCGGATGATATGGTGACCCCTTTGGCCCTACCCCCGTTCCTGACCTTATCGTCTTTATCATAGTATATCCTTCTGAACCAGAAGTCCAGGTTCACCAGCGATATGAGAACAGGCACTTCGACCAACGGTCCGATCACGGCAGCGAACGCTACTCCAGACGCGATCCCAAAGACACCTATGGAAATGGCGATCGTTAGCTCGAAGTTGTTGGACGAGACGGTGAAGGTCTGGGCCACCGCATGTGGATAGTCGAACTTTAGCCTGATCGAAAGATAGAAAGACAGTAGGAACATGATGAGGAAGTAGAACAGGAGAGGTATGGCGATCCTGATCACATCCAGCGGAAGTTCGATGACAGATCGTGCCCTTAGAGAGAACATGACCACGATGGTGAAAAGCAAGGTCAGTAATGACACCTTGCCTATCTTCGGGACGAACTCGTGATCATACCAATCGGCCCCTTTCCTTTTTAGCAATGTATAACGGGTAATGATGCCGCCGAAGAACGGTATCCCCAGGTAAATGACGACGCTGATCGCCACGGAGACGATCGAGATGTTGACAGCTTGACCTGATCCCGGCGACACTAACGTTGGACAGGACATCCACGAAGAAAAAGGCGTAGAACTAGTACATCAAGATCTGGAAGATCGAGTTAAGAGCTACCAGGATCGCGCAATATTCGCTATCACCTTCGGCAAGCTGGATCCATATAGGGGCCATGGCGCTGCAGCGGGCTATGCCGGTGAGGATGAGACCAATACGATACTCGGGCAGATCTGGCAGAAATATCCATGCCAGTGCGAACATCAAGAACGGTCCGACCACGTAGTTCAATAAGAGGGAGGTCGAGAACATCCTCCTGGCGTCAGGCCGTTTCGTCAACTGTGAAAGTTCTTCGTACTTCACCTTCGCAAGTGGAGGGTACATCATAAGGATCAATCCGATAGCGATAGGTATCGATGTGGTCCCGACGCTCAATGAGTTAAGGAAGCCAGCAAGACCAGGTGTCAGGACCCCCGAGGCGAGACCCAAGAAGATCGCTAGGAGTATCCAGAGGGTGAGATAACGGCTAAGGAAAGAAAGCCTCCGCATAACGCTCTCGGCCATGCCGCATCACCTCTATCTCAGTGATCCACCTCACCGTGATTTCAATATATCTTGAAACTACATGATCAAATAAATCCTTCACCAATCGTCGTTAGGAATCAAAAAGGAGATGGAAAAATGGTGGACCGAAAAAGGATACTGTTCATCTGCGCCCATAACGCTGGACGTTCGCAGATGGCCGAAGCGATGGTCAATCACATGTTCGATCACAAGTTGGAAGCGAAGAGCGGGGGCATCCTACCATCACAAATAAACCCCCTCGCGATCGAGGTCATGAGCGAGATGGGCATCGACATCTCTAAGCAACGCTCGAAGCACATCAACGAACTTGAGGGCGAAAAGTTCGACTACGTCGTGACGATGTGCACCGAGGATGAAGAGACCTGTCCTTTTTTCTTCGGTGGAAAAGAATACATGCACCATTCGTTCAGGGACCCGTCAAGGGTGACGGGTTCGGAAGAGGAGAAGCTTCATAAGGTGAGAGAGATCCGGGACGATATCCTGAGCTGGATCAGAGGAACATTCATGGTTTGAATCGACATTTCGGGAACAAGGGCGAACATGCATAAGGTGGAAGGAAAGGTCATAGTTAGGAACGAGGAAGAATGTTGCGAGATGAACGGTCGTTTGAACGTGCCCCACTCGATCGAGGAGGGGCGGGAAAAGGTCGGCGGTCTGGGATCATTGGTGGATGGCCTGCCCAAAGATGACCGGTTGGACAGTCGAAGCGAAGATCAATCAGGCTCTCTCCGACCCCATTAGATTAAAGATAATGTACGTCTTGGACAAATGTAACATGTGCCCCTGCCTGTTAAAGGGGGTGACATTCCTTTCCGTTTCAAGTTATCCTATCATCTCAGTATCTTGGAGCATGCCCAGCTCATAAGGTCCTCCCCCCAAAAGAAGTGGCGAGTATACATTTTGACCGAATTGGGGAGGGGCAAGCTAGGTTGATAAATGATCAATGTTTGACGCTTTGATGGTTGGAAAGCGGGAATCGAACGAACGAGAGCGCTAATGTTGATCCAGGGTCAGGTCCATTTCCAATTCGAAATATCATTACGATATCCATCGCATTACGGTCTCGGAGTTCATGGTCTCGAAACGATCCTGATGGACATGGCCATCAAGGACGGTTGGACGCTAGGTCCTGTTCTATCGCCATTCCGTCAGACCTTCGACGCTCCTCTCGACCCTACCTCGTTGTATCTGGAACGCCGCCATCCTATCAAGGAAGCGATCCATAGAGACGATATGAGGGGCGTGGCCAGAGGGAAGCTCGATCGTCTCATGATCGGGCAAATGACGCCCCAGTTCGTCGATGACCTCGTGAAGGTAGGGTGCGGACCCGGTGCCCTTCACTAAAAGGACCGGGGATAGGAAACGATCAAGCCGGCCGGGATCGTCCCGGAACTCAAAGGGAACGATGTTAGCACGAAGGGACCTTCGATATTTCACGAAGGTGGACCACTGGGGCATCGTTGTGGGATCGACATCGATCGGTGCCATGCCGATCAAGCGAACGAACTCTGCCAGCTGCACCTCGCTCACCTCGTCCTTGATCTCCTCGCTCAACCTTCTCTGTTGATCGAAATCTGCGTCATGAGGGGGGATCCAAGTACCCAGAACGTTGGTGGCTCGATGAGGGTCATTGTCCTTACTCTCTCCGGATGGTCAAGAGCAAATGTGAGGGCGACCGCCGCGCCGTAGGACCACGCGGCAATGTCCACAGGATCCTCGAGCGCTATCTCGTCCATGGTGCTTTCAAGGGCGAGGCTCTCCGTGGTGAACGAATAGTTCGGGGGAAGGGGCATGTCCTTCAGGCCGTACTCCACGCACAACAACTGGACACGTGTGACTGTTCTGGTGGTCGCCAGGGCCTTGACGTGCGGCCCCCAGCTCTCACATCCGGTCAGTCCGCCAGGAACGAGGATGATGGGGAAACCTTTTCCCTCGGTACGATATTGCAGCATCTTAAGATAACCTCCATTGCTATAATGATCTAGAAGTACCAGTTAATATCAATTGTTGATGTCAGAGCACTGGACATACCAACGGGCGTTCCGAACAAAATAAGACCGATCACCACATTTCACGGTCGGTCCGATATCAACGAACGCATGAAAAATGACCAAAATATTGAACCATGTCTCCAAGGCGAAGGTGTTCACTATGCGTTTTCGGAGAGGGCGAACGGCATCGGGTTCGCATCTACCTAGTATGATCCGATCAAGATGATCCTCGTATGAGGAAAATAAAATATATCTCATCACTAAAGAACTACTTCAGTGCTGTAATATGTCGAGGCTGATGAAGTGAACCCGCTGAACGAGGGGGCCTGTTCGAACGGGTCGGTGGGGCCCATCGACCATGAAGGGATGTCCAGCGCTCGGGAGGGTCTGGTAAGTTCATTCTTCTCAGGGACCGGTGGGAGCTACGATAAGGTGGTCAATTTGTTCACTTTAGGGCTGGACAACTACTGGAAGACCGAGATAGTAAAGCTCGTTCCCGATTCGAAAAGGGTGCTCGACCTTGCATGTGGCACCGGGATCATGACAGAATCCCTGGCCATGAAAAGTCCAAGTTCTGAGATCATAGGGGTCGATATAACCCAAGACTACCTTACGGCATATAATGAGCGCTTGAGAAGAAATCCATGGATACGAGCACGTTCGATCCTTGGGAACGCAGAGACAATTAGCCTTGAAGGGGAGTTCGATGTGGTGGTCTCTTCATACCTGGCGAAATATGTTGATCCCGATATGTTGATCGGCAACATAACTCCCCATCTAAGGAAGGGGGGGGTCTTCATCGCCCATGATTTTATCCTACCGACGAACGGTCTATATCTTGCATCATGGATAGCGTATACATGGGCGATGGACCGCGTCGGTCCCGTTCTATTTCCTGAGTGGCATACTGTGTTCGATAATGGATTGACAAAACTGATCCGGAGAACACATTGGTTTGACACTTTCAGGGAGACACTTAAAAAATACGATTATGATCAGATCCATAGTAAGCGTCTTAGTTTCGAGACCGCAGGTCTGGTTTGGGCCATTAAGATCTGAAGATGATTGAACAAAATACGGTTGGAACCGATCTTCATGGTCACGCTATCGATCGTCTTTAGGAACGATCTATTTCGTGGTAAGGATCATCGATCTCGTTAACATGGGTCCGGTGTTCTTGACCAATATTGGGTCTCCTGAGCCCCATTTTTTAAGGATCGATGTTCCTGGTGACATTATGATCATATTATCTTAGGGGAGAGAACGAGAAAGGTCTACCAAGGTCACCTTACGACCTCCCACGGTCAAACCCTTCGATCTCGACCTTTCTTGGTCCGAATCGAGATCGGAGGATCTTTGAACAGTTCCCCGACCTCTCTTCTCGCTAAAATATCTCTCCAAGGACCTTCGAACGACCCGCTGTGGAATTTCTTGAACGTTTCCGGGCGACAGATCGTCCAATCGGAACGGTCCATATCCAACTCGGATCAGACGGTCCACATGAAGACCAAGATAGGACATGATATTTCTGACCTCTCGGTTCTTGCCCTCATGAATGATCACAGAGAGCCAGAGGCTTTTTCCATCTTCCTTGATATTCTCCTTCTCGATCTTGACCGGTCCATACCTTATGCCCGAGATCGTCACCCCTTTCGCGACCGAGGCGAGTTTTTCACGGGTGATATGACCGTTCACCCGAACTCGATATTGACGCGCCCAGGCATTCTGTGGCAACTCAAGATGCCTCGCCAGTTCTCCGTCATTTGTCAGAAGCAACAGTCCTTCGGTGTTGTAATCCAACCGCCCCACGCTCACCACACGAGGCATCTTGGAAGGAAGTTCTTCGAAGACGGTCGTTCGCCCCTGAGGGTCCTTTGATGTAGCTATCGTCCCACGGGGCTTATAAAATAGCCATACCCGTGTTTCTTCGGCCGGTCTCAAAGGCATTCCGTCGATGGTTATTATGTTATCTTCCGTGACAGTTCAGAGCGGGCGACATCAGAATCTTGCCATCAACGGCCACATGTCCATCTAATATTAACCTTTCAGCATCCCGACGTGAGCATATACCGGCTCGGGCCAGCACCTTGGCGATACGGTCTCCTTGAAGGGGAGGTTCGGATATGGTTCTCTCCGTGGTGTTCAAATCGGTTCTTCCCCTTTTATCACTCATGGTTTGGACCTACAATCGATCGCATTTATAGATGATGTCGCCAGAAAACCCACCATTTCAAAGGCGGGATGAACTGCGACATTATCATTTTTTTGTTCGTTGAGCATTCTAGAAGTAACGGAAGCTCTCCGACGTCCCACAAGAGGAAAGGCGCCCGTAACGGGAAAGGCCGGTAGAGGTGTAATGGGAAGATCGTTCCCGAGCACTCCAGGTAGCATGAGACCAGCAACGATCTGGCCACATACGTTCGACATCTCAAAATGGGGCGGGCCATTTTCAAAAGGCCAGATCATCGGGCGATGGTTCCGAGGACCGTTTGGCGACCTGGGCGGGTCTCGGCCGCAAGCTAACGAATTTATCAGAATTAGATGACGTTAGCGCGCCGATCCCTGAATTAAGAAGATCCGCTCAAAAATCCAGTGACGATACCGGAAAGGCGAAAGGACCGGTCCAAACCGATCGTTCACAAAGGGGTCTGGTCTCGACCGCGGGCCACTCGATCACTTGAGTCCAGATCCGACCGGCGGACCGATGAAATTTATCAAAATGAACGGGTATTTCGCATGTGGCCGGTCATGGTCCGGAATTCACTCGGTCTTCGAACTGAATGAATAGATCGCGGTAAGAGGAATTTCAACCAAAATAACTTTATTTATCTATCGATCGTTACCCCTCCTGAGATAATTCGGGAAGGTCGAACAGCACCTTTGTGTGCTTCGAGGGAAATGGAAAGTGTCTATTATGCCAGATACAAAAAGAGCGGTTGGCCGATTAGCATTGTTGGCGATCATCGTGGTAATAATATTAGCTGCAGGTGGGTCCATAACGGCGATATTATTAGGAAGCCCTATTGGTTTGGTCCTTTGCGGACTAATTCTTGCTGCCATTGGAGGGTATCTTATCTATCGATTCAGGTTTAGCCCAACATCCTTGATAACTGGGTTGATACTCTTATTGGTCGGGGTGTTGAGCATCAGGGACGCATTTTGAAGATATTCCATGATGCGTAGGGAGGATCAAGGGGCCATGGATGTGACCCCATTGTTTTGTTTTTTCTATAATTTCCCGAAATGGAAGATCTTCCGTTCCCGTTACCGTTCTTTATTTTGTACTCTGCCATCCTTATCCTCTTCGCCTTCCCACTCAACGGCGATCCAGTAATACCTGGTATACATATCTGGGGGATCGTCTTGGCGGATCATCCTCCTTATCGAAGCTGATTCTGATCTTGCTTATTATGCTAGTTCCGACCAAAAAGATCCGTCCGACCCCTTCGCTCGCCCTGCCATGAATAATTACTAGGTCCCCTTCGGCCATCGCCCGAACGATCCCGGGCGACCTTGTCATCGGAACGAGATCCTTCAGCATCTTGACCCCGTCCGTAGGGGTCGGATCGTGCTGCATATGGAGCTCACCCCGATGACGGCCCGTTGCACTATGGTCCTATTTAGCAAAAGTTCCTGGGTGGCCCTTAGGACCAATGTGTTATCGTCCTCGCTTATCATTGTGGAACTTTCCATCGATCTGACCATTGAACAATGGTCCACCCACATCACATATAGGGATGGAAAAAGGTCGGGTCGCGACCAAGATCGGTCATGGGGGATCGCGCTCGTCCTGGACGCGATCTATGATGATCTCTTCACATGGAACGATATGATCCTGCCTGCGATCGAGGTGACACAGTCCACCAAATAACAAATGCGAAGAGCGCTCCTGATCCGAGATCGGTGCGTAGAAAGACCATTTACAACTGGAACTTCCACGCATTAGAAAGAAATAAAAAAATATTGACGGAAAGATTCATTATTGGACCGGTCCATCTGATCCCCCATGGCAGTTGCACTCTACACGACGAACTATGTTCCAGGATATAAGATCGATAGGGTGATCGGACTTGTGTACGGCATCACCGTCCGGTCTCGGGGGCTTGGCAGGAACCTCACCGCGGGTCTAAGGTCCCTCGCAGGAGGGGAGATCACCGAGTATACCGACCTCGCTCATCAAGCGAGGCAGCAGTCCTTGGACCGACTTTCCGAACAGGCACAGGCACTGGGAGCTAACGCGGTCATAAGCGTGATGTTCGACTCGACCTCTATCGGACAAACGATGGACGAGATCATAGCGTTCGGAACAGCGGTGGTGGTGTCGCCGGTGACCGAGGGACAGCAGCTGGTCCGGCTAGGCTAGTCGTACAAAATCGCTCAAAACCCTTTCCTTCCATCCATCTCGGCAAGGGTCCGAACGATATAAAAAACATCCAGTTTTCATCTATCGATGCAAGGACCAGCTACAAGTTCATAAGAACCGAACCGCTTTTCTTTTGCTGGAAGTTAAACTCACCAGTCTCACCCGCTATTACGTTGCCTTCTTATCCAATGTATCATATGCTTAGAGGGCCGCTCCAACGCTCGTGACCGTTTTTCAGCTCCACCAACATATATTATCAAAGTTATCGCCATGAACTGCATGCTCACAGAGATTACTATCATGAGAGGGATGCTCACAACATAGAGCAGCCCAGCGGCCGCATTCCCAACGAACCACATCACACCAAAGAAGCGTGGAGAACAGGCCGAAACCTGCGCCTCTCCTGTCGGCTGGGACGAGCTCAGAGACCGCTCCACGCATGATTCAATTCCATTGCCCCCTGACCCAATCCCCAGAGAACGATCCCAAGGACCATCAAGGTCGGGTCGGTCCCGAACACCAATGGAACGAACATCGCGGCCACGGCGAACACGATCGTGGTCGAGATCATACCGACCTTGTCATAGAAGTGCCCAAATATCAGAGCACTTATCGCATCTAGCCCCATAGCAAGCGCATATAACATGGGGATCCAGAACGATGGAAGATGGTCCACTACGGACATATGGTACGCGATAAGAGGGAAGTCGATGAAGGAGGCCGCCAACAGTCCTGCGGCAAGAACATAGATCCAGAACAGGCCTGGAAGTTTAGCTTTCGTCCTTTGCATGTTCCTTGACCTTTTTATCACATACCAATGGTTTCTCCAGCTCCATCGGTTGGGGATATAATTTGATCGTGAGCACAAGGACAAATATGGCTATCAATGCGGGGACCGCAAGGACACCTATCGCCTCTGAATAACCTAGGTTGGCCTGTAGGAAAAGAGCCACGATTATCGGACCGATTATCGAACCGATGTCGCTCATTGCCTCGTGCAGTCCGAACGCCCGTCCTGTGCCCCCGACCTCCTTGGCGGTGTGGGAAATGATCGCGTCCCTGGCCGGTGCCCTGATCGCCTGGCTGATCCTCTGAATAAGAATGAAGCCAAAAGCAAGTTCCCAGTGGCCAACAAGGGCGAGCAATGGAACGGTGATGAAATTGATGATCAGGCCGACCATTATCATGTTCCAGTATTGGTAGGTATGATCGCAATACCATCCGGACGCGAGACGTGGCGTATATGCCACTAGTCCGCCAAGACCTACAGTGATCGCTATCCAGGCCGCTGTCGCCCCTAATGATCCCAGATATGGACCGACGACGCTGTAATATCCGTCCCCGGTCATGTCGGCGAACAGGGAGATGATCCCTATCAGTACTAGGAGCCGGAAAGCTGCCAAATGATGAGCACTGCTGCTCTCCACCTCGCGCCGACGCGCGAACTCGAAGGTCATCCCATCCCCTGACCGACCGGCAGTATCTTAGTAGGTACATAAACCGTTATGCTTCCGAGCGCCCCATAGATAATCCTCCTTAGGTTCTATGATCTGGCGAACAAATTGTTCATCGATCCGGGAGGATCTGTAGTCTGTCGCGCCGCTCTAGATCCACTTAGGTTCCCTATCACGAATACTTCACATCGAAATCGTGCGGTTTTCAACTTGACATCAAAGGATTTTTCGAACATCATATGATCTAGCCAGTGATGTAATTCTCCGCCCGTCGAAAAGGAAAAATGGTCACCCGACCCCCACATCCATTATTAAGAACCGAACTACCAGCGATGCGCATGTTCCAAGTTCATTGATATATAACGCCTTATGCGATGACCACATTCAGCCGCTCCGAAAGAGCTCGGTGTTTCGCTACAGAGGTATCCAGCGATACGGATCATCTTGTTCAAAGTGATACCTTTCTCCAACATACGTTTTTCGCCGTTCACCCACATTTGAAAAGGTGGGTTTCCGGCGAAATTCTTTATAAAGTTATGAAATGGTTTGAAAGCCTGAACGCACCGGGCGAACCTCAGGTAATACCCCTCTTCTTTGGGATTATCTTCTCGTCTACGGTCCTACCATAAGGACAGGCAAGATTACAGATGGTGCATTCCATGAACCCTCTCTCCGTGGTATGTCGGATGTGTTTCTCATGCGAGGGTTCGATCTTTTATCGAACTCGTGGGAGACCACACATTTTCCATAATCCACTTTCTTCCCTGGTTCAACTCCTTGAGAAGGTCCCGGGATGATCGCTTGATATGGGCAGGATCTCACGCATAAGGATACTTTCTTGCAGAGAGGTTGCTCGGCGCATAGGTCCCTGGTGAATGGTTCATCTGGAGATAGTTCTGCATCCATGAGCATGACCACCCATCGTACCCGTGGGCCGTATTCAGGTGTTATTACCTGAGTGTTATGTCCGATGAATCCGAGTCCTGCCAAATGGGCTGCCACTTTTTCATGCACCACATGGGTCGGTAGGGCCTTGATGCCTTTGTTGTTGTTCAACCAATCCGCTAGATGCCATGCGCGTGTTTCAAGGGCCTCATAGTATAGGTTGATGTAGTCGGCCTGACCTCCGCTGAAATCGGAGCTGCCGGTCGCTACGACGGCAGTGTTCATGGCCTCGTCCCATATGATCATGCCCATCACAACAGCAGATCTTGCATCCTTCATGACCTCAGAGGGGCGCATAAGTCCTCTTCCTGCAGGAAATTCAACCTTTTCAAGGCGTTCTAGGTCGGAGACACCAAAAAGCTGGAATCCCATTTCCAATGCCTTGTTCTTCAGCTCCTCCTTAGATATTTTTTGTTCTCGTTCAAGATTGGATGATACCGTCATCGATGATGTATCTCATTTTTTATTATATGAAGATCGATCTAGCTCTTAAAAAATTTTTATCGCTTCTATTCTCTGAGAAAGGACCGATGATAACCCCTAACTCCACTAGCAGGTCGGTAATGAGCCGTAATCTCCACCATCTCACAACTCGGACGATCCCATCAAGTTCGTGTGGACCGAAGGAAGATCATGATAAAAAAAGGAACAGAGGATGTGATCCTCTTAATGTGATCCGGTCATACCGGATCAAGTTGTTCATGTGGGCGATGAGGTTAATTACATCGCCCGACGATGTCTGGCTAACAATGACCTGGCCGGTCGACGATGTTAAGCTCACCGTTATCGGATAGGACACCGATTGATCGTTCTGAGGAACGTTCACAGCTACGTACCATGCACCGCCATTTATCGCTGTCACGTTGAGCGTAAAGTTACCTGTCCCGGTCTCAAGGAGCCATGCTTGGTAAGGAGTATCGTACAAGAACTCCCAACCCCCGTTGCATTGCACATTGATCGAACAGGTCCCCGTCTCAACAGTGTTCGCATAGGTTGGTTGTCCAATTGCTGCGATTCCAGCGAAGATCAAAATCAAAATGACATATGAGATGATCATCAGGTGTCCCAATTTTGGCGTTTTCATAAAGGTGGGATCATTTTTTTATTAATTAAACATTTCTTCATGATCGAACTATTTTTGACCTTATTGGAGGGTCGGTCTGAGCCATCCCACGGAATGTTTTATAAGACCGAACCATTAAATTATAATACATATATAATAAATGTCGAACGGCCCAATGACCTCCTCATTTCACTCAACTTGATGCTCTTTTCGACCGTATCGCGTCGACCAATATGAAAAGTCCGAGGACGATCCCCGCGATCCAGAAAAGGACTATGATCATAAGGGACAGGGCTCGGACGATTGTTGAGAACACCGCCGCGGTCAAGAGCACGCCAGCAAGGAATAGAAGGACCTGATCGCTCTTTAGGGAAAACTGTCGAACGTATCTGTATCATGTCCTTTCTCTTTGACCGCCATAATGAAAAGATGAAAAGGGGTATCACGGCAGCATAGATCGCCCATATGATCGCCTGACGTTCTATATCTGGGATGTTCTGGGGAAGGATCGCCAGTCCAAGGACCACGTACAACAGGACCAGGAGAGCGATGAGCATCGGGAGCTCCTTTTTCTCTGGTAAATAATGTTCAATGGAACCACCCGGTCCGTAACGGTTTCGGAACACCAGTACGACCACTATCAGAAGTGCGACATCCATGAAGATCGAAAGGATCGCCATTATCATGGATGAAGCTGTGGCCACCTGGGTCGCCCCAACGAACAGGGAAAGGACCACTATCATCCTCATCGGGTGCTCGTTGAGCCATCGTCCCAGAGGTCCTGGTAAAGAATCGATTATTTTTCTGGAACCTGTCATCGTCAGTTCTGCTATCGCAAGAGGAATTATGAACGCGAACCATGGATGGAAGAATAGAACCAATACCGCAGTTTCTGCCCATGCGATGGTCCCAGTAGGGTCGAGTACATGTCCCCATCCCGTCCAAAGCACCTTCGTTATATATGCTTCGTAGAGCCCGAACAGCATCCCGGCAAAGAACAACGTATAGATGTTGAACCGGCCATAACGGACTATGATCGCGGATAATACCAGAATGTGTAGGGTGTAGAGCGGGAACACCATGATCCATCCTAGGGGTGAGAAGAAAACGAACGGTGTTGATCCTGAGAGGACCTCTGCGGTGAAGGTCGACATCATTCCCAAGATCACACAAAAGGCCAATCGGTCGGACATGCTACCTTATTCCCAAAATGCTCTGGACATTATATTATGATCGGGTCATGAATATGTGCTATACCGATGTAGTATATCGAAGGTCGGAGCGTTAGGGTCATTTTTCTATTCCGTGCAAGCACCAGGCTCTCTTATAGGAATGGTGAAATAGAATATGGAACCACCTTCCGTACCGGACCCTATCCATATCCTTCCCCCATGCCTTTCGATTATCTTTTTGGAAATGGCCAAACCCATTCCGGTCCCTTCCTGTTCTCCCCTCGGTCCCAAACGTTGGAACATGTTGAATAGGCGTCCCTGGTCCTTCGGGTCTATCCCGATCCCATTGTCCTTTACCGAGAACGTCCGTTCTTCGGGGCCTTCACGAGAAGAGATGTGGATCATGGGTTCTGCCTTACCGTGATACTTGATCGCGTTCCCGATCAAGTTCTCTAGCAGGAGCACCATCTGAGATCTAACGGCACATACTTTTGGTAGGGGATCATGCGTTATCACCGCCTTGGTCTCCCTTATGCTCACGACAAGGTCCTTTATCACCGTAGAGAGAACATCCTCCATGTTGACGATGGTGAGCGACATGATCTCGGACCCGACCTTAGAATAGGATAGAAGATCATCGATCATCGCCCTCATCCTCAAAGCCCCGTCCATCGCAAAGTGGATGTATTCTTTCGATGTGGAATCCAGTTCGTACTTGTTCCTGTCGTTGAGCAGGTTCAAATAAGAAACGACCATCCTTAAAGGTTCCTTCAGATCATGCGATGCTACATATGCGAACCTTTGCAGATCACTATTGGAACGCTCGAGGTCCGTTGCCTTCTTGGCAAGTTCGTTCTGGACCATCTTTAGTTCGGTAATATCCTGAACAGCACCAAGTCGAGCTTTCTTGCCATTCCAACCAATGGTGCGCCCTCTTATCTGAACGGTCAAGAGCGAACGATCTTTCTTGATTATCTGTGCCTCGTACGGCCCCGCTGAAAGCTCGGACAGCTTTTCTTCCACCAGCGACCTTGATCCCATGGTAAAGTAATCGAGAATGTTCCTGCCCAATACTTCCTCGCGAGCGTAACCGGTCATGTCCAACATGGCCTTGTTGACCTCTACGATATTACCTGAAATATTGATCACGATACCTTCGAACGCGGCAGCGACCAAGGTCTTAAGACGCTCCTCACTGCCCTTCAAAGAATCTTCGGCGTTCCTTCGTTCGGTGACATCAAAAATGGTGGCGACAGCCCCATCGATCCTGTTCTTCGCATCATATGAGGGGGATATGTCGTACTGAAGCCATCTAGGACCTAAAAGTGTATTGAGCCTGATCTCTTCCCTACTGCCCTCCCCAGTTTTCAAGGTAGACCGAAGGTGCCCCTCGAACATCCCATAAAGGCCCTCGGGAAGGTCCGTTTCCTTCCATCGTTTGCCTACTATGTTTTTATAGTCTTCACCTAGATATTTCCCAACGGACGGACTTATATAATATATCACACCATCCCGGTCCATAAAGAACAGCATTGCTGGAGAGGTCGCTAGATGACGATCGAGCTCATCTCTACGTCCCATCAGGTCCTTCTCTTTATCGTCCACCATCTGTCATCTTAAGATCGGATCTCATGGAATATGTACATATCATTTCGCGATCAAATATGCCAGGATCTTGACCTTACAAAGCATAAAGTTCGAACTGCCCCGATCTCGAGCTATGGGTCAAGGATGATCATCATTGGATCGCGGTTCGTTCCATCATCCTATTGTCGGTCGACAACAAAAAGCCGTCCGATGCTCTCGACGATCTACTGGATGGCGATGAACCAAGGACCATCGCCTTCTTGAATATTTTAGGGTCCCAGGACAACATCGGGAATATGATCCGTTCAGATACCTTGCCATGAAATATATATAAAATCGGAGCGTTCGGTATTTATGAAATACTCAAATCCCTCATACGCTACCGATAGTGATCACTCATATCTTGATCCCGCTATCTCGTTAAAACAAAACGCAGGGAACGGGCGACAGGACGAGCTATCGACACCTCAGATAGAGCCTCAACAGGATACAGGGGTCGAGATCAAGAACGATACGGACCGAACTAGATCGGCGAAATTTTGGGCTTACGCTTCCATTATTGCAGGTTTCGGTAGTATTCTGATATTGCCATTGATCTTTGGCCCCCTTGGGATCATCTTTGGATACCTTTCTTTGAAGAAACAAAGGCAAGGGAACACTCTGGCTTATGTAGGTGTGATATTGTCCGTCATAGGGCTGATCACAGGAATATTTCTTGATGTCATCTTTTTTTGAGGGACGATCCCTTAATATGGGTCCCCGCTCGATTGAACGATGGAGGATCATATTTTCTTTTTTTGATCTCGTTCGATACGATCGATCACGGGATCGACAATTCTCCTCATTCAAGGATCAGATATATGATGTGATGAACGGGATCGACGGATGGTTCAGGATCATCTACCCTCCATATTGAATAACCAACTGCCAGATCCATATCAATATCGATGATCCCAAGGGCATGCTCATCAGCAGAAATTATTATAGATGGGAAGTTATGCCCCGGTTCACTTATAATGGTCGGTGAACGATGACCGTGCCTTACGATCAGGAAAATGTGTACTGGAGATGGTACGATCCTTGAAAGTTCGGAAATGGTTTCGATACAAAATGCTACCGGACCGCAGGTCCCATCGTTCTCCATACCATCTCTGCTGGTCCTCATACCAATGATCATCGGTACCATACTTATGCTGCTCGTTCCGGACCCTTTCTGGTTCGCTATTGGGATCTGGGCGGTCCTGCTTGCTATATACCCATGGATGGATCGAAGGGACAGATCGCTGCAGCCTTGGTGGTTGATGTTGCCAATGGCGGTCCCGTTCATGATCGAGATGGTAGGATTTGTGTTCGGGTATCGACCGCTCGATATAACTGGGGATCTCTCATGGATGTTCTCTGCAATTGGACTTCTCTCGATAAGTGTTCTAACGGTTTTCATCATCGATCATAGCGGGGACATGCACATGAACCGTCCATTCTTGGTCGGTGTTTCGTTCCTACTGCTAGAATCGGTGGCGGTCGTCCAAGGATACGTGTGTTGGTACACCGATCTATGGCTTGGGACGGATCTTGTACCCACAAGTGTCGATTTTATGACATATTATATCCCATTGACGGCCATCGGGGTTGTCCTTTCCTTAATATTAAGCTCTTACTTGAAAAAAAGGTCGTTCGTTATGATCAAAGAACTCGTGGTGGGACCTTGAGAAGATATGTCCTCTTCATCTCCATGACGTTCACGATAATACTATCCGTGATGTTGGCCTTCTCTTTGATGCGAGGCGCGGCCTATTCCTATGCCTCATGGACGGAGGGGATAAGTCTCCTACTTGTCTGGATACCCCCCATCCTATCATGGACCGGAACCATCGACCTTCCATGGCCGATCTCGTTAGGTGCAGGTGTAGCGTTGTCCCTACATTCGTACGGAATATTGTCCGACCTTTACGATTCCACCCTGTGGTTCAGTCATTTTGCCCACTTCGTTTCCGGTATCGTCGTCGCTATGCTCGTGGCAACAATATTGATGATCGTGGTCCAACAAGCGAACCATTTAAAAATACCGATCCGTTGGATACCTTTCTTCGTCTTCATCGGAGTTCTATCATTGGAAGGCTTCTGGAAGATCTTCGAGTACACGATGGACCACATCTTAGGAACAATGATGGACCACGGGCTCGAGGACATGATGAACGACAATCTTTCAGATACCATAGCAGGTATCGTCGCTGGTCTAGGGACCGCATATTATATGAGCAGGACCTCACTTGACGAGTTCGTTAACGCTCTGAAGGCCGATAGGGTCCTGAACAGATTTAAACGGATCTTTAGGAAGGGATCGACCGAACAAAAGGAGTTCGGTGGTGAGGGCCCAACACGATCGGAGGATGGTTCCCCCAAGTGACATTTGGTCAAAATGGATCTCGTGACGGTCCTGACCCATTACGGTCTTGGATGCGAAAATAGAACTTGACATTTCTTGATCGATCACATACTTTCTCATAACGCTTGAAGGGTCGTACATCTCTGGTCCACGCCTTGCTATTCTTGACGATTTGTGCATAAGATCCGGTCGCCCTTGGTAGAGCTATGTCGATCCCATATCATTTTGGCACAGCGATTTATATTATATCCCCTCATTAGGGTCGAGATCTTTTGGGTGTTAGGATGGCAAAGCATACTATCGGTAGGGTCATAGAATTTCCCATGGGTATCGCAAAGGAGGTCAAGATCCAAGGAAAACGATTCTTGATAGCAAATGTTGGCGGTTCATTTCACATGGTGGACGCGGACTGTAGTCATTGTGCTGGAAAACTTATAGAGAAGAGATTGGAAGGAAATGTACTGAAATGTCCGATCCATGGGGCCGAGTTCGACGTTAGGACCGGAAAGAACATTAAAAAACCAAAAATGCTCTTCGCCAAAGGAGCGGATCTTCAAACCTACAAGGTACAGGTCGATGGCGATAACGTGGTCGTAGAACTCTAGGAGTTCAATAGTTTCGCTATCTGGAACTATCAATACGAACCTATATCAGTTGAGATCATATGACGCCCAAAGATGGCAGGTATAGGCCCAGAAATCACCCCGGAGGACATTTTCTCTAAGCGAGCAGGGTTCTATGCGACCAGTAAGGTCCACGATGATAAGGAGACATTGTCGTGGTTGGTCGAGCTCTCACATCCCAAAAAAGAGCACATAGTTCTCGATGTAGGTACTGGAACGGGACATACGGCCATGGCAATGGCACCGTTCGTTCTTAAGGTCGAAGCGATGGACCTGACGGAAGGAATGATGAACGAAGGGCGCAGATTATGCGACCAGAGGGGCATCACAAATGTTCATTTTCTGAATGGGGATGCGATGGCCATACCATTCCCGGACCAGCACTTTGATATCGTGGTCTGCAGGAGGGCGGCACATCACTTCCGCGATGCCCGAAAGGCCGTTGCAGAGATGGCACGCGTCGTTCGTAGATCTGGGTATATCGTTATAGATGATCGTAGTCCTCCTGATGAAGATGAGCTCGATATCGCCATCAATAAGATGGATAGGATCCATGACCCATCGCATGTTCGCGCATATCGCTCATCAGAATGGAGATCGTTCTTGATGGATGCAGGCCTTGAGATAAGGACGGTCAAAGAATATAAAAAACGATTACCCCTGACACATTTCACGGATGTTATGGATGCGACCTCGGCGAACGAACTGAGAAAGGTTGTCATGCAGCTATCCGAGAACGCAAAAAAAGGATCGGACTAGAAAGTGGGGAGAATGGAATTTTTACCGACCATTTCTTCGTTATCATTTCAGCGATGAGACCGTAGGCCCGCGGATCGTTCTTTCTCCATTTCGGTTCTCATGACGGTAAGAAGGGTTTTTGATCTTCTTTTCCCAGAACTGATCGAAAGGCCGCGTTCAATATATATGGTCATGATACGATCGTTCTTCGTTATATCTATGATCGACCGGACCACGGTCATGAACGTCAGGTTTTGGGTCAGACCTTAGGAGGTGTTCGGATATGGCATTGAGATTTCATAGACCTGAAGGCTCGTTAGGTATCGTTCCGAGGGAATGGATCGATAAAAAGCTTCCAAATTGCCCTTTCTGCAAGAAAGCTGGCGTTGGGTGGGAAATGGCGATCGAGGGAGTGATGGTAATGACGATCTACCATTTTCGATGCCCGGATTGTAATGGTGAAATATCGGTACCGGTCTCCGCAATGAACGACGGTAATTTCTCTATGGGGGTTGAGTGGACACCAAACCCTCAAAAGCCGTTCACGATCGAGAGCACCGGGAGGTCTGGTTCATTGCTCAAGGTCGGATCGTTCGTGATGCCTGATGACCTACGCAAGGGTTCAGGACCCAAAGATCCGAAAGATTGACCGATCTTCGGCGATGTCCATCCCATCGGATATCTAGAGGGTCCCGGTAGGACGACCGCCCTTGATCGATCAACGGGAAAACAATATCGTGCATTAGATCCATACGTCCATGAAACAATGGAAACCTTCCAAGAGGGATCGATGTCCTTAGTTCGTTGTCTATGGCATACTTCTGATGGAAGGTGCTCTAACTGCAAGGCAAGACGGATCAGATGCGATCTTCTGCATATCAAGGACTATGACCTATGTGAGGGTGAGACGTTCTACAAGATCTGCGATTTTTATACACAAGCTCCGAACATCAAGAGGTGACCATGACCTCTCTGGAACAGATAGCGATCAACCGCGACCTACTGTCAGAGGATATCGAGGTAGTTCTAAAGGGCATCGAATCATTGGAGGGGATCTTGAAGATCAGATACGGCCGACGCCTCATCGATAGAACCTCTGATGTCGCTCATTATGAGCGATCGCCAGGGATCCGGGGCAAGGTCTCGTGGAGCTTGGGGAAACTAGCTCAGAACAAGGTCCTCCACGACGTGCCGATCGACATATTGATCGACCTATTGTCAGATCCCGATCTGGAGGTGAGGGAGAACATCTCATGGACGATCGGTGAACTGACCAGTTCGGGGATCGGAAAGCAGGAAGCGATAGGTCCGCTCAATCTACTTCTAGGTGACAAAGATCCAAAGGTCCGTGGAATGGCCGTATGGGCCTTGGGAAGGATGGCTGAAAGACTTGGGATCGCTCATCCTTCTACCATATCATTGGTAAGCACGTTGGTGAACGATGAGAGCATGTTCGTCAGGAAGGGATCGCAGTGGACATTGAGATGCATCAATGAGGTGGTACAGTGATAGGTTATCAAGCATATGTTGGCCGCAAATGGCGCCCTGAAAATATCAGCCTCACGATCATACTGCTATCCGATGCGATCGCTAGAAAGTGTCCAGATCTTAAAATTTTGAGATAAAGAACGTTAACGGTGCGGTCCCCCACGCGACCCCTTCACCGCTCTTGGACAGGTTTCGTTAGTTTGGCCGTTCGCCCATGTACCAGATCATATGACCAGTATTATGAACAGAACCTGAAGGACCAATATCCCTATGAGTATTTTATAGACCGTATCCACTCGGCGTTCCAATTGTCCAAGTTGAGCAGGATCGATCTGTTCCCCGTAAGACGTCGGTCTAGACTGTGGGTACGTTGCAGGGTTGGTTTGACCCCCCATATTGGTCATTTTCGGATCTTGGGTCTGGTCCTTTCCGCAGTTGGGGCAGAACCTTGCACCGCTAGGGACCTCTGCACTACAATTCCAGCATTTTGTCATTTGATCCTCTCACGATGATCCATGATATACTATTATGAACGCTCCGCACTTTAGAGCGGAACTTCTTGTTTCGGTCGATCAGCATATATGGCACGCTAGTACGCATGTGATCACTGATCGTCCATGAGCGAAAGCTCCGGGCGTTCAGACCGTGCCTTCTCCGATCCAATTGGAGGACCGTGAGAGAGGAAGAATGGTCGCAAATATAAGCGTCTTTCGGTCAGGCGAACGATCGCTCTCTCATCAGCTCTTATCAAGCCTCCGACCATGTTCGAAGATGCGGGTCATCTTTCACTTGCGTCCTTACCCGCTGGCATCAAGGACCTCACGTTCGCACAAGTTAAATAATCGTGGGTCCACAAATAAGAAGATGGTGAAAGATTTGAACACCATATTCGTCAGCGGCGTCCCTGGACATATCGGTACAGAACTTGTTAAAATTCTCTCCGACCGAAAGGTCAATGTAAAGGTCTTGGTACATAAAAGACCTCATGAGATGTTGGACGATCTCCCCGGGGTGGAGATACTGATCGGTGACCTAGCAGATAAGAAAAATTTGGAAAAGGGGGTCGCTGGTTGCGATCATGTGTTCATCAATAGCCCTTCTCAACCGGATATGGTGGGACTACAGACCAATCTCATCGATGCCGCTAAAAGCTCTGGGGTTGAACACATAGTGAAATTTTCCGTATTAGGTGCCTCAGTGAGCTCACCGATCAACTATTCAAAATGGCATGGAGAGATCGAACAATACCTGATCGGAACTGGCGTACCATACACAATCATCAGGTCGAACACTTTCATGCAAAATTTTCTTGGCCAGATGAACAATATCTCAAAACAGGGAATGTTCTATGGGGCCTCAAATGGAGATGCTAAAGTAAGCTTTGTGGATGCGCGGGACATCGCAGCAGTGGCCGCTAGCACCATGACAGAGAGCGGACATGAAGGTAAGACCTATCTTACCACCGGGCCAGAAGCAATATCCAATCAAGAAATAGCTGGGATCATGTCGAAGGTCACAGGAAGGCAGGTCAGCTATGCTGACCTGGGACCTGAGCATTATGAGGCTACCCTTCGCAATGCCGGATATCCTGATTGGATGGCCAGCGATCTTGCGAAAGCTGGTGCGCTTCCCACGGGAGAGAGGTCGATCATCACCGATACGATCGAGAGGGTGGGAAAGATAAGACCGCATACATTCGAGGAGTTCTTCGCTGAACAAGGCAAAGCCCTTGCCACGGTGGCAGAGATGATATGAACAAGAAAAAGAGCAGAGGTCCTTGTCATAACAGAACAAGGACCTTGCTCCTTCAGTAATGCATCGTGCGATAATGGACCGCGGAAATTTTCATCTAGGACCTTTAGCAAGAAGAGCGGTATCGAAAAATGGACCGGCCTATAAATGGGCCTTCATCCTCTAACGTTCTTGGGACCTTTGGGAAAGATCGCTCTGGGGATCATGGACAGCATATATGGGTGATTGATGACATACGATGGCCGCAAATAAAAACGGATATAGGCCATCGCCAATTTTCTCGATATGGCCTTTTTGCTGATGCCGAGCTTATCATAGTCGATCACTGGTTCCGCAGCAGTGTAGTGATCATAATCATCGGTCGAAATAAGTCCGCGGGTCCTGAGCTGGTCGAATATAGGAGTTCCAGGATATGGGGTCAGCAAAGAGAACTGCGCGAAATCGATCTTCGATCTCGAAGCGACCGCGATCGTTTCGTCCATCTCCTTGAGCGTCTCACCCGGATAACCCAGGATGAACGACCCAAGCACCTTGATCCCAAGTTCGTGCGCCGATCGGACCGCATCTAGCGATTGGTTGACGGTCGTGCCCTTGCTCATTAGGTCCAGGACCCTTTGTGATCCGGATTCGATCCCTAGGTATAAAGAGGTCAATCCTGCATCTTTCAGCTCCCTTAGCATCGGCCCCGATAATGTATCGACCCTGGAGGACGCAGAGAAATTGACGTCCAGACCACGCTTCTTTATTTCCTTTGCGACCTCGATCGCCCTTTTCTTGTTAAGAACGAAGATATCATCTATGAACTCCACGTCCTCGATCCCATGCGACATCAATACTTCCATCTCATCGACAATGGAACTGGGATCACGTGCCCTGAACCTTTGTCCCATCATGCGTGAAGATGCGCAATATGCGCAATCGAAAACGCAACCTCTGGAGGTTATCATCGTTCCGATGGGTCTTTTTTTTACTGGGTCCTTATAATCATTTAGGTCCACCAGGTCCCTTGCAGGCATAGGGAAAGAGTCGATGTCCTGTCGCATTTCCCTCGGTTCGTTGATGATCACTTTCTCCCCGTCATGGTAAGCGGTCCCTTTGATCCCTTGCGGAGCTTTACCTTCCTCTATCGCCATTGCGATGTCGGTCATGGTGTCCTCGCCTTCACCAATGACCGCTATGTCCACGCTCCTTCCCCGTTCCATGGTCTCCTGAGGAACGAACGTGATGTGGGGACCGCCGATGACCGTAGTAACGCCTAGGTCCCTGAGCTTTATTGCGTCGGCATATCGTACGGCAGATCCAATGGTGGAGGTCGCGGCAGTTAGTCCAACGAGCTTGGTCCCTTTCTTTATGGAGCGGGCGATCGCTCTTGCACCGAGCTGGAGGACGTTGTCATCAATGATCTGGACGGAAAGACCGTTCTCTCTCAATGTGGCGGCAATGTACAAAAGGTTCAGGGGAGGGGCCTTCAGACCTAACCTCTCCCTAAGATCACTATGGTCCATTGGGGCCACTAGGACGACGTCTACCATTCTGTATCACCCAGATGAACGTTTCTCGAACCCTCTCTCAGGTTGAAGGGCCATGAGATCTGATGATGATGGGTTCCTTCTCATCCCTTTCCTCCTCCGGTCCCGTAGATCGGGTAAGCTCTTTGTAGCGGTCGCTATTACGTACGCACCCTGGGTCCGCCTCGAGCGGGTCACCAAAGTACCCTTCCGCCCTCGCCCTGCAACCACCACAATGGTATCTGTAATCACAACGCCCACAATTTCCCTTCAAAATGTCCTTGTTCCTCAGATCTCTGAAAAGAGGATCGTTCAGCCATAGGTCGTTCAGATCGTCCACCCGGATGTTACCTATTGTATGGGGAAAGAAAACACAGGGGTCGACCCTGCCATCCGCCCTGATCGCCATATAGAACCGACCTGCACCGCATCCGCCTATGAACTCGGTCAGACCGAACAGGTTTCCTTCGACCATTTGGTTGTAGAAGTGCGTGGGTACCATGACCGGGCCTTCCGAGCATTTTTCCAAGGCAACCCTAGCATATTGGGGGGCGGTCGTTAGGACCTGACATTTTGATGTTTTGTTCCTTTCATACAGAAATTTGAGAAGTTCCTCCCTCATTTCAGGTGTGATGTCCATATCGGTCATTCCACGTCCTCTCCCGGCCGGGATGAAATTATATGCCATGAACCAGTTCACACCAATCTCGTTAACAAGGTCGATGATATCTGGAACCTCATCATAGTTCTGGGTCGTCACGGTCGTGGATATATTAATGAAGAAACCTTCTTTGACGGCGTTCCTGATCCCGTCCATGGTCCGGTCAAAGCTGCCAGGGATCTCGCGTAGTGCATCGTGGGTGGAATCGTTCGCTCCATCGACCGAGATCTGAAGATATTCCACACCTCGAGATCTCATCTCCTTCGCCTTCTCAGGAGTTATCAGTGTCCCATTGGTCGCCATGGCCACATAGATACCCCTTTCCTTAGCATGGGACGTCAGCTGCATTATGTCAGGTCTGACAAGGGGCTCCCCTCCAGAGAAAGCTATTATCGGAACGTTCATATCTGCTAAACGGTCGATCAGAGCTATCGCCTCTACGGTATCTAGCTCGTTCTCAAGGGGGCGGCCGGCGGAAGCATAGCAGTGCTTGCAGCGAAGGTTGCATCCATATGTTACATCCCATACGACCTGAAAAGGAGCACCTGGAACGAATGGACGTTGTATCCCGAACGATGCGATCCCTTTTACAACACTGAGCAGTCCTTTTCGCCAGTAAGGATCCTTGAACGCGTGCTTTATCTCATCTTCTGTCACACCGAACGCTCGTGAACCCACCAGGATCACGCTGGCGAGGGACCTTTCGGCGAGCTTGCACGCGATACAGGCGTCCTCCCTCACATCAACATAAAGTTCAAGGGCGACCTCGAGCCGGTTCTCTCCGCACTTATCACATCTTTTATTCATGCTGGTGAGAACCCTGCGACCTAGGACATTGCCGGTCATGGCCTTGAGGAACCAAATGCCCTTGTCGTTCTGCATAGGTAGATACCTCTCTTCGCTCCGCTACGAAAAAGGTTATAAATTTTTAATTCGACCCTTCCCCACATCAGGTCCTTCGCCCAGGGTGTTGCTGATATCCTTATGATCTTTCGTTCTTGGTACCTCTTTTTTTTCCTTTTTTTCGTCGGCGATAAGGTGATCTACCGCTATTAGATCGAAAAATCATGTTCAAGCGTTCAAAATGCCTAGATATATGAACACCGGAGATGGTCGGGTCCTCCTTGGAGAGGAGCTCAGAAAAGCTGATCTCGGTCGTCCAATGGGGGATGAACTGATGGATGTAAAGAACAAGGTGGTACTAATAACAGGAGCGTCAGCTGGCATAGGAAGGGCTACATCTAAACTTCTGTTCAGGGAAGGGGCCAAGGTAGCAATGGCCGCAAGAAGGGAGAACAAGCTGAGGGAGGTGGCGGAAGGTTCTGAGGGCTCGCTGATCGTTCCAACCGACATGACCAACATAGATTCGGTCAGGAAGATGGTCCATACCACATTTACGCATTACGGACGATTGGACATATTGATCAATAATGCTGGACAGGGCATGCATCGAAGCATAGAGCAAACAGACCTGAACGACCTTGATGCATTGATGAGGCTGAACGTTTATGGACCCCTGATCGCGATGCAAGAGGTCGTTCCGATAATGAAGGGACAAGGTGGTGGTGCCATAATCAATATCAGTTCCGCGGTGTCCAAAATGGCCATACCATACATCGGTGGGTACGCGGCAACAAAGTATGCATTGAACGCCTTATCACTGACCGCTAGGAGCGAGCTCGCCAAAGATGGGATCTCGGTATCGATCGTACTTCCGGGGCTCACAGCGACGGATTTTTCGAAGAACTATTTACATAGTTCAAATGACCACAGATCCCAGGGCCGTCCCCAAGGAAGCATGCCTATCCCTGACCCCCCAGAACTGGTCGCCGAAAGGATCCTTGATGCGATCAAGAGCGGTATAGCGGTCCAGTACATGAGCAAGGAGCAGTCAGAGCATCTGAACCATCAGTCCCAATGAACCTCTTGCACGGTCCCTCCGCTCTTTATCCTTCCTATATCTATTTCTCAACCCTAATGGCACCATTCTAAGATCGTTCTCAGACAAAGACCGGTGTCGTTCCCTTCGACGACAACATCGCAAGCTCTGACCACCTTATCGTCCGCCGGATCGAACGCGATCGAATGTCCAGAGCTTTGGAACATCCCTATGTCGATAAAACTATCCCCGACCGAGACTATTTCCTCTTTAGGAAACCCAAATTGCTCCCTCCAGCGCTGGACCCACACCTCCTTCTCCAAGAAGGTCACCCTACGCAAATAGTTTGGCTCCAGCCTATCGTTGTCATCAGCAGAGAACCAATTGGCCATCCATTGTTCTATCGGCGCCATCGAACAGATCTCTTTTGCAATAGGTTCCATCCCGCTCGAAAGGATAAAGCAAAGGATGTTCGACATTTTAAGTTCAGAGATCATGTGCGAGATCCCATCCTTATAGTGGGTGTTTTGTATAATAGCCATCGCAGCCTCCTTTGATGTGAGACCGGGTCTGGATCTTAATATCGCCTTGATGTTCGCGACCGCCCAACCATCCTCATCTAGTTCACCAGAGGCATATTTTTTGTTGAATGGCTTAGGATCGTGCCCATATGTTCTGAAAAATGTCTCCCAAGAGCTCCTCTCCAGGGTCAAAGTACCATCCATATCGAAGATGACCATTTTTACCAAAGCGATCGTACCGAAAATTGGATGTCACCATGCTATCATATTTTCTTCCTTGAAAATATCGCGATCTTATGATACATCGATGGTGCAGGACCTGAAGATATTTGCTTCATTGTGCAGTTCCGATCCCATCGTGATCATGATGGGACAAGGTCCATTCGTGGATGTTTCATTAGCACATCCATGGCCGATCCAACGTTCTCCACTGATCCACTTTCAGCAAATTTTCGGTCGATGGGATCATCGATCGGAAATGAGTTCGGAACGATCCACCGAGGGGGCCGCGGGAAGAAGTACGACGAACCTTGATCCCTTGATATGATCGCCTGGGACCCTATCCTCGACCCAGACCTGGCCTTGATGATCTTCGACCAGGCGGCGGACCAGATACAGACCTAGTCCGGAACCTCCTGCCCGGGTCCTTCCCCTTTGCAACCTTAAGAACATCCTCTCTTTAACCTCATCGGGTATTCCAGGTCCATCGTCCTCTATGACCACCTTGTGATGTTCCCTCCCCCTATCGAACACCTTGCTCAATCGAACATCTATGTTAACAGGACCTGGTGAATGTTTGACCGCGTTCCCGATGATGTTTATGAAAACGTCCCTGAGCAATTCGCTTGCCATGACCATGCTCTTCAATTTCGGTTCGTATCTTATGGTCACATCGGTTCCGTTCCTATACTCCTGAACGACCTCCTCGAGCATCCAACCGAGGTCCACCGACCCATATCCTTCCTCGCCCATCTCTAACCTCTGGATCTTCTTCACGCTATCGATCAGATGAGAGCTCGTGGACAGTATGTCGAGCGACCTTTTGATCTGTTTCGCGTCCTTCCCGATGAGATTGTCCCGATCGATCACCAACTGCAGGTAACCGATGATCGCGGCGTTCATATTGCTGACGTCATGGGTAAGTAGATCGATGTACAGTTCGGCCCTTTCTTTGGCCTCCAATGCTTCGTGCTCTAGCTCCCTCTGATGCGTTATGTCCATGATCACGATGACGCTTCCAGTGATACGTCCCTCACCATTCCGCAGCGGGGCAGCTGAGTCCAAAATTGTACCTCTGGAACCATCGAGGCGTTCAACATCTATGATCTGCCCTTTTGTCGCCACCCCTTTCAGGACAGCTCTCGCTCCGGCCCAATCCTTGGGTCCCAGCTTGATCCCGCTGTCGGCCCACCATCCTTTGTACACGCCGTTATCTTCAATGCTCATCGCCAAAGGTCCGTTGCCCCTCATTATCTCCTTGGCATGATCGTTCACTTCGAACATTTTTCCTGTGACGTCCGTAAGAACGACCCCGACCGGGAGAGTGTCAAGAATGGCTCGAAGTCGTTTTCTCTCACCTTCCAGGTGGTGGGCAAGTTCCTCGATCCTTTTTCGGTCCTTAGCCCGTTCTGTCATATCAAAAAGGAATCCCACTATCACAGGTCCATTATGAAGGTCCAACTTGGTTATCGCCACATGGAACGGGAACTGGGAACCGTCCTTTCGCAGACCTATGAACTCGTTCTCCTCTCCTTCGGGCAATCCTCCCTCCAAACGGCTATTCCCCCTTTTCCCGCGTTCTCTGTCCTGGGGTGCGAAAAGATGAAGATGGGTCGTCCGATAAGTTCGTCCGCATCGGAATATCCGAACATCTCAAGATGTTTTTTGTTCACATATATGAACATGCCATTGCGGGTGAGACCGATAGCGACCGGTGCCTGCTCGATCAGCTTCCTGAACTGATCATCGCTGTCCAGCTCTCCCCTCTTTTTCTCGAGCTCAGATGTCATGATAGCTTTTGCTATCGCTTCTTTCATCTTCCCCAGGCCATATCAGGAACTTGGATTATTTATTGACTTCTGATCATTGCATAGATTACCATAAGCCTGATCTCCCTTCGATCGGATCACTGAAGATCGGTCCTACGAACGGAGATGATCGTGCCGCCCTAGAAAGGACGGACCGATGATCTAGCGATGCATGGGTACGAGCATCGGACATCACCCTTGCATCGATCTTTGTTTATTGATCTTATCCCTAAGGACCTCGGCCTTCCTTTTTTGAACATAAAAATGATCGAACAATAGCTCAAGAACGTCCAGGGTGCTTTCTGCTTCCCCGGGACCAGCTGGCACGATCGTCCCTGGCATCCTGCTCTTTACCTCACAATGGTCTAGGTCCCCGATCCTTCTTACACCGTCGAGGTCCTCCGCGTAGATCTTTGGAATGTCCTTCACAACACCATCTATCTTTAAGGCCAGCTCGCCTTTATATCCCTCTTTTTCGAGCAGGTGGTCAAGACATCTTCTGCCAAGAGCGGCGCTCGCATCCTCCGTTATAGAAAGGACCTTCGATGCCATTTCAAAGTCCCTCGCGATCTCCTCTGGAACCTCTGGAGGTGCCTTCCTGACCACCCCGGTGGGATAGATGACCTGAGATATCCCCCCAGAACTTAGGTCAAGGTCTGGCATGATATCATAACGATGTCTGTAATCGGTCTTGGTGACGATATGCTCATTGCATGATGGACATTTTGAGATCCCCAGAGTGAACGACGACCTTGGACCGATCTTTGCGCCACAAAAGCTCGTAAATGTCTTGTTGCCCATGTTCAGAGCATCTGGCTTAACGAACCTGACCACCTTCTTGCAGAAAGGACACAAACCTTCCTGGTCGACATCATATCCTTTCGACATCGGGGTCACATGACATTTTTGTTAGATAGTTCTACCGACATTCCGTCTTTCGGTCCTCAAAGCTAAGGGGATCTCGTACTTCCACGTTCTCGGTGAGCAGGTTCCGATACTGTACTTTAGTTGGGACGATCCCGACCTATCTGGATCTTTTATAAAAACCTCGATCGCCCTGTCCTGGGGCCCCTTGACATCGATCGTTCTTGCGGTCGCGGTCACCTTGACGGGAGATCTCGATCCACATATTATCGCACCAATCGTCTGGGCCCCGTCACAGACATTTTCATCTTGATCGAGCTAGAGGACATGATGGTAAGCGTCTATAGAGAACGGGACTGTGCATATCTTGAGCTTGAAGGCCGATGTTCGTTTCGATGTCCCCTAAGATCATTGGGGGTCGAAGACCTTCCTTCTTCACGAGCGATAGTGTCTGCGGGGCCCCTTAACCGATGTCGGCTAGCTCACCGACGGTATCTGTTCAGGACAGGTGTTCCGATACGATCGAATTTATAGCGATCATGTCCATAGCGAATGGAGGATGAAAGAGGTGATGCAGTAATGTCCGAAAAGAATCTGGGACCTGTCACAGATGGTCGAGGACACAGACCCTGAGAAGATCATACAGCAATTGGACCGTATGGTCACCGAGGCCGAAAGTATCGAAGCAAGATACAAGGGTAAGACTCGACCATGACACCACATCAACTCCTTGGTCTTTTGATCGATCTGGACGATCACTCGCTGAGATTCGAGGGCGCGGCCGATTACTGTCGGCTCTTATATTCGTCCAATTCTTTGGACCCCATCGCAAAAAGGCTCAACGAGGGGGTAAGAAAAGCAGGCACCAGAGCAGGACAACATCTCGCTTTCCTTGAGATAGAGATCGGGGACCTCCTTTCAAAGGATCCGAACCTGATCAACGACCCCGTCCTGGCCGAGTATCGACATTTCTTAGAGAGAAGACTACGCATCGTCCCTCATCTGCTTACCGAGGAAGAGGAGCGAATAATCATGGCCAAGGACCAGAACGGGATCGATGCCTGGTCTCAATTGCAAGGGGATTGGTTGAGCACTAGGAACTTTGAACTGACCATCCGTGGAGAGAAGCGAACCCTGCCTTATGGAGAGATAATAAGCTATTATCAGAGCGCTGATCGTTGATTCTCAGGTTGAACGCGAACAGGACGGTGTACGATGACCTTGGTCGGGACGAGATCCTTTGGAGCAGCGCGATCAATCGGTCTGCAGTGACCATCTCGAGATGTGCCGTCTACGTAAATATGCCACACCTCTCGAACAGAGCCTTATCGCTAATGATATCGAGGAGGGTGCGGTCAACTCCCTTATGAAAGTGATAAAGAGCAACGTGGACCTATATCGTCGTTATCTGCGTTCCAAGGCCGAGTCGATGAAACTGGAAAAGCTCGGGAACTGGGACCTGCTGGCCCCATTACCGAACGATTCAGAACGTTCCTACTCGTGGGAAGAATCACAAGAAGAGGTCGTCAGGGCATACGGCTCGTTCGATGAGGATTTCGGGTCTTGGATCAAAGAGATGTTCGAAAAAAGACATATCGACGGCGAGGTAAGGCAAGGCAAGGTCAGCGGGGCCTTTTGTTCCACTTGGTTCAGTGGCAGGTCCGCGTTCGTTCTTCAAAGCTTCAATGGTCGGATGTCGGACGTTTATACTCAAGCACATGAGCTGGGACACGCGGTCCATGCATATCTTGGGACCAGGGCACAACGACCAAGTAATAATGAGATAGGGAGCTGCATCGCAGAGTGTGGAAGCATATTTGGTGAACTTCTACTGACAGAACAGCTTCTCAAAGGTGCCAAGAGCAAGGAGGAGAAAAAGGCCATCCTGACAGTAATACTGGACGAGTTCGGTATGACCGCGTTCCAGGTCAGTGCTCGATATTTCTTTGAAAGGAGCATGTACGAAGAGATCGAAAAGGGCACGTTCTTGGACGGAGAGACCGTTTCCAGGTTATGGACGACCGCCAGAGATGATATCTACGGAGATGCGGTGGAATGGCTGCCAGAGATGAGATGGGAATGGACGATGAAGTTACATTATTATATCCCGAACTATCGGTTCTACAACTATCCATACATGTTCGCCCAGTTGTTCGTCTTCTCCCTTTATCGTCTGTACAAAGAGCAGGGAAGGGAGTTCGTGCCCAAACTAAAGGCCCTTCTGTCGGCCCGGTTCCCAGAATTCTCCGGCGGAGCTTGCGAAAGAGCTGGGGTTCGATATATCTGACGAGTCGTTCTGGCAGAAAGGAATGGACCAGGCGGCAGAGTTCCTAAAGGACCTAGAGGAACTGCGGTGAGACCGAAGGGACGACCTTCATATGTGATCGAGGTTGACCGACCATGATGGACGATAGACACCCAGTGATCGAGACGCCGAGGCTCAGGCTTAGGGAGATCACACTGGATGATGCCCCTTGGTATCTGACGCACTACAATGAGATCTCGATCGTCGAAGGTAATTGCCAGCTAGGACCTGCGGACCTGAACAAAGCAAAAGAGGACCTGACATACTTTTGCTCCGATCTTCATCGGTCGGGTCTCGGTTATCGGTGGGGGGTGGAGCTTAAAGATAACAAAGGGTTGATCGGAACCTGCGGGTTCCATAATTGGGACAGGGCAGGCGGCCGAACGCATGTTGGCTATGACCTCAATCCAGCATACCGAGGACGTGGCATCATGACCGAGGCCTTGGAAGCGATAATCGATTTTGCTTTTTTTCAAATGAACAGTTCTGAGGATCGAGGCCATCGTTAATGTGGACAATATAAGCTCCATCCGGCTCCTGGAACGGCTCGGGTTCCAAAAAGAGGGGTTCCTGAAGGACTACAATTTCATGGACGGCCGTTATATCAGTGCCCTGGTTTTTTCGCTGGCATTGATAGCATGATGCTCGGGTGCGACGCCATCAAAATATATTTTCGATACGAAGATTCTTAACATCGCCCATCTATCCGTTCTTGAGGTTCTAGGGGTGGAAAGAACGCTTAAGGTTCTCTTCGTAGATGATGATCAGATGGTCCAAGAGATAGCCAGGAGCATTTTGGGTCAGGAAGGTGACCTGGCGGTCGAGGTGGCAAGTTCTGGTGAGATAGCGCTCAATAAGCTTGACCATGTAAAGTACGATGCGGTGATAACGGACTATCTGATGCCGGGGATCAATGGGGTCGACCTGATCAGGGAGGCCAGGAAGAAAGGATGCGAGTCGATCTTCATCCTGTTCACTGGAAAGGGGAGTGAGGAGATCGCGACCGATTCCCTCGTGATCGGAGCGGAATACTACTTTTTGAAGAGCGGGGACGCGAAGACCGACCTGGACCTTATTAAAGCGACCTTAAGACAGAACGGTTCGAAGGCAGAGGTCCGTCCCGAACAAGGTACTTGGCACAGTCAGCTCGTAACGAGGATGACAGAAGGGTTCGCGCATTTCCAGGCCATCACCGACACGTCCGGAGTACCAACGGGTTACCTTGTCCGGGAGATAAATGCTTCCTTCGAGAGGATAACGGGCATCGGAAGGGAGAACGTTGTGGGAACCAAGCTCGGGAACGGGTCTAGGGACATCTATATCGATCTGGTCAGCGCTTTCGAGGAGATCGACCAGGACGGGAACGGACGTCCATCTAGAGGGTTACTCCCCTCTTCTCAACAAAGCCCTGAAGGTGTCAATATTCTCGCCGGAGAAAGGTCATTTCATGGCCATGATCGACGACCTCGATAAAGAGAGGGGATTGGAGGAGGCATTAAGACAGGCGAACAGGAAGCTTAATCTCCTCGGATCGGTCACAAGGCAAGATATGCAGGACCAGTTCATGGCGATGAACGGGTTCATCAGCATGGCCCATGATGGATGCGATAATGAGGTGATAAAGGATTATTTGGAGAAGGCCCTCCGTTCCGGGGAGAACATCAAACACATTTTGGAGTTCTCAAGGGATTATGATAGGATAGGCATGAAGCCCCCGGAGTGGTTCATGCTGAAAGAAACCGTCGAAAGGGTGTTGACCGACCTAAAGATCGAAGGAATAAGGACGAACATAAAACTCGATGGATTCGAGGTCCTGGCCGATCAACTCTTTGAAAGGGCATTGTATCATCTGATGGACAGCGTAAAGCGACAAGGGACCAGGGTCACCGAGATGGACATTTATTATGATACATCGTCCGGCGGACTAAAGCTTGTCTGTGAGGATAATGGGCCAGGATACGGAGAGGAGGGTCGCCATCAGCTTTCGGACGATAAGTACGGACACGGTCTTTTCTTGATCAAAGAGATCCTCAGGTCCTCAGGTATGACCCTAGATGAAAGGCCAAGGAAGGGAAAGGGCGCTAGGTTCGAGATATCGATTCCTAAGGATCATTATCGAACGAAAGAGGAAGTGACCAAGGTCGATCAGAGATCGGCAGTTGCTTCCTGAGCCATTCCGATATTGTCCAGCGAAACCACAGATCATCTGCCGTATATCGCCATCGCTTCCCCATACTCTTTGATGTGACCATCCATGGCAGACTCCAGATCGCTCTTGGAACTTCCAGCAGGAAGGTCGATGGGCCCGTCCAGTCCATAAACCTTTATGAAATATCGATGAGGCTTCCCTCTCGGAGGGCATGGGCCCATATATCCTACCTCTCGGCCAGAGTTCGAGCCTTGGACAGCCCCGGGAAGCTCGGTCGGCATTTCAACTTTAGATACCTCGATGGGTATCTTGCCCATCGGCGGTATGTTCCAGATCACCCAGTGAACAAAGGTTCCGCCTGGTGCGTCCGGATCGTCCATGATCATTGCCATAACTGGAGATGTCAGACCGCCGATGGTGATGAGAGGGGATATGTCCTCCCCATCGCAAGTGAACCTTTTATGGAACTTCTCGAACTCCAGACCAACGTTCAACCTCACATGTTTGGAAGCATCCTTTGGACCCATCATGTTCTTGACCCATTGATAGATTGACCCATGGCGTTAATTACATTTCGGGAGGGGCGTGTTCGCTCAACATCGGACGATCGAGGGCCTTAGGTCGTTGGTGGTTCGAGCGTACGGAACGATCGTCGCCCCGGATCGATCTCCGCCTCGACCCCCAATGGTAGAACGAACTGTGGATCGGTATGGCCAAAGTCCATGTTCGAAACGATCACCAGATCGTCCCGTCCATGTTCCTTCCCGATGGACCTTGTCAGAACGGAATCTATCTCGACCTTGTTATCGATAGGTCCCCTAGGTCTTCCATACAACAGACCCCTGATCCGATCCAGGATGCCCATGAGGCCATAGTAATCGATCTCGGTCCTTATATCACGAGGCGTTGGCCGCTCACCCGCGCTCTCGAGGAAAAGTATCTTGTCATCCCAGAAATCGAGCTCAGGCCAGTATGGTGATGTTCTAAGACGTGCCATGACATCCAAACATCCCCCGAACAGACGTCCTTTTGTTATGCCACCTCCCTGCAACCAGGTCCACCCTTGATCATTGGTATGCGGGGGTGATACGAGGTCTTCGTTACCATCTACATCCCAGTCCGGATAGCCATCACTATATGACATGAAGGGCCGTAGATAATGGATGGGCTTTGGATCGAAAAGAACGCTCCTGATGTTCTCTATCGCCTCTTCGGGCATGTTCCTTATCTGTGCGAGACCCGACATCACTGTCGGGCCATAATATGTGACCAAACCCTTCTGGTTAAGATATGTCAGTAAAGAGGTCGTATCGGAGAAGCCCATCAAGACCTTTGGGTTTTCTAGAACGATATCCAGGTCAAGATATTCGATTATCCTGATCGAATCAGAACCGCCGACCGATGCGATGATGCCGTTGACATCCTTGTCCGCGAACGCCTGGCAGAGAATCACGGGCCCTAAGGTCAGGGTGGCGTTGTAAAAAGGACCGGTTCGCCCGGGTCGTAGGATATTCTTTTACCTCTAGTCCGAAGACCTCCTTGAGGTTCCTGATCCCCTTCTCATAAACCTTCGGGAACGCATGAGGGCCGCCCCAGGACGGGGTAAGGACCGCCACCAGGTCCCCTGCCCTCAATCTTTTGGGTCTTAGACGACCCATCTTACATACCGCGATTTAACCTGAGGTCCTTGGTCTCGATAAGGTCCCCGCCCTTTGAGAGTATCGCTGTGATGGCATGTTGGACATCGTCCACCCTCAAGATGAGGACCGCAGCTTCCCTGCCAGAGTACGCATACGAGTATTCGATATTGATGTCCGCATCCCCGAGTATCCTTGCGATGTCCTTGAGGCCTCCAGGCTCGTCCCTCATCCTGACCGCGATCACATCGGTGAAGTTCACCACATAGCCAAGTTCCGTCAGTTTCTTGTGTGCCCTCTCAGGTTCATCAACTAGGGCACGAACGACCCCGAACCCGCTCGCCTCGGCGATGCTGAAAGCATAGATGTTGACCTTATCCTGTTCAAGGGCCTCGGCGATGGCGGCGAGCCTCCCCGGTTTGTTCTCTGCGAATATCGATATTTGTTTTATCAAATGCTTGTCCATCAGATCTCCCTCCTATCCACGACCCTCTTGGACTTCCCCTCGAACCTGGTCAAGGTCTCTGGCCCGACCAGCTCGACGTCGACGGCCACATTTCAGATAGTTACGTAACAGATGGGTCGCCTTCTCTTTGATGGCCATCAGGTCCGAGATCTTATCACTGAACGCCTGTTTCTTGATCTCGACCCTGACCAATATGGTGTCCAGTGCGGCCTTTCTATCCACGACGATCTGGTATTGCTCACCAAGTTCAGGAATCATCATCAGGGCATATTCGACCTGGGATGGGAACACGTTAATCCCTCGAATTATCAACATATCGTCGACCCTACCGCTTATCCTGGCGATCCTTGTGTGCGCTCTTCCGCACTCGCACACGGAATCATCATATGATGTCATGTCCCCGATGCGGTATCTTATTATCGGTAGGGCCTCTTTCTGCAGCATCGTTATCACAAGCTCTCCTTTTTCTCCTGGTCCTAGCGGTTCCCCATTGGAGGGATCGATCACCTCCACATATGCCAGGTCCCCCCAGACATGGATCCCTTTCTGTTCCTTGCATTCGGTGAAGAGCGGTCCTGACAGTTCGCTGGTCCCATAGATATCATAGGCCTTTATCCCTAGACCTGCCTCGATCCTGTCACGCATCTTCTCGGACCATGGTTCAGCGCCCAATATTGCGGTCCTAAGAAAGGTGTCCTTCTGGAAATCGATACCCATCTTTTCCGCGACCTCTCCCATATGGATCATGTACGACGGTGTACATGCTATCGCGGTCACCCTGAGGTCCTGGATGAGCTCTATCTGCCTTTCCGTATTTCCAACGCTTGCCGGGACCACGGTCGCACCTAACTTCTCGGCCCCATAGTGTAGACCTAGACCTCCCGTGAAAAGGCCATAACCATAGCTCACCTGCAAAGTGTCCTTCCTCGTAAGACCACAGGAGGTCAAAGCCCGAGCGACCGATGTCGACCAATTGTCAAGATCCCTCTGCGTATATCCAACGACGGTGGGCTTTCCAGTGGTCCCAGATGAAACATGGTAGCGAACAAGTTCGTCCTGTCCTCCGATGAACAGTTTATCTGGATAATTATCACGGAGGTCCTTCTTGTACATGAACGGCAATCTCCTCACATCGTCCAAGGACCGAATGTCGTCCGGATGCACTTTCGACTCCCTCATCCTAGCATGGTAAAAATCAGAAAATCCGTATAGCCGATAGATCAGGGTCTTCATCAGTTTGAACTGCAATCTCTGCAGATCTTCCTTTGGTAGTTCCTCAATTCGGGGGTCCCAGCATCTCATCATTTTCACCTAACGATCCAAAGGCCAGAAACATGGCCTCCAGAATGATCAGTTTTACCTGAAGTTCATGACTGCTACGGAATAGCACGCTCAATATATGACCTTTATCTGGACGTCCCCATCGTCCGATCTGACATGATAATGGTCCATATACGTCCGAAGGTGACAAAAATAGCATGTCCCCATTCTTCAGGGCTTTTCGCATCCAGGTCGTTGGAGGGATGTCCTACCCTGGGACGAGGGTCGGCGGTCGGGTCATGGAATAATAGATATACGTCGGGGCTCGAATGATCGATTGGTAGAAAGCTCACCTCTTAAGGTACAGAATACAGAATGACCACAACAGGCGTCATTACGATCGATGAAGGGGCGTGATGCTGATGTCAGAGATATATCCCAACAAGAAGAGCGAACCTGGCGAGGTTCCTTCCCAAGTTCTGGACAGAAAACATTTGCTCGCGGGGGAAAAGGTGGTCTGGGAAGGCAGACCTTCTTTCATGATAGTTCTAATGAGACCGATAGTTCTTACCGTGCTAGCGCTCATCCTTGCGTTCATCATACTTGGCAATAGCGGTCCAGCGGTCACTTTGTTGGCCGCCGTCATCGTTGGCGCGGTGATGATCCCATTGAACAGAAGGTTCGGGATCATAGCGGCAATAACTGGTATCATTGTCGCGGCCATCGTAGTGGTGGGCGGGGGTTCCTTTTTACCGCTGGTCCTAGTCCCGATAGTGGTGGGGATCATACCTCTGGTCCTGACCTATCTGCAATGGCGTCATACAACGCTGGCCGCCACGGACAGAAGATTGATAGCACAATATGGATTGCTCAACCTTGCATATGCTGATACTGGCATCGACAATGTTCAAACGATAAAGATCAAGCAACCCTGGTACGAAAGAGCGCTGGGCTTCGGCGATATCATGATCCTTACATCTGGGGACATGGGTGAGACCAGGGAAAGAAGGATGTTACCAGGTTTCAAGCTCCTACAGGGTGGGGGTATGATATGGCTCGACATAGAGCATCCGCTCGAGGTCGAGAAGATGCTCGGGGACCTTGTATACCGTCCTAGGGATACGAAGGGACCTGCCGAGAGCACCATGAACGCCACGGCCGAAGAGAAGATGGATGAGATCGATAGAATGAAGGAAAAGGGCCAGATGACCCAAGACGAATATGAGCAGAAGAGGATAGAGATCATCAAGAGGGTATGATATAGTGTAGGTCAAAGGCCATAGAGGTCTCATGTTGTTCGACACGGACCGGTCGTAGGAACGATCGATTTTATATCGCCCCTCTCCATCGACCGGTCGTGCCTGGTCATTTCTGTGAACGATGCAAATGTCTTCTGCCCCCCGATGGCAGTAAATGTCCGAAATGCGGCCAGAAACAGGGACATCAGCGATCGATAGTCTCCAGGTCGGCCATGGAAGAGGGAGCTCCCAGAACGGTCGAGAACGACCAAGGAAAGATAGACCTTATGGCCCCCGGGATCTTTCCTTACTCCCCCAGACCTTTCCAGATGGAGATCGTTGCGGCCATACGTGGATCGATGTCCGCAGGGGAACAGCTCGTCATGGAGAGCGGGACCGGTACCGGAAAGACGGTCTGTGCTCTGGTCGGGGCGCTCGAATACGCCAAGGACCGAAAAAAGAAGGTCATCTACCTCACAAGAACGATCTCTCAGAGCGATCAGGTCATCAAGGAGCTCAGGAACATTTCAAAAAAGAGGAAGGTGACGGGATTGCCTGTGCTCGGGCGGGCTAGGTCATGTGCCCTTTTACGCTCGTCCGATGAGTTGGACGGCCTCCCTTCGAGCGCACTGTCCAAGATCTGTGAACAAAAAAAGAGGGCCTCGCTCAAGAAGGAGAAAGGAGGATGCCCCCATTATTCCGACCTCCTCGCGATAGGCGATACGAAGTTCGTTCAATTTTGTATCAACAACCTCCCGACCGCTGAGGAGTTCGACTATTTCTGCGAGCTTCAGGGAGCATGTCCGTACGAGGCACGAAAGCTCGTCATGGACATGATGGATGTTCTTATAGTTCCTTATGTCCAGATCGTTTCTGAGGATGTGAGAAAACAGCTGTTCGATCGTTTGGAGGTCTCACCCAACGATATCATCGTCATAGTGGACGAAGCCCATAACCTTGCGGACTCCGCTAGGGACAGTGAAAGTATATTCTATCGCATCAAAGAGCTTGACTCGGTCAACAAGGAGCTTCGGGAGTTCGGAGATCCGATCCTATCGTCGCGGGTAAAATTGAGCTCGCTTTCCTCAAAATTGCGGGAGATCTTTCTAGCGGCGGTCCAAGACCAGATCGCCATTGGATGTTCTGAGGGAAAGCTTGGGAGAAAGTTCCTTGAAGGGAGGCTTCGAACTGAGCTTTCGCTTTCGGACGAAGGCCTTGTAGACCTCACTGCCAATCTGAAAGACCATGGCGAAGACATCACTGACAAAAGGCTCGAGAACGGTGACGAGCCAGTATCCTCATCGCTCAGGCTTGCGAACTTCCTCGAGGATTGGTTCTCGTCCGATGACCAGAGGTTCATAAAGATCGCGAGCACGTTCGAAGGGGGTGGTCTGGAGGCGATCTGCGTGGAACCTAAGGACACTTCCGAGTTTCTTCAAAAGTGCCATGGCGCTGTTCACATGTCAGGTACTCTTCGTCCTTTGCAACAGTACATCAATACCCTGGACCTTCCGGACACCACAATGATGAGGACGTTCCCATCACCTTTCCCGGAAGGGAACCGGCTTGTGGTCTATGTCGAGGACGTAAATCCCGGGCTCAAGGAGATGCGGGAGGACCCGTCGATGAGGTCCAGGATCGAAGATCACATAGTAGCACTTTGCAACGCCACCTCCAAGAACACCATGGTTTTCTTCCGTTCATACGATATGATGGGGTCGATGCGTTCCAGGATAGAAGAGGAGGTCGATAGGGACCTTTTCACGGAGGGACAGGGAACGGCGAGATCATTCAGATAGATCCATCGATGCCTTCAAAAAGAGCAAAAATGGCGTGTTCTTGACCGTGATGGGCGGTAAGATAGCCGAAGGCATCGACTTCCCAGGCGAGGAACTGTCCCTCGCCGTGATAGTCGGTCTCCCGTTCCCGCCGCCCTCATTGGTCCTCGATGAGATGAGACAGAGATATGACCGAAAGTATGGTCCCGGAAAAGGATGGGAGTATACGAGCATGGTACCGGCGATCAGGAAGGTCCAACAGGCCATCGGCAGGCTCATAAGGACCGAGACCGACAGGGGTGCCGCCGTTATACTGGATTCGAGAGTCGCAAGATATCGGGAACAATTGGACGCAAGACCGACGAAAAGACCGGTGGAGGATGTAATGGACTTTTTCCGCGGGACAAGCAAAGATATCTAATGCCCAGGGGCAGATCGCATGGCTTATCGATATCATCCGAAGATCATTGTTCTATGCATTCGTCAACTTCCATTCGCTCTTTGGACGATGCCAACCTTTCCAACTTGATCGTGAGGGCATGCCAATCGTCCATCTTGCTGGGTTTTGTGAAGTACGAACTTGCACCGAGGGACCTGGACATTTCCCTGTCCTCAGGGGCGTCCGAACCTGTGAGGACGACCACGCGGATACATGCGAGCAGGGGATCGGCCCTAAGCTCTTTAAGTAATGACAGGCCGTCCATGCCCGGCATCTTCAGGTCCAGCACGATCATGTTCGGCCTATAATGGGTCGAAGACGTACCATCACCTCTGAGAATGTCAAGAGCCTCTCTTCCGTCCCGTGCGAAACTGAGGCTTACACTGGGGCTCGTATCGGAGAACGATTCACGGAGCAGCATCGCATCGCCGATATTGTCGTCGACGATGAGCATCTCTTTTCGATCTGTCATTATCCCTCCGTTTCGAACCTATAAAGAAGGGAGCATATTTCTTCGGTGGCCCTTGCGATCCTGCAGTATGTTCCCTTGTTCTATCCCTATGTACATGAAAGGCTCTTTATCATTTCCTCCTAAATTCACGATCCACAAGATCTCAAGGATATCATAGGTGGTTCAGAGGTGAAGTGCTCCTCGTGTTATCACGAGTGATATCATAATGTCACACTTATTTTATTAGGAAGATGTTCTTCGATCGTGGAAGGATCCTGCATCGGTTCGGAAAGAGCGACGGTTATAGATGAAAAATGTGATGGAACGTCCATCGTTGTTCTAGCATCAACGCCTCCACTGCTCAGGGACATACTAGATATTCCAAAGATCCAATCACTGATGGACGATCTTTACAAGCTAACGGGCGTCGGTCTTTCCATCCTCGACCTCAACGGCAACATCCTTGCCGGAACAGGCTGGCAGGAGATCTGCTTAAAATTTCATAGAACACACCCGGAAACATTAAGGAACTGTATAGAGAGCGATTGCTTCTTGACCCAGAACGTGCAGGAAGGGCGGTTTCTGGCCTACAAATGCAAGAACAATATGTGGGATGTCGTCACACCTTTATTCGTTGGGGGACAGCATATTGGAAACCTTTTCATTGGACAGTTCTTCTATGATGATGAGGTCCTTGATCATGATCTCTTCGCTCAACAGGCAGATAGATACGGCTATGATGAAGAAAAATACATGAATGCCCTCGATAGGGTCCCTCGCCTAAGTAGAGAAAAGATCGAGATGGTCATGAACTTCAATGTCAGGCTCACCTCGTTCATCTCCATGCTCGGATATAGCAATCTTAAGCTGATCGATGAGAACGAGGAGAGGAGGAAGGCGGACCAGGCCCTTCTTGAGAGCGAGGAAAGATATCATAACCTGTTCGAGGAGAACAAAGCGGTGATCTTGCTTATCGATCCTGCCACTTTGAACATAATCGATGTGAATCAGGCGGCCTGCGACTATTACGGTTATGACCGGGAAACGATGCTTAGAATGAACAAGTCCGATATCAACACCCTTGATCCCTTGAACCTAAGAAAGGAGATCGATGAGGCCCTGCGGATGGAGAGAAGGCATTTCGAATATAAACATCGACTTTCAAGCGGGGAGATCCGCGATGTCGAGGTATATTCAGGTCTAATAAACATTCAAGGTAAACCATTACTATACTCCATGGTTCATGATACCACTGACCGCCGGATCCTCGAAGAAGGTCTCAGAAGGTCCAATGAAAAACTTGCGCTCCTGAGCGGTATAACGAGACATGACATCAAGAACCAGTTGACCGTCCTTGGAGGAAATCTTGCCCTCATGAAAGCACAAACGAACGATCCCAAGGTCCTCCAGAGGATCGAAAAGCTCGAAAAGGTCGATGAGAACCTGAGGGATCAGATCGAGTTCACCAAAGACTATCAGGAACTTGGCACCGCATCACCGCATTGGCAGAACCTGAAGGGATTGCTGGATAACGTAAAGCGCCCGGAGATCGAACGGACCACATTGGGACGAACGATAGAAGGTCTTGAGATATTCGCCGACCCGATGTTGATCAAGGTGCTATATAATCTGATGGAGAACAGTGCGAAGTATGCGGGCCGGCCTTTCAACATTACCTTTGACGGGAGCGAAGAAAAGGACGGGTTCGTACTGACCTATTCTGATGATGGCAACGGGGTCGCGTACGAGGAGAAGGACCTGATCTTCAAGAAAGGGTTCGGTAAGGGAACAGGACTTGGGCTCTTTCTGTCACGTGAGATACTCGCGATAACAGGGATATCTATTAAAGAAACAGGAGTGCCAGGAAAGGGAGCAAGGTTCGAGATGTTCGTACCGGCCGATAAATACCGGATCGTTTGAGGCCGGGGTCAGAACAAATCGATCCTGGCGGTCCGTCATTTTGTTGGAGGGCCGTCCAATGGCCGATATCGTATGATCGGTGACGCTACTTCCATATGGCCATCCATCATAAAAGATACCGCTCCATGGCCACCGCATATCAGACACTTCTTTCCCCTGGCCATCAGTTCCTTGTTCATCTCCTCGATGAGCAGAAGGAGGGCTTTTCTTTCCTGTGACGCCTTTTCGCTATCGACGTTCACGGTCGTCATCAGATTCTTTGCAAGGGTGTTGTACTCCTCCCTTTGACCCTTTAGGCTCTCGAAGTTCATCAGGCAATCTCCAGTGAACAGCAGACCTTCTTCCTGGCACAGGAAAAAAACATGGCCATGGAGATGCCCCCCAAGGCTCTCTAGCACCTGAAAGTGAAGCCCGGCGATGTCCATCTCAGCTATCACAGGCAATATTCCATGTGTACCAAGGATCTCGGACCCATATGTCTCGATATTTACCGGGGGATCGAACTTGGAGAAGAGATCGATCAAAGTGGTATAGACCTGTCCAAGTATGGAGTCCTCCATCCTTGAACCGTAGGCCCGGTTCGACTCTTGTATGACATCAACGCTGCCTTGATGGAGGTAACATTTTGCCTCGAAAAGACCTGCGGAACCCAAATGGTCCGCATCGGCATGGGTGACATATATTCGGCCCAACTTTTTAGGGTCCAGCCCATGATCTCGCAACATGTCCATCACATCATGGTGGTAAATTCCATATCCAGTATCTATCATGACCAGCTCTTCAGGGGAGTTGATGATGTATACGCTCCCTCCGCATGGAAGTTGAAAGCAATATAGCTCCGACCCGTTCTCGAGCTTGAATCGCTGGACGTCCGCAAAGAACCCGGGACCCGCTGTCAGATGAAGGGTCCTGCCCGTCATGATTATGCTATCGAAGACCATCCGGGGGTCCTTTCCCAGTCCGGTAAGTTCCTGAGCGATATGGTTGGAATCTCCCAACAACCGCATGAGGAAATCATCCTCCGCGTTCCCGATGATGTCCCTGATCTCCTGGGCGAACCTAAGATAGAAGACGGTATCATCCAATTTCTTCCCGGTGGAATCGAACTCCAATATCTCGATCCTGTAGTTGGACCTGAGGTTCTCCAATAATTTGTTGGCCACCGAGTCGTTCTCCAGGGTCAGTCCTATCGTCAACCTACCTGGGTCCTTTGCACGGACATCATGATCCAGGAATGCGATGTTCGCTCCGACCGATGAGGTATGGTCCAGGAACTTGAACAACGCCCCAGGTTCATCGGAAAGATATACGTTGAACTTCAAGTAACGAGGTGTATCCAGGGATATCTGAAGAAAGCCCATCGCCTTTAGGTCCCTTTTGATCTCGACATCTGCTCCTTCAGGGCCGTCCCCTTCGAAGAATACGATGTGCGGATCGATCCTACGATCATAATCGACACGCTGGATATTTCCACCATGGCATTTAATGATCTCCGCGGTCCGATGCAATGCCCCTGGTTCATCTGGCATTCTCGCGATGAAAGAGAACCTCATCATACCACCATGACCGTGACCATTTCGGGCAGTTCTATCGTCGCCCCCATGGTCATGAACGTTCATGGCATTGGATAATGGATTACTTAGCTCTATATGAGAAGGGTACGGCAACTGTCTACTTTGCTATGGTCTTTAAGGATTTTTGCGATTTGATCTTGTAAGATGGATCAAAATCCTTTTTTTCTTTTATGGTCTTTAGATCTCAGAGAAATGATCTCACATCACCAATATTATGTTCGATCTTGGACATATTAGCTATCACGTTTTATTTGTTCTGTTGTCACGTTTCCATCGTAATATTTATTGCTATATGAGTACCTATCGCTCATAGGAGACATTTACACCGGATCGAGGGGTGACCTTGGCAGGAGACGTCGTTCTCGCTCATAGCGGATCGAACTCCCGATCGGAGATATCATCATAGATCTTCAAGAACGTCTATTTTATCTCTATTGATAGATGATCATAATACACTAGATCTCGAAAGTTAGAACATCGAAAATCGTTTACGAAAGTGGATCGTTAGATCGTTCCGATCATTCCTTGTAACAATAAATAATGAGATTTGGATATAATACGAGATCGTTTACTTGAAAGAGCGTTTGATAGCTCAGGGAAAATTCCTGATCGAACTTAGGTGAGAAGACAAGGGACAGAATGTTCGAGATGTACAAAAATCACTCGACCGAAGACGGAATTGAATTATGATGTCGGTTCATCTTATCATCAATAATAATACTACTAGTATTGTTATCACAATTATTATTATATGTATATCGTATACATCACAAAAAACAGGAAAAACATCAGGGTTTATTGTTGATTTTCTGATCGTTCGAAGTATACTTTTCTTCGTAAAGATCGCAAAGCTCGACCAAGAATTGATCATATGTCCTTCTGAACTTTAGTCGATAAAGCCTGTCTCGAACCTCGGGGGTTATCTGTATGCTTGTTTTTTCACTGCTCATATTCCCATCCCTTTGAACTATTGATGCGAGAACAACTATTGAAGGTATTAAATTTATTGTTTCCATTGGTAATAATAGGATCATGTCTTTAGTGGATTAACATGATACAATGTGTGTGATTGATATCAATAGCCAACCGTGCATAAAAGCGTATTATAGTCAACGACGGTCTCCCGAATATCAACTTGAAAGGGCAAAAAATCACCTTTTTTCCATGGGTTTGGAACACTTTCTGTCAATTTCTAAGAACAGATATTACTGATGTATAGATTCGATGAATTGATAATGAAGGGCGATATAACGACCGATGAAAGGATTCGGCGAATAGTTAGGATTTCAAGGCGCCGGTTCCTTTCCTATCGCCTTCAATTTCTTAAGATAGGCCAATCTCCTAGTGACATAAGATTCCGAGTGACCGCCGAACGGAACGTATTCCGCCACCATCCTTCCATCTTTTACTAGGGCCTTCTTGGTCTCATCCGATAAGCCCTTAAGGAACCCGAACTCGACATGTCTGCTTTGGATATATTCGTCCTTTAACCAATTGATAAGTTCAATATCGTGGGTCCCAGCACAGAAGATCATGCCCTGGTTCCCTATTATCTCCGCACACGAACGGAACCGTTTCTGAATATCCTGATAATCATTGGAATCTCCTGAGTAAGCTCCTTTTACCAATCTGACCTTGATTCCTTCAGAGAGCAATCTTTCCAGGTCGGCCGGGGTCCTGTCGAGATAAGCCTGTACGGCCAGCGTGATGGCGAACCCGGATCCGGCAAGGGATTCAGCGGCATAGAATGTATAATCCAAAAGACCTCGAGCCTCCATATCCATCTCGATCTCGACCCCAAGGTCCACCGCTTTCTGACAGATCTCCGCGATGCGATCGGTACATCCAGGTTTGTCAAAGAGAGCACCTAGCGTTGAGGCCTTCAGGGATATCGATGAATCGAACCCCTGTCCATCGATAGCTTCCATCAAGGAGATTATGGCCTTTTTGGAACTATCCGCCTGCTCGCGGTCCCTCGTATATTCTCCGAGGACATCAAGGATGCATCGTATTCCCTGGGAGTTCCTAGACTTGCACCAGTTCAATGCAGCCTGTTGGTCAGGCAGGATCCATCTGTCTCTGCTGTCCTTCAACATTCGACATTATATAGCCGTCATACATGAATAATATTGCGCATCACGATGTCGCTCTAATCGTGACGTCCAGAGGAAGCTCGATTATGCGTTTGTTCTTAGGGTTCTTGACATTCTCGGCTATTCGTGACTGTACTTTGTTGAAAAGCTCGACACTTATTATCGGCAAATGGTCCCCGGGTACCCTTATCTCGTCCCACTCTCTCCATCCAGCATATATAGGGTTGTGAAGAAGATGAGAGATCGACCAGACCGTCCACATGTTGCCGCGTCTAGTGAACCTTTCTTCTTTGTTCAGCCTCCAGGCCAGGTCCTTCATGCATTCTCCTGCGTCATACCCCGAAAACACTTCTTTTACCGTATCGGCCTCGTTCGGGACCGGCTCTAGCTTTCCGAACTCGATCTTATATCCGAAAGGTGGATTGAACCCCATTATCCCTTCCCCGGTTTCGGCCTTTTGGACCATCCCCATTTTCGTCCGTTCACCGATCTGTTCGCTCTCCAACTGGGCGATCGTTTGGATTATATCGACGACGAAACGTCCAACGGCGTTGGAAGTATCGAGGGACTCTTGCATAGAGGTGAACTCTTTCCCCCATTTCTCGAGGTCCTCCATCATGATCATGAAGTTCTTGGAGTTACGATGTATACGGTCCATCTTCATGACAAGTATCGTATCCCAGCTCTCACGGTCGGCCATCATCCTCTGATATTCAGATCTCCTCGTGTTCCTTCCAGTTTGTCCTTCATCTACATATACGTTCGAGATGTCCCAGCCCTGTGCTTCACAATAGGCGATCAATCTTTCTTTTTGGGCCTCCAAGGAGAAGCCTTCCTTGGCTTGATCATCGGTTGAGACCCTGGTGTATATCGCTACCCTTGTCATGAAGGTGCCTTCGCTGGTTCCGTAACGATCTCACTTTTTCTGAGTTTTCTCATTCGAAGGTCCATGATCTTCCTCACCTCATAAAATAGATCGAGCGATACGATCTCCTTATGATGTTGTTCTCTGATTATAGAGTCCCATTTCAGTCGCCCACAATATAATGGATTGTTGAGTATCTTCGAAATCGTCTGTTTCTTCCACCTACCACCCTTTTTAGTTTGCACATTTCTATTATTGAGATCATCTGCGATCTCTTCTAGAGTGTACAATCTGTTCTTGTAAAGATCGAACATCTCTCTCACATGGGCGGCCTCTTCATCGATGATCTTATACTCCCCACCGACGAACTCATACCCATAAGGTTCGCCGCAGCCCATCACACCTTTACCACCCTTGGCTTTTTGGGTCATACCGACCTTCACGCGTTCACCTATTTGTTCACTTTCGAGCTGAGCGATCCTTTGGATTATATCCATCACGAATCTGCCGATGGCGGTCGTCGTATCGAAAGATTCCTGCATCGAGTTGAACTCTTTCCCCGATTCCTTCAGTTCGTCCATCATTTGATTGAAGTTCCTGGAATTACGATGGATACGGTCCATCTTGAGAACGACGAGAACATCCCAATCGTTCTTTTGTTCCATCATTCTTTGATAGCCAGGTCGTTCAATATTACGCCCGCTATAACCATCATCGACGAACTCACCGGCGATCTGCCAACCACGCGCTTTACAGTAGGCGGTCAACCTTTTCTGTTGGGCGGCGATGCTGAAACCTTCCCGAGCTTGGTCCTCGGTCGATACTCTTGAGTAGATCGCTGCTCTAAGTCCCATCCCATCCATCCTAAAGGTCCAAACTCTGCTGCCCGACCTTTATGTCCTGGCGTGATTTAGTTCAAGCATATTTATGAATATTGGATCAACGGGCGGAATACGCCCATATCGTGTATAATATATCATGTATCTTTACTATGTATCATAATAATCGTACCTGATTATAGGAGCTATTAAGAGGATTAATATTATGGCATAGGGAAATGAATGATGGTAACGAGCTCAGGTCCAAGATGGCGGAGCTCCGAACCGTGTTCGGGGACCTATTAGACGAACCTACACTGAAAAGGATCGCTCTGGACAATGGAGGTATCAAAATGGCTAACATAAAGAAGATCGGGGAGTTCACCGATAGAACAGAAGTATCGGCGGTCGTAAAGGTCACAAAATTAAACGAGACCAAGCAGTTCAAAAAAAGGACCGGTGGAGAAGGAAGGGTAAGGAACATAGCCGTCGAAGACGAGACTGGAACCTGTAGATTGACCCTATGGGACGATGATGTTGAGCTGCCCGAGGGAATGGACATCAAGATAGGTACCGAACTGAAACTTACGGATTGTTACACAAAACAGACGGAGTTCGGTCTAGATATCACGAAGGGAAAGAAGGGTAAAATAGAGAAGGTATAATAGTAAAGCACATAGCTTTACTACATTTTTTTTTACTATAATTGCTATTTTACCCATCATTTGGGTCATCCATCAGAAACCAACATTAAAAAATGAGTGCTATTTTATAAATAGTTATCATTAATTGTTAATGGCAAGAACGTTTTTGCAAAATGTTTATGATCTATGAAAACAAATGTTCGGAGATCCCTATAAACCGGGTCGTTCATCATTGAAAAATTTCGTTCCTGAACGGCCCTCCTATGCTCCCCGAGATCCCGAAATCCTGCGGAACGTTATGCCCGGGGAGCTGTGATCACAATAACCCTTCGGCCTGAGAAAATAGGTCGATCCGTTCAATGATGGATGATCAACTTCTTTTGAGGTTCGTCCGATCCCAATGGTCCATTCCCGCTTTCATCCTAAACCATTTTTTAACTATTGTGAGCGGGAGGTCCCCTTGCGAATGCTGTGGGATGAGAGGAGAAATTACCGACATGGTAGGTACCGTCCGAACGATCGGAACTCAAGCTTGTGGACGGCCGACCATTACAGTTCATCGGCGAATGCAACGCTAGCTGGCTGGTTGAAGCAAGAAGCTTCGCCCGCAAGGGCGGGGTAGTTCACAATAAGCTACCACTAGTGTGGGACCTGTCGATCAACTTTCACCTCCGATAGAAAAGTTTCCTGCGTTCATATGAACTGGAACTTATCGATCGGTAACAACATCTCGAACTTCGCCCCCTTCCCTGGCACACCTGTTTCCATTATTGTTATGCCGGTGATCGCCAAGATCTCCTTCGATAGGAAAAGACCAAGTCCGGTTCCTTTACCGAACCCCTTTTCGAATATCCTATCCTTTTCCTCAGCAGGAATACCCTGACCATCGTCCTCGTAGGTTAGGATCAATCCATTGCTGTCCTCATAACAATCGATGTTGACCTTTACGGCCTTACCTCCATACTTAACGCTGTCCTCAATCAGGTTGTAGAAGACCTTGTCCAGCATAGGGTCTGCATAGATCTGAAGATGCTCCGCACGGCCTCTAAGTTCCAGATGTTGGATGTCCGCGTACCCGGTAGGGTCTTGCAAGATCTCGGAGATCCTCTGCCATTTCGGAGCGGCGGTCCCCAACGCTTGATAGTAGCTGGCGAACTCCAGCTGGTCCTGCACGTTTTCGTACTTCTCTTTACCCTCTCCAAACAGGAAAGGAGACCCGGGTCCTTGACCTGACGTAAGATCAGTTCAAGGTTACCCTGGATGATGATAAGTTGATTGTTGAGGTCGTGCCTCGTGATGCTGTTCATGAGGTCCAATTTCGAGCTCACCTTCTTTAGTTCATCCTCGGCCCTCTTGCGGTCTGAAATGTCCTTAAGTCCAGTTATTGTCTGTACGACCTTACCGTCCCTATCCCGCATGAACGGTGTGGCGTTGAAGTGCACCCATATCCAATCACCTAGTGATGCTCTGACCCTTATGTCCGCACCATGCACCTCGTCGTCCTTTCCGTTTACCACCGTGTTCATGGTCTCGGCCATCGTCCGCTGATCATCGGGATGCACCAGCAAGTTCACGATGTTCGATGTACCGGTGAACTGCTCAGAGGTCAAGCCGGTCGCCTTCGAGACCCAATTATTGATGTATACCACCCTGTTCGATGGGATGTCATAGACCATGATGCCGCTCGGATGAGTGTACAGGACCCTCTCCAGAAAATGCTCCCTTTCCTTAAGAGCCTCTTCCATGCGGTCTCTTTCGGTGATGTCGGATATGAAGGCGACGCCTCCCTTCATATTGCCACTCTGGGCGACCTTGGAGGCCACCAGGTGGGCATGGAGCTTGGAGCCGTCCTTGCGCAGGAAGGTCAGGTCCCTTTCTCCGGTCCCTTTCTCATCAAAGATCATCTCGTTCCTAACCGTGATGGCCTTATCCCCTTCGTCCATGAAATCAATGACCTGATGCCCGAGCATTTCTTCGGGTGCATAGCCGAGCATCTCGGCCATCCTTTTGTTCACAAAGGAGGTCCTCCACCCCTCATCGGCCACCAAAATGCCCTCTGTTACGTTTTCAACGATCTGGCGGTACTTTGCTTCGCTCATTCTGAGCATGCGCTCCATTTCCTTTCGCTCGGTGATGTCGGTGATCGCATAGATGGTCCCCTCGAAACCTACAGTTCGAGCAAATGGGTTTCGCCGACAACGTAGCCCAGAACTCCGAGCCATTAGCTCGTTTGAGCTTGTAGTCCACACTACCGCCAACGCCCTTCCTCCGGATGGCAAGATTTGCAATGACCTCGGCCTTCGATTCCTCAGAAACATGGTCCAGGGGATGGGAACCGACCACCTTATCGTAAGGAAGACCCAAAAGATCCGATACTCGTTGGTTCACATATGTGATCTTGTCGTATTGATCGACCGCAAAGATCCCCTCAGAAAGACTTCCAAGGATCCGGTCTTGCCTTAGTTCGGACTCTGCGAGCATCCTTTTTGTCTTGTTCGCCTCAGTTATGTCCTGTACGATGCCGAACAGCAGTACGCGGTCCTTGTAGTTGATGGGTGCTATGAATATCTGCACATCCCTGGTCTCTTTGTCCGCGAGGCGATGGATCGTGCTGAAGAAGTTCTTTTGTTTGTTCTCGGCCAATCGCATCCTGTTCGAAAGTTCGCCTGGTGGCAGTGTGCTTAGGTCCGACAGACTCATTTTACAAATAGCATCTTCCGTGTAGCCATAGAACCTGCAGGCCGACACGCTTCGCATGCACGATCCTGCCTGAACCTGGCTCAAGGAGCAACATGATGGCCAGGTTGTCCACGAATAGACTTTTTATGTTCTCGTTCCTCTCAAGGAGACCATTCTCATACCTTTTCTGCTGAGTTATATCCTTGTAGCTCCAAAACCTCCCTATGACCTCTCGACCGATGCGCTGGGGGGCGGCATATACTTCGTATGTCCGCCCGTCCTTGAGCTCGAAGGACACAGCATCTTCGAGCTCAGGATCTTTGTAACAGTTCTCGATGAAACCCTCGAACTTTCGAGGGTCCTTCAACAGAGGTCCGACGTGTTCTAGCAACCTCTTCTCGGACCTGGAATCGATGAGGGAAGTGGGTATCTTCCACATGTCCAGAAAACGATGATTATGATCGGAGATGGTCCTGTCCATCTTGGCAGCAAGGATGCCCTCGTCGCTCGAGTCCAATGTTGCCCTCAGAATGGAAGTGGAATGCCGGAGATCGAGCTCCGCTTTCTTGGCCGCCGTGACATCGCTCCCGATCACCAAAAGCTCTTGTGGTTCGCCGTTCTCGTCTCTAAGGGCCTTAGTGGTCCAGGATACCCATGCTTCCTTCCCATCTCGGCGTCGTATAGGGAAACTATAGATCAAGGGATAGTCCCCACCGAGCGAGAACGCGGAGATCAGTTCCTTCAATTCCTTCTCGGTGTAGCTCTCAGGACCGATGAGCGTACCGATGACGGGTTTGCCCACAACATCCTCACAACATGCAAAGAATCCCATCCCATATGAGTTCAGGAAGGTGATGATGCCTTTGGTATCGAGCTTCAGGACTATGCTGTTCGCGCTCTCCACCAGATCGCGATACTTCCGCTCGCTTTGTACGACCTGCATCTCCGCCCTTTTTCGTTGGGTCAGCTGTATGATCGCGTTCTTAAGCTCCCCGAACTGCACCGCAGGCTCCCCACCCTTCTGCAAATAGAAGTCGGCGCCGTTGTTCAGTGCTTCGATGGCCACTTCCTCACGACCGCGACCGGTGAAAAGTATGAATGGGGTGCGATCACCTTTATTCCTCAATTCCTTGAGAAGCGCTATCCCGTCCATCCGAGGCATTTGATAGTCGGACACGATCACATCATAGTTGCTTTTCGATATCCTCTCGATCGACGCTCTTGGATCTTCCTCCAGATTCACCTTGATCTCCCCACCCTCCTCTAGAAATATCTTGGTTATGTCCAATAGTCCCGGCTCATCATCAACTGTACAGAACGGTAGAGCCTGTCATTGATATTTTATGCCAGGGGACCATTATATATTGTGACATAATATGATCAAGATTGATAAAAGATCTGCACTATCAACTCAAAGGTGGACCGTTCCCACATCGTGGTCCACCATGTAATGGACCAGCGATCAATGGTTCATACCTGGCTAGTTGTCGAACGATCGTTTTCCGCAGTGTGTTTTCTTGTGGGGAAGCTTCCTTGCGAGGATCATTGAAACATGATCGAGGGCAGAGGACCGATCGGAAAATAAATGCCCATAGGAACTGCATAAATTTATATCAGAGAGGATGAAAATGTTCCATGGACATCCATGTTGGGAGGTCCTTGGCCCCTATGGTCCATGACCAGCTATTGGCGTTTCTGGTTCCAGAGGAGCTGCGTCATCGATCCCCTTTTTGTATCTGCCATGCTTTGTAGAGATCGATCTTTATTGGCAAGAACGATATCAACGAACTTATGCATGATCACATCGATCTGGTAGGGATGAGGGGCGGCGGAGGGCATGAACGATCGTTGGAAAGATCGATATATTCTAAGTTCTAAGGACCGCTCCTGGAAGAACAAAGCGCTCATCGATCCTTGATATATACCATACTTGAGAGGTTTAGGCCGGGGCTGATGGATCCCCCGGCCAAGGTGGAACTAGGGAACCACCCTCTCACACTACTCTCCTCCTAAAGATGTTTGAACGACACCCTATGGCTCTAAGGGTAATGTAGAGATTTATTTATTTAATATATAGAACTGACCCGCCGTTGTTAATATCTAATGCTCGGAACGCCCACATGATCCGTTGCAGTTGTTCGGCCAACGAACGGAAGGGACATATCATAGTTGATATGGCCCCCTGGGCTCGGTGGAGGATCACGCACATCGTATCAGGAGACCAAGAATCAGGCCGTCCACGATGCTGACGACCTCAAAGTATGTGTCGAGTTGGATCTTGATCGGAAGGAGCGCTAGCATTGATCACGGGAAAGTTCGGAACGAGAGTAAAGATGAAGTGAAGAGCGGTGAAGGACAATTATCTGATTTCGGGGTTCGTATTTGGGCCCAACGGCCCCGGACCGCGGCTCGAGCGAGATATTTGTCGTTCATCATAAAAACCCTCCACTGTCCGAAGCATGTTAAGGACCATGGCCATATTGTGGGGCTAATCACAAGCAGGTTCAACGTTGATGTTGAGGGATGGATCGAAGGGCGAGCTTTGAAAGCTAAACCTACCGTGTGGTTAGAAGTAGAGCATATCGCCATGTCGTTGCCATCGTGGATCGCTATCATGGCGTCGATAAAACATTTTCGTACGTTCGAGCCCGACCACGAACATATCCAATGGTCATGGTCATGAACGGTTGGCTGGTGACGTATGGTCGATCCATTTTCGTAAATAAAATCAGAGATTTATGAACCCGGACGGAAGCTCCAGTGCCACGTTCCCAAATTATCCGATCGTTCTTCGAGCAAGCCTTTTCAATAGTATATGCGGGTAAGATCCACATGGTCCAGGGACCAAGGGACCGATCGAAGGATGATGATGGGCGACCGGGGGCACTTCGAAATGACCGGAACATCGTGGGATCGTTGTCACGCGATCTGTTGCTCGATGTTCCACCCATCGATATTGCCCCCTTATGTTCACCTTCACGCTTCCCAATTGAACATCCTCATCGGGGAGGTCGGACTGATCCCGCCTGATCGATATCGAAGCGATCTTGTATAAAAACGAGAACGAGCTGGATATGGAGGTGAAAAGGTCAAATGATCAACGAGCAACGCAGACGAGAAATGGAGAACGAGCTGAGGAGCGTCGAAGAAAGGGAGGCCTCAGTAGCTAGAAGGGAAGCAGATGTGGCCCGCAGGGAGCAAGAATTGGTGCGGATGGGGAGTACATGGTCAGAGTCCCATCAAAACCGTCTGAGCCGTGACGAGATGCTTCGACGGGGAACCGACTCGCCGCTGTACAATCCCAGCACTGGAAGCTATTATTCGGAGTCGTTGGACAGGCCCATCGGGGATGCGGCGCCCCAGTCATCGTTCGGAGAGGGGACATCAAGGGTCACCAGAGGACCTCGCGAGAGACCGATGTACCCCGCGGGGACGGGGAGCTATTATTCCGAGTCGTTCGAAAGACCGACGGGAGATGCGGCTCCGGAGGCATATTTCGGGGAAGGCACATCGACGACAGGAGTTAGGGCGATAAGAGAAGAAGAGGCCGCGATAAAAGCCGCTTATGCTGCAGGGGTGGCAGCCGGGGCCGAGGCAGCAAGACGAGGAGCTTTGATAAAGAAACGATAAGACAGGAAGGTGGAGGGAACGAGACCAGGGTGAAAAGGTGATAGCTCACCATCTTCCCTTTTTTGGCCTTGACGGTCCGATAGGGAGACATCCCCTTATCAATATCTCTCCATATCGCATGTAACATATCGTTGGGGTTCGAACATCTTCCCACCATATCCTCCGGTAGTTTCATTTTTCCATGGGTGGCTGAATCAAATTGACTGTCCGGGAACCTATCCCCCTAGAAGGGGCATACCCTCCTTGCACACTGATACAACGACCATGTCACTTCCTCAATATAGACGTCGAATCGACCTGGGATATGATCGTTGCCAAGCTAACTTAAGCTGGGTCGGCCTAGGAAAACCCGGCCCGCCCTCGGTGCGAACCGGCACGTCGTACTGCCTCGCAAGTGCGAGAGCTAAGATGAAAGGATCGGTTCGGAAGATTCTATCTCACATGGCCTTACGATATACGTTTCGGAGGACCGTCCCAGGGGATGTAAGGACCGGGGTCGAAGCGATGGCCGGAGAAAAGACCGAACGAGAGATGACGAACGAACTGTCGATCCTCGCCGCGGCATGGCGTCTTGAGAGGTATGGGTTCACGTTCGATACGAAGATGAGCGGCTGCGTAGGGGACAGGAACGGCTCATCGATCCTGAAGGGCCTGGCCGAAGACGAGGAACAGCACCGCAGATGGATAGAGAGGAGATCGATCTGCTCTGTCACCTTAGACCGATCTTGGGATCTCTCCGGACCCTAGGTTGGCCGATTCATTCCCATCTATGTCTTCCCGGAGCTAAAGGGAGATGCCTGCCTTCCATTGCAGGACGAGATCGAGGGGGTGGAGGTTGGCATAAGCGTGGAGAGCAATTCCATAAAGCTGTATTCGGAGCTTGCGGAGCGGACCGGGTCAGATCTTGGACAAAAGATCTGATGGTTCGCCTTATAAAATTGAAGGAAGAGCACCTGAATGTCCTTGAGGACGGTGTGTCCCACCTAAGGAGGGGAGGGAGCTGGTACGGATACGTACCGATACTGGACGGATAAGAGGAGGAGCGCAGGAGCTTCGTTCGTACACCGTTCCGTTGATTGAAGGACACCTCTACATGGACCTTAGGCGATCTCATGGTTCGTCATGGGCGTCGAACGGTCTCGACCCGACTTCCCTTTAAAAGACCGACCTCCACCTGGTCGAAACGCTCGGCGATACTGTTCAATTCCTCCTCGCTTAAGTAGTTGATAGCTAGGTCCAGCATGTGTTCCTCTTCAGATCGTGCGTGATCCTGAAGTATCTTGGTGAACACCTGTACCTTCGCCATCCAATGCTCTTCGTCGATCCCTTCGTCCTGGATCTCGTTCATCAAGTACCTGGCGATGTGATGCTCTTCGCCATGCCTGAGCGCCAATGACCTGGAGATGGAATCCAGTCCCTCCATCGCCTTATATAATGACTGCTCCTCGGCGTTCATGTGAACGATC
>CAVUGW010000039.1:0-127902 GCA_963741025.1 Methanomassiliicoccaceae archaeon
TAAGTTATACAAATAGAAATTAGATGGAAGGGGTTCTCAGTGTCAGAAAGTAAAAAACGGACAGCTTTCATCTTGACCATGACGGCCAACGGCCTTGGAATAGCGAGGACACTCGGTCGCCGGGGCATTCCTGTCGTTGGGGTCGATAGTAAGCCCGAGCTGCCTGGCCTTCATTCACGGTTCGTCAAACCTTTGATATGCCCGGACATGGTGAAAGACCCTGAAGGAGTTCTTGATCTCCTGATTGAAAGAGGGAGAGAAGCTCAATGAGAGGGGGGTCCTCTTTCCCGCATCGGACGCTGCCGTGCTTTTTATGTCCAGGAACAGGGACAAACTAAGGACGCGCTTTGATTTCATCATACCGTCGGAAAAGGTGGAGGAAGCGATGGTCAACAAGCGGCTTCAGTACGAGGAAGCGAAGCGCATCGGCATTCCACTTACCGAGATCTACTATCCAAAAACACCTGCGGACCTCGATGAGGTCATTTCGGGGGTACATTTTCCAGCCTTCATCAAGCCCTTCTATTCGCACATATGGTACAAGACGTTCGGGAACAAAGGGTTCATCGTCAACACACCGGACGAGCTTAGAGAACAGATGGCGAAGGTGTTCGCAACCGACCTTGAGGTCACCGTCCAATCGATCATCATGCCGCCAGGAAAGAACCTGTACGTCATGGCAGCGTACTTCGGGAAGAACGGATATATTTCTCCAATATTCACGTGGGAGAAGGTCAGACAATATCCCCCGAACTTCGGTGTTGCGTCCCTGTCGGAGAGCATGCACCTGCCCCGACGTCGCGGAACTAGGTCTAAAGTTCATGAAGGGTCTGGACTACCAGGGGATAGGATACGTCGAGTTCAAGTTAGACCCACGTGACGGCCAGCTAAAGCTTATCGAGATGAACGGTCGGACCTGGATGCAGAACGAGCATTCAGATGGTGCCGGTCTGCCACTGGTCATGTTCGAGTACAATGACCTCACTGATGGTCCCCTCCCTACCGCCACGGATTTCCGGGACGGGGTACGCTGGTGGGACGAGATGAACGACCTTGACTCGTTCTGGAGACTCAGGAAAAGGGGGGAGATGAGCCTCAGCCAGTGGGTACGCTCATGGTATGGGTCAGAGATATGGGCCTATTATGCTCGGGATGACATTCGACCTGCCCTCCATAGGATAGGGTACGGCATCAAGCTAGCAAAGCTTATGACCGCCTTGTTGTCCATGAAGGTAGATGAGGACATGGTCCCGGGAATGGAGAAAGCACTTGGGAACACAGGAAGAGTGCACGAGGAAGCAGTGGAGGAGGCCAAGCCTACCTGAGAAGGGACCGGACAGTTCTTTTTTGGACCTTCTATCACCAGATCCTTGACGGGGAGGGAGATTACTGATCTGGGGTATAGAAAAGTAGAACGGCACGGGACGATCGCTCGGATATCTTGAGGGGAGTCGGATGGGGTTAGTACGTAACATAACGAAGAACGCATTGGCATTGGGATCGGTCCAGTTCATAAGCCTATTATCGACATTGCTATTATCGATAGTTCTGGCCCGTTATCTAGGGGCCGCCACTTATGGTACTTACACTTTGGCGTTCTCCCTATCCACCTTGGTGTTCTTCATCGCGGATTTCAATCTTGGATTTCAGCTGGTCATCGAGGTCGCCCCCAACAAGGAGATCGCATCAAAACGCTTGACGAGCACCATCCTGCTCAGAGGGATACTGGGAGTGGTGTCGTTGGCGGTCACGTTCTTGGTGGTTTTATTGGAAAGGATGCCCCCGAACGTCGCCTATGCGGTCATGATCATAGCCATTTCCTTTGCCTTTAACTGGATCTATCAAGCGTTCACTTCGATGTACACCGCGTTCGAACAGATGCATTACGTTCTGTTAACTGTCCATCGTAGAAAGGGCGTTCACAGTTACGACCGCCATCGTACTAGTAGTGCTCGGATATGGCCTGGAGACGGTGGTGCTGGTCGTTCTGGCAGGTTCGATCATCCAGCTGTTCTTTGCATACCTGGTATGCTCTCACTTCGTAGTAAAACCCCTGAAGCACCTGAGCCTCACCGAGTCGTTCAGCCAATTGAGGAGGGCAGTGCCGTTCGCTATTGCGGACCTTGCCATCAATTCTCTATATTCGGTGAACGCCGTCCTGGTGTTCACGCTCATCGTCTGGATGGGCGATGGCTCCGTGGCCGCCACCACAGCGACAGGTATGTACAATGTCTCGTTCAACATGGTGACGGCCATGGTCGCCCTTCCGATCAATCTCGTCACCGCCCTGATACCGGTGATCTCAGAGGATGTACAAATCATCAAAGGAGATGACCCAACTTACCCAGCAGAAGGTGATGAAATACATGTTCGCCCTGGGCCTCCCCATATCCATCGGGGGAGTGATAATAGCCGATCAGATAATCGGTCTGTTCTATGGGCCAAAGTTCTCCCCAGCCAGTACGGTTTTCCAGATACCTGATCCCTGCGGTGGCCATAAGCTTTTTCGATTCTGGCATGGCAAGCGTGCTCGCCTCTGCGAAAAAGGTCCGCCTTATCACCATCGCCAATGTGATAGGCGCCATATCCAATGTCGTTCTCTGTGTTGTTCTGATACCTTTCTTCCAACAGAACGGAGCGGCAGTGGCCTTCACGGTGTCATACCTAATACTGGTGGCGACCACTTCTTCTTCCTGACAAAATACGTGTTCACGGTCAACTGTCGCGGACATACTCGTCAGGCCGTTGATGGCGGCCATCGGCATGGCCATAGTCCTTCTGCTAGTTCCTTGGCACAACCTCTTGATAATGATCGGGATAGGTGCCCTCTCTTATTTCGCCCTGTTGTTCCTGGTCAAGGGCATAAATGACGAGGATAAGAACATCCTCGTAAAGATCTGGAAAAAAGAAGCATGACACAAGGGACCGCCTCTGGATGGGAACCGACCACGACGCATCTCTACTGGGAGCGACCAGTTCTGGTAAATACGCCCCATTGTCTGGCTCAACAATATCAGGTTAAAAAAAAGTAATACATAGTTATATTAATGCTCTGATTCCAAACGTCTAAAACAGTGTACGCAGGAAATGCCAAGTTCGAGGGGGGCGGTACAAGATGGATCGGTGAGCTCGATCTTCTCAGGGGCTTTGCCATCATTGCGATAGTGGCGATCCATGTACTGGCCTTTGGGCTTTATGTGATCCCGCCAGGTTACATCTATTCCTATACCAACTTCTTCACTCATCTGGCGGATTTCGGCGTTCCTCTTTTCTTCTTTATCTCGGGGCTCTTGCTGGCCATGAGATACTTCGATAAGGTGAACGTCAGGGAGTTCTACAAACGTAGGGTCGCGACCATAATGCCCCCTGTGTTCGCGTTCTCCGTCATCTACCTGGCGTTCAACTGGTTCTTTCTTGGCGAGCGATCGATATCCCAACAACTGGGAGCGCTCGTCCTGTTCGACGCCACCGGACCGTTCTGGTTCGTTGCGGTCATCCTGGAACTCTATCTACTGTTCCCGTTCCTTGTGACCTGGTACAAGAGAACGGAGGAGGCGGGCCGTTCATGGCTCATTCCCTCGATCTGTCTCATCATTTATGTCATATGGTATGCGTCCATTAAGGAAGGGATGGAGGGGATATTTGGGACCACAGGTCCACTGGCACAGGCGATGACGCTCATATCGGACAGGATGTTCGTTCCATACCTTCTCTTCTTTGTCGGTGGGATCTATGTTTGGAGGAACAGATCGAAAATGATGGCTTGGGTCTCAAGGCTAAGTGTCTGGCCGGCGGTCATTCCAGCTTTTTTTCTGGCATATGTCCTGTCCATACTTGGTTCGGGCCTTCTCTGGTCCCTTGTCCTTTTGCCGTTCGCCATCCTCATGGGAGCGCTGCTCTACAGGACGGCTGTGTTCCTCAACGCTCGATGGGGAATGCCCTCTGCCATATTGGCGACGGTGGGACTGTATTCCTTTGGAATATTCCTCGTGCACATGCTCGTAATAAGCACCATCGTCAACAGGATCCAAGCATTTGGTATCGGTGCTGGCAGCCCGTTGTTCTATGCCCTGCTCCTCCCAGGTACGGTCCTGGGGAGCGTCGTGACCATTTACTTGATCAACCGATTACCGTATGGCCATTATCTCTCCGGCATAAAGAGGGCGACGAACAATGACGGTAGAAAGTCAGGGCAGCTGATATTCGACCGGACATTAGGAAGACATTCATGATACAGGACGAACGCCCCTGGCACTGCCGCCTCGAGATCTCTAAGGAAGAAGACCGTGCCCAAAATGGAAATGGTCCAGGGTATCGCCCGGCCTGACTCTATCCCTGAAGCGTATCTAGAGCTCTCATTTCCTCTTCTGTGAGGGAGAAGTCGAACACATTGGCGTTCTCTATAAGATGCTCCTGGCTCGAGGCTTTGGGTATCACTATGGCCCCTTTCTGAAGCGAATAACGTATCAATACCTGTGCCACGCTCTTCGAGTGGGTCTCTCCTATCTCCGCGAGCGTGGGTTCCCCCAATCTTCGCCCATGGTTCAGCGGGCTATACGCTTCCATGACCATCCCAAGGGAGATACAATGAGCGATCAGCCGATCGTCATGCGAAAATGGGGATAGTTCGACCTGGTTCACCGATGGTGTCCTTCCCTTCATCCCATCTATATCAGGGATGGTAAAATTGCTCACCCCTATGGAACGGACCTTCCCTCTAGAGACAAGGTCCTGCATCGCACGCCAAGTATCGGGAATACGATCACCGGACGGCCAGTGGATCAGGTAAAGATCGAGGTACTCGGTGCCCAATCTTTCGAGGCTCCGATCGCAGGCCTCCATCGCCTCCCGATATCCATGCTCATGGCTCCATAATTTTGTCGTAATGAACACTTTCTCCCTACTGACACCGCTATCATGAATGGCCCTCCCGACCTCCTCCTCATTGTCGTACATGCTCGCGGTATCGATGAGCCGGTAGCCCAACTTGATCGCTTCCATGACGGCTTTGTAAGCCCTATCTCCGTTCAATTGCCATGTGCCCAGTCCTAACAGTGGCATCGCATTACCATCATTGAGCGTGATCCTCCTCTCGAGCTGTGATCTTAACATGGTACACCGGCATACTAGGTTCGAACGACCTGTGTATAATCGATCTCCGATGAAAAAGGACAAGTACGATGAAAAGACCCAGTTCGTAGCGTAAATATCCTTGCGCCGAGCATCCCTGGCCAAGGAAGGGATGAGCACGACCTTTCTTGACAGAGCTACCACTCCTATGATGCTGACGGAGCACCTCTTGCTCTTCGAGAAAAACTCAAAATCGAGGACGAAGAGAGACCGATCCGGCCCCATTCATGGCCTGAACTGCCATCGGCCTACTTTCGGCCGCCGAAGCTCACATACCTGGCTTCGATGCATGCGTCCGTGCCCCGGATGACCCCGGCCTCTCCGCATTTCTTCCTTACCTTGCAGGTCAGACATCTCTGCCACAGGCTGGGCGCACCCTTCAATGTGCGTCCGGACGGCCCCTCGGCGTTCTTCTGTTCTTTAGCTGGCATGCTGTTCTTAGAATTCCCATCCTGATCTGACATCTATTCACCTATCACGGCCGAATGATTGGGGATCCTAATTATATTTATCTTCGATCCCGTGTCGATTGAGACATGACCTGCATGCAAGTATCGCCCCGGTCTTGGCCCGCCCAAAGTATTCTAGCACTTTTCAAGTTGGTCTTAGCCGACCGAGGCGAGGCCTACCAATAAACAATAGATATGATGGCGTGCATAATTAGGTCCGAAACGATGAGCAAGGTCAATATCGGACAAAAGGTCCCTGCCATGGCGATGCCGGTCTGCATAGTTGGGGCCAAGGTCGACGGCGAGGTGAATTTTTGCACGATCGCCTGGGTAACGATGGTAGATGACGATCCTCCAATGATCGGTCTTGTGATGGGGAAGAAGAGACGGACCAAGGATGGGATCATCGGGAACGGGACCTTCAGCGTGAACCTTCCAAGTTCCGCTATGGCCCTAGAAACGGATTACTGCGGGTTGCACTCTGGATATGAGACGGACAAGTCCAAGGTGTTCAAGGTCGGTTATGGGTCCTTGGAAAATGCTCCGCTCATCGAGGATTGCCCTTTGTCGATGGGCTGTAAATTGAAGAAGATCATCGAACTGGACGCCACGGATATGGTCATCGGGGAGATCATTGACGTTTTTGTGGAGGAACGCTGCCTGACGGGGACAAAAGCGGACCTTAGGAAGATGGACCCAATGATATACGGAAGCTCGGCCGCCATCTATTTCCGGATGGGCGAGAAGATCGCGGACGCTTATAAGATCGGAAGGACATTGGGGTCCCAGACCAAATGATGTGCCCCCCTTTGAGTGATCTCCGGGGCCTGCCTAATGTTCTGGACCGTTCCGATCTGACATGATCGCTAGGATGTGATCTCGACATCCTCGATCGTTTGTGATCCCGATCGATGTAAGATGGGCATCTCGAACGTGCGAGGGAAGGACCGACGATACTCACATGGCATTTTCATATTCATAGGACCTTCGCCGGAAAACCACCTTTTCAAATTTGGGTGAACGGCGAAAAACGTATGCTGGAGGAAGGCATCACATTGAACAAGAGGCTCCATATCATCAAGATACTTCTGGAGCGAACCACCCAGCTCGTTCGAGCGGTCATCACGCTCGATGAGGCGTGCCAGCTGTCCTGGTGAATGGACATCTGAACCATCGTGTGGCCAAGGGGATGGTTAACGAGCATTGCGACATCCTGGTGTTCGAGGACCTGACCGACATCAGGCAGAGAAAGGAACAGGGATCTGAACAAGAAGCTCGGGCCTTGGTCCTTCAACCGGTCATCAAGCTTGGTAGAGCACAACGCGGAGGTACCGGGTAAGAAGATGATCATCGATACCTGTTACACATCCCGAACCTGCCCTGGGCACGGACCTGAACGCCTCAAGGAACATCGCTCATCTCGGCACGTCCAAGATGAACGGGCCCTCCGTCAGCGGGCCGATCCTAGCGAGCGTTGATGCTGAAGGCCGTAAGGTAATTGAGGTGGAGCTTGGATACAAGCCCATAAGCTCGTTCGTGGGTGGCTGACGGGACCGTAGACAATAAGGCCCATCAAAGGCCATGGGGTCAGGCCGACCACGAACTTTGACCGGTCAAAGGACCGTTCAAGTACTATCCAAAACGACGGAGACCTGAACATGGACCTCTCGATCATCACCTCCAACCTCTCGTGGATCCTAGGGGCCCTTAACTTTATTTTTGCGGTGGGGATCGTCTTCGCGGAGAGAAGGAGACCGGACGCTGCCGTGTTCTGGCTCATCCTCTTGTTCATATTTCCCGCCTTCGGGGTGATATTCTATCTTCTATTCGGAAGGAAACCGTACAGGCGGATGAGGTCCTTCCGGCAAAAGGCCGAGTCGGACAGGCAATATCTTGACAAAATAGTCAGCGATGAGGTCATCGCACCCTTGACATTGGAGTGCTCGTTCAAAGATGAAAAAAAGAGACCGTACTACGGTGTGGCAAATATGTTGCGCAGGAACAAGATAGCGTTCCTGACAGAAGACAACTCGATCCGCATGTTCAACCTAGGTCATGAAAAGTTCGAGGCCCTGTTCAAGGCGATCCGTGAAGCCCATCATCATATCCACATCGAGTATTATATCATAAGGAGCGATGCCTTGGGAAGAAAGTTGGTCGACCTGCTCATTGTCAAGGCCAAGGAGAATGTAGAGGTCCGTCTTTTGATCGATGATGTAGGGACCTCGCTTCCGAAGAGCTGGATAAAGGAGCTTAGGAAGGCCGGGGTCAAGTACGCACGTTTCTATCCCTCCACGATCCCGTTCCTGCCCTATATCAGTTCCAACTACAACTTCCGGGATCACAGGAAGATCGTGGTCATTGATGGAGAGGTAGGGTTCCTGGGCGGTTTCAATATCGGGGAGGAGTACTGTGGTCAGAACAAGAGGTTGGGTCACTGGCGTGACACCCATCTTGAGCTAAGGGGGTCAGCTGTACTATCGCTCCAGCTCAGATTCTTCCTTGACTGGAATTATGCTTCCAAGGAGGGCCTTGTGATCGCTCCTCCATATTTCCCGACACATATCAAGAGCGAGGGGACAGCGGCGGTCCAGATAGTTTCCGGTGGCCCGGACGATAGATGGGACCCTATACAGGAGGCATATCTCAAGATGGTCCAGACCGCTAGTTCATCGATCTATATCCAGACACCATACTTCGTCCCCGACCAGAGCATCCTTGAAGCGTTGCGGCTAGCGGCCTTGTCGGGCGTGGACGTAAGGATCATGATCCCAAGAAAGCTGGACCATCCTTTCGTCCACTGGGCCAGTTATTCGTACCTTGGTGAGCTGCTCGAGGCGGGGGTCAGGGTGTTCATGTACGAGGAAGGTTTCCTTCATGCCAAGACCATCGTGATAGACGGTGCCGTCACTTCGATAGGGAGCGCCAATTGGGACGTCCGAAGCTTCGAACTCAATTTCGAGACCAACGCCATCATTTATGACGCACACGCCGCACAGGACCAGAAGTCCGCGTTCGAGGAGGACCTGAAGGTGTGCACCGAGCTCACCAAGGAAGATTACGAGAACAGAAATATCCTGATCCAGATCAAGGAATCGATCTCGCGGATATTCTCTCCAGTGCTATGAGAACGGACCTTTTCATTTTGGCAAAGGTCCATCGAGAAGCATGGCCCATGCAGGCGGTGAAGACTAAGTAGTACGCGTTGTCCTAGTTCCTCAGTGGACCAAATGGACGAGGGGCTTCAAAAGGCAGCGTTCGCGGCTGGGTGTTTCTGGCATGTAGAGGCGGATTTCCGCAGATTGAAGGGAGTGAAGGACGTGATAGTGGGTTACATGGGGGGTCATACAGATAACCCACATGTTATGAGGATGTACATACTGGTCGGACCGGACATGCGGAATCCGTCCTGATAACGTTCGATCCCAATGTGATACCGTACAAGGAGCTACTGGACGCTTTTTGGGAAATGCACGATCCAACAACTTTGAACCGACAGGGTCCTGACGTTGGACATCAGTATCGTTCGGTGATCTTCTATTTTAACGACGAACAAAAAAAGATGGCGGAAGGATCGAAACAGATGCTCGAGAGCTCAAAACGGTTCAAGAACAGGATAACCACTGAGATCATCCCCGCGACCACATTCTGGAAGGCGGAAGAATACCATCAGAGGTACCTAGAGAAGCATGGACTGACCGTCTGTCCCCTCTGAACGATCGAACTGGACCCGATCCAAGCAAAGTGGCCATCAAAGCTCTTTGGTCATCCCCAGATCTCGATCTCCTTTCCGATCCTGCCTGTATCCCGGAGGATATCCATGTCATCTTTGTCCGACATCAGGAAAATGATCTGCCTGTCATCGAAACGCTCGAGGATACTCGTTCAGGACTGATGGTCTATCACATACTGCGATCCCGTCGAAAGGGGCGTCCAGAACTATAGGATGGTCCGAGCTCTCCTTTGCAAAAGCGATCGCGTAGCACAACATCGCCACCCTCAGTTCGTTCATCGGGACAGGACCTTCCGCGGACAGCTCCAGATGGCCCACAGCATCATAGCTGATCGTTCGGATCGCACCGTTCGGACAGCATGCCAAGAGCATGCTTGTCGCTTCCGTGCAACATCTGATAGGGAGGTCGCTGCAACACCACATGCCGCAACTTTCTGCGGCCATTTCCACCCCGCTCTTGCGACCCCTTGATATCTCGAGCAATGATGGCCCGCTGATGAGGTTCCCGTAGACGCAGGTTTCGGGAAAGAACCTCTCCTGGAGGTCCCGAAACCTGTCCTCGTCCGTTCCTTCAGCCGTGACCACGCCTCCGATCGTCTCGATCAACTTCCATCCCCATCCCTCTTGAACGATCTCATCCCTAGCTGACGAATAGATGGCAAAACGCTCCAGTCCAACACTGTCCTGGAAGGTCAACCTGACACAGTACCTTTGCCATGCCCTTCCCCAGAGCATCGACAGTTCGGAACGTCCCCTGGAACGCTAACAAGTTCGTTACCAAGAAGACACCATGATATCGCCTCGATCAGTGTCGTCTTTCCTTTTCCCGATGGGACCACGACGAGGTTCGCCCCAGGGCAGAACGGAAGTTCGATCTCGCCTCTGAAACGCCGGTAGTCCTCCAGGATGATCGAACTGAGAAATGACATGAACATAATATGCTCTAAGGGGAATATGACACCATCGACAGTATCTGGACGATTATAATAGCTGTATCGTCCCATGTCGGCGTTAACCCCCGAAGATCGGTTCGGACGGTAGACCCTTTATGATCGACGACCCTAATTTAGGGCGGGATAAAATAAATACGACCTGGATGATTTGGACGAACACGAACGGGCGGAAGATCGGACATCGTTCCTAAAGCCCGTTCCGATCACAGATGGGGTGAACGATCTGAGAAACAACTTGTCAATGGCAATTCTGGTCTGTTTATCATTACTTGTCTCTGTCATGGTCCTGCTCGTGCCGGCCGGGAGCGCTGCGCCCATATCGACATCGGGCAGGATAATGATCGAAGGAAATTCAGGAATGGCCGCTCTGGCCAAGAATGATTCATTGCTCGGCAACGGGAGCGCATCGAACCCGTACATCATCAATGGGGAGTCGCCCGATGCAACAGGATTTCGCTCGGTGATAGCGATCAATGATACAACATCACACATCATCATCGAGAACTGTTCCATCAGCGATGCGACGTTCGGCATATACCTCATGAACGCGTCCAACGTTACCATCAAGAACAACGACCTGAGCGTAGGTTATGGGGTGTTCATGCTCTCGTGCCAGAACGACACCGTTTCCAATAATCTCATGTCCGATCTCAATGAGGACGGAGTTTACCTGGCCGGTTCCAACAATAATGCGATCTCCGATAACAATATCACCAACACCGGTAACTATGGTATCTACCTGGACGCGGCCTCGAACGGGAACATCGTCCTGAGCAATGGCATCTCCAGCACATCCACCGAGGGGATCTATTCAGACGGCATCAACAATACCATTTCTTACAACACGGTTAACAGTCCACAGGATACCGGGATCTATCTCGACACGGACTCTTATGGGGATCGAGCGATCAATAATACCGTGACCGGTGCGTCCACCGAAGGCATTTACTCTGACGGGGTGGCTAACGTCATCCATGACAATACCATCACCAGCCCACAGGATTGTGGTATATACCTTAATCTGGACACGAACGGAGACATTGTCACGAACAATACGATAACAGGTCCGTCCACGGAGGGAATATACTCTGACGGTCTCAACAATGTGATCCAGGGGAACACGATATCCAATGCGGGCGACTTTGGGATATTCTTGGACTCTGACGCCCAGGGAAACAATGTCGCCGACAACAACATAACGAACGCGGCCAACGGTGGGATCTCACAAGGGTCCAACAATGTCATCGGGAACAATACCGTCACCTCGAGCTCGATCCTTTCTGGAAGTGCGTTGATCATTATCTTGGTCGTGATCGTCGTCATCGCTGTTGTAGTGATGCTTGCCTTTATGGTCATTAGAAGAAGGGAGAGGGAGAGAGGACCGCCCGAGCTCAGGCCCACACCGATAGAGGAGTTCCGTGGTCCCGGTCCTGGACAGCAGATGTCCCGGACAGGTTCCCAATCAGCACCAAGCTTCTGCACCAAGTGCGGTTCACCATTATCGGGTGAGACCTATTGTCCTAAATGCGGCAACAAGGTGCAATGAGCGGAACGCCGGGCGGTCCGCTCATCGCCTCGGGGAAGGCTCCACCACGATGTTGGTGTCCCTTACCCCCTGTCTAACTATTTTTTTCACATGGCCAACTCGCTTTCTTTGAACGATGTGGAACATGATGTCTTGGTGAAGCTCGGATCATTTTCCCACACTGGAAGACCATTATTGGAACGATCTGCTCCTCTACTATCAACTGTTCGCGTAAGATGCCCATTCGAGATGCTGTTCTCAGGTCGACCCCTCCATAACAGTGAATCAAGAGTTCGTGCTCGGACCACCACATTGCAGGACTATATTTTGACGACAAAAAATAATTACGAAAGAGCGCCGTAAGCCGTTCAAAGACCTGGGAAGGACCACGGCGGGGCCAACAGGTCTTTCGCAAGGCCTGCGTTCGCCGTTGGACCTTGGACCGTCACCTATCCTGATAATTTATCGAGAGGGAACGAGCATGAACGAAAAAGATGAGGGTATCCACAGGATCATGGTGGCCATCGATAGCTCTGAACAGAGCGACAAAGCGGTACGAATGGCCTCAAAGATCGCCATGAAGATGAACGCAGAATTAGTTCTGTTACATGTCATCGAGCTAAGAGAGGTGCCCTCCCTAATAGCGGAGGCCGAAGAAAAGGAGCAGGAGGAGAGGGGGAAGACAGTGCTCTCGGACGGGGCCGAAATAGCATTGAACGAAGGGGTGCAGGCAAAGGTGGTATTGAGGAGGGGTCATGCTCCAGGGCAGATCTTGCGTTACGCGAGCGAGTATGAGCCCCATATGATATTCATCGGCACAAGAGGATTGGGCAGAGGTGCAGCATTATTCATGGGAAGCGTTTCCAAGACGGTCGTCCAAGGGGCAAAGACCGCCGTCGTCGTGGTGCGTTAGTTCGAACCGATCGAAAAATGGGTCGATATGGCCAAACTTTTAGTACCTTCGCCAGGACTGCCGATCATGGCCTGGACATCCCGTCTCCAATGGCCATAGGGATGAAAGGGAGCGAAGGCCTGATCATATTCGTCAGATCTTCGCTCATGACACAAATTGATAGGAAATGGACCTGGACTACATCTTGGTTTTCTCCATTGTCATCGGTTGCAGGCTATGGACCATCGACAGATGTTCTCGAAGTTTGTCGCTCAGCTCAGCCTCGGTCTCGCCGAAAACTATCTCGCCACATAATGGGCAATGCACACTTGGTCTAGCGTATTTGCCTCCGACCTCTGGAGTTCCTACGAACTGTTCCTCGGGAGCACGCCCTTTCTGCCCCTGGAAGGCGTCTGATGTCCCTATGTATTCCTCGTTCCGGGAACGACCTTCCTGAAGTTTCCAGTTCATGTCCGTACCCACGAACTCTTCAACATTTCCATGGAGCCCTTTCTCAGACTCCAATCGCTTGGACATGTCGTGAACTTTCTCTAGATGCATCTTTAATTTCATGCTCAGATCGTCGGTGTTCTCTCCCTTTACTTCTTCGTTGCAGATGGGGCATCTAATGGTCGTCAATAACTCACCTAAAAATAAATTCTAGGCAGAAGTATATTAACTTTGGTCGATGATGCAAAGGGCTCAAGATATCGGTGTCCGACCTATCGATCTTTGACGTTGAATAAAAACGAAAGGGTGAGGGCGAGATGCCCCCTTTTTTAGCATTTATTGGGTAGCGACCCTTTACTTGGCCTTGGGCACCCCTAACGGGAGGATGGTCCGACCGTGCGACTCGTTGATGACTAACGCCAGCGAGATGTACAGTCCGGAGAACCCGTCGATCACTCCCCAATAGCCCGCTACGTGCTGAATGTCCGTGTTTGCGTTCAACACCGCCGCTGCAAGTAGGAAGAACAAAAGGCTCAAACCCGCTAGAAGGAACAACACCGTTTTTGGTGCCTTTAGTGCTGCTACGGCCATTCCACCTGCGAATATCCCCCACAGCAGCAGGAATGCACCTGTAGATGCGGCGACACTCGCGGGACCTAGGTTCAGATTTGCAGGTGTGCCTGCCTCTATAACGGAAAGTGTCAACCAGAAGACACCAAACGCTGAAAAGGCCAGTGAGGCGAACGTGTCTCCCATCTTCCACAACATTATTCCGGCTATTAACTCCGCGATTCCTCCGACAAAAATGAACATACCTAAGAGCATTACGCTATAGGGGAACATGTTCGCATAAAACAGGCTTATCAACATCGTTGGCAAGGCGAACCCTACGAACCCGAAAGCGGCCGCATTTCCATATTTTACTTCAGTCATTGTGTTCAAACTCCTCTTTATTGCTCACTACTAACCCAACTACTCCTCCTTTTTTCACTTTTTAATGGGCTTTACGAAAGAATCAGCACCTAATCTAAGGTTTCACGATAACTTACCCTAGCTTTGGCCTCGTCCTTCGTAAATTACCTGATGGCAAACTGCATATAATCGGTGGGGGTTTAATAATGTAATCCTTAGAGGTAGTCCTAGAAGCCTAGGACTGGCATATCAAAAAGATGGGATTTCATGCCACTGGCTTGGTGATTTTTATCTTTCCATCATCGAAGCTTCACTTCTCGTGATCCTAAATTATCTTGGGCGATATCATTAATCCCTCGTTATCGTCGGGTCCGTCCTAGGTCGATAATCATAGATCATTTGCTGTCAAACCTCGATAGGATAAGGTTGATAATCACCTTTTCTCTTCTTAAGATCATGTCGGCGCTGTCGCTCGAAAGCACTGTGACCCTGAACAACGGTGTCAAGATGCCCATCATCGGTATTGGTGTCTTTCAGGTCCCTCATGGTCAGGCCGTAAGGGTCGTAAAGGACGCCATGGAAGTAGGCTATCGCCATATCGATACAGCTTCTTATTACGGGAACGAGGAGGATGTGGGCCAGGCGATAAAAGAGAGCGGCATCCCCCGAGAGGATATCTTTATCACGACCAAATTATGGAACTCGGACCACGGCAAGAAAGAGGCCTTGGCAGCGATCGACCGAAGCCTGAACAAGCTCGGATTGGACCATGTCGATCTTTACTTGATCCACTGGCCGAGAAGCGAGCGAAGGCTGGAGACATGGGATGCGATGTCGATCATATTGGAAAGGGGGAAAGCAAGGGCGGTGGGGGTCAGCAACTACACGGTCCGCCATCTTGAAGAGACGCTTGGACGTTCGGGCCTCGTTCCAGCGGTCGATCAGGTAGAGTTCTCTCCGTTCCTTTACCAGAAAGGCCTACTCGACTTTTGTAGTTCAAAAGGAATCCAGCTCGAAGGTTATTCCCCCTTGACCAGGGGTAGAAAGCTCGGGGACCCGACCCTGCTTAGCATAGCGAAAAGATATTCGAAAGGACCGGCCCAGATAATGATCCGATGGGCCCTACAACATGGACTGGTGGTCATACCTAAGTCCATCCATAAGGAGCGCATGAGAGAGAACGCGGACGTTTTCGATCTCGAGCTGTCGAGGGACGATATGCTATTGCTCGACTCATTGAACGAAGACCTACATACGACATGGAACCCGAACGACATTCCTTGAACGGGACCGTCGGACAGGGTTCGTTAGAAATATTGATACCATTGGTAGCTAGATATGGTCTAGGAAAGGGGACTATGCGAGAGAACGATGAGGGACCGGTACATGTCCGAGGCTTCCGTCTCAGAGTGGCTTCGAGCATAGTGATATTTTTTGGCTGGCTGATATTCCTGGTCATATGGCTTTTCTTTTATGCATCGGGGTACTCCCTTGCTCAGAACATAGCCGTTTTCCTTGTCTCCACATTGTTCATGATAGGCTCCATGGCACTGATATGGGCCACATGGGGTCTGAGATATGCGCATGTGTATGGACCTCCCAATCAGGCATGGCCATACAATCCTCCGGCCAGACCGAGGGTAAGATCTGTACTAAGAGGCGTGGCGGCAATTGCCTGGCTGACCTTTTTGGTCATATGGCTGTTCTTTTATGCTCAGGATTTCAGCACTTATCAGAACATAGGTGCGATCCTCAGCATCGGTCCTTGTCGTGGGCGGGACTATATGGGCGGTCTCGCTCATCAACAGATGAAACTTTTCCAGAAAATACCATATCGGCGTTCGGCGGACCTATCCCTCTAAGGTCCTGATCTTCGTATGAGGCTGCCGCAGTTGTAACATTCGGTGGCCTCTTCTGGATTATCGTGACCGCATCTTGGGCACGAGACCTTTCCCTCACCTTCTATGAAAAAGGTCTTACTGCCGCACTGTCGACATATCAGTTGTCCTTCATCGGTCTCCGCATAGCATTTGATACATTTCCTCATCTTTACTTCATTTACTTGCCATTGGATTTGTATCTATCGCGAGATGGCCCCCGGTCCAAAGGGCTGTTCGAGCTCGATCGCGGTTCTGAGGGAGATCGATACCATCTTTTAAGCTCGGTGCAGAGATTGCTCATGCATGAAACAGGAGATCAGGGCCTTTTTGGACACCATGGCCCAAAGGCGGTCCGTGCAATTGCGAAAACAGGACCCATCCGCGATCGTCACATATATGGTAGATGATGTATCACCTCGTGCTGTCATCAAAGTAGCGAACGGGGAAGAGACAAAATGGCTGGAGTTCCTCGAATCCGCAGATACGCTTGCCAATCCAAGCATCTTTGATGATTATGTCTACAGCGCCCAGCAGTTCAGGACCATCACGATCCATGTACCAGAGGCGAACTACACAAGGGAGGTCGCCCTTACGATCTTGAACGATGTTCTCGTCCGCCTAAAAGGGGCTGGCGTCGAAGGGGACATAAAAATGGTCGGTTATCTCTATGACAATATTGGCACGTTCAAGAAGATCAAATAGTACGGACCTCTGAACGTCGACCAGTTCGTCACCACCGGACCGATAGGACGACCTGGTCTGGATGACGGGTCGTTATACCGTGCTCATATTCTCGTACCTGCAGTGCTGGCCAGTGCCGACCTGGACACGCTACCGTTAATTCATCGAAAACCGAACGAAGCAAGATAGCCTTTTATTAACGGTCGGGCCTTTCTGGATCAGATGCTGTTCAACTCTATAACAGGGGCCGATCTCTTATTTTCGTTGGGGGAGATCGCCCTTTTGCTGGTCATAGGTATCCTCCTTTTCGCTCTCGCACTAGCAGCCATCGTGCTCTGGTCGGTGAAGACCGGCCATATTCACTTCCCTCGATTGTTGAGGGCATGCTTTCCGCTCATGGAGGGGTTGATAAAGGGATTGTGTCGGCTCTTTGGCCTTGAGGACGAGGACCTCATCAGGTTCACCATCAAGCTTCACAACGGTATGAGCCGGAAGGGCTTCAGCGAGATACCGGTCAGCGAGAGGATCGTATTTCTTCCTCAATGTCTGCGTTCGGCAGAATGTCCTGCGCATCTCAGCCCAGAAGGTCTTCAATGCAAGAACTGTGGGCTTTGCCAGATCGGGAAGTATTCCAACGAGCTCAAGAACATCGGGTACAAGGTGTACATAGTCCCTGGATCGACGTTCCTGAAAAGGATCGTTCAAAAGATGAGACCACGCGCGATAATCGGGGTGGGATGTCTAGTGGAGGTCAAGGACGGTCTTGATCTCGCAGATAAGATGGGGCTCTCCGTCATGGGTGTCATCATCCTGAAGGATGGATGCGTGGAGACGGTAATGAACTGGGACGACCTATTGATGGTCGCCGGATACGGGTTGGACCCGACCGACCTACCTTGACAAAGCCGATGATCGTGGGAGGGTTCGAAGGTTCTCGGTCCTTTCCCTGAGCGGAAGATCATCCCTCACCATGGTGAACGCCCTGTAGCCGCAACGATGCGGTTATACTCCTTGGCCAACAGATATGTCCCCCTGATCTGCCACAACCATATCAGAACGGCCACGATCAAGGGCACAACAAAAAAGTACAGGAACAATAAGGCCACGATCACGATCAGGATAGCAGCGCCCTGTGTAACGCGTTTAAGATACATATACCCTGATCCGGGAACAATGATGGATAGTATCACGGCGATCGCGATGCTACGGGGTCCCTCTCTTTGCTCAGGGGGCGGGATCGGCCTATCATCCGGGACCGTATAGGCCAACGACGGGGGCTCGATAACATCGCCTTTGAACGGGTGGGTGAGATCCTGTGCATCTTTCCTTGCCTGTGCATAGATCCGCCCTTGCGCAGGAGCGCCATATACTTCTGTGACCGATGGCATGTACATACCCATTTTGCTAGCATGACCTACTTGTAAATATCCATCTTGCTAGCATGATAGCTTTTGAACGACCTGCTCTTGCGCATGATGCCTCTTGCTTCATTCAGCTGGCGTGCGTGGCTTTCTTCGATGGACCTAGGGGTCCCTTGTTCACGTACGTCAGGCCTGGTCGGAACTACCGAGAATCCGGCAACGTTCGCGCCTTGCTCACCCTCATCCCTCTCTACAGCGCAATAGGACCTTCGATTCTCTGAGGTCGGATCGTAAGTGGTTGGAGGCATGGCCGGTCCCCTGAAGATCGGACAGCTGCATCCCGTTCCGCTAAATTTGACCTAAATCTATTTCTTGGGAGAGCTCAAGTTGTAATAACAGAGATGGGGCATAGGTGGCCCTGCATCTTCCTTATTTCCGTTGCCCTATAACGGAGGAGTTCGGCCGATCGACCATGTCATGAAAATATGCCGCGAGGAAAATAAGATAGGTGTTGGCCGCCCCAAGATGCTGGCATCGTTCGCCCCATGGGGAACATAGGTGAGATGGATGCTGTTCAGATACGTTCTATCATATCATGCACCCGACTATGATCATGTTGAGCTCCGGGCGTTCTATAGGACAAAGTTCGACCCCGATACAGAGGAGCTAGAGCTTGTGATCGGTGATCTGAGGGGAGAAAGGGCATTGTTACTGAGAAAGATGATCGATGATGCCGCGAAGATGTTCGGTTCGGTCGAGGACGATGGTATGATGGTGATCGGGTTCCCAGAGGAAGAGCGTGCGGCCTCATTGGCCTACCGTATCGGATTATGTACCTTGAGCTTGAACCATGCACCAGGTCGGGCCGCGTGCGATCGCCTATTAACATATATAGTGGAGGCATCGGACGATGAGATCGCCTTTTGGACAAGAAAATCGATGGACAATGATGTGGGGCCGGAAAGAACGACCGCTGCGATGTGCATCGTGAGCAGGTCCATGAACGTCAGGCCAGTGGATCACTGATCGGCCAAGAACGGTTCAGGGACCTAACGGCCATCCCCTCCCTTATAGAGGCCTTCGCCGGAAAAACCGTCTCCTCAAAAGTGGGATGAACAGCGACAACGTATGTAGAAGAAAAGTGTCCAACGAACAAGATGCTCCATATAGTCAAGATACTTCTGGAGCGAACCACCGAGCTAGTTCGAACGGTCATCGCGTTCGATGAGGCGTGCCAGCTGCCTTGGGACAAGAGCACCTGGACCATCGTCGGGGAAAGAGATGGTTAACAAGCATTACGACGTTCTAATGTTCGAGGGCCTGACGGAATGTCAGGAAAAGGGAATGAACAAGGAGCTCGACCACAAGCTCGGTACTTGGTCCTTCCACCAGATCATAAGCCTGGTAGAGCATAAGGCCGATGCACTGGAAAAGAAGATGATGATCATCGATACTTGTTACACATCCCAGACCTGCCCTGGACACGGACCCGAACGCCTCGAGGAACATCGCCACCTTCTCTATGCGAGTTGACGGCAGGCCCTCCCTGTCAGCGGGCCGATCGTCAGCTAACGTTGATTCCGAAGACCGAATGGCGATCGAGGCGGAGCTTGGTTACAAGCCTATGAACTTATTCATGGATGGCTGACTTACTGTTGATCATCTTGATGATGTTGGACGGGCTGTTCTCCAGCTCCCAGTCGGACGAACTTATGATGTAAGTATGGTCCGATACCTTTTCCAGACCGCCCGCGTTCTTGTTACCTACGATCAATGTGAAGATACGGGAATCTGTCCTTGCCTTGAGGTCCTTCCATTCCCTAACCAGCCCATCATCCGTTACCTCGGACATGCCATCGGTGAAGAAGAGGAGGTCCGACCCTCCCCATTTCTCGTCCCTGACGGTCTCCAGACCTACACGAAGGGCCGTGTTGAAATCGGTGTTCCCTTCGAATGTTCGACATAAAAGGTCCAATAGGTCCTTTGCCATCTTCTTCCGGTCCGTAAGGTCGACCTCCATCTTCCAATCCGTCGAGGCGAACAGGACGACCTTTATTTTTCGCTTTTCGTGGACCATACGACGGGCCATCATGATTATCAAGGCCTTTGCGATCATCTCCGGCTCTCCGACCATAGAACCAGATGCATCTATCAATGCTATCACTGGCCCCTTCCGCCTCTCATCGGGGTCCTCCGCCCAGTTCAGGCCGCGAAGCTCATAGGTCAGAAGTTCGCCCTCGAGTAATCTGGAGAAGAAAAGCGCCTTCAAAGTGGGGTCCTTGAGCTTGATCAGCTCTACGGGAAGAACGTGTCTTATGTCCTTGGAAAGTCCAAGATCGTAGGATTCGCTAGCTGCGAAGTTGGTCATTCCTTCCTTTTTGGCCCCATAGTCTACATCCATGTGTCCTATCAGCTCGATGATCTTGGCGAGGTCCTTGGACCTCCTCAAAAGCTCTGCGAACCTATCAACATCCTTCAGATAGGAGATGAGGACCTCCTCTACCGAGATGGTCGTCTCTTTACCATCTGGTAATAGAGCCTCGATCATTTCGAGCATTCCCATCGTCGTTCCGAGCTCTTGATGAAGGTGCGCAAGGGACCCGCCTATTATCTGCCTGAGCACCCCATCTACAAGCCCATTTGAATCATGTTCCCGAAGGACCGTCAGGCTTTCGTAGACCTTCTCCTTCGTTACCTGGGCATTCCTTTGCCAGGAGAGGATGGTGATGTCAAAGGTACCGACCAGCTCGCTTAGGAGCCCAACCTCCTCCGGACCTTTGGCTAACAGCATGATGTCGAACGATCGGTCCATGATATCGAGCACCATCGTCGTCAGTGTCCTTAGGGCTATTATCGCCGGGATATCGCTCTTGGCGGCCATCTCCTTGATGTCCTCCCATTCCTTCAGTTCTTGGAGGGCGTTCAGAACGAGAACAAGACCCCCCTGTCTGGACGCGAACATCTTCACATCGATGATGTGGCGATCGTTGAACATGTCCTTTACCAGAACAGAGGCTATCTCCTCTCTTCGCTTTCTTGGAATGGTCCTGGGTCTTCCGGTCGCCAGACGGACCGAATCGTCGTTCAGCACTTTTTTCCATCTAGCGCTAGGGCGGACATTGGAACGCATGACGTTACTGTCCATGATCAGCACGTTCCTTAGACCTCATTTGTCGACCGGGTCCTCTGATAATATTTCTTCCTTGGTCTCTGCCAGGATGTTCTTCATCCCGAACATGGAACGAGACTTCTCATCGTACCTGAACTTAAGGTCCTCTTTGTCCTTGTTAGACAGCCAGAGATTGGGATCCAATGATCGTTCGAACATTTGGCTTTCTTCCTCCAGGCTCTTTTCCAGTAGGCCAAGCTCCTCTTCAAGGTCATCGAGCTCCCGCATGTACATCGTTCTCTTTCCGCCGGTCAAAGAAAGCTTGACAGGTCTGTCCATCAGAGCGAACCTGTTGGTGAGGCTCGGATATGTTCTTTGTGTCATCCTGACGCTCGTAAGCTGGTATTGCTGATCGTCGCCCTCTAGGAGGTATGTATGATCTGGATTGTTGGACCCATGCTCCTTTAGCTCGATCCAGGACCTAAAATCGATCTTACAGTCCTTGCATGTGACACGGACCGGGGTCTCGTAGTCCTTGGCCAACGCCGCAGATGCTCGGAGGTCAGAGAGGTTCTTCTTCGTCCGTTCGAGGTCGACCCCTCCGGAGACCGCCATCTCGATCAGCGCCTTTCGAATGGACTCCTTTTCCTCTGGCCTGTTCCAGATCATATGCTGCAAGATCACGATCATCGTACGATCGACCTTGTCCCTGTCGAGGGCCGCGGTGGCCGTCCTGAGAACATGAACGAACTTCTTCCACCTGCGATCGGATACCAGGACCCCCATTCCCTTGAACTCCTTCCGTAATGACACCAACGCTTCAATGGTCACATCGTCCAGTTCAAGAGATCTGGCGCGGTCCGACAGATCGTCCAGCTCGTCCATGGTCATCCGTACGGAAGGTATGAAGTCCTCGGCATGACCTAAGATGAGATCACGGAAGTTCATTTCGTCCTGGACGTACCGGACATAGAAACGGAACAGAAACCTGTCGTACAAGGCCTCCAGGTTCTCGTTCTCTTCCGCGAGCTCGTTGGACGCCCCGAACACCGCCAATAGGGGCACATCGATTATCTGAGAGCCGTTATGGAACTTTCTCTCGTTAAGCACGGTGAGAAGACTGTTGAGTATCGAGCTATTGGCCTTGAATATCTCATCCATGAAGGAAACATTTGCAGTTGGGAGGTATCCATCGATCTTCCGACTGAATATATCCTGCTGCAACGAGCTCAAGGACAAAGGTCCAAAAATTTCGTCCGGGGTAGTGAAACGCGTCAAAAGGTAATAGAAGAAATTACCCCCTTCGATGCACTTGCACATCTCCCTGGCCAACAAGCTCTTTGCCGTTCCCGGAGGGCCTACGAAAAGGACATGCTCCCCGGATATGATCGCCAAGAGCGAGCCGGCGATCTCATCCTCCCTCTCCTTGAAGGTCGCATTGAACTCACGGCTCAAAGACTCTAACTTCGATCTCATCACATATTCTCCTGGACGATGATGTACTATTGTTACGTTATCCTATGATGCTATATAGAGGGACCCATCTCGATCGACCTGGCCCGATGGAGCTATCGATCGCTGGCCTAGCATGCCTTCTTCCGATCTATGCCGACCATGAACGATCATCTTGTCGTCCGTCCTCTCCATGATGGAACATTAGGAACGATAAAGGATGGGGCCCCTTGTAAGAACACAGGTCATCCGATGCGGTGACCAACGCTCGGGATGCTCTGACCTTGATAATGAACGACCCATGGACCATATTGCGCTGGAAGAGGCCAGGAACGTCCTTGATGGGACGTTGTGTTATTGTTTCTGAGATTCAGAAAGTGACGTTCTTATAATCTGCTACGGTCAAAATGCGCGTGAGGATGGATAAGAACTGTCAAGGTCTGGATACCTGTGGTCATCGCGCTTGGGGCCATGCTCGCTATCGTGGTGGTGGCGGGCCTGATGGGGGGCTCGCATGGCGGGGACCAAGGTCTTTCCTCCAATGGGGCAGTTCCCTCGGTATCGGAGCCGTTCAGTATGGGCAATAGCACATTCCTGTCCTTTAGACCGATGAGCGTAGAGGCTTCCATAGCTATCGCCGTGGACATCGGAATGGTAGTGTTCGGCCTTTTCATCGCCCTTAAGGACGACTAAGCTACGCCCGAAGGTCCCGATCGTTCAGGACCCATGTGGGCTAAATTCGATGGCCCAGGATGGGATCTTTATTGTATAGGGCATGCTCACGCCGTCCACGACCTGGTACAAGAACTAACTAGCGTTCGAAATATTGTGGTGAGGCTGATCGATGTTCGCGCCGGGCTCATATGGACCGAACGGTATCACAGGCCTTCCGGAATATGTCAGGGTCTATATCGTATCCTACCCCGTTCCTCCCCAGGACCGCAGCGGCGACAAGTGTGGTACCTGATCCCATCAACGGGTCCAGGACCGTCTCCCCTTTGAAGGAGAACGCCTTGATAATCCTCCTCGGTAGCTCCAGGGGGAACGGGGCCACATGGGTCCGGCGGTCCCCACTGCCCTGCGGTTTCATCAACCAAACGTCGGTGTTCTTGATGGATAACCAGAACTCCTTGTTAAGCCTCGATGCCTCCCGCTGCTCCTTCGTCACATGGGAATATTTCTTTGACCTCTTGTCCCTGGGGCAAGGTCTTTCGAACTCCAAGATCGATTCGTGCATGTTATTGATCAATATCCCGCCCGGATATGGATATGTCCCGAACTGCGCCCTAACCCCGTTCGTCTTATGCCATATGATGTCCCTTTTGAACACGAACCCCAGGGATTCGCAGACATCGATGGTCCTGCCCACGAGGTTTATCGATCTAAAACCTCCGTTCTCCAATCGAACTGGAAGGTTCATGATGTTTATGAACAGCTTTCTGCCAGGTTGAAGCACTCGATAGACATCTCCCCATACCTTTCCTATCTCGGCAAGCCATGTCTCCACATCATGTATGTTCCCAAGGTCTCCCTCGATCGGTTCCTTCGCGTACATCTTCGTATTGAAATATGGAGGGGAGGTTATCACAAGGTGAACGCTCTCATCGGCCATCTCCGTCATCATCATAGAAGAGCGGTTGAACAATTGCTGACCTGTCCCGTTGACCAGGAAGACCGCTTTGTCCTCGGGTGGGGCAGTAACGCCCCCGGAAGCCACGTCAGATATATCGGGTGACCTTGAACCATAATGGTCCAGGTCCTTTAGATCGAAACGCTGCTGACCGCTGGCAGATATGGTCTTTGGTATGACACCTTCTCTAACCAATCTGTGCAGCTCCTTCACCTTGACCCCAAGGAAGTTCGCCGCCTCGGTGGCGGAAAGGTATCTTCGGCTTTCGTAATCCCCTCTGGATATTATCCCCACGGATCGTCCGGACTCCTCCACTGGCGGCCCTCCCTATTACATTGGAAGGAGGCTGGATAAAAGATCTTTTATCTTGGCCCGCACCGGGCAGGTCAGGATGGTCGGCGGTTTTATCGCCTATGTGTGAATCCGCTTGTGTCCACACCATTAGCGTTCTCATCGATCTCGCGGACGGCCGCCCTTGGCATCTTACGGGGACCATAAAGGCGTTCAATGGTGTTTTCGCAAAGAACATTGGTAGAGGTCAGACCAGCCCCGAAAGACTTGCCGCGATGATCGCGGGTGACAAGGGCGACACTAGGAACATCGTCATGAGATCTGCCGGGGACATAGGTTTCGAAGCATACAATACCAGACCGCTAAGATCAGCAAGATATTTGGAACCGATGGGAATAGAGCTGATGATCATCGGATCAAAGACTGGATGGTCGAACCTCGGCCATTGTCTGGTCAGGTCCTAAGCTCTCTGATGGTGCGGTCCTTACCAGGTCCGCCCCCTTCCCCAACTTGTATCCTGACTCGATGCCCTTATAGGTCATGATCCAAAGGACCTGGTTCAGATTGATCGCGGTGCTCCCACCTTTCCAGACCGAGATCTCCATCTCGAGCATGACCTCGGTCCTGTCGTCAACTTTCTGACTAAAATTATGGGTGGTGATCAGCCCTCCCTTTCTTCCCCTTGTGACAAGTCGGCTGTCCGGATTCTCCTCCAAGACCACTTCTGGAGAATAACCCACGATCTCCATCTTCTTATGGTTCATGAGAAGGGGCTGGATCCTGGAATCTAGATTGCGGACCATCGAGAACAGATCATTGACCGGTACATCGATCGTGAAAGTCTTTACGCCTTTAACCATCACCAGACCTCAAGACGAACATTTGCTTCGCTGAGGAGGTGTTTTATCTGATATATCCCTTTTCATCTCAATATTATAAATAATATTATGAGGTCGGAACAGCCCCCGATCCTCTTGTTATGCTCAGCCGTACCCGTCTATCTCGTAGGTGAAGGTCTTGGACCTGAGAGAGCAGGCCGTCTGGTGTCTTATCGCGTCCTTGATCGTGTTCCTGAGAACCGTTTCATTGGTCTCGCCCATGATCTCCGAGATCAGCTTGTCCTTGCAGAACAGTTTAAAGGTCGGCGTCCCGATGATACCGTATCGGGCGGCAAGGGAACCATGGGAATCAGCGTCCACTCTTGTGAACACGGCATCCCCGCCAAGCTCTTTTGAAAGTTCTTCATATGCAGGCTCGATCGCCTGACAAAAAGGACAATCCTCCATATAGAACTCGACCACGATCAATTTGTCAGTGCCCTTTATCATTGATTCGAACTTTTCCTCGTCCAGATCGATTATATTGTCGGAAAGGATCATATCCATTGCCGGCATCAAGTGACCTCCTTTAGTAGACCGACCTTTCCATTGGAACGGATCATGAATATACTTTTTGGATGGGGCCCATGCCCTAGAGAGGACCGGTCGACCCTTAGATCAGTTCTCTTTTCCCGCCCTTTGGTAGGTGTTCGGTCCTGTACTCCCACTTAGGCAGCTTGAGATCGAAGACATGGACCTCGAGCTCGGTCGAGGCCGAGGAATACTCTGGAAGCATCGTGATGGTCTGAGTAGGACAGACCTCCACACATGTCCTGCATCCGATGCATCGGTTACGTGCCACCCTCTGGGTCCCGGTGCTCTTGTCGGTCCGAATGGCATTGGTGGGGCAGTTTCGTTCGCATCTTTTACACCAGATGCACTTTGGCATGTCCCAGACGACCTTGCCGCGGTTCTCGCTCGGGATGTCCGCCGGCACCGCTGGATATTTGGTGGTGACGGGTCTGCGGAAAAGGTTCTTCAAAGAGTTCGACAGCATCGACGTGAGCATCACCTGTCTGTGCAACATATGCAGGGGTCCACCGATACAGTGATCACGGGGACATCCGCCAGCTCGCATCCAGGGACCATGCCCTTGAGGGCCTGCACGTTCACGAAGGCGGGGGTCCTGACCTTGATACGGTCCAGTTCAAGCCTTCCCTTCGCTTTCACATAATACATCAGTTCACCCCTTGGCGCCTCTACCCTTGAGAGCGATTCACCCGAGGGATGCCCTTTTACGGTCACAAGGACCGGCCCGTCCGGCAGTACGGATAGACAGTCCCGGATCACGCCGATGGCCTGAAAACATTCTTCCATCCGGACCATCGTCCTGGCATAGCTGTCACCCTCCTCACGAACGATGGGACTGAAGTGCACGCCGTCCAATCCGTACGCGGCGAAACCGTCCAGTCTGACATCCATCACAAGACCTGACGCACGTGCCACAGGTCCTACGACGCACCAGTCCCTCGCGGCCGCGCTCGTCAATACGCCTATTCCGACGGTACGCTTTGCGGAAGGTACTGTCCTTCGAGAATACTTTTCTCAGCTCCTCTAACTTTGGTACCAGGGCCGCGATCGTGGTCTCCGTCATTTTGCATTGCTCGGCGGTCAGGTCCCTTTTGAGACCTCCGAGCACAGTTCATGCTGTAATGGACCCTGTTACCCGACAGCATGTTGACAAGGCCCATGATGAGCTCCCTCTCTCTGAAGCATTGCATGAAGAGGTTCTCATACCCCACCGCCTCGGCGATATGCCCTAGAGCGAGCAGATGGCTCGTCAGCCGCTGCATCTCCATCATGATCGTCCGGATCACCTTGGCCCTTACAGGCACATCCAGTCCATAGATGGACTCGATCGTCTGAGCATATGCTGAGGAATGATGAAAAGAACATATCCCGCAGATCCTTTCTACCAGGTACATCGACTTCTTATGATCCAGCGATAAGGCATGCTCCATCCCACGATGATTATATCCTATCACTATGTCCGCCGCGGTGACCTTCTCCTCCTCAAGGCTCAGCTTGATGTGGAGCGGCTCAAGGAACGCAGCATGCTGTGGACCGAAAGGAACGACGCTATACCTGCTCATTCTTCTCCTCCGTTCCCTCTGCCTTCTTTCTCAAAGGCGCGTTCGGGCTCCTTCCCGCGTCGAGCAATAGCCCTGGGGCGACACCTTTGTACCTTAGACCGAACAGGTCCACACATTCACCTTCCATATATCCAGCACCAAGGAATATGTCCTGAACGCTGTCGACCTCCTGCTCAGGAAGTGATCTTGAACCTCATGGTCTTAAGACCGCCTCCGTCGTCGAACGTATAGATCAGGTCTATCGTTCCATCCATGTTATCTCGCGGAATTATGCACACCATCCTCCAGCCCAGGGCCTTCTTTTCCCCGACCATCCGATGGACCATCCTGAAGGCCTCTGGATTTACATTTTCCCCGGTCGTATCGTTCATTTCCCTTCCTCCTTCTGGCCGGCCCTGGACCGCTTCTCAAGTATGCCAAGGGCAAGGACGACCCCGTCGATAAGAGCCTCAGGACGGGCAGCGCATCCGGGAACGTACACATCGACCGGGATCACATGGTCGACCCCCCCGCAGGTGTTGTAGCAATCGTGGAACGGAGCACCGGTCGACGCGCAATTTCCACAGGCGATGACGACCTTTGGTCCTGGCATCTGAACATAGAGGTTCTTGAGCCTATCCTCACATCTTTTCGTGACCGGCCCGGTTATAAGGAGCACATCGGCGTGCTTGGGGTTCGCTTCGTTCAACATACCGAACCTCTCGATGTCATATCTGGGGGTCAGAAGCGCCCATATCTCTAGATCACAGCCGTTGCATGAACCTGTATCGAAGTGAAGGACCCATGGGGATCGCTTCCTGGCGATCTCGACCGCCCCCATCAGAAGTGCCCCCCGTTGAACACGAACAGTAATAGAAGATCGATCGCTATCAAGGCCGTCCCTATGCTCATGGTGAAGGTGACCATCCTTCTTCTTGTGAGCCTTGCTGTAACATTGTCAACGAGGACCGTTATGAACATTGCGAGGAAGGCCAGCGAGACCTTTCCCAAGATGGCGATGGCCGAGTTGGAGGACCAGAAGAACAGACTGATCACCGCATAGATGGTCCCGACCTCGAACCAGTGCGCGATCTTGAGCGTCGCCAGATATGGGCCTGAATATTCTATGTACGGGCCTGATATGATCTCCTGATGAGCGGTGGCTATATCGTACGGGGACTTTTCCAATTTGATCACCAGCACGATGATCATCGCCGCAAAGGCTAACGGCAGGGCATTGAGAATGGGCCCCTGTACCTGCCCGACCAGGAACGTGCCGCTGACCAGGCCTATGGAGATGACGACGAGGAAGAAGATCGGCTCGTATGCAAAGATCTGTAGCAGCTCCCTCTGTGAGCCCAGGTAGCTGTATGCGGACCGGACGCTGAACGCACCCATGACCAGGCATGCCGAACCTAATCCGGACACGAAAAATATGACCAAAAGGTCCCCCCCAGAGACGAACAGCGCAAGAGCGGCCGCCTGGAAGAGCAGCGCGGCCCCTGCGAACACCGCTTGGACCCTGGTGAGCAGCATGGGTTCTTTCCCAAGAAGCTTCACCACATCGTAGAACTCCTGAAAGATCGAGGGCCCCCGGCGGTTCTGCATCCTGGCGGTCAGCTTCCGGTCGATACCAAAGCTAAAGGCCACCGCTAGAGGTGCCAAAACGAGCACCAGGACCTGAAGCAGGAAGGAGCCCAGGTCCGTTCAGACCGCCCCCAACAGGATCGGGATGATGATCAAGAACAAAAGAAGTACGATCGCACAGATGACGGCGACCATCGTGATGAGATCGACATTGGCGGCCGAGATGTAGTAACTGTTGGACGGCTCGAAAGTGAACGTTTCCCCACCAGCATATGGGCCAGCGTCCGGACTTCCCCTGGGTTCAGGACCTATCAGAAAGAGCAGCCCTAGGAACGCCGCTCCCACCAGGACCAGAAGGAAGAACACGGGGAACTGCCCCGCACTGTCAAGGAGCGAGAGGGCGTTTCCTGTCACCGGGGAGGCGAAGAACCGGTCGACAAAAGGCTCCAAAAGATATCTTACCACTAGACCGATCAAAAGGGAAAGGACCACCGCACCTACGATCAATGAACCCAGGGTCCACTCGTATATCGGGGAGATGCGCTTTCCGACCGTAGTCGAGGGCTCGGGCGCGGACAGGATGTTCCCCAACCACTTGAAATAGTAGACGACGATCGCGGCGAACCCTGCCGCGAGCAGGAATGCGAGAAAGGGAAAGCTGACGACCGCCTCGCTTATCAGCCATTTGCTGGCGAACATACCGAAAGGCGGTAGGACGATCGTCATGATCCCAATGAATATGGCTAGCGACACGAAGGGCATGCGATATCGAAGACCCGTCATCTCATCGATGTCCTCGGTCCCGATCTCCACCTTTACCACTCCCACGGCCAGGAACATGAGGGCCTTAGAGATCGCATGATACAGGAGCAGTACCATCGCGGCGATGATCGCTAGCGGCGTACCTATGCCGACGCACATGGTGATCAGACCAAGATTAGCGATCGTCGAGTACGCTAAGATCTTTTTCGCGTTGTTCTGTGCGATAGCAAGGACCGATGACACGAGGAACGAGAGCCCCCCGACAAGTGCTATCGTCCATGAGATAGATGGTGCCGCCGCGATCTGGGGGGAGAGCCTTAACATCAGGTAGACCCCAAGATTGACCATCGTCGCAGAATGTAGCAGCGCCGATACCGGAGTAGGTGCGACCATGGCACCAAGGAGCCAGCTTTGGAACGGCAGCTGTGCCGATTTGGTGAGGCCCGCGATGACCAAGAGGGAGAAAGGGAGCAGAGCGATCCCGGCAGTTCCTGATAGTGGGAAAGCCGCTATGGAGATCGTGCCATAGAAATGTAAGGCGAGCAGAGCACCGACTATGAAGGCCGTACCGCCTCCCAATGTTATCATGAGCGCCCGTCCAGCGGCCTTCTTCGCTTCATCCGTTCCTGTATGCCCTATCAGCAAAAAGGAGCAGAGGGTAGTGGCATCCCAGAACAAAAAGAGCCAGAGCAGGTCGTTGGCGAGCACCGCTCCCATCATCGATGCTAAGAAGAGCAACATCACCGCAAAGAAACGTGACCGACGCGCGTCCGATCCCATATACCTGAGCGCATATATGCAGATCGTAGCACCTACGAGAGAGGTGATCAACACCATGGTGATGGTCAGATAATCGATCACCATCACCGGATCTGCCTCACCCCAGGATATGGCGTTCTCGATGAGGAGCAGAACGAGCAGGTCGATGGTGGCCAGACCGAGCACTATGTAACTTTTGGTCCTAAGACCAATATATCCGAAATATAGGAGCAGCCCGATCCCAAGGACCGTTATGATCGGCCCCGCTGGTCCTAGGTCCTGACCGTTCATCGTGATCACCGTAAGACCACTGGTGACCATATGATAAAAAAGATAGACGGATATGAGGGAGATCGAAAGGACCGTTGCTCCGACCACAGAGCGTGTGACCCTATCTCCCTTTACAAGAGCACATAACACGCTACCCGCCAGTGGGACGAGGACCAAAAGGACCGCAGATAGCATGGTCGTGTTCATTTGTCAGAACATGGTCTCTCATCGATATTTTTCCTTTGTTCATAGAAGATGTTCACGGAACAACGCGATCATGACATCCGTGTTCCGATCCGATCAGTCTTCCACCGGGAGTTTGTGAGGCGGGGCGGTCCGCTCGACCTTCCGGAGGGTTCGGTCGGAAGTACGTATTTTTCATCCACCAGCTTTCGCATGTGGTCCTCCCGCTCGCATAAGTTATTAAAGCTGGATCGAACATCAAGCTCCAATGTCAGCAAGGACGGACGGAGCAGACCTCATAAAGGGAAAGATCATCCTGCTGGCCACCGATGGTAAGCAGCACTCCGAAAAGGCGATCAAGTACGCGATCGAGATGGCAAAGCTCACCTCTTCAAAGTTGTTCATCATCAACGTGGTTAGCCCGAAGCCAGATGAGAACAGGCAGACCCTTATCGCGGAAGGGATGAAGCATCTCAACGGCCTAAAGGACTGGGCCACGGACGAAGGCATCGAGACGACGACGCTCTTGGAGGGAGGAAGCCCATATCAAACTCTTTTATTGACGGCCGAAAGGATCAGGGCCAGTACCATAATCGTAGGCACCTCTGGGAAATCAGCGATCGACCGTGTGCTCATAGGCAGCGTGTCCGAATATATCGTAAGGAACGCCCCCTGCTCGGTCATAATCGTCAAATGAGAGGACCAGAACGGCCTTTTGCCGACAGCGTCGACCTGACCCCGGCCTGGTGCTCAGTTCTGGGTTGCGTCCTGGGTACATGTTCTTTCGTTGGTGAGGGGGCTCTCGTGGAGCTTCTCGTCCATCTTATCGACGGCCAACAGGATGCCATGGATTATCGCCTGAGGTCTGGGGGGACAGCCAGGTATGAAAACGTCCACTGGGATGACGGACCCCACCCCGTTCTTCGTGGCATATGAGTCTCGGAATATTCCGCCACTGATGGCACAGACCCCCATGGCGATGACCATCTTGGGTGAGGGGGTGGCTTTATAGGTCTGGACCAGAGCGTGTTCCATGTTCCTTGTGACCGGCCCTGTGACCAGGAGGACATCGGCATGTCTAGGCGATGCCACGATATGAAGCCCGAACCGCTCGATATCATGGATAGCGTTCGTCAAAGAATTCACCTCCACCTCGCAACCATTGCATGAACCGGCGTCCACCTCCCGGATCGAGAGCGACCTGCCCAGAACCTTTTTTATCCTTGTGTCCAGCCGCTCGCCCAGTTCATCGAGGTTCTCAACATCCATGTCGATATACCACCTTGAGATCATCTTCGTTCTTCGATGAGAGTTCGAACTGGGTGCTCATGCTGAACGATGTACACGCATCAGCACACGCTGCACAGAAGATGCATCGCTGGAGGGATATCTCTATACTGTCGGGACCGGTGGCGATCGCCGATGTGGGACATACGTCGACACATTTGTTGCACATGTCACAGATCCCCATGTCCACCACGGGAAGCCCCATCGATCCTTTGTACGGTTCGAACTTCTCGTATGGATACTCCTTCGTCATCACTCCTTTTTTGAGCAACCCCAACTTCAAGAATTCAAGCATGTGAGCACCTAGAGGTCATTACCAGAGTAGGAAAGGTTCAACGATTTGTTTATCAATGGAAAGTCAGGGACGATGTTCCCGAGCACCGCTTGCTCGATCGCAAGCCAGTTGCAGAACGATGCGTCCCGTATCTTGTGCCTGTACGGGGACAGTTCTCCTGACATCATCCAATGCATTATCTCTCCCCTGGGTGATTCAACGAGACTGAAACAGACCCTCTCGGAGGGGACATCGGTCATTGGAACATGGACCTCACCGGATGGTAGGTTGTCCAGTGCCTGGTGGATTATGCTGAACGACTCGACCACTTCGTCCATCTTTTCATGCATGCGAGCGTTCACATCCCCTTCTTTGTACCTGGGGACTATGAAGGATAAGTTCTTGTATGCCGCGTAAGGGTGATCGCGCCTCACGTCACGGTTCACGCCGCTCGCTCTGGCGGCCGGTCCTACAAGGTTCAGGTCCCTGGCGACCTGCGCCGATATCTTCCCCGTCGTCTCCGTCCGGTCCAGTAGCGAGGGTGATGTCGTGAGCATCTCCACCAGATCATCATATTCCAATTTGATGGTGACCAGATGGGAAAGTAGCGTCCCCTTTTCTTCCTGAATAATGTCCTTTCTCACTCCGCCTAGGACATTGACCGATCGAAGGAGCCGGCTTCCTGTCATGCGTTCGTTGAGGTCAAGCATCTTCTCCCGTAGGATGTATCCGTGGGCGGCTCCCACGCTGTATGCGGTGTCCAGCGCGATGCCCGCTATGTCACCGAACAGATTGTACAGCCTTTCCATCTCAAGATAGATCGTTCTTATGTACTCCGCCCTTTCGGGTATCCTGACGGCGGCTATCTGTTCCACGGTCTGACAGTAGGCCGTCGAATGCGCGACCCCGTTGTCGCCAGAGATGCGCTCCGCAAGATACGGACCCTGATGAAATGGCGTTCTCTCCGAGATCTTTCGATACCTTTGTGAACATATCCCAGCCTTATCTCCAGATTGATTATGGGCTCGCCTGCCACACTGAAACGGAAGTGCCCAGGTTCTATGACCCCGGCATGGACCGGTCCTACCGGTATCTCGAACACCCCCTCTCCGTCGACGTGAAAATATGTGTAATCGTTCCTGACCCTCGGGACCTCGACATCGCCCTTGAAATCCTTTCTGAGGGGGTAATACCCCGTTGGCCAATCATCGTAGAGCACCAGGGGCCGCGGGTCCGGATGGCCGACCGCGACAAGCCCGAACATGTCCTGGATCTCCCTCTCGTACCAGTTCGCAGAAGGAATATAAGGTGTGAGGGAGGGGAACTTCCCCGACCCCGGGTCAACGGTGGACATGATGGTCACGAAACCATCGATCTCGGACGGCGCCAGGATCACGTATATCTTGAACGAACCGTCGATCTTCCTCTCGTCCGAGGCGTGAACGGAGACCAGGGCGCTGTTATATCGACCATATATGTACGAAGCGATGGAGGGAAGATCGATCTCTGTTCACGAGCAAGCGCAGCTCGTTCCTCTCGATCATCGAGAAATGCACTGCTGGGAGCATCTCGCTGGGCAGATCATGAAGCATCTGCTTCAGTGTGGCCTCGGTCATGCTCCCCCTCCTGGGAACAGTTTAACGATCTCGGAGATAGCATTATAAAGGAACCCGGGTACCCATATGCCCAGCGCCAATATCGCCAGGAGCAGTACGCCCATAATGACGATGTTCGCTTTTCCCATCTCCCCCTTCTCGAATTGATCATTTGGTTCACTGAACAGCATCTTGCCGACATGGTACATCAAGGCAGCGAAGACCGTAGCGAGCAGGAGCAGATAGAGGACCACGGCAACATAGTTCGCCGAGGACATGCCCGCCGCAAGGATCATGAACTCACTGATGAATATGGAGAACGGCGGACACCCAGTGATCGCCAGGGCGCCGGCCAGGAACAGTACTGCGGTGGCCGGCATAATGTAAGCCAGGCCCTTGACCTGGCCGATCTCTTTGCTTTTGAACTTTTGAACTATGTTCCCTGAACCGAAGAACATGAGCGTCTTGGTCAGGGCATGATTGAGCATCTGGAGCAGAGCACCGAAGATCCCAAAGAAACCACCGAACCCGAACCCGAGCGCGATTATCCCCATGTGTTCGATGGAAGAGTAGGCGAGCATTCGTTTGTAGTCCCTTTGGACGATGATGAAGGCCGCCGCCGCACCTATCGAGACAATACCGAACACGATCAAGAGCGTACTGGAAAATCCTGGACCCACGCTTGATCCTGAGACTATCATGTGAACTCTTATGATCCCGTACATGGCACAATTGAGCAGTACGCCGGACAACAGGGCGCTCACTGGCGTTGGTGCCTGAGAATGTGCGTCCGGCAGCCATGTGTGCATCGGGGCTAGCCCGACCTTGGTACCATATCCGATGAGAACGAATATGAAGGCGATCTTCAACAGGTTGGGGTCAAGCAACTTAGCGGAAGAGTTCAATGTCGACCAGTTCAATGCGGAGGATGATTCCCCTAGAGCGGTGATCGACGACGAATATATCAGAATGATGCCCAGTAAGGCCAATGTTATGCCGACCGAGCATATGATAAGATATTTCCATGCGGCCTCGACGGAAGTGTCCTTATCGTAGAACCCGACCAGATATGCTGACGCCAGGGTAGTTCCCTCTATCGCGATCCACATGACGCCCAGATTGTTCGAGACGCAGACCAGGAGCATTGTGAGAACAAAAAGCTGGAAGAAGATGTGGTAGTTCCTGAGCTTCAAAACCCCAAAGTCACCTTCCTTGTACTCATGACCCATATAAGAAACGGAGTAGAGCGCCGCCGCCAGCCCGACTATCGAGACCAGCATCAGCATATAGGCGCTGAACTGGTCCACGTACAATAGTCCTTCATCTATCGTACCCTGGCCGAACGCATGGATCGCAAGATAGAGAGCGAATCCCAATGTGGCCGTCGATCCGAGGATGCTTATGGTCTCGATCGCCCTGCGGCTCTTGAAGGGATAACACGCGATCGCGGTGACCAATGGGATGATCAGGAGGAGCTCGATCATGTTAATCCTTCAACCTCCTGAGGACCGTCGTGTCCACGGAATCGAATGTCCTGTTTATCCTGAACGCGAAAAGGCCCATTATCAGTACCGCGATCAATATGTCGAAGAATATTCCCAGCTCCACTATCAAGGGCATACCATATGTGACCGATATGGCGGCAAGGAAAAGTCCGTTCTCCATCGTTAGAAGACCCATGATCTGGGTTATCGCCTTCTTCCTGCTTATCATCGTGAAGAAACCTATCAGCACGACCGCCAACGATATCGCAAGGCAGTTCTTGGTGATGGTGTCTATTGCACTGCCCTGGATGACGAACGGTTGCGTCACATAGAAAGCTACGACCGTGAGGATGCCACATATCAGCAAAGAGGATGGTATCCCGATGATCGGCTCCACCTCCTTGGTGACCTTTATCTTGTCCATGACGTAGACTAGCATGAACGGGATCAGCATGCCCTTGATCGCGATCGATGAGCATGGCGACGATGTAAACATCACTGACGTCACCGTAGTAAGCGACAACGGCCGCCAATAGACCAAGGGCTATCGATTGGACCGCGAACAACCTGACCAGTGTGAACATGCGGTTGGAGGCGACCCCGATGAAAGCGGTGAGAAGTATCACCGTCGCGAGCATATCTATCAGATTCGTGCCTAATGTTTGCAATCAGGCCACCCCCAGGATATAGTAGGACATGACGGCCAGTAGAGATAGGATGAAAGCCACCGTGAGCAGATTGGGTAACCGGAACAGCCTTAACTTGGCGATCGCGGACTCTATCAATGCGATCACCAAAGCTAGAATGAACACCTTGGCGAAGTAGGAGAGAAGTCCAATGGCGATCGCTAGGAGCGAGGCGTCAGGGGCGATGCCCCACGGGAAGAAGATCGTGGATAATATCGTGAGAAATATGACAAGCTTTATCATCGATGCCAGTTCCATCAAGGCCAGCTTCTTTCCTGAATATTCGAGCACCATGGCCTCGTGGATCATGGTCAGCTCGAGATGGGTCGCAGGATTATCGAAAGGGACCCTGGCGTTCTCTGCCAATGTGGCGATGAAGAACGCCGCGGCTGCCAAGAGCAACGCAGGGGATACAAGTGCCAGTCCAGTGGTCGATATGTCCCTTGATATGGCACCCAAGGATGTGGTCCCGGTGACCAGCGCCATCGCGAATATCGACAGCAGCATCGTAGGTTCGACTATGGACGATATCGTCATCTCCCTGCTGCTGCCCATACCCCCGAACGTGCTCCCCGTGTCAAGAGCTGAGAGCGCCATGAAAAAGCGCATCATTCCGAGCAGGTACACCAGGACGATGAGGTCCCCTATGAACGAGAACGTGCTCGTTGTGAAGACAGGTACGAGCAGAGCGGCGAGAGAGACCGAAGCTATGCAAACGTAAGGAGTTATGTTAAAGACCCAAGATGCATCGTTCGAGACGACGGAGCCTTTGCTGAACAATTTTCTTAGATCATAATATGGCTGCAGGACGCTCGGACCTTTCCGGCTCTGCAAAAGTGCCTTTGTCTTCCTTATCGTACCTGTGATAAGGGGCGCAATGGCGAGCAAAAGGCAGAACTGGACGATCTCTATGATCATTTGGTCACCTGAAAATCACCAGTAAAAGGAGCAGTGTAACGAAGATGTAGGCAAGATATGCCTGGATGCTCCCTTTCTGTATCACGCTCACACGTTTGGCGGTCCAGACGGCCGCTAAGGCTATCGGGTCATAGAGATATTTTTCGAACACGGGTGTGATGGTCCTCGAGAAAGATATCTTCCTCCTTATCATCGTAGAGGACGAAAGCTCCGTCTTGACCTCGGTCCTTGATCGGTATATAGAGGAGAATATGCGGTTGATCGGTTGTGAATACCCGGTGGCGGTGTATTCGTTCCTTGGGCCAAGAGGCGTACCACAGTCCCAAGTGTCATGGACCTCTGTCCGCTGCTTGCCCCCAAGATAGTTAGATATCACAAAGGCCCCGATGATCGCGAACAGAAGGAACACCGCGATGGCCACCGGGCTCATGCTCGAAAAGGCCACAGTGGAAGGACTGAGCACGAGACCATCGACCAATTTCGAGGATATGCTTATGCCGAGCATGGATGCCGAGACCTTGTCGACCACTGGCAGTATGACGACCGAGAGCACGCCCATGCCGATGCACATCGCGGCCGTCACCGCCATTCCGAAGATCATGCTCTTGGGCACCTCCTTGGCCTCCTCCGCATGGGCGGTCCTTGGCCTCGCCAAGAACATGGTCCCATATAACCGAACGAAACATGCGGCCGCCAAGGCACCGGTCAACGCGAGAACGCCCACGGCCACAGGTATCAATAGGTTGACGATCGTGTCATGAAGATTGAGGGACAATAATAGCGATTGGAACATGAGCCATTCGCTCACGAACCCATTGAAGGGAGGGATCGCCGATATGGAAAGGACCCCTATGAAGAACAGTATCCCTGTCCATCTCATCTTCTTTGCAAGGCCGCCAAGTTCCTCTATGTTCTTGGTATGGGTCGCGAACAGAACTGAGCCGGCGCCCATGAAAAGCAGACCTTTGAACATCGCATGGCTCATCACATGGAACAGGGTAGCGATGAGCGCTAGAGCTGCCAGGTCGGCGAGGTAGACATTGCTCAGAGGGTCCTTGAGATAATAGCTCTGGAACACCATCGCTGCTCCTAGGGCTATGAATATCAGTCCAATGTTCTCCACCGTGGAATATGCAAGGACGCGTTTCACATCCTTTTCCATGAGACTGTAAAGGACCCCCAATAGGGCGGACACGCAGGCTATCGTTAGGACAAGAAGTCCCCACCATGTGTCCGTGACGCCGAGAAAATCGAAGTAACAACGGATCAGCATGTAGATCGCGGTCTTTACCATGACCCCTGACATCAACGCCGATATGTTGGACGGCGCGGCGGGATGGGCCCTGGGCAACCACACATGGAGAGGTATCATCCCTGCCTTCGTGCCGAACCCGACCAGGAACAAGAGGAATATCGTGCTCCTCACGAAGATCAGAGGCCGCCATCAAAGCATTATTACCCTGGAAGGAAGAGAAATCGAAGGAGTGGGTGTTGGTCCACATCAGGAGGAACCCGAGCGCGATGAAGGCGGTCCCGATGTGGGTCATCACGACGTACATGAGCCCTGACGAAACGTTGTCCGGTCTCCTGCTTTCGAATATCACTAGGACATAAGAGGATATCGACATCGTCTCCCAGACTATCAGGAAGAGGACTGCGTTGCTCGCCGTCACGACGAGCATCATGGAAAGGAAAAATATGTTATAGACGAACCCGAGCAGGCCGATGCTGTATCTCCCTTCATACTCCTTAACATACCCGATCGAATAGATCGATACGGCGAAAGCCAGCAGGCAGGTCGTAAGGAGAAAGAACGCGCTCAGCATATCTACCGTGAACGAGAAGGTTCCCAGCTCTGGTATGCTCATCGGCAGTGAGAGAACAAGGGTGCTTCCACCAAGAAGAACCTCGATCGATATGATAAGCCCGATGATCGCGGATATGGCCGCGGCGATGAACGGGACGGTCCGACATGCTCGCTCCCGTCCTTTCAAAAGAATGGCCGAACCAGCCCCTATCAGCGAGACCAACATCATCGCTGGGAACAGATATTCAGTGAGCATCAAGACACCCATGAGCCAGTGTTCGAGGTGTACCGATACATCGTCGAGTCCAAAGTCGTTCTAATGGCCTGCCTTGATTTTTACCTGGTGTAATTCCTGTTCGGCGTGCTGTTCTCCCCACCTATGGGCGGGAGCCTCTTGCATCATCCACCGAACGCCTCCGGAGAGGTCTTAAATGATGTCAGACAGGCGTTGATCCCGACCTTTCTGACCGTAATGCCATTGGGGATAACGAGCGGGTATTTTAGGTTTTGGACACTGTGGTCGAAAGGTGTGGCCCCCTCACTTGTTCCGGTCGACCCTGCTTTACCTCCCGCTCGCATAGGTCGATGGGCTACATGCCGGGCGCATCATATCGAAGCCCATATGGAACCCCGATAATGGCCGAAGTACCGAAATCACGGAAATCGATAAGAAATCGGCCAGGAACCCATTTCGAAAGATGGGATGACCGGCGGCAATGTCCTTTTTGTTCGTTCACCATCCACCCCATAAAGGAACTTCCCCGGCACCTCACAAGAGCTAAGGAGCTCTGAAGAGATAGGGATGCCCGAAGTTCGGGACGATCTTCCTACATCGCTTCAAGGGACATGAGGACCGCAATGGTCCGGGTGAAATGCGTTCGACCCCTCATCCTATAGCACATCGCAGGGTGTTCCCAGGTCCCGCAAGCTTATGCCGGCCGACCGAAAGTATCGTACTATAATGCCAAAGGCCGGAAGGAGATGGGACAGAGCTTGGTCACATGCCCATGAATTTATCCATGGGCAGATGACTCGTAAGTTATATACATTCAAAAGATGGTGCGTTGATCATTGATCAGGACCCGTTGCGTTTGGGACGGGAGGATGGGTGACGAGAAATGGTGGATTGGACGAACGATCGGGAGGCGATGGCGAACCAACTGTCGATCCTCGCTGCGGCGATAGAGATAGAGAAGTTCGGTCATGATTTCTACATGCGGATGAGCGGGTGTATCAAGGACAAGAACGGCTCCATCATATTGAAAAGCTTGGCGGGTGACGAGGAGCAACATCAAAAATGGATAGAGAGACAGATAGATCGTATCCAACCTGGTAAGGACCCGTCGAAGATCTCTCCGGACCCTAGGTTCGCATCATTGATACCAAAGGCCGTGTTCCCTGAACCCAAGAATGGATGCCTCACGCTCGAGGATGAGATCAAAGGGGTCGAGATAGGAATAGGGGTCGAGAAGAACTCCATCAAGCTCTATTCGGAACTTGCCCAAGGTACGAAGGACATGGAGATGAAACAGGTCATGTTCCGACTTTCCAAGTGGGAGGAGGGCCACCTAAAGATCCTTGAGGACAATCTTCATTATCTGAAAAGGGGCGGAAGCTGGTATGGATACTCCCCGATCCTGGACGGATGAGGACATAATGACCTCTCCCAACATGGACCGTGGACGGACATCACGAGATACGTGTGCTCGCCGTCAACAGAAATATATATTTGGTTTTCTTCCTTTCACCCACCTCATAAAGCTCCATAAGGGTTCTGCCCTACATTTCCTTTGACGCGGGGTGAAAAATTGGTCAAGATGCCAGATATTAATCGTGAATTGCTTGCCTGTCTCCAATGCGGATATTGCATCCGCGTATGTCCGACCTACGAACAGACCCCATGGGAGTCCGTCACACCAAGAGGAAAGGTCTTCTACCTTAACCAATTGGCAAAAAGGTCCCCCATGGACACACTGTTGAGGCGAAAGGTCGTTGTTGATGAAGAGTTCGTGAACGCCATATTCAATTGTACAGGATGCGCTCAATGCGAATCGGTCTGCCATGTGGACATCGAGTTCGCGGACTTCTGGGAAAAGGTACGGGAGTGGATCGCCGAGCAAGGAAAGGGTCCCCTACCGGTACACCTGAAGCTGGCCGAGAAGATCAAGCAGGTGAAGAACCCGTACGGAGAGCCGATGGAGAAGAGGGGTGCGTGGTGGCCATCGGAGATACCCCATGCCGAGCATCCAGATGTCATATTTTATGCTGGATGTACCGGTTCTTATAGGGTAACGAACATCGCGAAGGCCGGGGCGATAGTTCTTCACCGCGCCGGGGTGAAGATGGATATTCTTGGAGGGGACGAATGGTGCTGTACCTCGCCTGCGCTTAGGACCGGACAGACCGGTATGACCGCCGAGTTCGCACAGCATACCATCCAGGCGGTGGACGTCAGGGGTGCAAAGGCCATGGTCACGACCTGTGCAGGATGCTACAAGACGACGACCAAAGATTATGGTAAATACTTCTCTAACCCTAACTTCCCGGTATACCATTTCTCCCAATATGCGAACCAGCTCATCAAGGACAAGAGATTGAAGTTCACTAAGGAGATCAAGGCGAAGGTCACCTATCACGACCCATGCCACCTTGGAAGGCACAGCGGGGAGTACGAGGCACCGAGGGAGGTCCTGAAAAAGATACCAGGGATCGAGCTCATAGAGATGCCGAGGAACCGCCGTGGATCGAGATGCTGTGGTGCTGGGGGCGGATATAAATCCGCCTACAACGACATGGCCGTCAACATTGCCGCAGGTAGGGTCAAGGAGGCGGTCGATACGGGAGCAGAGATCCTTGTGAGCTCTTGTCCGTTCTGCGTCGTGAACCTGGCCGCGGGGGCAAAACAGATCGGGGCGAAGATCAAGGTCATGGACCTATCCGAGCTCTTGTTGGAGGCAACGGACCCGGCCGCGGCCGCACCTATGACAGAGACCGTGAAAGCAAAGGCCACGGCCAAGGTGCAGGCCTGATAAAATATCAAGCGTTCCCCTAGGCCTCACAGGCCTTTCCTTTTTTATATTATTTTTAGCGCAGAAAGGACGATATGGACGAGCATGAGCGTTCTACCGCTAGATGGAGGCTAGATGTCCTCTCATGGCCGGCGCTCGCAAATGATGACCCGTCCTTGTGTGGATATGACCGATAGTTTGAAGTATTGCCATTTCTTCGATATGGACGCTACTGGATATGGTATTCGAACTACTCGATAAAAGGATCCAAAATGTTCTCAAGGATAAGGACATACACGAACCGACCGGTCCTCAGAAAGAGGCCATCCCTCACATACTAAAGGGAGAGAACCTACTACTGGTCGCTCATACTGGAATTGGAAAGACAGAAGCTGCCATGCTCCCGATATTCCAACAGATCATCTCATCCCCTGGAAAGGGCATAAGATGCATCTACATCACCCCGCTCAGGGCTTTGAACAGGGACATGCTGAAACGGCTCACAGAGTTCGGAGAGGCATTGGACCTTGATGTGGCAGTGAGACATGGTGACACCCCCCAATCAGAGAGACAGAACCAGTCCAAGAACCCCCCTGATGTTCTTATCACTACCCCGGAGACGCTCCAGGTGCTATTTACTGGAAAAAGGCTAAGGGAACACATTTCACACGTCAAATGGGTGGTCATCGATGAGATACATGAGCTCGCCTCGAACGAGCGAGGGGCCCAGTTGGCGATAGCGTTGGAGAGATTGACGGAGATCGCCGGTGAGTTCCAAAGGATCGGACTTTCGGCCACCGTCGGCTCTGTCGACGAGGTCGCCAATTTCTTAGGGGGAGTTGGCCGCGATGTGAAGGTGGTCAGGTCGAAGACCCTAAAAAATTTGGATGTCAAAATATGCTCTCCTCAGGTGACAGACGTCGACCGCGATCTTGCTGGAACCCTCATGAGCGACCCGACCTTGGTGGCAGGTATGAGGGTATGCAGGGACCTGATAGAGAAACATCGCTCCACATTGCTTTTCGTCAATACCCGGGACACGGCGGAAGCGTTAGGTGCCAGATATAGAACATGGGACGAGAACTTCGCGATTGGCGTCCATCACGGCTCATTGTCAAAGGAGATAAGGATCGAGATGGAGGAGGAGTTCAAGTCGGAAAAGCTCAAGGGACTGATCTGTACCTCTTCGCTAGAGCTCGGGATAGATATCGGTTCCGTGGACTTCGCTATTCAATACAACTCCCCCAGGCAGGTGGCCCGCCTGATACAAAGGATAGGAAGGGCAGGTCACTCCGTCGGAGAGATAACGCAAGGGGCCATCGTCGCCTCCAATCCCGATGAGATCGCTGAAAGCTTGGTCATAACGAGAAAGGCGGCGAACGGTGAGCTAGAGGAGCTCCGTGTGAGACCGAACCCGATGGCGGTCCTGGCCAACCAGATCGTTGCCATGGCGATGGTCAGATCGGTCGATAAGGAGTGGGCCTATCATACGGTGAAAAGGTCCTATGCGTTCCGTGACCTTACGAGAGAGGATTTCACCTCGGTACTGGATCAATTGGTCTCCATAGGCCTGATCTTTGACAATGTGGACACCTTCCGGCGCTCTAACAGGGGCATGAAATATTTCTATGACAATCTATCGATGATCCCGGACGAGAGGACGTTCCTGATAAGGGAGATATCGACCCGTCGCGTAGTGGGGACGCTGGACGAGAGCTTTGTGGTGTCGTTCGCTGAGCCATATGCGACGTTCATCACACACGGTAGGACTTGGAGGATCGTTGAGGTCAGGGAGGACGAACTGCTGGTCGAGCAGGTCCGGGAGCTTGGGTCCATCCCCTCATGGGTCGGGGAGGACATCCCGGTCCCGTACGAGGTGGCCATGGAGGTCGGGCAACTTCGAAGGACCGAAGATTATTCCATATATCGCGGTACCAAGGACGCCGTTGACACCCTGAACGAATATCTGAAAGAGCAACGGGACCGCCACCCCGTACCATCGGACAATAAGGTCACTCTCGAGATAGGCAAGCGTATGGCCGTTCTCAACATGTGCTTCGGCAGCAAGATCAACGAGACCATCTCCAAGGTCCTATCGGTGCTATTGAGCGCGAGGCTCGGGGAGAGCGTGGGCGTGCACACCGATCCCTATAGGATCGTCATCGAGCTGCCTAGGGATATCAAACCGTCCTTGATCTTGGAGACGTTAAGATCGATAAGATCGGAGGGCGTCGAGAGCCTGGTCAGATTGGTGCTGAAATCATCTTCCTACCTCCGATGGCGCTTTGTCTATGTGGCCAAGAAGTTCGGCGCGATCGAAAAGGATGCCGATTACAGGAGCGTGAACTTCACCCGTCTTGCAGAGGCGTTCGAGGACGGCCCAGTGTTCGAGGAGGCGGTCAGGAGGGTCCTGTGGGAGGATTTTGACGTCCCGGGCACCGTCAAGGTGATGAAGATGATCGAATCGGAGGAGATCTCGTTCGAGATCACCTCCCTTTCTCCGATAGGAAGGGCGGGGCTCCAACATTCCAGGGAACTCATACAGCCCCAAAGGGCGGACCATTCGATATTGATGGCACTGAAGAAGAGGCTCGAGGAGGAATCGATGTTCCTATCCTGCCTTAATTGTCAGACCCAATGGAGAATGAAACCTAAGGACGCACCGGTCAGGATCATATGTCCAAAATGCGGTGGAATGATGGTGGCCGCCCTACTTCCCTATAACAGGGATGACATCAGATCATCGAAGAAGGAGCGTCCGAACGAGGAAGAGTCCAAGGGGATGAAACGTTTGTACAAGAACGCCAGCCTTGTAAGGGAACATGGGGGGAAGGCGCTGATCACCTTGGCAGGGAGAGGCATCGGTCCGGACACGGCGGCCAGGATATTGTCCGGGTTCTATGAGAACGAGGACGAGTTCCTACGAGACATACTGAGCGCAGAGCTGAACTATGCTAGGACAAAGAGGTTCTGGGACTAGTATCTGCTGAACCGGTTCTTGACCGAGCAAACCCCCAGGATGGAGGCCTCGACGATGTCCCCTTCAATCAATGGGCCGACCCCCTCGGGCGTCCCTGTTGCGATGATGTCCCCCTTTTCCAGGGTGATGAACTTTGAGATATATGCCACGAGCTTCTCCGGTCCGAAGATCATGTCCGAGGTGTTCCCGGACTGCCGTATTTCACCGTTCACCTTAAGCTCGAGGTCCAGAGAATCGACGTTCGATACCTCACTGAGCGGCACCATCCTGGACATTGGTGCGAATGTATCGATCCCTTTGCTCAATGTCCACGGCAGCCCCGCCTTTCTCGCCTTTGCCTGAAGGTCCCTTGCGGTGATATCATTGAAGGCCGCGATGCCCCCGATATGCCCGAGCACGTCCTGTTCTTTCACGTTCTTCGTGGTCGAGCCGATGATCAGTGCAAGCTCCACCTCGTGATCGATCCTACCGATGTCCGGTGCCCTGATCACCTCACCATCGGCTATCAGAGCACTAGAGGGTTTCATGAACAGAACAGGTTCCTTAGGCTCTTCTAACTTCAGTTCCTTGGCATGTGCTCTGTAGTTTTGACCTATACAGATGATCTTGCATGCGACCATATCATACTTCCATCGATCAGAGATAATCGCTGACCGTCTCAAGCTTGAACAGTACCTGCCTACCTTTCAATGTGCCATGGACCTTGTCCGCCAGATAGATCGCGTCCTCGACCGTGGCCTTGTTGCCCCACCGATAAATGAAATCGTAGCTTCCAGTTGTTGGTTCGAACCCCAATCCATGAAGTGCGTCCATGACATCGGACGGTTTTGCCCCTTCGGTATTAAAGGTCACCGTTAGATAAGTGATCATCGCCCTTAATAGCCCTTCGTGAAATATATAGATTGGTAAAAAGAAACTACTGGCAACCCGGGAACTCTGAGAGATGATAGGAAAGGGTAGGAGCGGGGAGGAAAAATGATGGATCGGATGTGGTTCTGTTGGGGTGTTACCGCTCCTATTTCATCGTAGCTCACTTATAATATATAAGTGACGACCGTCAGATGATCAATCGTGATTTTTACATTTTGTTCGAATAGTTCGATAATAAGGTCACGAACGGAAGGGAATGCCGTACAAGTTTTGATGCCACGCCCTAACCTTTGAAGCCCTTCGCTATAAGATATATCTCCGAACTGCTGGACCTTGTAGCCTTCGGCGCATGTAGCCGGACCGAAGTAAAGCTCTTCTCCACCTCGGCCATGAACTCCTTAAGAAGGTCCCCTTCGAAGATCTTCATGACCAGATTTCCCCCGGGTCTAAGTGTTTGTTTAGCGAAGGCAAGAGCATGATGGCAAAGATCGATCGATCTTGCATGATCCATCGAATAGCTGCCGCTTATGTTCGGGGCCATGTCAGAAAGGACGGCGTCCGCCATCCCGCCAAGCATTTCCTTGAGCTGCCGGACGGTCTCCTCTTTGGTTATGTCACCCTTGAGCGTCATCACGCCTTCCAACGGCTGGATCGTTTGAAGATCGACCCCCACCACCTTACCGTCAGGCCCGACCTGTTCCTTTGCTATCTGTAGCCATCCTCCAGGGGCGGCACCCAGGTCCACGACCCACCACCCCTCCTTTAAGATGTTATATTTCTCATTGATCTGGTACAATTTGAAGGATGCGCGGGAACGGTAGTTCAGCTGCTTCGCTTTCTTGTAATAGAACTCGTTCTTCCTTTCGGTCAGCCAGCGCTTGCTCATCTTTTCTACAGATCCCCATCGTTGACTTAATGCTTTTGTAAGATAGGTGTCGACCGCCAGAACATTTTCTAGAAGAAAAACATTCAAGCATGGTGACAATTACGGTATGGTCAAAATGGCAAGAAAGGAGTGCATGACGTATGCCGGGGCGGGCGTGGACATAGATGGTAAATCCCGGGCCATAGAGGCGCTCGTCGGTCAGCTGAAGTTCCGCAGGAGCGGCAAGATAAAGATGATCGACCTGAAGGGACAGTTCACCGGGCTCATAGATTTCGGGGACGTCGCGCTTACACTAGCGACCGATGGGGTCGGCACGAAATTACTGATCGCCAAGGCCATGAACAAGTGGGACACGGTCGGCATAGACTGCGTGGCCATGAACGTCAATGATACCATTTGTGTGGGAGCGGAACCCATCGCATTCGTAGATTATCTCGCCATAGACCGACCGGATCCCAAGATAATGGAAGATATCGGGACCGGACTGAACGTCGGATGTGAGCTGGCCAACTGTGATCTGGTTGGGGGGGAGGTCGCGGTCCTCCCTGAGATCATGAAGGAGATCGATCTTTCGGGAAGCTGTCTGGGTATGGTCACTAGGGACAAGGTCGTCGATGGGTCGAAGATATCGCCGGGGGATGCGGTGGTCGGATTGGCCAGTTCAGGGGTCCATTCTAACGGACTGACGCTGGCCCGCAGGATCCTGGAAAAGTACGAGATCTCCTATGATGAGAAGTTTCCCAAGCTCGGGCGCACCATCGGGGAGGAGCTCCTAACACCGACCGAGATCTATGTTAAAAAGGTCCTCGAGGTCCTGAGAATATGCAGGGTCAATGGCATGGTGGATGTGACCGGTGGGGGCCTTCGTAATTTCCTAAGGCTCAAGAAAGGGGTATCGATCGTAATAGACGACCCCCTGCCCCAACAGAAGATCTTTGATATGCTTGCCGAAATGGGTAATGTAGAACCGGGGGAGCTTTACCAGACATTCAACATGGGGATGGGGTTCGCCATGATCTGTTCTGCCGAAGAGGCCCCCAAGGTGGTCTCGACCTATGGTCAGGGGGCAAAGATAGTGGGCCGTGTGACAGAAGGGGAGGGCGTCGTGCTCTCTACACATGACATCAGATATGATAGGTATTGAGACCCTATTCTTTGGACGGGCCTTTCTTTTCCTGCCCATCAAGATCGCTGGACGGCCTGATGAAGAGCATCGTGCCTTCCTGGGGCCTGACCTGAACCCTCTTATCCAGGTATAGCTCCTCGAGGACGGTCAGCAAACGGTCCTCCGGAATGCTAGTGACCTGGACCAGATCGTTGAAGGTTATCCCGAGATCGCCGATCTCTCTTATTACACGCTCTTCGTAGTCCTTCTGTGCCGCCACCGTTATCCGCCTATGACCTCCGATCCTCATCTTTTTCCCCAGACCCCCGCTCTTTGGAGGTCTGACCACTTTGATGTTCAGCTCCTTGATGAACACATCATGGATGGTCCTCCGCTCGGGACCGACCCTCCTTACGAGCACCAGGGTGATGATCCCACATATGAAGATCATAAGAAAGATGAGGGGCCAGTTCACGTAGCTTTCCGTGTATAGCCCGCCCTCTATGCCAGCGACCCATATCACATGATCACCCTCCGCAATACCTGTGGCGTTCATCGTCACCTGGCGGCTCTCACCGGCCGGTATGTCCACCAGAAGTGAATCGTACGTCCCGCCGTCGATCATCAGGGAAACGTCGTCCGTGCCATCAGAATCCCCGGTGTTGGTCAGTACGACGCTCACCATGACCGAACCTCCGGTCGACCTGTAAATAGTGAGCGGGCTCCAATAGTCCACTACCGAAGGGGAGACGACGAGCGATGAGGACGATATGAAAGCGGTGCTGCCAAAAGAATCGTTCGCGGCGGCCACAACGTACAGACCTGTGCTGTCGATGTCCCCCCTCGCTTCCCATGAGGAAGAGGATACGCCCGTCCATCCGATCATTTCGGTCCAGTTTCCATCGGTAGCGAGCTGAAAGATCATGGACCTATCATATCCAGAAGGGAACTGGTTCCGATCAAAACTTATCGTCAGACCAGCAACGTCCAAGAACAGGACCTCGGCCGGATACCGACCATTGAAGCCTGACAGCAGATATTTATTTCCGATCTCGACGGTCCCGATAGGTGCACTTGGGTACGTTCCGTTGGTCACCGATGACAGGACCAGGCCACTTGGAACGCTGCCGTTCGTCGTTATGATCCGGGTCCCTTGATATATATCGATATGATCCAGGTCGGTCGGGTCCGATGCCTGAACGGTCTCCTGGACCACTCCAGTGGAGTTCACATCGACGATAGTGTCCCTTCCCAGCATGTCGAACGTGATCAAATGGTCGTTCCCGAGCGCGGATGGGATCGGTATTAGCAGATAGTCCATTTTGAACGATAGAACGGCGTTCTGATCACCGTTGATAGAAATGTTGTTGTCCGAGTAGACCCAAGACCAATCGATGATCGCTGAGCTACCTCCAGGGAGCGGCCCGATCTCCATCTTATCGTTCGCCGATGGAACACCAGGAAGCTGATCGATCGTCACGGGGAACAGGAGGGAGGTGTTGAGCCCGTTAGCTTGGATATCGAACTCTAGCGTTTTTTCCAAGCCTGAGAGAATCCGCGGACCTGCCCGACACGTTCACATCGCTCACCCATAATAGAACGTAACCGTCGTTCGACCCAGAGTTCTGAAGCAATATCTCCTTTTGTCCTGAACCAGCAGGTTGTATGTTCGATATCACGAAAGGAACGCTGCCCTGTTCCCCCATGAAGATCTGGGTGCCTTCGAACCCGTATGCTGACGCATATGGAATTACCGAACAGATCGAGAGCAGTAACAATGAAGAGAACGCGAGGACGGCCAGGGCCTTCGATCTCCCAGGGTTGATGCCTATGGCTCGCTTCTTGTAGTTCATTCCCATCCCGTCGCCCTGAAGGCAACATCGATAGCGTCCGCTTCAGGTCAAATAACTAATATCTGGTGGAAAATTATATATTTTCCGGTTCTCGATCATCAGAAAGGATCGCCGTTGATGATCTTGAGCGTGGTGGGTCCCCCAAGAATGAGGGGGAGTGAGAAAGAACCGGTGATGAAAGGTGTCAAAGAGGGGGCATAATGTCGGAACGAACGGAACCGACGCATGAGAACGACGGGCATCCATGTGCACCCCTGGATCGCAACACATGTCGATCGATCGAGGGAATATCGCCCCCCAGTCCGTAAGATCAGGTGGTGACTGGCCGTTCCAATGCTTGTTCCTGACCTGTTCAGGTCCTCTTGCTTGCGGGACACGCTACCTTTCTTGATCGCCCTTTCCATGGATAGGTGAGCTATCGCCCCGACGACCGCCCCCATGGCAGTGCATGTCTCGAGAGAGAAACCACCTGGCGTTATGTCCATGTGTTTTCTGGTCATCTCGAAGACCTCCTTTGGGGCCCCCTTCGGCCCGAGGCCGAACACCATCAGCACGCTTTGCCCGGAGGCCAAAAGCCCAACGACCTCATCGACCTTAACGACCTTATCTTGTGACGGTTTTCTGGTCGTAAGGACGGCCTCACCAAGCTGCGGCGGGAACCCTTTGTTCGGATATGGAAATGTTTGAAAACGTCCTTTTTCTGTCAGCTCTTTTAGGAACCCTCCATGCTCTCCAATAGAGGTGGTCGTCGCGACCCAATCTGCGATCTCCTGGGGAACGGAGAGGTCTTGAGGGAACGGGAAACCAAACGCAGCCAGGTTCATATCGAACGCAAGCGCCAGCGGTCCCGCCCTTGCGAGCGCACGCCGATGCGCCTCTCTGAAGCTCTTTGGATCGTAAGAATTGTATAGGGCGATGGTCACCCTTCCTGATCTTGACACAACATCACCTAGAACGAAATGACGGGGAGATAGGGACCTCCCCGTTGGCGTTTTAGTCTATTTTAAGTGGGACCTTCTTTATGGACTTCAAAGTGTCGCCGTCCCACTCGTACTTTAGGCGTTTGCGTCCCTTCCAGACACCTTTTTGGATCAAGTAGCCAGCGACGAGGCTTAGGCCGACAGAGGCTTCCACGTAGGCCACAGATTTGGTGGCCTTTGCATTTATCTTTCCCCAGGACTGCGCCTCTTCGAAGGTGCATCCAGATAGGCCACCCCATTGGGGAGCGTCCATCGTTATCTGGACAGCATAGTAATGCCCCCCACATTCGTAACCTAGTGTCTCAGCAATGACCTCCGTCTGCTGGATGTAGTTCTTGGGCACGCCCCCGCCGATATATACCACGCCCGTCTTCTTCGATTTTATCTTGATCTGGGTAAGCTCCCAGTTATCCCTTATCGGGTCAAGGTGCATCATGTCCTCCCCGGCCTTCCTCTTCTTATAATATAATCCTGTGAGGCCTATCCCGATCGATGAATCGTTCAATGCCGGGACGAACCATGGGACCCCGTACTTCTTAGCGTTGTAGAGCACAGAGCCTTTATCTGTGGTCGCAGAGCCAAGGATCTCCATGAACTCCCTGCTTGAGTATGTCCTCGGTTCAAGACCTTCCGCGATGTCCCCGATGACAGCATCGGTCTCACGGAACTTGTCCTCGTCAACCAGTGTATCATATATCCGGTCGATGAAGAACTCCCTGAGCTTGATATCGTCGATCATCGGCGAGCATTTGTAATGATAATATCCTCTCGACTGATAGAAATCCTGATATGGTATCGCCCCGATCGAGACCACTGCATCCACGATCCCGTAACGTATCATATCGGCGATTACCTTTCGCAATCCCGCAGCGACCAGCGGTCCCGCGAGACCCAGTATGATGGTAGGTCTGTCCGGGTCGGTCATAGCGTTCTCGAGAGCACTAGCACAGTTCGCAAGTGCCCTGCTCTGAACTGAGCTGTTCTTGTACGCCTCCATAAGGTCCTCGACGGTCGAGATCTTATCGAAATCGATGTGCTGGACCTTTTGTTTGAGAATGTCGCTCTTTTTTACCATTCTAACCCTCGAACCGCAAATACCCGCACATGATGCTTGGCAGGAACAGAAGGGTATTAAGTGCACGATATATAGGTTTGCCCAGCATGGAGTAATTACCTAATGTAAAGGTTGAATAATACTATTCTTCTCTATAGGACCAAAGGCAGCTCAACGTCCAAAATCAGCGCTAGGCACCTTTCTTGGTCTGCTGCATATGGAGTAGGTGTCACCATCAAAGAACACGTCGAGCTCAGGGTGTTCCGCCTGATTCCTCGATCTTTTTCAAGACCTCACGGAGAGTCAGATTGCTGTTCTTATCTATCTTGACGTGGATCTGCTTCTCCATCGAAAACTCCTGGCCAAAGGTTAACCCGCCTCATTGAATGAGGGTGTCGGTATTTATCTCTTTTCAGTAGAAATTACGCTGGCGATATGCTGATGCATCGGGCGAACATCCCGTAACGAGGGCGAGCTTCCTGCTCCTGCAGGAGAACATGTCCCCTTCGAACGAGCGGTTGAGCTATGCTCCCATCTTCGAGTTATTGGAACGTTCAGCCCGATATGGTCCCATCGATGACATCGGTATTGCTAGATCGGTCCATAAGGGCATCTCCACAAAACGCCCATCGAACGAGAAATATCGACGAACACGGGCCTTCAATAGTAAGGTAGAAGTATCCTCATCGAATGGAAGAGAACGAACGTAACCGATGAGGTATCGGGGGCATAAAATATGTCGATCGGGTCCACAACAGAGCGCTTCGAGGATATCATCAGAGCATATGTCCGCCAAAATAAAGGGAACGATCTGGGCGGACCGGTCGCCGAACGTATGTTCGATGACCCCCTGATAGGGTTCGTCTCAGGTGCCGACCCGATCTTCGCGGACCTTAAGAAGGTGATCGGCCCGTTCCATATGACCCCTTTCGAGGTGATGGCGGAGGAGGCCCGAAAAGAGCTGGCCCGGACGCCGAGCGCTGCTGATATCGGCGTCATAGTTTATGCTCTTCCGATCGCCCGTTCAACAAGGGAGGAGAACTCAGCAATGTCGTCCGCCCCTTCCAGGAAGTGGGCATATACCCGTTTGTACGGGGAAGAGTTCAACCGAGGTTTGGAGGGGCATATCGCAGACAGTTTGAGGGAACAAGGATATCTGGCCGTCGCTCCGGAACTCTCCCCCTCGTATAAGATCTTGTTCGATGAAAATGTCGGGGCCACCTCTAACTGGTCACAACGACATGTTGCATACGCTGCCGGTCTGGGATTTTTCGGTCTTTCGGACGGATTTATCACCCCGTTGGGTGTAGCTCATCGTTTAGGCAGTGTCGTGGTCAACGTTCCATTTCTTTCCCCCGAAAGAGAGGGGCTGCACGCCGACTGTATCTTCTTCCAGAGCGGAAAGTGCATGAGCTGCGCCAAGAGATGCCCTGCGGGAGCTATCAGTAAGGAGGGGCACGACAAAGAAAAATGTAGAAAGTTCGTGTTCTCTCAGATACCATATATCAAGGATAACTACAACCTAGATATTTACGGCTGTGGTCTCTGCCAGACGAGAGTACCATGCGAGGAACGGAGCCCCGTTCGTCACCCCCGTTGAAGGGTCTAAGATCTAGAGGTAGGGTCGTAATGGACGATCCGGTCCTGGGCGAACACCATCGTGAACTACCCCGCCCTTGCGGGCGGGGCTTCTTGCTTCATCCAGCTGACTTGCGTTGCATTCGCTGATGCGCGTAGAGCTCTGTTGTCCATAAGCGTTGGTTCCGGTCGTTCAGACCGTACGTTATTTGATCCTCTTCCAGGATCGCGAAGGAGGAAGAACGGTCGCGAACATGAACGCATTTCGGTGGGCAGAGCGAAAGTATCTCGGTCTCTTCGCTTATGGTCCAGTTCCATACATGGTCGTTCTCATCCTCCAGCGTTCGCAGGGGGATCTCCTGCTCGCAATGGTAAAGATCCTTGCTTTGAGCCATCCGAACGTTCCATTTTCTAGCATGGAGATCTATTGGATCGCTCATTCAATATCGTTCGACCATCTGGCTATCAGGTCAAGGGGCCATGCTGGATCTTCTCGCATCCGATGTCCTGTCCGATGTATATATAGCCATAAAACATTCCCGCCGATGGAGCGCTCATTATGGCTTTTTATCCGTCCAAACAACAATAGGCCTTTTTTATCGGTCGGGGTATTATCTTAAAATCAGGGAGGGGGGATCTCGATGTCTTTCCTCATTAGCTCCTCTTCAGAGATCTTACGCCAACGGAAAGACCTACCCTGATGGCGGTTCGGTCAAAGATCCTTCCCGATCCCTCTTTTGTTCATCGCTCGCTCATTGCATGCTCATCTGTACGCATTGGCATGGATGTTTCCAGCGCCATCTAGTCCACCAGTTACATGGGGGGGTTCCCCTGTCAAGATAATTCACCCAATCAGAGGGCGAGAGCCCTCCCCTGTGTCGTCGGATGTAGGGAGCGGGCCACCATTTTCGATCGACACTCCCAAATCATAAAGTACCCTGCTCGTCATCCCCAGTGACGATACGGTGGGAACGACCGGGATCCACGCCTGTCTGAAATAAGACCTCTTCGGAGGCGTTCGGTGGATGATGCAGGAAGCCCCGCCCAGAATGGGGAGCGACCACTCTCCGCCCGGCCACTTCCAAGTTCACCTAGCTAACATTGGTGTCAAATGCCGACCCGAAAGAAAAAGGGAAAAGAGGCAGAGGTCCCGCAGATCGCCAGGGAGAGCACGATCAGCTCGATCGGGGGCAATATGGCTGAACCCATCCCGACGGATGGCGACGATATCAGGAAATGGCTCAATGGAGAGTCGACCCTTTTAAAGTGGTTAGAAGAAGACCCAGAACAGCTCCCGACCTTTTATACAGGAACGGAAGGAGCATCTAGAGGTCCGTCATCCGAGATCGGCCTAGAGGCGCTCGAGAGGCGAAAGAAAGAACTGGATAAAAGGGAGGGGGAAATAGCTGAGAAGGAGAGGCTATATGCAACCTTGGCAGATCCAGTTTCTGATCACAACAACGAAGATGAGAGGACACCGATCGAGATCGATACATCTTACAGGTCTAGAGAGCGGGAGCTCTTAGCAAGGATCGAACGGCTCGAGAGCGAGCTGAAGCAAAAAAGCGAGGAGACCAAGCTCCGGGATGAAGAGCTATCATCACTGAGGAACGATCAACAGGGGGCCTTGGTCATAGGGAAAGCGGGCGGTAATGTCCTTGAGCTCACCCGTACGATCGATGAGCTCAAACAATCCTTGCACGATAGGGACGAGGAGCTCAAAGGGATCAAGGAGATCCTCAGCTACAAAGAGGACGAGCTCTCTCGTAGAGAGGAAGATATCCAGTATCGTGAAAGAAAGATCGACGGAGGAAAGGACAAGGTTCGAAGATACCAAGAAGAGCACTTCAGGTATCGAGGAAGCGAACCTGAAGAAACATCTTGAGGCGCTCAAGGCCGAGATCGATAAGAAGGAGCTCGAGCTCAGATCAAAGGAAGAGTACATCAACATCAAAGAGGCGGACCTCAAGAAAAGAGAGCAAGGTTTGATCGAAGATGACCTCAAGAAAAAGGACGAGGAGCTACGCATCGAGGCGGAGCTTTCCAAGACCAAGACCGGGAACCCGAGATTGGACGACCTGCTTCTTGGCGGAATTCCGTTCGGCTCGAACGTCCTGGTATATGGCCCGCCTTTCGTTGGAAAGGAGACAATGGTGAACCAGTTCATCGCAGAAGGGTTGAAGAAAGGGGTTCCAGCGATCTGGGTGACAACTGACAAGACCCCTGCGGACCTTAGGGAAGAGATGAAGTCGGTACTTCCCGCCTATGAGGAGTACGAGGCCTTGGGTCTTGTCAGATATATCGACTCATATTCCAGGAGCATGGGCGACACCAATGTGGACAAATATGCGATATACATCGACGAGCCGACCGCTCACGATCAGATCATGGATGCGGTGGAAGAGGCCGCAAAGAAGTTCAAAGAAAAGAACGAGTACTATAGACTCGCGTTCCGTACGATATCGACGCTAATCGCCTATTCTGATCCGAACACCGCCTTTAGGTTCCTCAATCCGTTCTGTGGAAGAAGGAAGAGGGACAAGGCCGTCTCCATGTTCACGATCGAGAAAGGCATGCATGGCGAACAGGAGATCCAGATGCTGGGTTCGATCATGGACGGGATGATCGATTTCAAGATAGATCAATTAAGGACGTTCTTCATGGTGCGGGGCATAACGGACGTTCAGTCCAGATCATACATCAGATATACGGCCACCCGGCATGGCCTGACCATCGGATCGTTCTCACTAGACCATATCAAGTGAAGGTTTCACGCTACCTCTGGCCCACCCGCAGGTCTGTTGATCTTCTTCTCTATGTTGATCCTTGGAAGAGGGAACGGCGGTGGTAACCTTATGTCCCGGGCCACCAAAAGTGCGGTCGGGATGCTGTTACTTACTACTGTATTATGGACGAGGTTCGCCGTATCGTTCGGCATCGAACCTGTGGAGGACCATTCATTTATCAAGGAGTTGGCATCGCCCTCGACGACCAATGCACCCTCGATCTTGATGAAGCCCATACCCGCATAGTTGATCGTGAAGCGAAACTCGATCGATGCGGTGTGGTCGGAGATCTTGTTGATCTGCGTGACGGTACTGTTGTGATCTATTCGTACGTTCTGGAGGTTCTCCCCTGAGCGGGAGAAACGTTTGGCCTCTAACGTGCTCATCTCGAAACCAATGATCTGCATTCTCTCTGGTTCTCCTATCACACGGGAATATAATAGAAGTTTCCCCAACTGTCCGTCGCTCTACGGCAAACAATGATGACAGAAAAGTGCCGCAGGCCGGACTCGAACCAGCGACTTCAAGATCTTCAGTCTTGCACTCTCCCAGCTGAGTTACTGCGGCTTTGCCAGACTGTAAAAGTGGAGGGCTATAATAAAGTTTCCCCGCTCAAAATCCCCGCGAGCTCATCAGGAGCATGAAATGAGCGAACACCATGCCGGACATCTGGCCGGCCCATCCATGTAAGGTTCTCAGGACCAGGTCCCATCTTGAGAGGATATTATGGTGTCGGGTCATGTTGCCTTCTTTCCCCAACAAAGAGCATTAAGAATGGACCGATGAGCCTGGGGGCAGACCTAGATCTGGATATATTTTTTAAATTTAGCTGGATAATATCTTCTGGGGGTTTGCCAGTCAGCACGAAGCTTTTAAGACCCCACCCGTACTTCCCCTCTAGGAGGATCGGGGAGCGTCTGAGCCAATGCCATTGCCAATGAGCGTAAGGGCTCTAAAAAGGTCAAGAAGGGTCAGCTGTTTAAGGCAAGATAGCGGAGGTGTTGCCTCCGTCGTTGGAACCCTTATGGCGCTCCTTGTCTTTCTGACAGTGCTGACGATGATCACGAACTCGTACGTCCCTGCATGGATGAACGATAATGAAAGGGACCACCAGAACGAGGTAATAGATCAGTTCGGCGATCTCAAGAGCGATGTCGACAGTATGATCGTCGAGCAAGAGGTGACGGGCGATAATTCGGTCAACATGTACGCCCCTATAGCTCTAGGAGCGAGCGGGGTACCGATATTCGCAACTCCGACGACCGGGTTCCTGACATATCTCCCAGAGGGTTCAGGTCAGAGCAGTGTGCATGTGTGGTTCACCTATAACACCACGAACAATGCTAAGATCTCCGTCAGCAACTATGGCGGGGGGAAGGTCGAGCTCTACTCACCCGATCGTTATTATGTTCAACAATATGTGGCGTACGAGAACGGGGCGATCCTTGTCAACCAACCGGATGGAAGTACCATAAGGGCATTCCCCGACCTGACCCTGACAAGGGCCAATGGTATCAACAATGTCGAGTTTACCCAGATAAATCTCCTGGGCTCTAATTCCACCATATCAGGTACCGACTCGGTCGGCATGAACATCAACCTGAACTATGTCGATTCACAGTCCTATTCACTTGGGGGCAGCTCATGGAGCATTTCAGTGAACTCTACCTACTGGAACCCTAGCACTGGGGTCAGTGCATGGTACACATACTTGCAATCGGCCTGTATCAACGCGGGGCTGTCCAGTTCGCAGTACACATTGACCGGGTCACAAACGACGCCGACATCCGGCGTTTACCAGGTCACTTTGACCATCAAGAACGTGGGGGAGCTGAACTATAACATAGGTTACGTCAGCATGGCGATCTCAACAGGATGATGTCTAAAAATGCAAGAAGCTGAGGCAAAGAGGGGGACACGGTCCGATCAAATACCGAACGAGCCAAAGGTGTCAAAGGACACCTATAAGAGTGGCAAGCTGAAGGATTCATATCTCAAGATGCTCCGACGGATCGTTCCGCATCGTGCTTCTATGGTCAGGCTTCCGATAAACGATGTCCAGCAGCGCATAGAATGGTCCAAGGGCCGTGGGTCCGTGATAACAGAGATCCCCAAGATAGATAACCCAGCGATCGAGACGGCCGATCTGTATCCGGTTCTCGAGCCATTTAGCTATGCGAGGATAACTTACAATAACGATATAAGCGAATATAATCTCGAGTCCCTCGAACCTGTCCTGAGCTTAGAGGAGACACGTTTGCTTTTATTGATCAAGGATACCCTAGAAAGGACGCTAGGTTATGAATGGGATAAGCTGACGACGTTGGATAAGAAAGAATATCTTTCAGAGAGCGTCGAGAGCTATATACGGAGCAGGGGTGCCAAGGTCGGTCCTTTGCTCAAGAAAAAGATAGAGTATTACATCTTGCGGGATTTCGTTGGATATGGAAAGATCGACATTCTCATGAGGGACGAGAACATCGAGGACATCTCTTGTGATGGTGTAGGGATACCCATATTCGTCTATCATAGAAAATACGGTAGCCTAAAGACGAACCTGGGCTTCGACATAGAGGAAGAACTGAACTCCTTCGTGGTCGCCCTGGGCCAAAGGTCAGGTAAACAGATCTCTGTATCTAACCCCATTCTTGATGGTACCTCCCCAGAGGGGCACCGTATCCAGGCAACGTATTCCAGAGAGGTGACGACCAAAGGGTCCACCTTCACCATCAGGAGGTTCAAGGAGAAACCTTTCACCCCTGTCCATCTTGTTAAATCCAAAACGGCGAGCCCCGAAATGATCGCTTACTTCTGGTTAGGGGTCGAGAACGGGGAGTCGATGATCATATGCGGAGGTACTGCGAGCGGTAAGACCTCTGACGTTGAACTCGATCGCACTGTTCATCCCACCTGGGGCAAAGATCGTAACCATGGAAGATACGCGCGAGATAAATCTTCCCCATATGAACTGGATACCCGGAACGACCCGATCTGGTGTGGGAGAAAGGGGTCCGGACGGAAAGGCCCCTGGCGAGATCGATATGTACGATCTGATGCGCGCGTCATTGAGGCAGCGTCCGAACTATATCATCGTTGGTGAGGTACGAGGCAAGGAGACGTACACGATGTTCCAGGCGATGGCGACCGGTCATACCACCTATTCGACGATGCATGCCGATTCGGTGCAGTCGATGGTGAACCGTTTGGAGAACCAACCGATAAACTGTCCAAGAATACTTTTGACGGCATTAAGAAACGTCATAATCCAGTCACAAGTGCGCGTTGGAACGGAGCTCACGAGACGCATGAAACAGGTCATCGAGATAGTCGGGTTCGAGCCCGATACCAACGAACTTATCAGCAATACCGTATATGAGTGGGACCAAGCCACCGATCGCTTCATTTACAAAGGTCATAGCTTCCTTTTTGACAAGATCATGGAAATGAAGAACCTGACCCACGACGAGATGATGACGGAGTTCGGGCGCAGGGTCGACATCATCAAATACATGGTCTATCGCGATGTGACCGATCACCAAAAGATCTGGGAGCTCATAAACGCTTACTATAAGGATTCGGACAAGGTCATCAAAAAGGTCCGATCGGAAATGCAGGATGGGGGTGCTCCAGTTGTCCCCTGAGATCTCAGATATATTCAGCAAGTTCGAGTCCAAGCAGAAGAACTATTTGAAGACCAAAAAGGTGGACCAGCCTGAGAAGATCGGAGCGCATCTCGTCAAGCTCCCCGAGGGGGCACTTCCGGACTACATCGAGCTTACCAGTTATCAAATGTTCTGCTGGCGGACCATCGGTAAGTTCGTTCGGCTTAGGGCCAAACCGAACCCGAAACTGGAACGTCAATTGTTGCAGGCCCATCTGCGAATGAGACCGGAAGAATACATAGCATATGTATGGATGACCACGTTCCTGGTCTTTGTCGCAGCATTGGTGGTGGCCACCTTGTTCGGTGGTGTTCTGCTCGCGCTGCTACATGTGGATGCGGCGTTGGTCCTCGTGTTCTTCGTCCTGATCCTTGTGATCCCAGCGATGATGGCGTTCATGATGCTCTATTCCGTTCCTGGTTCAAAAGCTAAGTCCAGGGGCAGGGACATCAACAAGAGAATAGGTCCGGCCATGAGCTTCATATCTGCCATGGCATCGGCCGATGTCAACGTTGATGTTATATTCAAAGAACTGGCCAGACAGGACATATATGGGGAGATCAAGAACGAGGCGGAATGGATCACCAGGGATACCGAGCTTCTAGGCATCGATATATTAACGGCAATAGGCAAAGCGGCCCAGAGGACACCATCTACGCGGTTCCAGGAGTTCCTACAAGGTGTGGTCACCACATCAACATCAGGAGGTCAGCTCAAACCATATTTCCTGCAGAAGGCGGAGCAGTTCGAGAAGGAGTCCAAATTAGAGATGAGGTCCTCGATGGAGACCCTGGGTCTCATGGCCGAGTCCTTCGTTACCGTCGTGGTCGCGTTCCCTCTCTTCCTTGTCGTCATCATGGCCATCATGGCCATAGTCCCTGGTGGCGGTGGTAACAGCAGCATGACCATCATGCTACTGGAGGTCGTGGTCGGGCTAATGATACCGCTCTCTCAGTTCGGCTTCATATTCTTCATTTGGAACATGACCAAGGAGTCGTCGATATAAGGTGAGATCATGGCAGAGAACATACTTGACCTGAGTCAGCTGGATTCCAAGAAAATGGATTTCGGCCGGACGATCCTTATCATCAGCGTGATAATTGGTGGATTGTTGTTCATGGTGGGGGCGGTGGAAGCGATAGGAGGCATCTCGACCCCCCTTACCTGGATCGATTATCTTTTCCTGGGCCTTATGGCGATCTCCGGTCCATACGGTTTCTATTCATCGAACAGAAGAAAGAGAATAAAGGATATCGAGGCCAGGCTGCCTGACTTCCTGAGGGACGTCGCGGAAGCTGGCAGGTTCGGCATGACCTTGGCCGAAGCGATCAAGGTCTCATCGAAAGGCAGGTACGGAAAACTTACGCCCGAGATCAGAAGAATGGCGGCCCAGATCGATTGGGGTGTCCCTGCCTCTGAAGCGATGAGACTGTTCGCGAACAGGGTCGATACGCCATTGATCAGGAGGATGACCTCCATCATCATCAAGGCAAATGATGCGGGAGGGAGCGTCGCCAGACGTTGCTCACGATGGTCGCTCATGATGCCAGAGAGGTGATGCTCAACCAAGGGGAAAGACGGATCTCGATGGCTACATATGTAATGGTCATTTACATCGCGTTCGCGGTCTTCATCGCCACGATATTCATCCTGAACACGACATTCCTTCCAAAGATGGAACAGGCTGGTACTTCCGTGAACCAGGCCGCTTTGGCTTCAGGAACGAACATGAACAGCATAGCTACGATCAAGGCGAACATCATACCCACGGTCCAAGCGTTGTTCATACTTTCGGTCCTTATCCATGCGTTCGGGGATGGTATACTGGCAGGGGTCCTTCAGGACGGACAGATATCAACTGGGATGAAGCATAGCTTCATCATGCTCCTTATCGGGCTCATAGGCACGGGGCTGATCTGATGGACGAGGCCGCGAAACCGGTACAGGAGGATCATCGTTCCCGATGAAGAGGAGAAGAAGGACAAGGTCAGTTTATCCTCAAGATATCTATCCCTTCTTGTCAGGGTCCGGAACAAACCAATGAAGGTCAGACTTCCGCACAATACCAATGTGGAAACTAGCATCGTGACGAGATATCCCCAAGATCTCTGACCCCTCGATAGAAGAGGTAGAACTGAACCCCATAGAAGAGCCATATTCATACGTTAGAATAAACTATGACAGTACCGCAGGCGAATATCTTTACGAGGTCATAGAGCCAAAGCTCAACAAGGACGAGAACGAACTTTTGGACCTTCTCAAGGGCGCCTTGATAGTCTCCCTGAACCTGGCGGAGACAAAGGACATTAAGCTAAAAAGAGAGCTACTAACGAAGGCGACCGATTCTCTAGTGAGGAAATTAGGGGTGACCTTGCATCCTCTCACGAGGGAGAAGGTTCTCTACTATCTCAAGAGGGACTTTACCGGATATGGGGTCATAGATATCATGATGATAGACCCCAGCATCGAGGATTGTTCTTGCGATGGTGTGAACATCCCCCTCTACATCTATCATAGGAAATATGGTTCGATCAAATCCAATGTGCGTTTCGAAAAGGAGGAGGAACTGGACTCCTATGTTGTCTGGCTGGCACAAAAGTGTGGAAAACACATCTCGGTGGCCAACCCTCTGCTCGATGCTACCATTCCGGACGGGTCCAGGCTTAACGCAACCCTTGGAAAGCATGTAACGAAACGCGGGTCGTCCTTCACGATCAGACGCTTCAAAGATAATCCGTTCACCCCTGTGGACCTGCTCAAGTTCAAGACGGTGAGCACCGAGATGATGGCATATCTCTGGATATCGACCGAGTATGGCAGCTCGATGTTGGTGTGCGGTGGAACGGCCAGTGGAAAAACGACGACCCTTAACGCGATATTGCTCTTCATACCTCCTCAGATGAAGATCGTCTCCATCGAGGATACTAGGGAACTGAATCTCCCGCATGAGAACTGGATACCTGCCCTGACCAGGGAAGGTTTCGGAGGGAAGTCCGGGAGCCTGACCAATGGAACGATCGACATGTTCGATCTTTTGACCGCGGCACTGAGACAGAGACCCCAGTATCTAATGGTCGGTGAGGTCAGGGGCAAAGAGGCCTATGTGGTCTTCCAGGCGATGGCAACTGGCCACATCTCATATTCCACCTTCCACGCTGAGGATGTTCAGGCAATGGTCCACAGGATGGAGAACGACCCGATCAATCTGCCCCGGGCATTGATGACCGCGCTGAACATCGTTCTTCTACAAGGTCAGGTGAAGGTCGGGACCAAGATGACCAGGAGGGTGAAAGGGATAACGGAGATAGTGGGCATGGACCCCGAGACAGGGGAGCTCATCACCAATACCGCGTTTTCCTGGAACCCGGCCGATGACACGTTCACATTCAGTGGGCACTCATATGTCTATGAAAAGGTGAGAACGGTAAGGAACTGGTCCCCCAGAGAGATGGAGCGCGAGGTAAAGAGGAGGATCCACATCCTCGAATACATGAAGAAGACGAGCGTGAACAACTATCGCCAGGTGGCCAAGATAGTATCGGCATATTACAAGGACCCCGAAAAAGTGATGAGAATGGTCCACGAGAAATTAATGGAATGATACTTCTTCCCTTTTCGTTCTCTCGACCATTCCCTACTTTTTCTATTTTGATCGTTCCATCGTTGGGTACTCCAGGACCTTTTCTCGGGCAAGATGAGCCCCTCATTTAAAAGCTGGGGAGGGGGCGATAAGTACCGTCCTCCAGTGCGACGGTTCATGGGCGGTGTCAAAAAAAGGGGAAAAAGGACCGAGGCTAGAGGCCTCGTAAAAAATAAAAAAGATCAAAGTGGTTTACTTACTGGGCGCCATCCTTTTTCTGCTCTTCGCCCGTGGGTTTCTGTGCCTCTTCCTGGGGCTTATCCTGAGGCTTCTTTTCGACCGGCTTCCTGATGACACGCCTCAGCGGCCTGGGCTTCTCTTCCTCCACCTTCTTCGGGACCTCGACCTTTGTTGCCTCGAGCGTGCTTCCGCAGCGGTGGCATATGGTCGAACCCCTCGGGTTCAGAGTTCCGCAGGTGGGACAGGCCGATCCCCCGGTCTTCCTCTTCTCTTCCTCTTGGGACAGCCATGCTTCGAAGGACACGTATGTGGGTTGTTTCTTCCACCAGTCAGGGAACTTGGCGTCAGAATACTTCTTGTCCATTTGCCTCTTCGCCTCTTCCCTGAACGTGTTGACAAAGGATTCGTACTGCTCCCTCATGCTCCTCACATAGGCGTCCTCTTCCTCTTCGATCCTTTCTGTGATGAACTTAGCACCACACTCTGGACAAGAGGTCGAATTGCTGGGTATCCATGCCCCACACTCACTGCACTTGGCGGTCCCGGCCTCGAACTCCACCCCACATTTAGGACAGCGCTTTGAGGCCTCAGGGATCAATGCACCGCACTCTCCGCATTCCACCATCTTCCCTAGACCATATCTGTAGAGATATGCAGAGAACCCGACGATCACTGCCGCTACGATGGCCATGATGAGCAGGTATACCCACCATGGGATCCCGCCACCGGGCATCTGTACTTGAACGTTCCTTGTGCTAGTGACCGTATTGTTCCCTATCCCTGCGACCACGTTCAAATGATAGGAACCGCTCATTCCAGGGACGAGATATGCTGATATCATGAAGTACCCATCGGACCCGGTCGTTCCATTGAACTGCTGTCCAACTAGGTTTCCGTTTTCATCGGTGAAGTAAACCGTTACCTTGGCCCCTCCGATCGCCTGATTCGTTATCCGGTTCAGGACCTCTCCCTCGACGTTCATCGTGTTCCCTGGTTGATACGTAGTGGTAGAAAGGAACAGCGATACCATCGGGTTGGGCGGGTTGATGACGAACTCCAATTGGACCATATTATTGCTGTAGTTCCTATCGTTGGATAGGCTCGCGTTGACCTCCAGCACATAGTCTCCCATCGTCACGTTGACAAGCCAGGTAGCGTTGACCATTTGGGACTGGCCCGCGGCCAAGTTCTCGTTCATGGTCTTTATCACCGTGGTCACGTTGGACGAGCTCGTGATCGAGAAGATTATCTCCACGTTCGAAGCCGCCGACAGCCCATCGTTGATGACCTTTGTGCTTATATCGACGGTCTCACCAACCCCGGAATCGTTCTCCTGGGTGGTCCCGTTCGTGACGGTTATATGGCCTGGGAATGTGATGTCCGGCCTGGTATCCGTCACTTGCAGATACTGCCACGCCTCGTTGTTGTTATAGTTGCTCTCCGAGGGAGACTGGGCGGGGTTGACCACCACATATATCAGCAAGCTCTCGGTCTGCATTCCGGCCCCGATCGTCGCGTTCCAATCGTAGGAGGCTATCCATGTCTTGCCCACCCCGAGCGCGGAGGAGTCCATTTCTCCACCGATCAAGGTTCCGTCGCTGGGGTTCGCAAGATAATAGTTCTCCCCTTTGGATGCATCTCCGTAGTAGAAGTAGACCATGAAGTCCGAGGCACTTATCTCTCCTATGTTCTGGACCGAAGCATCGATCGTCATCTGCTCACCGACGGTCGCTGAGTTCCCCGGCAAGAACGTCACCGCAGAGGCCTCGAGATCAGCATAGTTCAATACCTGCTGGGCGATGGTCACATTATCGTTCGATGTAGTGATCTCTTCAATGCTTTGGGTCGGGTTCACCTCTACCGAGATGACATATGGGCCGGCGCTCAGAGGCAGCCAATAGAATTGAATTGTCTGATCCTGGTCCGCAGCAAGGTTCGTAATGCTCTGGGACTGTCAGATTGTCGATATTTCCCTGAGGATCGGTTATGTTCATCCAAACAATAACGTTCGATGCTGCGAGATCTCCGATGTTATGCACGGTCACATAGATCATCGTACCGTTCATTATCAGTGGCGTGTTAGAGAAGGAGATATCGGACTGTTCTACGGAAAGGTCGGCGATCCCCCTCACCCACATCTTGGTCCACGCGTTCTCGACAACAAAACTGGATTCCATTACCAGAGTGAGATTGTGATATTCGTTGACCGGATCACTAGCTGTCCAGGAGAACTTTAGCGTGGTTGTCGCGCTCGGGCCCATTCCCATCGATGTTATCGTTGATGAACTGACGAAATTACCGTTATCGTACAGAGTGATAACAAGATTGATCGCCGGTACGGAGCCATTGTTCCATACCGTTACAAGTGCGGTCATGGTCTCGTTCTTTGCTGGAGTGCTGTCCGACAACGTTATTCCCATTGCCATGCTCGGCTTAGCAGATGGAACGTACAGGCTCATGTCCTGGACCTGGTCCTGCAATGGGGGCACATATTTTCCTATGCTTATGTAGCCGATCGCCTGGCCCAGGTATGATACACCCTTATACCAATAGGTCGTATTGATGCTGTATTGCCCGATCTGCTGTACGGCGCCGCTGGTAAAGATGTTGCATAGCACCCTGAAGGTGACGATACCGTTCGAGTTCGTGGTTCCCCCGGAGTAATAGCTGCCGTTCAGATTCTCCATCTCGACGAACGCACCGGGCAGTGTGTAGTTCGTCCCGTCGGTCACGGTGGCCTGCAACCAGCAATAGTGGTAGATGACCGCGTTCTCGATCGGGTTCAACGAAGCGATCTGGATGTTCGTAAGATATGCCCTCGCATGTCCACCGAACGAGGACCAGTCGCTGAACGAACAGTTATAGGCCGTCAGTTCGGTATAAGAGGTCAGAGGAGCGACCAGGTCCGACTGGACGTTCGAGGACATCATCACCATAGTGGTGTTGCCGTCCGCGATGATCGTCACGCTCCCGAAGATGACCGAGTTCGTCACTATCAGTGTGGCGTTCCCCTCCAGATACAATCTGATAGGTTCCGAGGATTGCAATATGGCCCCGTTCGTGAGGATCAGCGTACCATGGTCTTGAACGATTATTTGCAGCCCATACTGGCTTGATTCCTCCATGTTCATATCATAGCCGTTCAGGGTAAGGGTCCCCGTCCCTATCACGGTGATGTTGTTATACCATCCTGGGAAGGGCGACGGCAGGATCGTACAGTTCGGGCGGATCGAATTACCGACGACGAAATCCCCGCCATTGATCGGGACCTCAACAGTGATGTTCTTTGATGCCGCATCGTTGCCGTAGTTGTACTCGACCAAGGTCCTGTTCGCGTTCAAGGTAAAGTAAACTGGATAAGTTCCGATCTGGTTCGGTATCCAGGTGAACGTCGCCGTGTAGGCCCCGTTCTCAGGAACGGTTATGACCATCGAACCGATGTTCGAACCACCTGCCGTGGTCGAGATCCCCAGCGTAACGTTCACAGCGTTGACCCTTCCATCGGTATTGTTGATCACTATCGTCGCGGTCACCTGTGAACCCGTGTAAGCGGGCTGAGGGTTGAAGGATATGCTGGAGCTAGAGATCGAAACATCGGCCAGGTTCGGCTCGACCGTTAACTGTTCCGAGAGCACATCATATGTCCTCGACGACTGATCTATGAGCTCGTTCGGATCGACCGATACAGTGATCGTCTGGGTCCCTGAAGGGACCGAGTTCCAATCGATCGGTACCGAGATGTTCTCGGTTCCATCAGGACCGATGTAAGAGATCATGGTCGAATTTGTCAGGTAAACAGGGGTGATACCGTTCACGTCGGCCCATATCTTGACCTGAACGTTCGTCGCGGCCGTCCTTCCGATGTTGGTCACAACAGCAACGATCTGTACATTATCCCCTTGGTACACCGTCATCGGCGTGATGCTTATGGACGAGACCTTTAGCTCTGGAAGGTCCAAGATCAGGGTGTTGAAGGTCATCGTCAGGTTAACGGACATGCTGGATCCACTTATGTTATTAGGATAGTAACCAAAGCTGAGCGCGCTCGTGATCGTATACGCCATTCCGGTCGCGTTGACATATGTCAGATCCACCTCGTACGGTTGACCGATCGTGGCCCCGCTCGGGAACTGTTGGTCCAACATCTGTGTCAGGTACGGGACCATTGCTTGGCCCTCGGACCCCGTCATGTTATAGTTCGTTGCGTTCTTGCCAAGATAGGCCAGGACGCTCTGGCCGGTGGGGCGGACTGGACCCCGCTTGGTGTATAATATTGTGCCGGGCCGTTCTGGGCGTTCACCGTGCTGATCTTGGCGTTGGCCACTGGTAATCCGTGCGAATCGTACGCCGTCAAGTTCATCCATCTGTACATATAGATGGTCGGATTGACCGTGACCACGATCCACATCTTGTAGAACGATACCCCGTTCGACGGGTCGTTGTTCTGGAACTTTATGTTCAGTGTCGACAACTGACCGATCGACGTTATCCCTGCAGAGTAGAGATTGAAACTGGCCGTCGTCAATGACGTTGTCGGGGACAAAAACATGTTCGTATTGGAATATGAACCTCCTTGCAGTGCCCACTGGACCGCGTTCGTCCCGACATAGCTGTTCGATGTGCTATAGCTGACAAAGAGCTCAGCACCGGAGATCGGGCCAGAAAGTCCGCTGGTGTTGAAACTGTCGATCGCCAATGTGTTCTTCCCGCTCCCGCTAGCACCAACAAAATAAGGGATGCTGTCGCCCGAGGCCAAGTTACCGATATACTGCCCCGTCGTATCGATCGAGCTCTGTCCATATGGTGTTGCGGTGAACGTGTTCTGGAACGCCGCATAGGCACCTAACATGGACTGGCCCTTGGGAGACATGGTCTGGTTCATCATGTCGCCATAAAGATATGCGCTAGAATCGTCCCTTACGACGAGCTCGTTATGCAAATTGGTCTGGTTGGCAAGGTTGACCCCTAGATAGGAGTTGACGGCCGTGAAGCTGGTATCACCGGCCAGGGTTATGTTCTGATAGGTCGGCAATGTAAATGTAAGGTTCACCCAGACCTTATTGATATATACGTTGTTGTTCGGGTCCGTATCGTTGAAGGCAAGATTGAGGCCGCTAAGGTCCTGAGCGGACATGTACGGAAGGGTCGCGGTGAGCAGTTTTTCGTTGTCCAAGGTCGGATCATAGGGCAAGGGTGTGTTCACGGGTACAAGCCCAGTGGACTCATGGGTCCCGTTGCTGTACCACCACATTATGGGGTCGCTTCCCGTATAGCCAGGGTCGGTATAGTACTTGACACTTAGTTGGATGGCGACCTTATCAGAGGCGCTGAACATCAGACCGGCGACATTGAACCCATTGATGGACAACGGGTTCGTAGAATTGACAGCGTATGTCGATAGATCGTCCGCGGTCAGGTTCATCAGGGCGGGCGTGGTAGCCACGGGGACCCTTTCGAAGGTATATGTCGCCCCGCTCCTTTCCCCCGAAACAGAGTTGTCATCGGTGACGAACGGATATGACTCGCTGTACATCTTCGCCACATTAACGGTATTGCCGGGTTGTTGGTATAGGTCGCTGATCGAAGAATCGAACAGCTGGACGTTCGCGGACATGAAAAGAAGGTCTGGGGAACTTGAGAAGACCGAACTAGGGAAATAGGTCTGGTTCGTGTAGGTCCCTACGTTCGATATACCCGTGATGGCGGATTGGTTCAGTGTCATGCTGGCATCATCGACGATCAGATGCCCGGGGAACGCGAGGGTCGAATTTGTTGCTACCAATTGACCTCCGTTCCTGATGATCATCCCTAGGGTTGGAATGGTGTTGAGCTGCACACCGGTCGTTATCATAGCATTATTGAGTATCAGCTTTCCGCCGTCCTCGATCACGAGACTATAGGCATGGTCGTTCGATGGGTTGAGAGGATTAAGATCGAGGTACTCGTTAAGGAAGACCAGTTCCCCATCTGTTATGGAGACCGTTCCACCCCTGCCGATCGTCAGGTTCCCGTTCATGTAAAGATCGCCGGTCAGATTGTAGTAGTCCCGGTCAGAGGTCCCTCCGATGATGACATCCCCGTTCGAGGACTGCCAAGGGACACTTTGGACATTACCAGACGCTCCACCTGTCGCAACGAGAAGACCGGCGAAGGACGTTAGGACCATCCCGGCCACTATCAAGATGCTTGTCGCTCTATTGAGCATTGCACGACCTTTCATAAACCCACCGAACCCAGACCGATCCATTATGGATAGGCGTCGGGAATAGTTGTTTGAACTTATAAATAAATTACCTCTTAATTTATGATATACTGGAGCATCTTTTAGGTGTCATTTCATCAACTGCGTTCGAGACCCAGAGAACCATTGGTGTCTCACATCTGGCATCCGCCATCTAGAATAAAAATAAAAATATATTATATACCGACGCCCAACTTCCGAGAACGATCGAACCGTGGGACGGCGGTCCTACTTCCTACGGATGATCCGTTTGATGGAAACGGATTTCTTGGACCCTCTATCGTCCTCTTCCTTTTCTTGAACCTTCATTGGTGCAGGGGGGACAGGGGTCTCCTGCTTGGCCTCCTTCTCTACGTGCTTTATTTCGCCCTTGTTCCTGTTGTCCTCGATCTTGAACACAGGGGTCTCGGGTTCCTCTTCCAGTGCAACAGGCCCTTCCACCCGTTCGTTCCCGTCCTTGATGATCGGCGTATCTTCCTCAACAAGGGCGTCCATCAGTTCCTCCTCGACGCCCACGCTCTCGGTCCCCTCGGTCGAAGAACCTGATTTCTCCACCAGATCTTCTGTTTCTTCCGGCACCCCGGTCTCCTCCATCATTTCGGCCTCTTTCGTCCCGAAAGCGTCCGTAGCACTGTCGCCGGACGGTACGGATACGCTCTGGACCTCTTCTAATGGGGCCGGTGGTTCCAAGACGCTAGTTTCCTGCTCGATAGGTCTGGAGGATATGACCGATTCACGCCTTGTTATGGCCTCCTCTCTTTCGTTGAGCTTTCTCTCCCACTCGACGAAACGCTTCTGGTCCTCTAGAACTATCCGCCGACCCTCCGTCAAAAGGGTCTCCTGATCGGCAATGACCCTCTCCTTTGCCAACAGTCCCTCTCTGACGGTCGACATCTCCTCGATCATCTTCCTAAGTCTTACTTCGTCCCCCAAGAGCTTCTCTTCCTCGGACTTGATCCGCTCGCTCATCTCCTTTAGTCCCTTTTCATAAGATGAGCTCTTTTCTGAAAGCGAGGTGAGAGCGTCCTCCTTTCCGGTAAGGTCTTTCTGCCTCCGTTCTATTTCGGCCCTGGACCTCAGGACCTCTTCCTCCTTGGCGTGGACCTCCCTCTCTTGGGACCTTAGCCTGGATTCCTTTTCCTTGACGGCCCGTTCTCTTGGTTCGAGCTCATCTAGCCTGGTCTTTATCTCTTTCTCATGTGCTTCCAGCCGAACGGTCTGTTCGTCCAGCTGCTGCTTTTTCTTATCGAGCTCCTGTTCCTGGGTAGAGACCTTGTCCCGTCTCTTCTTAAGCTCGTTTTCCTGGACCTTGACCTTTTCCTTGAACTCCTCAAGGACCTCCCAGATAGGGGTCTCATCGCTGACCAAGTGAAATCCTCCCAAGTGGACGATTATAGCCCGGCTTGGCTTACATCAGATCAAGTATGTGAATACCCTGCCCTGACGGGCGAGGCCTCCTGTATCTTACATCAAGGGTCTCCGAAGAGATCTCACACGATGTCAGATAGGAGTTGATCCCGGTCGTTCTGACCGTATTGCCACCGGAGATGACGAGCAGGGTACTTTATGATTTGGGAGTGTCGATCAAAATCGGTGCCTCGATCCCATACCTCCGCTGGGATGGGTGACCCCCGCTCGCAGAGCTAGTATTTTTCTAACCAAGTGCTGGTCCTAGAATATTGAGACCGCTTTCCCCGACCTCTACCGTATGTTTTTCCATGCTATGCTTGCATGCCCTCATCTTTTCTACTCTGATGAACCTTGCCAGCTTCCCCTTCGAACGGTCCAGCCCAAGCTCTATTATGCCGTCCACAAGGAACCCTTCGTTCCCCAGAAGGTCCGAGGGGCCGCCTCTTGACCTTTCCATCACGATCAAGGAGATAAGGTTCTGGTCCCTCAGCATCTTGAAGAAATAGAACATCTTCTTCCTGATGTGGTCGTTGTTCTCCATCAACGAATAGAGCGCCCCGATCGAATCAAGGGTGAATATGGTGAACTTTTCCCCCCTCTTCTTCTTTGTGTACTCAATCGTCTGTTCTATGAACTGGAGATAGTCGGTGGTGTAATCATCACCTATCACATCGTCAAGGTCCCTAAGGTCCGTAAAGTCAGATATTTCGAGATTGGCCCCAGGCCTAATGCCCAGTCCTCTCATGTTGTTCATGTGGCTCTCGGCGGTCTCCTCGAGCGTAACATAAAGGCCATACTCGCCGGTCCGGTCGAGATGATTGCACATCAGTGAATAACAGAAACTGGTCTTCATTGACCCAGGTGGGCCTGTGACCAGGATGACCTTTGGAGCCTCGATGTCAGATCGTAAGAATCTTTTCAAGCCCCGGTATTGAGTCCCTAAGCGTAATCGATACCCCGGTAATCAATCATTGGATGCATAAAATACTTTTCGGGATAAAAATCATCCCGAGGGATGTTTGGAGCAGGGCCGGCCTACTCCTCCTTATCTTCGTCCGGCCCTACCGGGATCACGCTAAGGTCCTCCTTGACCTCCGTTTCCGCTACCAATTTTTCTTCCTTTTCCCCGACCAGACGAGCGATGGCCGTGACCTTGTCGTTATCCCCGAGCTTCATTATCGTAACGCCCATGGTGCTTCTGCCCATCGTTCGTATCTCTTCTGCAGGAAGCCTTATGACCTTCCCCTCAAGGCTGGTCACCAAGGATCTCGTCGCCATCATCGACCGGTCTCACGATGACCACGGAACCGTTCCGGTCCCCTGTCTTGATGGTTATTACTCCCTTTCCGGCCCTGCGGGTCTTCCGGTACTCGCTGACGAGCGATACCTTCCCGAACCCGTTCTCGGTTATGCTGAGCAGTTTGGCGTCCGGCATGACGGCCGCCATGCTCACCACGGTATCACCTTCGTCAAGACGGACCCCTATGACCCCATGTGCAGGTCGACCCATCGACCGGACGTCCGATTCATCGAACCTGATGGCCTGTCCACACTTCGTGGCGAGCACTATCTCCATCTTCCCATCGGTGAGCTTTGTATCGACCAGTTCGTCATTGTCGTCAAGACCGATCGCTATTATACCGGACGCCCGGATGTTCTTGTACTCGTCCAATGGCGTCTTCTTGATATTACCGGCCTTGGTGGCGAACACGAGGAAGTGGTTCTCATCGAACTCGTTGATGGCTATGTTTTCGGTGATCTTTTCACCTTCCTCCAGACGGGGCAGCAAGTTCACGATCGCCTTTCCCTTTGAGTGTCTTTCACCGACGGGTATGCGATATGCCTTCAGCCAGTATACCCGACCCTTGTTCGTGAAGAACATGATGTAATTGTGAGTCATCGTGACGAAGAGATCGACCACATGGTCCTCCTCCTTTGTCTCCATCCCGATGAGCCCGGTCCCTCCCCTATGCTGCTGCTTGTAGGTGTCCAATGGGAGGCGCTTGATGTACCCATCACTGCTGATCATTATGACCATCTCCTCGTTGGGGATCAGGTCCTCTATATCGAGTTCCTCTGCGTCGACCACTATCTCCGTCTTTCTGTCGTCGCCGTGCTCGGCCCTGATGTCCGATAGCTCTTGCTTTATTATCGCCAGTATCTTGTTCTCATCGGCCAGGATCTCCTCGAGTTCCTTCACTCTCTTCTCAAGGGCCGCGAACTCGGCACGAAGCTCCTCGATCTCAAGTCCAGTGAGGCTCCTGAACCGCATATCGAGAATGGCCTTTGCTTGGATGTCGTCCAGTTCAAAGCGGGCCTTTAGGTTGTCCTTGGCCTCATCGGAGGTGTTCGCTGCACGGATGATCCGGATGGTCTCATCGATCGCGTCGACCGCTTTGATGAGCCCCTGAAGGATGTGGTCCCTTGCCAGTGCTTCCCGGAGTTCGAACTCCGTCCTTTTTCTGACGACCGACCTACGATAGTTCAGATAGTGGAGCAGGGTCTCTTTTAGGGTCAGGACCTTCGGTTCGTTGTTGACCAGGGATAGATTGATCACGCCGAACGTCACCTCCATCTGGGTGTGAGAGAACAGTTGGTTCAGGACGACATCTTCCATCGCATCCCTTCGGAGCTCGATGACGATCCTCATCCCGTTTCGATCGCTCTCATCACGCAGGTCGGTGATCCCCTCGATCCTTTTTTCTTTTACAAGATCTGCGATGCTGATGATCAGGTTGGCCTTGTTCACCTGATACGGGATCTCGGTGACGATGATGCGTTTCTTTCCGTTCTCTTCCTCGATCTTGGCCCTGGCCCTTACCCTGATGCGTCCCTTACCAGTAGTATATGATTCGATGACCCCGTTGGTGCCATATATTATACCCCCGGTCGGGAAGTCCGGGCCTCTTATGAAGTTCATCAGGTCCAGGGTCTCCGCCGAGGGCTCATCTATAAGATGCATCAAAGCGTCCACGACCTCTCTGAGATTATGGGGCGGTACGTTCGTGGCCATTCCCACGGCGATGCCTGAAGAGCCGTTGATGAGAAGGTTGGGCAACTTGGCCGGCAATACCTCCGGTTCCTTCAGCGACCCGTCGAAGTTGTCGACGAAGTTCACTGTCTCCTTCTCGAGGTCCTCGAGCATCTCTTCGGCGAGCGGACTAAGACGACACTCGGTATAACGCATCGCCGCCGCTTCATCACCGTCCACGCTGCCGAAGTTCCCCTGACCATCCACGAGCATGTACCTCAATGAGAATTCCTGGCCCATACGGACCAGCGCATCGTACACCGCCATATCACCATGTGGGTGATATTTTCCAAGACAGTCACCGACTATCCTTGCGCTCTTCTTATGTGGCTTGTTCGAGGCGTTGCCCATGTCATACATCGTGTACAGGATGCGCCTGTGCACCGGCTTGAGACCGTCCCTGACATCAGGGAGCGCCCTGCCCACGATCACGCTCATCGCATAATCGATGTACGATTTCTTCATCTCCGCCTCGATGGGGCGGTTTATGTTCCTACCTTGCAGAGGTTTGTCCTCCGGTTGAGATTGAACTTCTTGATCCATGATCGTCACCTTCAGATGTCGAGGTTCTCCACTTCCTTGGCATGGGCGGTGATGAACTCCTTTCTGGGTTGAACGGCGTCGCCCATCAAGATCGTGAAGAGCTCATCAGCACGGACCGCATCCTCGATCGTGACCAGCTTCATCAGCCTGGTGCTCGGGTCCATGGTGGTCTCCCACAGTTGATGAGGGTTCATCTCTCCAAGGCCCTTGTACCTCTGGATGGCGGCCCCCTTCCCGAGCTTTTCCACCGCCGCGGACCGGTCCTTTTCAGTGTACGTGTAGATCTCCTTCCCGCCCCTGGAAACCTTGTACAGGGGAGGTTGTGCAATGTACACGTATCCCTGTTCGATCAGCGGCCGCATGTAACGGAAGAACAGGGTCAAGATCAAGGTGCTTATGTGCGCACCGTCGACATCGGCATCGGTCATGATCACGACCTTGTGGTAGCGAGCCTTTGTGACATCGAACTCGGTTCCGACCCCTGCGCCTAGGGCGGTGATCAGGTTCCTTATCTCGACGCTCTTGAGGATCTTGTCCATTCTGGACTTTTCGACGTTGAGTATCTTCCCTCTGAGCGGGAGGATGGCCTGGAACTCTCGGTTCCTTCCCTGTTTTGCGCTGTTATGCACGAACACGCCTGAAGCGAGCGCGAAGTTATGGGTATGTGGCACTTCCAAGTCGTAAACATCCATGCGCTCGTCCAGCCATTCTATTTTGGCCAATTTGTGATTGTTGTTCGCGGCCTCTTGTTCGGCCGGACAGCATAGATCGACAGAAGTGATATCCATATCATCGCAAGTGCGATTAGCTTCCATCGGTAGACCTTCAGGTACCGAGAGCATGTGGGCAGGTCTCCAGGTCCCAGAACAAAGGTCCCATATCTTTACCGCGTCGAGACCCGCTCTATCCTGCCCCTGCATCTCCGAGCGCTTCCTGTTCAAAGGCATAAGTGACGTACCGAGCCTCAGTTGTTGAGCTTCAAGATACGTACCGTCCCGGAGCATGAACCTGTGATCGGGAGTGCAAACGATGTCTCGGCCATCGTCAAGTGTGAGACGGACCACCTCAGCGTTGTGATGTGTGAGCCTGGGGGAGAGGATCTTCTCGATCCCGATCCTTCCGTCTTGTCGGATCGTATAACAAAAATGCTCCTTCCCTATGGCATGTTCCTCTATGATCTCCTTGAAACTAAGGTCCCGGCCATCCACCAATGCGATCAAGGTGTCCCCGGAGAAACAACCGCCTGCGGAGTTCCCTTCGACGATGAATATCTCGGACTTCGCGGGGTCCCGCTCCGAACAGTCGGCGAGCTTCCCCGGAAGACCACTTCCCTCCAAGAACCCTTTCCTACGGGTCAGTTCCCTGGCCTTTCGGGCCGCTTCTCTTGCCTGATATGCCAGGATGGACCTCTTCACACAGGCCTCGCCCACCTTCGGGTTCTCCTCCAAGAACTGGGATAGCTTCTCATATAGGCAGGACTCGACAATTCCTCTGACGTCACTATTGCCCAGCTTGGTCTTGGTCTGTCCTTCGAACTGTGGTTCGGGGATCTTCACGCTGATGATGGCGGTGAGCCCCTCCCTGACATCCTCCCCGCTGAGGTTGTCCTCGTTGTCCTTGATGAGCTGGTTCCCTTTGGCGTAATCGTTCATCGCCCTGGTGATGCCAGATCGGAACCCCATCAGGTGAGTGCCGCCCTCTATCGTGTTGATGTTGTTTACATAGGAGTAGATGCTCTCGGAGAAGGCATCGGTGTACTGCATCGCGACCTCCAACAGGACATTGTCCCGCTCGCACGTCAGATAGATCGGCCTCTCATGCATGGCGACCTTGTTCTTGTTGAGATGGGACACGAACTCGACGATGCCCCCCTCGAAGTGGAACTTTTCCTCCCTCTCTTTTCCAGGACGAAGGTCCTTGAACGTGATCGCGACGTTCTTGTTGAGATATGCAAGGTCCCTAAGATGATGCGATAATATCTCCGGATCGAAATCAAGGGTTTCGAATATCTGGCTATCGGGCTTGAAGTGTTGTGTGGTCCCGGTCTCGGTCGTCTCGCCTATCACCTTCAAGGTATCGACAACAACGCCCCTCTCACATCTCATGGCATTTATTCTTCCTTCTCTCTTGACCGTGGTCTCAAGGTACTCCGAGAGAGCGTTCACTACCGACAGACCGACACCGTGCAATCCACCAGAGACCTTGTAGCTCTTTCGATCGAACTTTCCACCTGCATGAAGATGGGTCATCACTATCTCGACCGCTGGTTTACCGTATTTCTCATGTATGCCGGTCGGTATACCTCGACCGTCGTCGGAGATCGTCGCACTTCCATCCGCATTTATGGCCACATCGATCTTCGAGCAGTATCCAGCCATGGCCTCGTCGATGCTGTTATCGACGACCTCATAGACCAGGTGGTGAAGCCCCCTAGAATCGGTGCTCCCTATGTACATTCCCGGGCGCTTTCGGACGGCCTGCAGTCCCTCTAGGACCTGTATCTTGTCAGCGCCATAATCACTATCTTCCATTGAATCGAACCTCTTGATCATGATGTATGATAAACAAGAGAGGATGGACTAGCAGAACCAGCAGGTTCTTGTCAGAACGTTGCATCCCATCTCCTGTCCTATTGTCCTTAGTAATACCATTTAGGTATTAATACCCTTCTAATTACATCTGGCTATATAAGGAAAACACCGATATTTGATGTGCCTAGCACGATGGAATAAATGTGGCGTGTACGAACCTTCGTGCAACTGCTATCGTCAGGGTAAAATCTTATAATCATGACGGGCTTAGGCATTAGTGAGACCGATGGGACTTTCTAGTTGCGTTCTTTCCGAGACCATCGATGCGATAGCATCAAGGGAAGGCGTTGAAAAGGAGACACTACGCAGAAGATTGGATTCAGGACGGATAGTGATCCCTTTCAATCCGATACACTCACCGGACCCTTGCGGCATAGGTGAAGGCCTGAGCGTCAAGGTCAATGTGAACATCGGAACTTCAAAGGACCGGGTAGAGGTCGAAGAGGAGCTGGAAAAGCTCCGCATTTCCGCAAAATATGGTGCGGACGCCATCATGGACCTATCGACCGGTGGCGATATCGACTCGATAAGAAGGCGGATCATCAAGGACTCCAGGCTCCCGGTAGGGACGGTGCCGATATACCAGACCGGCCTGCGCATGGCAAGGAAGAGCGCGATCGTTGACATGAACGAGGACGACATCTTCGACGGGATACTCCAGCACGCCAAGGACGGCGTGGACTTCATGACCGTTCATTGCGGAATAACCAAGGAGAGCGTTGATCGCCTCAAGAGGTCGTCGAGGATCACGGACGTGGTCTCCAGGGGCGGATCGTTCCTGGTCGCTTGGATAATCCACAACGATAAAGAGAACCCGCTCTACGAGAACTACGATTATCTGCTTGAAATGGCCAAGGAGCATGAGTTCACGCTCAGCCTCGGTGATGGTCTTAGGCCAGGTTGTGTTCATGATGCCACGGACGGTCCTCAGGTGCAGGAGCTCCTGATACTTGGTGACCTGGTGAAAAGGGCAAGGAAGGCACACGTCCAGACGATGGTCGAGGGACCTGGCCATGTGGCAATGGACCAGATAGCGGCGAACGTTGCCCTGGAGAAGAGCGTGTGCGATGGGGCCCCGTTCTATGTTCTGGGTCCATTGGTCACGGACATCGCCCCAGGTTATGATCACATTACAGCTGCCATCGGCGGGGCCATAGCGGCCTATAATGGCGCAGACTTCCTTTGTTATGTAACACCGGCAGAACATCTCTCTCTACCAACGCCTGAGGACGTCAAGGAGGGACTTATCGCGAGCAAGATAGCTGCCCATGCCGCCGATATTGCGCGGGGGCGCGGGCTCGAACGGGATATGAGGATGGCTTCCGCAAGAAAGGCACTGGATTGGGAGCGCATGTTCCATGAGGCCTTGGACGAGGATAAGGCCAGAAGGTACAGGGCAAGAGGGCATAACGAGGACAACGAAGGTTGCTCCATGTGCGGCGATGTCTGCGCCATCAAGATCGTCCGGGAACATCTTAACAGATCAAAGGATGCTGAGAACAAGGAGTGATGGAGCCACTGGAGGGTTTCGAACCCCCGGCCTACGGTTTACGAAACCGTCGCTCTATAGCGAGAAGGGTACTTTCGTGCCCATCCTGCCGCTGAGCTACAGTGGCATGATCGGTCCTTCAAATGATCACCTTCATTTATAGTTTTTCTTTTGAGAGCGTCCCGTAACATAAATGATTTATGTCCAGTAGGCCTTCTTCCATCGATCTCTTTGTTGTTGGAGCTGGGCATTCCCCAAGGGCAGATCATTTCTAGATGGAAGGGCGGAGGTGGAACGCTCGAGGCCGCTTTGGACATGATACATTCCACCGCACTTACCGGTTATCTCAAGACCACGCTGTCGAGGGACGGGGAACGGTCCGAGAGCTTGATATCGTTCACCTCCGGCTCACCGGTGATCGCGATCCATGTCTTCCAGCCTCCCGGGACCGAAGAGAGATGGTACATGGGCGATAAGGCCCTCGAGTACATGTGGTATGATATCATACAAATAGAAGCGGTGGTCTCGCTCCATGGCGACGTCCAGCTGAAGGAGCTGGAGGCGATCTTTCCCGGAGGAAGGATAAGGAAGATCGAGCCTCCTAAGGAAAGGCTCCCCTTTGAAAAGGTAAGGAACGAGAAGCTGAACGGGACTGAGCCTGAAGAGCCAAGCAAGAAGGTCAGGGACGTCCTAGGGACCGTCAACGAGGTGTCGAGAAAGAGAGCGGACCAGCAGGCGCAGGGCGTTTACGACCTCATCCTCCAATACCATAAACTGGCGGTCGGCGGACAGAGCACAGATAGATGCGACAGATGCGGAAAGCCTGTAGACCTACTTGGTGTGTGCCCTTCCTGCTCATCGAAGGAACCTGAGACGAAGACCGTTCCGAGGATGGACCGGAGGTTCACCTTCGACAGCTATGTGGTGGGTGGGAACAGCAGGTTCGCGGAGGCTGCGGCGAGAGCGGTGGCGTCGGACCCTGGAGCACTTTACAACCCGCTTTTCATTTATGGAGGACCCGGCCTGGGGAAGACCCACCTTGTTCAGGGTATCGGGCATCACATCAAGCGGGCGAAAGAGGACACAAATGTGGTATACCTCCCCCTTGAGATCATGGGGGGCGATCTCATCGACTCCCTCACCGGCCCGAAAAAGGACCTCAGGGACGGTTTGGAGAACGCCGATCTATTGCTCATAGACGACCTTCAGTTCCTTTCTGGAAAGGAGAAGGCGCAAGAAGAGCTACTTCGGATCATGAACTCCCTGATGACAAAGGGAAAACAGGTCGTACTGACAGCGGACCGCCCCCCCAGGGAATTGACCAGCATCGGGGATCGGTTCATCTCGAGGATAGAATCCGGACTGGTCGTGGACATCCAACGGCCAGATCCGGAGACCAGGCTATCGATCCTTCGAAAGGTCGTGAGCGATGAGGGGCTCAGCATCCCTGACGATGTGATGGAGCTCGTGGCAGATACGTGCGCGGATAGCGTTCGACAGCTGGAGGGAGGGATGAACAGGGTCATCGCCTTTGCCTCATTGATGCGCTCGGAGATCACCTTGGAAATGGCCAAGGAGGTACTGATGCATGATAAATTGGCAGCGCGTAAAGGGAAGTACGAGCTCCTGAACAGGCACAGTTATCTGGCCGAGGAGGAGCGCCCTCTCAGATCTTACGAGATGGCCCGTACCCTTTTAGAGAGCGGCTATCATGGCCTTATATTCTCAAGGAGCAACCCCTCCTCCATACGGGATATGTTGGGCAAGAAAGAGGCTAAGGTATATTGGTTAACGGAGCATGAATCGAAAGAGGAGAGGACCGTACATCCTTCCCTTGAGAAGATCATCCTTCTCGTCGAGGATTTCCTCGCAAATGATGGGGACCGTGTCGTGTTCCTCGATGATCTACAATATCTTATCAGCAATGCAACGTTCGACGGGGTCATTCGTTTCGTGAGGTCCGCGGTCGACCAAGTATCAGAACATGAGGCGATCTTTCTGCTGTCTATAAACCCAGAGAGCATGCGGGTACAAGAAAGGTCCATCCTGGAAAGGGAGATGGAGCCTTTAAGGTTCGACCGGGAGTGAACCGCCCCACCTTTGCGGCGGGGCTTCTTACTTCGTTCAACTGGGATGAGTAGCATCCGAGAACGAACGTATCGTCCGGGCGTCCTCAAACGCCGGTTCCCATCATCTTTTTTTTCGTCACTTCTCAGCTTTCACTAGGGGACGTCCCGCTCGCATATGTCAAATGCTCTTCTCTTCTTCCCTGAACTCGATCAACCTTTCCAGAGCCTCTTCGTACTTCTCTCTTTTGATGGCGACCCCAGCATCCTTCAGGATCTTTACCATGGCCGAGACGTCCTTCCCGTTGGCCTTCGATTCAAGGAGGGTCTGCTTGGATGTCTTTATCTCGTTCCTTATGACATCTGGAAGGGAGCGACATAAAACCTCCCTTCCTTTCCTTGCGAGTATCCCCATGGTCGTCCAGTCACCATGTTCCCCGGCGTCCCGGGATTCAGCTAGAAGTTTCCTGGCCTCCCTCACATCAAGATAGAACCGTTCTGAGTTTAGGACGAGCTTTTCAAGCCCTTCGTACATCTCGTGAGCTTCAACATATTTTCCAGTAATCTGTTCGGCCAGGCGTTTCCCGTTCCTGACCTCGACCAGGGCAGGCTCAAGTTCGCCTACCGCCCTCTTCTTTTTTGCCTCTTCGATGACCTTTGATATCTGGGACGGGTCCGAGCCCATCTTCATTGCCACATCGGCAAGGTTCTCGAGATGTTCTATGTCCCTGTCTATCCTGTCGGTTATGGCCATGATAAGCTGGTCGTTGCAGTCCTTGAGCGTCCTTACGGCAAGGTCGATGTCCCTTTGTTTACCTGCCCTGACCGATTTGTCCACCAAACGGCGACAGTTCGTGGTCTCTATCCCGAAGTCCTTTGCCAATATCATCAAGGGCTTGACATCGTTGACCAAACGGGAGAACTCCTTTTTTAGGTCGGAACCATCGCCGCCTTTCCCATCGGCCGCATCTTCGACCTGGGAGATGCTATCTTCGGCAACTACATGTTCGGTCGATGCTCGTGCAAGCTCATCATCGTCCTCAAAACAGATCCCACATTTTGGACATTTCCTGCTATCCGTGGAGAGCGTGGCCCCACATCCAGGACATTCGAGCTCGGAGACCTCCTCGATGACGAACTCGATATGACATTTCGGGCAGGAGGTCACCTCACCAACGATATGGGCACCGCACTCGGGGCAATCGAACTCAAAATCCTCTGCTTTCTCTTCTATCGGTTTTTGTGCTTGGGTCATCGGAACACCATGCGTAACTCGAGTGCGTTCTTCGCCACGGTTTGTGTCGTTATATACTTGTCGCGCTCCTCTTCGATCTTTGAGAACACCTCATCTGGCAAGCAACATGTTCCGCATCTCGATGGCCCCGTCCACGGGATCCGGTGTCTCGGCGATCAACGTCATGTCCCTGTCCGTCCCTTTAATGAGCTCCGCCAATTGCGCATAGTCAGGTTGTTTGGCCTCAAGCCTAAGATGTCTTTTCTCGCCTTTGTCGGTGAACTCTATGCAGCTGAAATGGCAATGCAATGGTCCAGAGTAGAAAGAGTAACACTCCTGGAGCAGCGCCCTGAAGTCGGCCTTGGTCCTTAGGACCCCTCCATACCGGGCATGCACATGAGCGAAATCCAACACTGGTACCACCCCGCTCACCGCCTTCATGACCTCGCTTATCTCCTTCAACGTCCCCCATGTCGCCCCGCGTCCCATGGTCTCGAGCCCGAGAACGATGCCGACCCCCTCTTGGGCCAGTATATCCCTGCAGGGTCCGAGGTTCTCGACGACGGCAGCCGTCGTCGCCGCTGAATCGCTGCCCATATATGATGCGGCATGCACAACTACCACCCTTCCACCGAACAGATCGGTCGCCCTGGCCGCTTTAAGGAGCCACTCCTTGCTCTTTTCCAGTTTCGATGGGTCGCTGGAGTTCAAATTTATGTAGTATGGAGCATGGGCACTGAGCCTTACCCCCAGTTCCTCGGCCCTGGCCTTGAGCGCTAGGGCCTTGTCCTCGGCCATCCTGACCTGCCGTCCGAACTGGACCTCCATGGCATCCAGGCCCTTGGCCTTCACGTTCTCGACCGCCTGGACCGGTCCTTTGCTTCCAGGGGGATAACCTGCCGGGCCGACGTGCAGCATGTTCAAGCCATCACCGTTCCGCTTAATTATATTGTTCGGGCGGAGCGAAGGAGCTAAAGGATGAATCTCCCCCCTTTTCCTGATAAAGGAAGGGGTCTGTAATCATCTGAACGAGCGATCTTGTGTCCTACGGTGCCTCGGTCGTTGATGTTCCTGTTCACAAGCATGCCCTGATCAAGAACGGAACGCTTGAATGCGACCATGTCCCTTTCTACAATGTTGGAGATGGATGGCCGGTGATGTCCGACCAGCGAAAATGGTCACACCGGACCGATGGGGCGACCGGCCAGATGTTCAATTATGCAAATATTTATTTCATCTCAGGGCCGTGAGGTTCTGTGGAAAGGATGAAGATCGAAAGCGTCACCATCAAAATACCTGCCGATACTAACATCTTGATCGGACAGTCCCACTTCATCAAGACCGCTGAGGACCTCTACGAGGCTTTGGTGGGATCATGCCCTGGCATAAGGTTCGGCGTGGCCTTCTGCGAGTCTTCAGGGGACAGACTGGTAAGGGTAGAAGGGAACGACGATGAATTGAAAGGTATCGCGATAGATAATGCTCAAAGGATCGGGGCGGGACATGTCTTCGTCGTGGTCATGAAGAACGCATACCCGATCAATATCATGAGGAGCATCAAGGATGTTCCAGAGGTCTGCAACATCTTCTGTGCCACCGCCAATGAGCTGGAGGTACTGGTGGCAGAATCCCCTAACGGAAGGGGAGTTATAGGGGTCATCGATGGCCAGACACCATTGGGAGTGGAAAAAGATGAAGACATCAAAAAAAGAAGGATCTCCTTAGAAGGATCGGATACAAGCAATGATGAGGAGAGCATGGACGCATATGAGGCGTTCGCTAAGTATTATGATATCTGGCATGAGGACTATAGCGCGGACATAGATTACTATCTAAGATTGGCCGAAGGAACAGGAGGGCCGGTCCTTGAATGCATGAGCCAGACCGGCCGTGCTTTGATACCGTTCGCCCAAAAGGGATTCAATATCACCGGAGTGGACAGAAGCCCGGCCATGCTAGATATGTGCACCACGCGAGTAAGCTTTCAGAGACTGGAGGTCCAACAAAGGATCAATGTGATCCAGGGGGACGTCCGCGACTTCGATCTGCACACACTGTTCAAACTGGTTTTCATACCCTTCAACGCTTTTCTACACCTTCTCAGACGTCCGACAGGGAGGCGGCCTTGAAGAACATAGCCAACCACCTGGACGATGATGGCTTGTTCAGCTTTAGCGTCCTGAACCCATATCTGGAAAGGAAGGACGGTGTTCTTAAACATCGAGGCACCAAGCTCACACCGAACGGGGAGATAATCTCCTGGTTCGGGTCCCAGACATATGACCCGCTTACCCAAAGGTCCGACGTTCATTATCTTTATGACATCTCGAAGCAAGATAAGCCATTAAGGCGGGTGACGACAGCGTTCACATTGCGCTATCTGTTCTATATGGAGGCCGTCGAGTTACTGGAAAGATGCGGCTTGAAGGACATCAAATTGTACGGTGATTATTCCGGCGCTCCGTTCAAGAGCACCAGTGAGATGATGGTCATCGTATCAAGGAAAGCATGATGCGGACCGGGCTTTTCGACCTTGACAGTACATTGGACAGCGGCCAGGCATTTCGTTGGACGAGGGACCTGGACAAATGGACCGGAGTACTGGACGGCAAGGTCGTCAGGGTTCGCCAGAACTGCGATGGACTGGAAGTGGACGGGGACATCTCAGAGGAACATCTGGCCTCGTATTTCAGGCTGGACGACGATCTGGATACCATTTACACTGAGATCTCTCAAGATGATCACATGGCCGATCTGATCGATCGGTTCAGAGGAATGAGGCTCATAAGACAGGACGTTTGGGAGTGCTGTGCCTCATACATTCTGGCTACATTTACGAACGTCCCAAGGATCAAAAAGATGATCGAGACGTATGCCGCACCTATGGCCAGCACATCGAGGGTGATCTCTACGCCTTCCCGACCCCGGAAGAGCTATGCGCCAGCGACCGGGATATCGCCCAATGTCGGTTGGGTTTTCAGGGACGACCGATTGCTCGAATTCGCAAGATCGGTCAGCTCCGGAGAGTTCGATCTTGACCGATTGAAGCAGCTCGATTATAATGCTTCCATAAGATATCTGTTGACAGTGAACGGTATAGGGAGGAAGGTCGCGGACTGCATAGCTCTTTTCAGTTTGGACCATCTCGAGGCCGTACCGGTGGACGTTCGCATCGCCAGGGCGATGAAGGATATCTATGGCGTAGAAGGGAACTATGACAAGGTGAGCGGGTTCGCAAGAGAACATTTCGGTCGATATGCCGGTTATGCCCAAGAATATCTTTACATCGCCGAGGACAGAGGGCGAAAGAAGGACCTCGGGACCGTGAGAAGGCCTACTCCGGACAGACGCATTCGGGGGCCTTGAGGCCTAATTGGGCCTCGTATATCTTGGCCAACATGCCGCTCTTCTTGACCATATCGCAGATCCGGCACGTCTCGGTCACTATGTCCGAGCCGTCCACCATCCTTTGGGCCGCCTTTTCGATCTCAAGCTTGAACTCACCATACTTTCCGCTCGTCTCCAGCTCCATGCTCGTCCCTCTTTTGGACTTAAGATACTGAGAGATGGCCGCATCGGTGACCCCAAAACGCCTAGCAACCTCCGCTTGAGTGAAATTATGCTTACCGACGAGTTCTCTGGCCAACTCCCTCCGGATCGAGGGAAGAACGTACCAAACGATGAGCTCACATGGGATCTTCATGCGGATCAAGAAAGCCCTTAACGATATTTAACTTTAGCGAGCGGGGGGTTTTCATGCGGAATCTGGAGAAAAGAAGGGAGCGCGGGGAGAACGATATTATGCGGGGAGGTGTGACGAATTTTCATGTGAGGACGAGGGCTTTCATCACCATCTCCCACAGAACGACCGTGCGATCAGGAGGGAGGTCCCACGAGCGGGGTAGTTCAAATGGTGGTTGTCGCGCGCCTTCCCCTGAAGATCATGCTGCGGTGAGATGCACCGCCCTCTCGATGAGGTATCGTCGGGGCGATCTTCACACCTCACCTGGATGTGTCTTCTCGTAAAAGTCCAGGACCTCCCAGTCAGGAACGTTCTCATCCTCTGGGGCACGGATGGTCATTCCCATCTGGTGGATGTGTTTGACCAACGCATTTCTTGCCTCTTGCTCTCCTACGAAGTCCATTATGGTTATGTCGGATCCTCTGACCCTACCACGGAAGGAACCGAGTATCCTTGGACCCTCCATCACAAGTGAGAACGTCCCCCGACCTCTTGCTTGATCCATGGTTGCAGGTAAAAGTGGAGATTGTCCTCTGGCGAAAGCACGAAGCTCTCGTTCACCTTGATCTCCCCGATCCTGTCCAGGTCGTCACGTAATGCCCAGTGGACAGTATCATCGTCCTTTACCAGGAACCCTTTGACCAGTAGGCCCTCCTTCTCCAGATCGGCCAGGATCGTCCTCAGCTCCTTCATCGGCATCTCGTACCTGATGAAACGGGAGAGGTTCTCAGCACTGAACACCCCAAAGTTCCGGAAGATGTGCCTGATGATCTTCTTCTTCCCTCGTCGACGCTCATATCGATTTCCGGTACAGGATGGATCCTTCGTTTTCCATCCAAGTAAATGAGCGTCCCCTCGGACAAGGCCCTTAACGCTTCGTTCGTCGCACGGTGACCGACCGTCGAAAGATTGAACAGGTCGTCCTTCGAGATGGGCGCATGATCATCGATCATCTTCATCAATGTCGACATGTCCTCGGTCATCACCCTTCCCTTTGCCTTTCGGCATAGCGAGGCAAAGTCCAGGGTCGCATATGTGACATAATCAGGTATCGCTGGTACCTTTACCACAAGCCCCTGCTCGAGCAACTTCTTCAATGGCACCTTTAGGTTGCATCTCAGAGCGGCCGAAGGATCAGATCGCAGGCCACCGAACACCTTCATCGCCTCTGGGATCGTCACGAAGTGCATCGCCCTGGGCACTTTCTGCTTCCAGAGTATGTAGGAGAGCACTTCCTCCCATGGATGATTATCGATGACGAAGTTCCCCTTGGCGTACATGTCGCCGATCCGATGATATCCGTTCGATATGAGCTCCTTCGAGACCTCTGCCGGCATGTCCGATGGCAATTTGCCGAGAACCTCTCTTAATCTGACGATATCATACCCCATCATCTGGTAGAACCGCATCAGGTCGTCTATCGCGATCAAGGCCTCTGGTAGTGTTTCGGGATCATCGAGCTCGAGGTCGCGCACCTCTATGCAACCGCTCATGTTCCATTTCTCCGCGGCCCCTATCAGCTTTCCGTTCGAAACGATCGGGAATATCCATCGATCCCCATATTTGGCAGCTATCTGGGCCCAGATGGATTGCACACATGGGTCGTACAATGATACGACCTTTACCGCCTCATCCGTCCTCACAGCTGATACGAGACAGTCCAGTTCGTCCTTGAAAAGGTACATCTGTTCGCGCGACTCTCCGACCGTGATCGTCTCGAGGTCGAGCGACCCAAGAATAGCGTTGACCTCGGTGATCGGAAATTGGGTGTAACTGCCTATCGCGTATATCGATACAGGGCCATACGCCCTGATGAACCTCTCCACTATCAACCTCATCGGGTCGCCCTTGAACTCCGGGGGATCATAATGCAGATATACGTTCTCGCTGGACCACTCCTCCCTTTCCTCGTATCTTCGTACGATGTACATGTTCCGATCCAATCGGTCTATGCTCTCCTTGATATCGTCCTTTGGAAGAGATAGTTCCGAGACCAGTTGTCTTAGGCTCATCCCTTCGGAGCCTTTGATCATCGCCAATATCCTTAGGTCTAACGGCTTCAGGGCCGCGTTCCTGTAGGCCGCCACAGTATGCAGGGGCGTCCATCGATCGTACATAGCGTACCTTCCCATGGAGGAACCTCCCTAACAAGAGGTCGCCCGACCTTCGCATCCGCTCCCAGTCCTTGATGTCGAACCCGTCCACACGATAGAAAACGTCCAGCGGCATCCCCATGTCCCCGAAGAGGTCAAGGCACGCATCGATGGAATCGAACGGCCCGTTCTGCTTTTGACGGCGGTATTCCTCTACCGTCCTATGATCATAAGCGCTCAGGTCGTTCGTCTTGAGCCTAAGATAGTCACGCCTGAGCATGTACTGAACATGCTCCGAGACCAGGAACTTTCCCTCGGAGACCATCCCCTCTCTTTCCAGATCGGATAGTGTCGTCCTTACTTCCTTCTCCGGAAGTCCGAGGGCATATGCTATCTCCTCGGCCGTTCCCGGGGCGAAGCATTCAAGGTACCGCATCAGTACCTCATCGAGAGCTTCCTGACGGGGGCGTTTCTCGATCTTTGTCTGCTTATAGTACCACTTTCCTTCTCGGTGCGCCGACCTACCTATCAGGGCGGCCGCTTCCAGTCTTCTCAATGATTGGTGCACCCTGTCGTTGGGCAGGTCCGTGGCCTCCGATATCTCGGTAGGGCTCATCTCCTTGTTGAGCGCCTCGAGCACGACCGTATCAGCGTTGTCCAGTTCCCTTTCCTTGGTGAGCGCCGACGCATAGACGGGCAGGTCCGTCGTCTCTACGAAGTAAGCATCATCGATGTACACTGAGGATATGGCCCTATCCTTGATCAGCTCCTCGGCCCAGCGATCCACGGTTGCCCGGTCCACGACCGCGTAAGGATAAACGTTCCTTCCCCTTTCCTTGAGGACCCTTATCGGCCCGGCCCTATGTACAAGTGAGAGCAGCTCGTCCTTGTTCGATACGAACCCGATCCTTTGCCTGAAGTAGGGGACCACCTTATCTTCGGTGAACTCGAACTCACTTATGTCCGCCCCCATGACCTTTGACAGCACGCGGCGATGAAGCTCCCTTAGAAGTGCTCCACGGTCCTCCATCAGCACCATATCGGAAATACCTGCCAGGATGGCGTTGTGCGCGAACGGCGTTGGTGTCGATGAATAATCTATCGTTCTGACGGTCACCTTCCCCGTTTCCAGGAGCTCGAGGATACCCTTTGCGTTCTTTATGTCCATGACATCCTCGGTGATCTCACGATAGGTCTCGTCGATGACCGGCACGCCCTCCATGTTGCTCAATGCGTCCAATAAGAACGATGACCGGACCTGCTGCCTGCCCACCGAGACCTCCCTACCCTTGTAGTTCCTAAGGATCATGAAGCTTCTGGCCGCGGTGTGTCGGAACCTCTGTTTGAACAGTTCGGAATCCTTGATGGCCCTCATCAGAACATCTTCCAGCATTCCGCTGGTCAAGATCTTCTCTATGCCTTTGATCTCGATCCGCTTGGGGGAGGTTATCATGAACGAATCGTCAGTGATGGAAACGCTTACGTTACAGCCCATTTGCTGGGTGATCAGTAAGGCATATGCTCTGGATAGGGCATCGTTAACCCGCCTGCCGAACGGGAAATGGAAGATCAGGTTGTGGTTCCCAGAAATATCCAGATAACCCTCTATTGCAAGCTCCTTCTCGTTCGGTATGAAACCGCATGACGAGAGCTGTTCCTTGAAATATGAGATTATCGATTGAGCGGAACCCAGGTCTATACCGAAGCCGCACAGCCATGCGAGGTTCTCCTCATCCGTCTTTTTGGCGATAAGCCTCTCTGCGAGCTCACCTCTGAATATGGCCACGTCCATAGAAAGGTCGAAAGATCGGGGGAGCATCTCGCCGCTCCAAGATGGGACCGTCGGCTTTCGTCCGGCCGCTTCCTTGACGAAAACTCTCATCCCTTTGGTCCTTATGTACTCATAGCTCTTCCCGCCCAGGACGAACACGTCCCGGGTCGATAGCCGTTCAACGAACTTTTCCGAAAGGTCCCCTATCATTCCGCCCTTGTCCGTGAAGACCTTGTAGTTAGCTTCCTCAGGGATCGTTCCAAGGTTCAGGAAATAGATCATCCTCGAACCGTTCTTCTTTCCGAATCGGGCCTCTTCCTCATCGAACCATAGCTTGGGATAAACGCCCTCGAAGCCGTCCTTGCTCCCAAGATACCGGAGGACCTCTATCAGGCTCTTCTCTGGAAGGTTCCTATAGCAATATGAGGACCTTACCAGTTCTAGTGCGTCCTTGACCTCCCAGCGTTGTTCTAGTGACATTCCGACCAGGCTTTGGGAGAGGACGTCCAAGCAGTTCTGGGATATGCTCACACGATCTATCCTCTTACGATGAGCGGCGCGACAGAGTACCGCACATTCCACAAGATCGTCCTTTTCGAACACCAGCATCCGACCCTTCGAGGTCAGACCGTGACCATGACCGGAACGACCTATGCGTTGAAGTCCCTTGGCCACGGATTTTGGCGATCCTATCTGAACGACCAGGTCCACGAAACCTATATCGATCCCCAGCTCCAACGACAGTCGAAGAGACCACGCATTTCAGTTCACCCTTCTTCAGCCTTTCCTCGACGTCCAGCCTGGTCTCTTTTGCTAGGCTCCCATGGTGAGCCTCTATGCTCTCAAGACCTCGCTCCTTGAGCTTGAACACCACATGCTCGGTACCCGACCTTGTGTTCGTGAACACTATCGTTGTCCTGTGCTCCTGGATCATTTCATAAAGGGAATCGTACATCTTCGAGTTCACGATCTCATAGGGGAGCGCGGTCATATCGTCCGTGGGGCACATGACCCTTACGTCCAGGTCCCTTTGTCTCATTATCTCGACGACTGTTCACGGGCCTTGGCTGTCCCTTCGAAAATCCAGCAAGGTATTGCGCGATCTCTTCGATCGGCGCCAGGGTGGCGGATAGGCCGACCCTCACGAACGGCCGGACACAATACGCTTGAAGCCTCTCGAGCGTAAGGGAAAGGAAGACCCCCCTCTTGGAATCACATACCTCATGGATCTCATCTATGATCACGTACTCCACTTGGGAGAGCTTCTCCCGGAACTTGGGTGCCGCCAGGACCAGCGCCAATGACTCCGGGGTGGTTATAAGGATGTGAGGAGGCTTTCGCAACATCTTCTGTCTCTCGGCCTGCGGGGTGTCCCCCGTCCTGACGCCGACACGGATCTCCGGAAATTCGACCTCTTCCCTTTCGGCGACCTGCTTCATCTCCTTCAGCGGCTCGTCAAGGTTCTTGTTGATGTCGTTAGCGAGCGCTTTCAGCGGAGAGATATAGATCGCATAGACCTTGTCCTCGAGCTTTCCCTCCTTTGAGTACTTGAACAGTTCATTGATTATGGAAGTGAACGCCGTCAATGTTTTTCCCGAACCGGTAGGGGATGACACTAGAACGTTCTCACGATTATGAATGAGCGGAATAGCGTACGACTGTGGTTCTGTAAAATCTTTGAACTTGCCATTGAACCATTTGGCGATTAGGGGGTCCAATAGCTCGATGACCTCTTCCTTCTTGTATCTCTTAGTAACCCTGTTCATCTTATTGCTCCGGTGGAATCGTGCTCGATTTCCCATACTCATATTATTAGTTTCCTGTAGGTATATCGAAAAACTGGAAAATCAAAAAAACATTTATCCAGGTATGGTATACTCGACCTCATCATGCGTCTCAAGCTCATCGTGCTTCTTGCGGTCTGCGCATCAACTTTCCTTGTTCTGGCATCTCCATTAGCGGAGGCGTTGGAGCCGCAGATCGAACAAAATGTGGCACAGAACACTTTTTTCAATGTGACAGGAAAGGTCATGGATCCTAACGGTAGACCGCTCCCGTCGATCAATGTCACCGCCACGGAGGCGGGATCTCCGGCCGTGAACTTCTTGGCGTCCACGAACAGTACCGGAATGTACGACCTGAACATCCCACAAGGCACCTTCAACATATCCGCCCTCGGCCCTTATTACATATCGAACGAGACATACACCGACCTCAGCATATCCGGCTCCACATCGAACATCGACTTTACGATGGCCCAAACTGGCACGATAACCGGTTATATAACCAACGGGACATTGCCTTTGAGCGGTGTTGAGGTCGTCGCATCCGGAACTCAAAAAGAGTATAGCGCCTACTCCAGCTCGCCCAACGGGGAATATGTACTATCCCACCTTCTTCCAGGATACTATACGGTCTACACGGAAAAGAACGGGTTCGATGATGCCTTCACCCATCAACCGTTCTATCTGCCTGGCGGATCCGCCCAGGATCTCGATTTCAATCTCACGGGACAACAGACAAAACTGGTAGGCCGCGTGACCATAAGCGGGAACGGCATCTCGGGCGTATTGGTCACACTGACCCAGAACAACGTCACTTATAGCAACTATACCGACCATAACGGTGATTACCAGTTCCTGAGCGTGCCTTCCGGTAATTGTTCGATATTGTTCTCGAAGGAAGGATATGCGAACTATACGCAGTCCATCGATCTTTCTACATCGGCGGGCAACACGTTGAACGTTCAAATGATATGGGCACAGACGAGCGGGGACCAGGGTTTCATCCCAGGATATGACCTACCTCACTCCTTGATGATCGTGGGGCTCATCATCGCGTTCATGACGGTCGTGGTCTCGACGTCCATTATGCTCTGGGCAAAGATACGTCCTCCGAAGAGGGGGGATGAAGAGGAGCTCGATGAATCGGTCACTTGATGTTCCTCATCTTGCCTAGGTTCTCCTTGACCTTTTCTTCGACGTCCCGGTACAAACTGTTCCCGTGGGCATCGATGGCGACCACCGTTGGACCGAAGTTATTGGCCTCGACCGTCCAGAGAGCCTCTGGCATCCCTAGGTCCAACCAGTCCACCTTTTTGACCTTCGAAAGGCCTTCGGCGGCAAGCACGGCAGCACCTCCAGTGAAGGCCAGATACACGCATCCGAACCTCTCCATCGTGTCCACGGTGTCCTGGGACATCCCTCCCTTACCTATGATAGCTCTCGTCCCGAACCGCTCGATGAAACTTGGTTCCAGGGAGTTCATCCTTGAGCTCGTGGTCGGCCCCGCAGCGATTATCTCCCATCGTCCATCGACCTCTCGCATTATCGGGCCACAATGATATATGATCCCTCCTTTGAGGTCCACCGGAAGCTTCTCCCCTTTTTCATACATGTCCAAAGCACGAATATGGACCTCGTCCCTTCCTAAAAATATGGTACCATCCAGATATACGACATCACCCACATTTAGCTTGAGGACGTCCTTTTCATCTAGGGGTGCATGTAGTCTCAGTGGGATTCCTCCATGATCAGTTCCGAGGTCCCATCGGCGAACACCCTTGCCGAAGCCCTTCTGGCGGCCCAGCATTGCAGATTTATCGCCACTGGCAGGCTGGCGGTATGACAATATGCCATGGCGGCCCTTACTCCGAGGACCGTGGTCCTTCCGCCTAGCCCCATAGGGCCGATCCCGGTCGAATTGAGAGCGCTCTTAAGTTCTTCTTCCAGCTCATCTAGCAGAGGGTCCTCGTTCCTTTTATCCAATGGGACGAGCAAAGCTCTCTTCGCCAAAAGGGCGGCCATATCGGCCGTTCCCCCTATGCCCACACCGACTATCGTGGGAGGACATGGCATCCCACCTGCCTTCACCACCGTGTCGATCACGGCGCGTTTGACCCCGGCGATCCCTTGAGCGGGAGTGAGCATGGCCAGAACGCTCATGTTCTCAGATCCGGCCCCTTTGATCAGGACGGTGATATCCGTATGATCCAGCTCTGAGGGTTCATAGATTATGTGGGGAAGTCCTCCTATGACAGTTCGTCCCCGAGTTCTTTCTGGTGATTGGATGGACGGCGTTCGGACGGAGGGGTATCTCCGATGTCGCTCTTTCCACTCCAGTATAGATCGCGTCCACTATATCTTTCGAATATCTACCGGTAACAAAGAAGACGTGCAGACCTGTATCCTGGCACATCGGCAATGCCAGTTCGCTACCTCGCTCGATGTTCCTCAAGATCGTATCGATCTGGGTCCTGGCGATCGGAAGGTCCTCGTTCTCCCTTGCTTTTTTGAGCGCCCTGATGACATCATCAGGCAGGGTGGTGACCGCGGACCTCATCATGTTCACTATCGTTCCCTCTATCCCCTCGGCACCGTTCATCTCATCATCCGTCCGTAACGAAATGGATACGGACCTCAATAAATCATGCTCTGTCCGGTCCGTGCCCCACCGACCATGGTCGGATGGTCTGGACCCGTTCTATGAACCGGGATCGAATCTCCGATCCGACCAGGCACGATCCCTCCAGATGCGACGATCGCGATCTTGGTCATGGCCATCTTCTGGGTCCGCTCGATGATCGCTGCTCTCATACCGTTCAGGTGTCGTGAATGGTCCATCGAGGAAGGTCATGGACCACGACCTGGGCTCATCTTTTCGGGGAATGTGGTCCTCGCTCTTCATCCTGGAATAGGACACAGGATTGATATCCCTCGACCCGATTGAGCGTCCGTGAGAATCGGCATCTTGCATATCGGCGATGAGCTACTAACTGGCGAAATAGACCCCTATCCAAAAGAGATCATTTGCATGATAAGGGAACGACACAATGTCCTTTCCATGCTGGCGGTGGTGGAGGATACCGAGAAGGATATATTGGCGCTGTTCCGTTCGGCGGCGGGCATGGGCATCGATCTGCTTGTCGTCACAGGCGGCCTGGGCCCGACCCTGGACGACCTGACCAGGGAGGCGGTCGCAAACTATCTGGGAGAGGAACTTGTCCTAAACGAACAGGCGGTATCTTGGATGGACGAGGCGTTGACCAGGATGAACGGCCGTCGGCCTCCTTTCAGGAAGGAGAGGCTCAAGATGGCAATGGTCCCGAAGGGAGCAAGGGCGTTGCGGAACGTGACCGGCGCCGCATGTGGGATCGAGGCGACCAAGGACGGGATGACCATCTTCTGTTTCCCCGGGTTCCCAAATGAGATGGTCCCGATGTTCAAGGAGTACGTCCTTCCGAAGATCCAGGTCCTGGACAATTGTGAGCTCGAAATGCAGGTTTGGAGGGGGGAAGCGTCAATGGAACCACTGTTCCAGGAGGTCGCTCATAAGTTCGAGGTAAGGATAGCCTCCCTTCCGTGCGTGGACTGGAAGACCAAAGGGAACAGGGTGATCATCAAAGGAAAAGAGAAAGAGGCCGAGAAGGCGTTCTCTTATCTGAAGGACCTGCTGGAGCGGACCGACCCAGTTTGATCAATTTCCTATAAGATACATTTCCCCTTCGTAACGGAACACTTTGACGGTGTCACCTTTTCTGGCGAAGCTACGCGGCTTCTTTATCTCGACCGTCCGCAGTGTTACTGGGTCAAGTAATTGAAGCTCACGGTCCGTCTCCATCAGGACCACTGAATCCACCATGTCCTCCTTCGTACCCACGACCCTCACTTGCCTGAGATCGCTGTTCTGGACGACCGTAGGCTCGTTGGACCTGAGGTCCCTTAGCTTTGCCGAAACGGGACCCATGCTGGTCACGAGGTATGGTCTCGAATCGATGATCACGATGTCCCTTAGCCTGTACGGTGGCATTCGGACGAGGTATGTCACACGATAGATATCGTGACCATCCTTTTGCCCTTGAAGGCTCGAGGACTCCTTATACTCCGCTCCGTAGGTCGATATGAGGTCCCGTGATATCGATCGTCCCAATGCATTGGTTGAGATGTATGCGTCGAAGCCCCCATGCTCGTCCACCATCTTGGCGATGAACGCATCATTACTGGACTTCGCAACGTTTCTCCACATGGTCAAGAACACGCCCGACCAGGGTCTCCTTCTCTTCATCAGTGAACTTCCGGCCGCTTGGACGCACCTGGACTATGGATTCGAAATAGTTTCCCTGGATCTTATTGCATTTCGGGCAAACGTTGCGTTTCGTTCTCACCGTGGTGTCGGAGATCTCCTCCACCTCGATCGAACCATATCTCATCTTCGAGACCAAATGGACCGACACGTTCTTTTCATCCTTGCGATCGATGTCCATCGCCAGCTCGATCATCTTCGCTTCCTTGTCCACCTTGATGTTATCTGAAACGAACTTCCTTATCGCCTCATCCTCATCATCGAACCTGACCCACCGTTTTCCGATCAGGTATTCATCACAGTGGGCGCACACGAACAGGTCCAAGAACTCCGGGACCGAAGTGAAACGTTTTGACTCGAGAAAACATCTGGGGCATAGACCCTTATAGGTCTCCCCTTCTTCACCGCACTTCACGCAGAACATCCTAGATCTTCACCAACTGGGCGTGAGGAACGCCGGCTATCGTGAGTACGCACTCACGATTGATATAATTATGCTTTATGGCCAGATCGACGGTCTCTTTTCCAACGAGGTTCGCTACCGTGCACATCTGAAGTCTGTTCATGAAGACCTCTTCGGAGGCGTCCTCGCCCTCGTAGAAGTATGGGCAGACCTCGAGCTTTATTTCCCCTTCCCTGAATACCTTGCCCAATAGGTCCTTATCGGCCGCCGCTACCAGCATATCCCTCCCGCATCTCTGAACTCGCACAGTTATCATATATCAGCTCTCCGTGGCAAGTTTATAGAAGCCCAATGCCGGGGAGAACAGCTCCCCCGATTGACGAAGGCGTTCCAGTAGCGTCTTTGCCCTTTCCTCGGATATGTTCCTTTCCTTTGCGGCCTGTAACAGGTCCTCGAGCGCGACCCCTTTCTTGGAATCCTGTTTCGTTCTCGAAAGGGAGGCTATCAGCTCTTTGATTATCCCGATCTGTTCCCTCTGGGAATGACTGATACCGGTCGCCACTATGTCAAAGTCGAGCTTTCCCCCCTCTCCTGCGATCTTCCTCAGGTAATAGTCCACCACCTTGATCGATCTTCCAGCATCATCGGCGGTCGCTACGTTCGATAATCTGGCCCTTGCCGATGCCTCTGTAAGCCTAACGAACGCCTCCAGCTGTCTGGCTGTTATAGGAACGGATGCCCCCTCGCCCTCCCCTTGTTTCCTGATCTTTAGATAGAACTCCCTGATGATGCCGACCGCCTCATCGCTAAGGACAGGGTTTATCCTCTTCGAAAAGGCCACATATTTCCTGAAGAAATCCCTATCAAAGACAGGCAGCATGACCTGCGTGTCCGAAAGTATCCCTTCAGCATCGACACCTTCAAGGTCGGCCAGGTTTTCGTGCTTCCTTACCTGGCCGCGCCGATGTGCTTTGAGTATGTGGTCAGTGATGTTCGCGTCTCTGTCCGCGTTCGGCTTGTCCGTGAGCGCAAATATCAGGTCGAAACGGGACAGCAGGGCCGGCGGCATGTTGATCTGATCGGCGATGTACTGGTTCTCCTCGAACCGTCCGTACTTCGGATTGGCCGCGCCTAGCAGTGAACAACGACATTGCAGTGTGGCGGTTATTCCTGCCTTGGCCACGCTCACCGTCTGTGATTCCATCGCTTCATGCATTGAGGAACGGTCCTGCTCCGTCATCTTGTCCAGCTCATCTATGCTGGCCAGTCCCTTGTCGGCAAGGACAAGGGCCCCTGCTTCCAATGTCCAGCGCCCCTCTCCAAAATCATCCTTGACGGCCGCCGCTGTATTGTGAACGATGAAACCGTTTCCGATGAAGCAATGGCTGCCTTCAACGGTGATGTCATACACATGCGGTGGTAGATCGGTGTTCAATATCCTCTTGTTCTTGACGACGCTCCATCTGAGATCGGAATTTCCTCCCACCCCTCCATCTGAAACGAGGATCGCCTGGCCCTCTGTCACGTCCGACGCTCTGATCCATCCCTCCAAAGAGCTGTCTGGCCTCCCCCACACCATTGTCTCTGGGGTGAGCGTCAGCCGTTTTCCTGATGATTCCAAAAGTTCCACAAGAAATGAAGGGGTGTTGATCTTCCATATGGTCTTGATGCGCTTTTTTGTCTGGCGATCGTCCGACATCGTTAGAACCTCATACTGGCCATCGATGTCTTCCGATCGATGGCCTGGGGAGGTTTCCACTGGAGACCTCATCATCGATTCGATGAAACCCCCGATAGCCGTCGCATTACCATTGATCATCACTTTGGTCTCGCCCGATACGCACAGACCAGCGGCCGATGATGATTTACCTGACGCATAAATGCCCCTCGGTGCTAGATGCGACATGTAACGCAGAAGTTGGCTGTTGTGCGAGATGATGCCGTTCGTCACGAAGTTGTGCGTTCCTTCTATCTCCAGGTCATAGACCCACTCCTCGAGCGGGTCCATCTCTTCGATATCAACGAGATCGTCCCATCCCTGGACGGAACTGGGGACCTGCACACCAGTAGAGGATGTCTCTATGATCATCTCGTTCAAGAGGACCGCGATCGCCTCTCCGGGCATGATGGTCTTGGCAGGTCTACGAACATATCCAGGATCCAGTTCGAACGAACAGGGGGTGGGTGGGCGTTACAGTGAGGGACCTTCCCTGCATGGTCGTGAACTTTAACATCTTGGAAGGAGCCTTCCTCCTCCATACCTTGACGGCCCGTCCGGTCGACACTTCCCCATGAGGCGTCCAGGTAAGAACCTCTAGGTCCGTGGGTGCCCAGCAACCGTCATCCACCTCTTCTCGTACGCCCCTCGAGAGCTCCTCGTCCACGATGTCCCGGATAGTTCGGGCGGACCGATCGCCCATCGTCACCATAGTGTCCCCGGAGACGCATTTTGCAACTCCTGGGTCCCCTACCAGCAGGATGTGTATATCGCCCCTTATCCTCGTTCCATCATCCAGGACCTTGGGTACCCCTCCGAACAATTGAAGCGCTATGGACTCCTTCTCCATATCATACCCGTAGATCGTTGGTGAGATGGAAGCGACGATACGTTTGAACAGATCAGGGCGGCTTGCCTCCTCTACTATCTTCGCCTCATCCTCCGGACCTATCACGATCTCTTCATACTCATGTTGCTGGTACTCAGCGGCGATAACATCCAGATTGATATCGAACAGGGTCGATTTTGTCGGCTGACCTTTTTGAACCGATCTTAGTATCCCGTTCAGGATGACCCTGTCCCCTGGGGACACCTTTCCTGCAACATCGTCCTCAAGGTAGCCGGTCAGACGTTCTGGTTGGGCGCCACCCCTGAGCCCCTCAGGACTTTCCTGGACCTCAAGCTTCTGGGTGTCGACGAACCTGGACTCTTCGGTGAGCAACTTGAACTTTGTTGCACCATTGCTCCGGCCGCATCCCTCTTGTTCCTTGTAACATTCCATCGGCTCTTTGAAAAAAAGACCTTCTTGGGCCTCTTTTATCACCCTGCCGCATCGCATACATTGGAAGAGCCCATCGGTCGATCTTTGGACGGACCTCCGTCGCCTTTCTCACGAGCCCTTCTACGGAGACCATCCTTCCGACATGCTTTGCCCTCAGGTCACGACTCTTACCCTGGCATCTCGGGGAAGTCCCTTCACCCTGAGATTAATCTCTGCCTTCCTCATGTCCTGGTGCATTAGGTTCTTGATCGCCTGCTTTCCGCTGAGCAACGCTAGATCTGGATGGTCGAGCAGATAGACCGCCAGGTCAGCATCGAACGAATCCAGGTCCGAGTATAGCACGAAGATGCTCCTTTCCTCTGGATAAAGATCGGCGACCTCCCTGATCTTCTGGACATAATCCGTGCCCTGCAGGAAGGATTCCCATTTCGAAACTATTCCGAGGTCTATAGCGCTTCGCCTAGGCTCTTCCTGTTTCGGAGGTCTAGATGCGCCCTCGGACGCGTTGTTCACCTTTTCATCGGACCTGTCTATTTCATCTGATGCCAAAACGTACCACCATACTTTCTTCGGTTACCTCTTGCAACCTTATCCTAACTGTAATAGTATATTTGACCTTTTCATTGGGATCTCACGATGGCCAGTAATGGCCAGATCTTTCGCTGCGAAACTCGAGATATTGCTATGCGTAATAGCATATCAAACGTTCCCATGGGTGGATCGGAAGTAGCTTAGGATCTTTGTGCATCATACGTACTCTAGCGAAAGGGGCCAACGAGAGACCACCAAGTTCTCATTCCTTGAACCCCTGCCCTTCCTCCCTTGCAACCTCGAAGCCCTCGGGAACATAATCCTTCTGGACCCTCACCACTTCGATGCTAGTTGTGGCCGATGAGTACCTCTCAAGGGGTTCTTTGTTCAACTTGAGGAACTGGTCCCCCCATGAGAACTTGGCCAGCACGCTCTCTGCCTGCTCCTTGAATCCCATTATGTACAGGGCTGCGGCAAGCGCCTCTGCGCTGGACAGCTTCAGTGGTTTCCCCCAATTCACCGGGTTCGCCGCTAGAAGATATGGAAGCGCCCTTTGTCTCAGGTCGGCCCTCAATTTGGGGAACGAATCGATGTTCTTCCATGAAAGGTCCATTACCAGTAGACCATGGACCTTGGCCGATTCCGCATCCTCGTGAGATATCGCCTTCTCCGCCCAGGGTGTCAGCACCAATGCCCCATGCGGCACTCTTTTTAGCGAGCGCAGCTCCTCGGCCAGATGGAACTTGATCATCTTCTTTCCCGTGCATCTCTTTGGATCGCACTGGTCCTCGTCATAAACATAGAGGTCGACCATGTGAACTCCCCCCCATAGCGGACGGGGCCTCTTGCCCCATCCACGAACGCCTCCGAAGAGGTCTTTAATGATGTCGATCAGGTACGTATCTAGATCGTTCCGACCGTAGGTCGTTTCAGATGGCAGGCGGGTATTTTATGTTTTGGACATAGTGTTCGAAAGTGCGTGGCCCACCCTCATCCCGACGAGGACATAGGGACCATCTAGCTCCCATTGGTAAAGGACATAATCCAGTGGTTTCCGCAATGTTCGCCAAGACGAAGTTTATATGCACGGGGGCCGGTGCTGGATCGTCCAAAATAATAGGGTTCGCCATGGGACCAGACCTGAGCATTCCAGTGATCGTTCTCTTCATCGTGTTCGTTCTCATCGCGATCAGACAGGTCGGGAGGTTCAGGCTTAAGATCTGGCAGATCATGCTCGGTGGAGCGCTTGCGGTGCTACTGACCTTCCAGATCACCATCCCGGAAGCGATCGCCGCGATCGATCTAGATGTAATGGTGTTCCTATTCGGGATGTTCGTCGTGGGTCGGGCGCTCGAAGATAGTGGGTATCTCTACCATATTTCCTACCTCATTTTCAGAAGAGCGAAGAACGTCGATCAGTTGGTCTTTCTGATCCTTTTCTCGGTCGGCCTGTTCTCGGCCTTTCTTATGAACGATACACTGGCCATAATAGGAACTCCACTTGTGCTCTATTTCGCCACGAGGCACAGCATCTCTCCAAAGCTGCTCCTGCTGACATTGGCGTTCTCCATCACCATCGGAAGCGCGATGAGCCCCATCGGCAACCCTCAGAACCTCCTCATCTCCATCAACGGGAACATCGCGGACCCGTTCCTAACCTTCTTTTCGCTTTTGATCGTGCCTACGATCATCAACCTAGTGATCGCGTACCTTTTGCTGAGGGTCTTTTTCCCGGACGAGTTCAAAGAGAAGGGCCTTGTGCATGAAAGAGGGACGATCAAGGACCCAAGGCTAGCTATGTTGTGCAAGATATCTTTGATCATCATAGCGGTCCTGGTGATGACCAAGATAGCGTTCGTCCTCCTATTGCCAGAGTTCGATTTTAGATTGACATATATAGCTCTCTTCGCCGCCGCACCGATAATCTTGTTCAGCAATGAACGGATCAGCATCATGAAGAGGGTCGATTGGCCGACCCTAGTGTTCTTTGCGTCGATGTTCGTCCTGATGGCGAGCGTGTGGAGCTCTGGGTTTTTCCAATCGATCATTGGGAACGTTCATTCGTTGACCTCAACGCCCATGATACTGGCGACCTCTGTTACATTGAGCCAGCTGATCTCGAACGTGCCATTCGTGGCTTTGTTCCTTCCTTTACTGACGTCCGCTGGTGCATCTAACGCAGGTCTCGTCGCTCTGGCGGCCGGGAGCACCATTGCTGGAAATCTTTTCATCCTGGGGGCGGCGAGCAACGTCATAATAATCCAGGGCGCAGAGGAAAAGGGGGAGACCCTCAGCTTCATCGAGTTCGCTAAGATCGGCATCCCCTTGACGATCCTTAACTGTCTTGTCTACTGGGTCTTCCTCTCTATCATTTGATCATGACCCGATGATGCTTTCCCTCCGAACGCACCCTCCAACAATGACCGGATCTCATCCCTTAGACGGCGATAATCAATCAGGATCGCATCGGGGTCTCCCATCCTCGTCCTGCTTTCATAAGAGAACATTTCCGGGATCCGGGAGATCATGATGGAGATGTTCCTTGGCCGGAAAGTACGGGCAATCCTCCCTGGCACGATCGCTCAATGTGATGACGATATCGAATTGTATACGCTTTCTGATAAGCTCATCCACGCTTTTCGATCTCTGCTTACCTATGTCCAAACCTATCTCGGCCATGACCTCTATCGCTCTCTGGTCAACTACCGAGGGCTCCGTACCAGCACTGAATGCCTCATATCCTTCACCATAAAGTGCGTTCATGAACCCCTCTGCCATTTGAGATCGAACGGAGTTATGCTCAGAAATGAACAACACCTTCTTCCTGCCGCCCTGAACGTCGATCGGTATCTCGTTCATCCTTGGTCCTCCTGACCAAATATGATGGACGACCATATTTAGCATGTTAGGTTTACATTAGGTCATTTGATCGGATTTCGCCCGAAAAGCAGGCCCCGGACGGCCAAAGCCATGCCCGATCCATCAGAGGCCGATGACGGGCACGGAAATACCATCAACCTAATGGCGGACCCGACATGCAGGAGGAACATACGTGGCAAGTTTTATCAATCATCGATCGCTTATGTGAGATAGACCTTCCGATGAAGATAACCTTCGTACTGATAGGTGATGAATGATGGGCGAGCAGAGGAGGGTCGAACCATCGGTCCTTTGTCATCATGGTCGGGGACCTTCAGGAAGAACCTTCGCTACCTCATGTCGACAGGTCGAGATAGGAAGATTTATTTTCGTCCTACCCGATCCGTGAACGGGATTCGGGATGCACACGGGTTTTGACATACTGGAGAGCAGCAAGGACCTGCGCCATCATTGGGCCAGAAGGTTCGCGGCAGGATCGATCGATATGCTCATCATATTCGTACCGTTCTATATGGTACTGTATTATTTCGACCTTCCATACAAGACCATAATAACCGGCGTTGGTGCAGGTCTCATATGGTTCATATATTCTGGGTACTTTGAAGGACGATATGGACGGACCCTGGGCAAATTATTGGTCCACCTTAAGGTCGTTTCCATGAGAGAGAGAAGGCTGTATCACCAGACGTTCGTAAGGTCGATCCCAAAATTGTTCTGGTACATATTCCTGCCCTTCGATGTCGTCATCGGTCTTGCAACAGAGGGGGACCCAAGAAAGCGATGGACGGACGGCATTGCACGGACGCTTGTCATCGCATATTACCCTGCGGTACCAAGGAGCAAGAAGGTACCCGGACCAAGGTCCAGAGTGAAACAGTTCGACGACGCGAAGCTCCAGTGACGCAAAGACCTGGCGCGCCCATCTCCTCTTATATTCTATCTTGGGAAAGGGGCCTATGGCCTCATTCTGCTAAGCCGGAGATATTCGGTCCCATCTTTGTTGACCCAGCCGAACAATATCTCTTTTTTTACTCCATGGGCCAGCCTGACCGCCCTCGAGATCTCAGGCCAGCTCGCCTTATAATCATGCGGGACAGCATGTACCAGATACTTCGCATGGGACCGCTCGGGATCGTCCTCATAGACCCGGAAATGTGACCCATATTTGAAACCGGTCTTAACGACCAGAGAGCGGGAACGAAGATCGTTATAGGCTTCCAGTCTAAGATCGAAGTCCGGCTGGAACTTCAGCGCCCTCTTTTTGAACCGCTCCAAGTTCACCTTTCTTCCGGAAATTATCGTGCTCACGGTTATTCTTTCGCTCTCCATCAGATGTGCCGCTTCTATCAGGGACAGCTGGAGCACCTTGCCTATCTTCTTCCCATAGAAGCCCTTTGCATAGAGCCTCTCTGCACCAGCCTCATCGAACACCATCACCCTATCCTCAAGCAGGGAGGCCTCCACCGGTCCTCCCGTCCATTCCCCGTTAGACACGCCCTGTGGGATCGCCCTATTAGCCCGATAATAGGTTATGTCCCCCTCCTCATCAACGATGGCCAGCAATAGTTCTTTTCTGGTCCTCTCGGAACGTTCAAGCTCCTCGAAGAAGGAAGCGATGTCGAACACGGCCCTTTCAGATATTGCCGACACCCAGTACTTCGTTTGTGCATTGGTGGGGGTCCCACCTCTAGGGAACACGCGATAATCGAACTCGCCATCGCCGTTCTTTACGACATACCCCCGCTGCCTCAGGTCCCTATAAACTATGTACTTGATCTCGAAGTCACGATGTGCGGACGATGCTCTTCCTATAAGATCCGCAAGTGATAGGACCTTGCCGTCCTCCATCACCTCTAAACGGGCACATTCAGTAAGATATATGGCCTCTAGCAGGTCCAGTTCTAGTCCCCCGCCCGAGAGCGGGTAACCATAGAACCCTTTGTTATAGATCTGGCTGGCCTCGGTCTGATCATTGATCATTACACTGTCCTCGACCAGCTCTCCAGGCATATTAGCTCGCAAATCTACGGCTGTTATTAATCCTTTGCATCGGTCCTCAGGACCTTCGTCGTGCGGCAAGAGGATGAACAGGAAGATTTTATACACCCTTTTCTTACTATATGCACGTATACAACAAACAGTTGATTAGAAAGGAGAGGGACCATGGTCGGCCTGGACGAACTATTATCCGTCATCGAGAATCCGGCAAGAAGGAGGATATTGGAGGCGCTCGTCAGGGAACCACATTATCCCTTGCAGCTCTCGAAGGAGCTTGGGATGAGCCAACAGGCGGTAATGAAGCACTTGAAGGTCCTTGAGGGTTACGACCTCGTGCACAGTTTCGAGGAAGAGAGCGACCTGGGCGGACCGATGAGAAAGAGGTACTATCCAGCCCTTAATTTCACTATAATCCTCGACATAGGCCCAAATCTGTTCAACACCGAGATATTTTCCCGGACCATAGCCGTGGAACTTCCCGAAAGGGCCAAGGAGGTCTCGGACGCGGACAAGTTCGAGGCCAAGGCGTTGGCCTTGAGAACACATATAGCGGATATCGATGGAAAACTGGATGAGCTGCAGAGGAACAGAGAGCTCCTCATACAAGAGAAGGAGAAGGCCATCGATGAGATCCGACGGCTCATGGTCCCCATGGGGGATTATCAGCTGAGAAGGATCATGTACGAGTTCATAAGCAGACCTGACCTAGGTCCATCAGATCTCGCCAGGGAGCTGTCGCTCAGGGACGATGTGGTCCTCAGGATGATAAGAACGTTGATAAAGGAAAGTTGATCGGACCGGGCAAGGCCGCGGTCATAACGATGCCCCGTACCTATTAGGTACCTTCTTTATATAGAAAAACCGACAATAGGGTCATCTATAAAGTTGACAACTCTGAGTTGTCTACTACATTAATCGGAGAACATTATGAACCCTGGAACAAAAGAAGAGGAGCGGGGACCGGCCCCAAAAAAGCGCTGGAAACCGCTGGATTCGCCTGATAAGGACAAAGGTAGCCCACCCGGTGAGGTGGGAGGATATACGCTGGAATTGCTCCAGCCAGAGAGCGAACTGATAATGTTGGGCGGTAATTAAATAACCGCCGACATGTCTAAGTGATGAGGAGGTTCTGTTCATGGATTCATCAGAGAAGGTATTAAAAATCGCAGAGGCAAAATCCAAGGATGCTGGAAGAGGCATAGCAAGGGTCGACCCTGCGGTCATGGACGTACTGGGTATAACCGCCGGGGACGTTGTTCAGATAGAGGGAAAGAAAAAGACCGTGGCCATCGTTTGGCCAGGTTACCCGGAGGATGCCAATAGAGGTGTGGTACGCGTCGATGGTACGATCAGAAGGAACGCCTCTGCCAGTTTGGACGATAAGGTATCCATCAAGAAGATCCCGATAAAAGAGGCAAGAAAGATCACATTCGCTCCAACAGAACCACTCCGGATAATGGGCGGGGAGGAGTATCTTAGCCAGTCCCTTGAAGGACGAGCTGTCACAAGGGGCGATGTCATCGAGATCAACGTGATGGGACTGAAGGATCGACCTTGTCGTGGTATCCTACAATCCATCCTCGGATGCGGTTCTTGTCCATCGTACCACAGAGGTCAAGATCAGCGAGAAACCTGTCAAAGAGGGCATCGCTGCCATCCCTAAGGTCACGTACGAGGACATAGGTGGGCTCGGGGACGAGGTCAAAAGGGTCAGAGAAATGATCGAGCTTCCGCTACGCCATCCTGAACTGTTCGACAGATTGGGCGTCGAAGCGCCCAAGGGTGTTCTACTTCATGGTCCACCAGGGACCGGAAAGACCCTTCTGGCGAAGGCGGTTGCCGGGGAGACCAATGCCAACTTCGTTTCGATCGGAGGCCCCGAGATAATGTCGAAGTTCTATGGAGAGAGCGAAGAGAGGCTGCGTGAGATATTCAAGCAGGCCCAAGAGAACGCTCCGACCATCATATTCATAGATGAGATAGATTCGATAGCCCCGAAACGGGAAGAGGTGACCGGAGAGACAGAGAGACGTGTCGTCGCTCAATTGCTCTCTCTTATGGACGGTCTAGAAGCAAGGGGAAAGGTCGTGGTCATCGGTGCGACCAACCGACCGAACGCCCTGGACCCAGCGATCCGGAGACCAGGCCGTTTCGACAGGGAGATCGAGATCAACCCACCTAACAGGGAGGGAAGACTTGACATCCTACAGATCCACACAAGAGGCATGCCCCTTGAGAGCGATGTGGTATTGGAAAAGCTGGCGGACCTGACCCATGGATATGTCGGGGCCGATCTGTCAGCGCTGTGCAAGGAGTCTGCGATGCATTCCCTGAGGCGGATACTTCCAGACATCGATCTGGAGGCGGAGATCGTTCCTCTCGATGTGCTCAACCGCATAACCGTGAAGAAGGACGATTTCTTCTCTGCCCTGAGAGAGATGCAACCTTCCAGTCTCAGAGAGGTGATCATCGAGTCTCCAGATCTGCATTGGGAGGAGATCGGAGGTCTCGAGGATGCCAAAAGGGAGCTCCGGGAGGCCGTCGAATGGCCCCTGAAGTTCGGCAAGGTCTTCGACTATATGAACGCGAAACCTCCAACGGGCATCCTGCTCTATGGTCCTCCAGGTACCGGAAAGACGATGCTGGCAAAGGCGGTAGCGACCGAGTCGGAGGCCAACTTCATCAATGTGAAGGGACCTGAGTTCCTGAGCAAGTGGGTCGGAGAGTCCGAGAAGGCGGTACGGGAAACGTTCCGGAAGGCCAGACAGGCATCCCCCTGTATAATATTCATGGACGAGATCGATTCCATCGCGCCGATGAGAGGTGGCGAAAGCGATAGCCATGTCACAGAGAGGGTCATCAGCCAGATACTGACCGAGATCGATGGGCTCGAGAGCCTGAACAATGTCGTGGTCATCGCTGCGACCAATAGGCCCGATATGCTCGACCCTGCACTGCTTCGGCCGGGGAGGTTCGATCGGCTCGTCAGGATCGGTCCTCCGGACCTGGAGGCCAGGAAACACATCCTCAAGATCCATACGTCCAAGAAGCCGTTGGCCAATGATGTCGATATGGACGAGATAGCGAGGCGCACCGATGGCTTCACCGGCGCGGACCTCGCTTCCTTGGCCAATGAAGCGGTGATGCTGGCGATCCGCAACCTGGTTGCCAAGGGCAAAACAATGACCGAGGAGGAGCTAAAGACCGAGAAGGTGAACATGTCATGCTTCCAAAAGGCGATGGAGAAGGTCAAACCCATCTCGAGAATGGAGCTTGGCAAGTTCGAGAAGGCGGCCGAGGACTTCATTTACGTGAGGTGAGAGAGATGGCGGATGAGAACAAGAAGAAAAGACGTGCGTCTTGGGACGATATCTTCGGGGATTTCGATGAGGAGTTCGAGGAGATGCGGAGGCATATGGACGCCATCATGGAACAGTTCATGAGCGGGGAGGTCGAACCTGGCCATGAACAACCCATGATCTACGGCTTCTCTATGAGGATGGGGCAGGACGGCAAGCCTCGGATCCAGGAGTTCGGGAACACGGTTCCCTCGAACGCTCCGATGGAGGAGCCCGTAAGGGAACCTTTGACCGATATAATCGAGGACAAGGGGACCGTCCGTGTCATCGTCGAGATGCCGGGCGTCGATCGCGACGATATCCAACTGAACGTCGAAGATGGAGAGTTGGACATCGAGGTGAACCGGGACGACCGTAAGTTCAGCAAAAGGTTGGAACTGCCCTGTGCCGTGGACCCGGACAGTGCCAAGGCGAACTATAAGAACGGTGTGCTGGAGGTCTCCCTGACGAAGGTCAAACCAAAAAAGAGAGGAAAGGCGGTCAAGATCGACCCCTGACCTTTTTTACATTACCTTTTTTATCATAGAGATCTGCGATAGACCAGAAGGTGAACTACCCCGCCCTTGCGGGCGGAGCTTCTTGCTTCCACAAGTTAGAGAATCCGGTCGTTCCGACCGTACCGTTATTCCGATCCTCTTCCAGGATCGCGAAAGAGGAAGAGCGGTCGCAAATATGAACGCCCTTCGGTGGGCAGAGCGAAAGTGCACATCCGCTCGTCCCTTAAGGTGTGGTCCCCACTCGCTCGCTCCCATCCCCAGCCTTCGTAGGGGGGCCTCCCGCTGGCACGAAGTTAAATAGGTCATTAGGGATTATGTGGAAACGTGCACAGGGATGAGCTAATCGAGGCCGTCAGGACTGTGCTTGCCCGGTCCGGTTTTTATGTTTCACGGCCTCTAGCGATGCGGGGGATAAGCTTCGATATCGTGGCAAGGCGGGATGACCGCTTGCTCATAATCAAGATACTCAGCAATGTCGATGCGTTCTCCAAAGAGAACGCGGACGAGATGAGCGTCCTCGCCGAAGCGCTCGGTGCCTCCCCCCTACTGGTGGGGGAGAGAATCTGGGTCCGGGGAGATAGACGAGAGCATCGTGTATTCAAGGTTCGGCATACCGATCATATCATTGACCACCCTATCGGACCATCTCCTAGAGGGTGTCCCACCGTTCATCTTCGCGGCCCCCGGGGGGCTATATGTCAAACTCGACAGTGAGCTCCTCAAAAAGATAAGGGAAGAGAAGAACGTCAGCCTCGGTACGCTCGCGGAGATCGCTGGTGTATCCCGCAGGACGATCCAAATGTACGAATCCGGGATGGGTGCGATGATAGAGGTGGCGATGCGGCTCGAGGATTTCCTGAACCAGCCCATAGTCACCCCATTGGACCCGTTCGCATCTCAACCAAAGGGAAAGGAGAGGGAAAGAAAGGAGCAGCCCCCCGCCAACAAAAAGTACCATGGAAGTGATGTCTTTGGTTCGGAGATCTTCAATATCCTGGGCGAGATGGGCTTTTCTATCGTGACCACTTCCAAATGTCCGTTCGAGGCGTTGACCAAAGATCGAACGATCCTTATCCTGACAGGGCTCGGTAATGACGAGAGCAGACTTCTGGAGAAGGCGATGATCGTAAGCGACCTTTCCAAGGTCACGGAGAGGCATTCGGTCATCTTCATCGATACCGTTCGAACGAAGAAGAACATCCGTGGGACGCCCATCGTAGGAAAAGATGAATTAAAAAAGATCAATGACCCCCAAGACCTATGCAAATTGGTCGATTCCAGAAGTGAGGATGATGAGAACTGTAAGTGTTAACGGATGTGAGGTGCACATCCTTCCAGTGGTCAAGGGCCTGGTCTCCGAAGCCGAGACCGTAACTGCGGCGTTCAAAGAGGTGGACCCTGATGTGTTGGCCATTTCGGTCGCCAGGGAAGAGATAGAAGGTCTCCGCCAGAGAGATGACTATGATAAGTATGAAATGAGCGACCTGGAGGAGACCTATGCGGCATTTCTTGAGACCTTTGGCGACGTAGAGATACCTCCGCCCTGTTACGTTAGATGCATCGAGATCGCCGATGAGCACGGCACGCCGCTCGTGCCTTTGGACATGAACGATGAACTATATTCGACCACATACTGTGAGAAGGTCCGTACGGGGGATATGATACGGGAGTCCTTCTTTGGCCGTAAAGCGGCAAGGAAAAAGTTCGACCTTTCCTCCCCACAGGCGTTCGTGTGCGACTGGGACAGCAAAGTGAACAAGGCCAAGGGGTTCCGAGAGCTCGAAGAAGAGCGGGAGCGGCACTTCGAGAAGGTCCTCCGAAGGCTTTCTGGCAAGTATCATAAGATCCTGGCCGTAATAGAATGCGAACGGGCGCAGGGCGTCGAACTTCTTCTTTCAGGTGGGCAGGTAGGGGATGAAGGGGACGAGATGTCCCCGGAAGAGGAAAGCCAGTTAATGTGAGATGCCTCATCTGCTAGAAGGGGCTTTCAGCTTCGGTACATCGTCCTCCCCCTGTCACGGTCCATCATACCAGAGAACGGAGAGTTGGATGAGGCATCGAACTAACTATGAACAACGGATGTTCATGTGCCATTGCCCGTTCTCATTTCTATTTGGTGCTATTGACTCCCAGCTCAAATAGGTTAAATAACCACATACCGATCCCATAGCATGGGTGGGGGGGCTTCAAGACCCTGGTCACAGAGGTTCTCCGATGCATTGGACCGTTTTGTAACGTTCCTTGAGAAGGACCGCCTTTCCATCTTGATGGTGTTCCTCTATGTGCTGGCGCTATCTCTGTTCAGGGACCTCTCGGAATATTTCCTGCTCGACCAGAACTTTGTGGACACCGCACATCCATGGATCTTCAGCATAGCAAATCATGTCGGGTTCTACCTCGTTTCTTTCATGGGCCTGGTCCTCCTGCTCTTCGCATTCTCTGGACGGGGATTAAGGAGGTCCATCAACTTCGTTTGTTGTATCTACTGGGTCATAGTTCTCCCCCCGTACCTGGATCATTTTCTTTTTGGCCAGAAACGTGAACTATTCTTACCTTTCGGCGACGGACTTCGTGAACTATATACTGCATTTCAGCGGGGCGGCGTTCCATCCTGGACAGGGCTTCGAGATAGTGTTCCTTCTCTTTTCCCTGTTCGCTTACATCATATGGGTGCAAAGAGGTGCGCTAGGGACATTGGAGGGAAGGGTCACCACTCTGATAAGAGCGGTATGCCTGCTTCTGTTCAGCCTTTTGGCCATGTTCTTCCTGGGGACACCCGGGGCATACCTGCCCGTGGGAAGTGAGAACGGAGTTCCAGTGTTCCCCAACTTCGATGCCATGAAGTACTATCAATATCACCTTTTCATCTTCTCGTACTACCTCCTCTTCGCGTTGGCCCTTATGGCCGCCACCTGTTATCTCGCACGTAGGGACCTTTTCTCGCGGATCATCTCAAGAATGCGCCCCGTCCAGACCGTCTTCTTCCTGGGGGTCGTGACCGCCGGCATAGTTCTGGGATGGAGCTCGGCGGGAGGCATGACATACGTCACCTCCGTTCTTTCCTACCCATATTGGATAAACATGGAGTTCGTGATAATGGCCCTAGTGGCCGCGTTCCTGGGATGGCAGGTGACCACCCTATGGAACGATGTTTCCGACATCGATACGGATTCGCCGACCCGAAAAGATCGCCTACTGGCGGCCGGCGTTCTAAGCAAGGGGATGGCCATGCAGATCTCGGTGGTCCTTGCCCTGACCTCGGTCATAATATCCTATCTTCTCTCCCTTGAGCAGGCCATATTGATGGCGTTGGTCCTTCTGCTCGGCTATATTTACACTTTCAGGCCGGTCCGTCTAAAGGACCATGTGCTGAGCTCCCTTTTATAGGTCTGGGGGCATCGTTCGCTTTCCTCTATGGTTTTATTACCCCCTTCACGGCCGTAAGCTCGTTCTATATAGGCCTTGTACCGATCGAGGGGTCGATACAGGCGACCATAACCCAAGAGGCCTTGTTGATCTCTTTCTTCGCTTTCATCGGACTGGTCATCGGATCGATGATAACCGATATCGATGGGTTCGAAGAGGATGGAAAAGCGAGACGTCAGGACGATCTATACCGTACTAGGAATGGACCAGGGGGTGAGCATCGTATGCGCGCTTATCTTCCTAGCTTCGTTGACCCCCCTTTTCCTTTTCGGTTCGCTGCCCGATCTGGTCATATTTCCGGTGCTCGGGATCACTGCAATGTATGCATTTTACAGGACAAGGAGTTCGAGGGGTGTTCTTTTCATCGCGATGATGGGCTTCATCTATGGTGCGATAAGATATCTCCAGATCTTAGGTAAGTGAGGAGAAGAAGAGAGATGGGAACCTCGGTATGGTCTCCTTTAAGAGCTTCTTCCACTCCTCCTCCCCTCGACACATCATGGCCGAGGTCGAGATGAATCCCGGCTCTTTCTGGAAGGCCTTCATCAAATGATCTACATCGAGCACGTCCACCACCCTTTGCATACAGGTCGATATCACCCTGGCCGCGTTCAAGGTCGAGACGGCCTCTTTTCGAACGGCCCTTTCGTACGATCGCAGGAACACTGGAGACCCGCCATCCAAGACCATATCGGAGACCGCGTTCCCCGCTAACCTTCCGCTCGTCAGAGCATAGGAGATGCCTTCCCCGGTGATGGGGCTGGCAAGACCTGCCGCATCTCCCACGAGGAGCGCCCTCCCTTTAACTAGGCATTTTCTTGGACGAACTGGGATGGGATGTGCTTTCCTACTTCCCTCGTCCACCAATCCGTCGTTGTTCCGAGAGACCTGTTCGATGACCTTGTCCAACGCCTTGTTCAGTAGCTGGGTCGGCAACCTCAATGCGCCGACGCCTACATTGCCCCCGGTCCTATGGGGGAACATCCAGCCGTTAACGCTCCCTGGGAACTCGAACTGGAGCCTGGGACGTTCACCGTCGATCAGATAGAACTCAAGCATGTCCGATCTCCATGTTCCCGAGCTCACAGATCGACATCATCCCTATGCTCATGTCCTTCCTGGGATAAGGTCCGAAGACCCGACTCGCGGACCGACTGGTCGCTCCTTCAGCTATCACGAGAGCCTTTGCCTGGTATTCATCGTTCCCAGTTGAAACCGATACCGATCCGTCGTCCATCCTTACCATGGTGACATTTCTTGTCCATTATGATCTCAGCACCCTGTTTCTCCGCCAGGTCCACCAAGAAACGGTCGAAGTCCCTTCTCCGGACGGTCACCGATATACGCCGATCACATCTAAAATCAAAACTTTGCTCACCGTGGAAGATCTTGACGCCGTGTATCTCCTTTTGTATGGTCCTTTCCGGTAGGGCATATCCCAACTGCTTTATCGACCTGTCCAATACACCCCCGGCGCAGCATTTTTCCATTGTGCCGTCCGACCGGTCAAGAAGGAGCGTCCTTAGCCCACGTCCTGAGCAGGTCTGGGCGGCCATCGCCCCCGCTGGTCCAGCCCCCGATATCACTACATCGTACAACAGCTCACCGGTCTGGGCATCATTTGCGTCTTCTCGACCTGCGCTCGATCACGGTACTTGAAACAACGACCCCGCCGATCGCGATCATTGGCAATAGGGCGCTCAGATTGATATATCCGGTGGTGACGTTGATGACCGATTTTCCTTCCGAGGCCAACGATGTTATTGGCTGTTCGGTATACGCCCAGGAGTTAGATACCAATTGGTGTGTATTGGTGTACAACCATAATGTCGGGGCCGATCCCTCAGTCTGTCCGAACTGGACGCCAACCTCCAGTATGATGCTCAAAGAGCCGTCACCATTATAGTCGCCCAGGACCACCCCATCGGCCATATAGTACGAGGATGCAGGACATTCCGTTGCCAATGCCGCTGTCGACACATAATCGGGGGTGAAGGTCCCGGACGGATATTGGGTCAGGATGTATAGGGTTTGGGTAGCGCTCATGGTGCTGGTGCAGAGCACGATATCCGGAGAGTCATTGTTAACAATGCCACTGTTAACGACCGCTCCGAGCGACTGTTGCATATCACCTATCGCTAGACCAGTAATATAGGAAGGAGCGGTCCAAATGGTACTACTGGTACCTATGCATACTGGGGAGGCGGTGCTCCAAGAGACCGTTGGTTGCGAACATGCCAATGTCAATTGGTTCAGCCATAGGGTGTTCGCCGTGGTGCCGCTATGAGGGGCATCCGTCACCTCAATCCAATATGTGCTCGCCGGACTATATGTAAGATTGAACGTCTGGGTCGTATCGGTCGTTGAGGTGATCGAGCCCAGGCTCAACCAGCTGATGTTGTCCGGTGAATATTGTAGCTGGAACGGCTCGCTAACATTGGAGGTGTGCCCAACGACGGTAAGGGTATGGTATGCCGCCAGCGTGTTGTTGACCTCATAGATCCATCCAAGCTGCATATCCTGACGGAGGTCATCTGAAGACACAGTGAATCGAACGACACGACATCAGCTGAGCTTGGGTCGTTGGATATGAACCGGACCTGCAGGTCAAGAATGTTCATGTAGTTGTTTGCTCCAGGGTTCTGGGAGAACAGGTTGAAGGTGGTCACCGCCCCGTTCTGGTTCGCCACTGGAACGATGGTGGTATTGTACCACTTGGCCCCGTTGAACGAGTATTGGACCGCGTTCGTCCCAGTATATTTGGAGGTCGTGGTATAGTCCACGCTCAGCATGCATGAATTGATGACCGTATTACTGTTATAACCGCTGGGAACGAAAGTGCCCACGTCCATGGCATTATCCGCCCCAGCATACACCTTATAGTACGCACCATCGTTCGTCGTTAGGTTGGCCAATAGATTGGTTTGAGCTGTCCAGCTTGGCCCCCGCTACAACGTTCAGCGTCGAGGATATGAGTGGGACCTCTGTAAGCTTCTGATAAGATGAGTCGTTGGTAGCTAGATTGCCGTTCGCGCCGCTGACGACCGCGCTTTCTGTAGAGTTCATCGGGAATCCCTTGAACGCCACATTGGTCGTTGTTCCACTTCCGGTAGAGACGGTGTAGATTATGTAGACCGCATCATTGCTCGTGCTGGTCCTGACGATATCAGGATAACCATCACCGTTCATGTCCGCGACCTCGAGCTTTGGAGCGAACTCGACATGGCTCCAGGGTTCGGTTCCAGGGACCTTCGGCAATTGCCTGAAGGAGGCGGATGTCCCGAAGGCGTTCTCCTCATGCTCCCACAGATTGCCCGAGACGCTGCCCCATTGGTTCATCCAGACATCGGTAACCCCGTTCTCGTACCCTGCCACTATGTCATTGTATCCGTTCTCGCTCAGGTCGCCGATCGCCAGACTTGTCGCCGCCGCGTTCGAGTTCATGTCCGCGGTGTTGCTGGAGATCCATGAGGTCGTGTTATAGAGCGAGGTCATCGTCCAGTTGCCATCGTTCCAGAAGACATCTATCCCCCGGTTGAAATACATGCCCCATGTATTGGACGGGTCGGCACTGCTGTCGGACATCGCGTTAGTGTATATGATGACATGGACGAAGCTGACCACTATGTCCTGAAGGCCATCGTTGTTAAGGTCGCCGGTGACCATTGCTGAGGCCAGCTCGTCGGTGCATACATATGTCTGACCATCATAACTAGTAACGAAACTTCCTTCTTGCTGCGACCACAGGGTCGAGTCCTCATTGACGTTCGTTAATGAGGTGCCTCCAGCATCCTGCGTTCCAGGCAATGCGTCGAAGGGGGCACAGATCGTTCTGGCCGAGGACCATTCAGCACCATCTGCCGCCTCGTTCTGATACCAGTACACGTTAGATTCTGACTGGCTCTGAGAGGCGACCACTACATCGTTCCTGCCATCCCCAGCTATGTCCGCCAGGGCCAGACTGATGGGTCCACTTGGAGGATTATTATCGATATAGTGTTCGTTCCATTGATCCCCACCCTCGAACCATGCGATCTCATTTTGCGACCAGGTCGCACCAGATGCGCTCCAAGTGAACTGACCTTCGCCGATGGCGGCCGCGAGGTCCATGGTGGAGATGGGTGCGGTAACATTGAACTGGGTACCAACGTTGTAGAACACTTCGTTACCGTTGTTGGTACCTGTATTGATGTATGATATCTCAAGGTTGTAGGAATTGGTGTTCGGTAGCCACCAACCTTGATATGCATTATCCAGATTGATGTATAACGTCAGATAGCCTGAGGTCGTCCCCTGATAACCTGCGGCCGTCGTTATCCCGTTAGTCTTGAACAGAGAGCTCATCGGCGAGTAGTAGACGCTCTGCGGGGATTGCCTGATGATGTACTCACCGGTGTAATCCGTTATTTGGATGTCTCCGATCGCTACCTGCGCGGAATACGAAGGGGTCACAGGGAGTTTTATGATCATCCACATCGCATCGGTGTAGCTGAAACTACTGGTCGGGACCAGGTTTCCCGTAACGTTGCTTATAAAGCCCGATCGTAGCGGCCACGCCATTCCCAACGTTGATCGAATCGGCGATGTTGACGATCACACCATTGTTATCCTCCAACTGTATCGATAATGGGTAATTCCCTGCTTGGGTAGGGGCCGTGAAATTGTAGATGAACTCATAGAACCCGTTGATGAACCCGACCATCTGGAACGCCTTCAGGGACGTCTGTGGGCCGATGGTCCCGCCTGTTACGGGCTGATAAAGATAGAAGGCGTCACCATATGCGGTGTTCTGCAATGTGTTGCTCCATAGCTGGACCGTGACCCCTTGACCAGAGGAGAAATACTTTGTTATGTGATTGTCCGAGGTCCTCTCGATGTAATAGAACGTCGTACCGTCATTGCCTCCGGCCTCTCCACCGGAAGCGTTCGCCGGATAGGTACCGTTGTTAAGCGCCCCAAGATTTCCGGTGTAAGGCCAAGTGGTATTGCCACTACCACTTCCTGTTTGTGGAAGTACGCTAAGTACCGTACTAGCGGTCGAATGGTGGTTCAAGGAGTCGGTGGCGTTGAAGATCACTGTAGCTCCGTTCCAATTGCTATTTGCCGTGTAACTATTGGAATAATAGGTACTGCCGCTTCCGGAATAGGTCAATTTAACAAAGCCCAGACCTATGGACGTGGCATTTACATAAACGCTGTTGGTCCTCAATATACCATATGGGTCCGTAACGGTCGCGTAGAACTTGACGCCCGCCCCGGAATAGGTCGGCGATGGTGTCAGGCCCCTGTCCCCGATGATCGGAGAGGAGCTCGCGGTCTGGACGCCTCCCTGCAGAACGCTGTTCCATATCACCGTGTTCGCCGCGGTATCAACGATCTCCACGCTCAGAGAGGTGTTCGTTCCTACGTTCCCGTGTTTAAGATATACCCACGTTTCCCCGGTCGAGAACTGGGTCCCCAGAGGGACGCGGCTGGAGGAGAGGCTTAGTCTCGTTATATTATTATCTTGGAAAAGATAGATGGCGGTCGTGCTCGATGCCAGAGGCTCGCCGCCGATGTCGGTTATGTTTATCCATGCGGTCTTATTGGAATTTATCTGAACGGTCGGAGAGAAATCCGTATAGACCTTTTCCGATGGGGTCGGCATGGAATCCACATACCAAAAGATCCCTGAGAACAATGTCACTGTTATGGCCAAGATCAGCAGGTTCGCTATTATCTCTGAAACGCCCTTCCTGTTCCAGGACCTCCTGGGTGCCCCAATCATGATTTTCCCCCCGAACGTTCTTACATCATGTAAGTGATGTATGTCCCCACATGGACCTAGCTATCGCCAAGCGTCACACCCATGTCACATCGAACATGGGATGTGTCTCGCTCCCCATCGACTCGGCGGATTGTAAAGACTTTGTGAACTATAAAGATATATCCTAGACCATAACTAAAAACCGAAACGATAATTATAGTTCTGTGTGATCTTAGCTGATTATTATCTATTTGTTAGTGCGTTCTTAGGATCATGCTCGAAATCGAGGTTAAATCTCATTATAATGATCTCGACGATATTGAAGATGATCTGCTGGCAATGGGGGCGAGCTTCAAGAAGGAGGTCGAGCAGGTCGATGAATATCTAGGCCACCCTTGCAGGGATTTCAAGGTCACGGACGAGGCCCTTCGGATCAGACAGGAGAACGGCGAATATGCCATTTATTATAAAGGACCTAAATTGGACAAAGAGACCAAGACCAGGGAGGAGTACTCGACCAAGATCGACGATCCGGGCTCGATGAGGACCATCCTTCGAAGACTCGGGTTCGTGCAGGAGTGGGAGGTGGCCAAGAGAAGGAGGGTGTTCGAGCTCGATGACATCGAGATCAGCCTGGATAGGGTCAAGGACCTAGGCAACTTCATCGAACTTGAGACCCATGGGGAGGACATCGATGAGGGCAAAAAAAGATTGTTCGAACTGATGTCCCGCCTTGGTATCAAAGAGAGCGTTAGAAGCTCATACCTAGAGCTCCTGATAGAGAAGAAAAGAGGGGCCTAAATAGAGCTGAGCTTCTCTACGATGAAGTTCTTGATCTCAGGGTCATCAGGTATGGTCAATGATCTCTTGTACCTTTCAGATCCATCCCTAAGGTAATATCCGCGTGTCAGTGAGATGAACTCGCTCTCGCCTTCTTCTGTGATGGCCTTTTTTCTGGCGATCTCGATAAAATTGTTCTTTCCGAACTTCACTTTCTCTGAGCTCACGGTGATGAACTCAACTGTCCTTTCCGGAAATGTTCCCTTCATCCATCCGATCTACCTTCTATGATTGGCGGCTGGGATGGTCGGGACGATGATAAAGGTTTGCATAGTACCATCTTGAGGGACGTTCGAAGAACCTCCCCCACTGGCCTTCCTGCCCCGTCCGCCGATCGATATATCGATCGAACGACCCCCGTTGAACGAGCTTTCGTCTCCATCGAACGATCGCTGGTAAAGGAAATGCTACTATCGCCATTAGTCACTAATGCAACTCTATTCGACAAATAGATATACCAAACTGCTGTTCGAACGGACATGAACCAAGAGGTGGGGCCAGTAGGGACAGTCGGTGGTGCCCCCGAACAGCACAAGTATTGTCATCATTGTGGAAGGGAACTTCCTTCTGGATACAAGTTCTGCCCGTACTGTGGTTCGTCCCAGGGCCAACAAGAAGGGCCCGGACCGTCCTATCATCAGCAGCCTTATCCCATCTATGACCCCTATCAGAACTCTCCCCCTGAACGCAAGAACCCGTTCAGGGACTACTTTAGTGCGTTCAGTGCTTGGTCCGTATTTGCCCTCTTATTGTTGACGACGGTGAACGTTTTCATTCTTTTGTGGGGCATATCGCTCGTATTTCCTCATACCTCAGGGTATGGGATGACCATCTTCATCATAACCCCGTTCATCGTGAGATTGTTCACCTTGAACGGTGTATCGTTCGTGATATTCTATGTCATCGTAGCATTGGTCATCACAGGATGTTTCCTGATAGCGTTGAGAAAAAGCCTTCCAAAGTTCAAGGACGAGCTGTTCGCATCGGTCACATTAAAGGGTTTGCACACACCGCTCTATGTGATCGGAACTTTGTTCTTTGCCGTACTTTCTTTCAATGTGATCTCACGTGCTATTCCTCGGGTCGACCGTTTCATCGCCGATCAATACCGCTACGACCCCGTTCTGGGAGATACTGTACAGTCTTGCTAGCGCACCTTTATTAGAGGAGCTGATAACCCGCGTTCTCCTTCTGGGCGTTCCTCTGTTGGTGATCGACCTTTTGCTCAGGCGGAACAAAGGAATAAAGAGATATTTTTTGGGTGGTGGGTTCTGGATCGGGGGGAAGGAGGCGTTCTTCCTGATAACCTCGTCGGCGATGTTCGGCCTGGCACATTGGTCCTTCTTTGGTGGTTCTTGGGAACTTTGGAAGGTCGTCCCGGCCGCGGTCGGTGGGCTCGCGATGGGCTATCTTTTCCTGAAGTTCGGTCTTTGGGCGGACATTCTGTTCCATTTTGCCAACAATTTCGTTTCGATACCTACTGAGCTGGTGGCCAGCACATCTCCCGTGGCCGTCATCATAGGGTTCCTGGTAGTGGTCTGGGTCGTGATAGGTCTGGCATACCTGGTGCTGTACGCCTCGAAAGGGGTCGGATGGGCTCTGGGGAGAAGGATCTTCCCTGACATTCCCATGCGCACCCCCTCGTACGATGCGTACCAGCACTATCCTAGCTATCGCGGACCTGATGGTAGTTCTGGACCTTATGGCACGGTGCCACAATATGCACCGCCTCAGCCACAGAACCAAGTGCCCCCGAACATGCCATCCCCGCAACCTCAATCACAGCCCTCTCCTCCAGCTCAGAACGCTCAAGTGCCGACCAATCCGACAGCGATAGGGTTCAGGTGCGCGAGATGTGGCAATGGTGAGGCGATATACAAAGATGGGGAGCTCATCTGCACGAAGTGCGGGGCGAAGAACTGATCACGGCAATATCGCGGACAATCTGCCTTCGCTGATGAGCGCCTCCTCCAAACCCCTTGCTTCAATGACCAATCTCCCGCTATAACTGGATAGCGATCTTACGATGTGCTCGAAGTCGATCGTTCCATCCCCTATAGGAAGATGCTCGTCCCTCTCACCTCTGTTGTCATGGACATGCACATTGAAGAAGCGGTCGGAATGATGCAGGAAACCGTCCACCTGTTTTGTGGTATTAGCATGACCTGTGTCGAAACAGATGCCCAGCCCGGTCCCCTCTATGAGCTTTAGCAGCTCCTCCGGGGTCTGACCTGTCGAGAATGGCGAGAACGGCATGTTCTCCAATGCTACCTTGACCCCCACTTCTTCTGAAAGGCCGCTCAATATCATCAGGGCCTCTCTGGCCTTTTCCTGAACCGCGGCCCTGTCAACGAACCCGATGGGGGTCAGAAATGCTGGATGGACCGTATATACGTCCATGTCCAGGCGTGAGGCCGCCTCTAGGTTGGATGTCAGTTCCCTCAGGGATGCCCCCCACATCCTCGGATTCAAACTTCCGATGTTGATATCGCTCATGGGGGCGTGCGCGGATAGCTCGATATCATAGGACGGGACGAGGCCCTTCAACCGCCCTTCTATCTCCGGGAGCGAATGTTTGCCCTCGGCCACGACCTCCCATGCATCGAAATGCTCGCTTATGAAATCAAGGACGTCATGGAAATCTATGATGGAGAACGCGGGGGAGGATACAGAGATCGATTCGGCCTCCTCCTTTCGGACCGTGCTCTCGGCCAGATGATCTATCGTCCTTTCGATGTCAGCATCCTCGATGACAACGTCGATACTACCCAGTGCAACCGGATGGTCGATGAAGCTGACCTTTCCCATGAAAGCTACCTGTTTATTGAGCTTGAAGGATGTCGTGTTGCCCTTGATCCCGTGGAGCATCACGGACCTGGCAGTATCGCGGATATGTTCATCGATTATTATCTCCCGGAGCTTATCCCCGGAACTGGACCTGGCCTCCAGATCGTCGCCCCCGACCTCTATCGTGCTGTCCGGAAAAATGTTCGTCACGGCCTTGACCACCTTTTCACGGTCCTCGGTCGGGTTAAGTCTGGTCCTGATAGTGATCTCAGGCATGTCCCTAGATTCTCCTCTCCATGTATAATAGATTAGGCTCAAAGCTATTTACCGCGGTCACCTTAGGGGATGGGATGAGGGAACAGGTCCTGGAGCTATTGGCGAGCGAGGGCATCCTTCTCGAGCCGGATGCTGCCAACTTCGTTTTGGGTAAGGAGGACCCTCTTTCTTATTGTCATGCGGCCCTGGGTTCCATGAAACAGCAGCCTCTGGTCATCACAATGGAGGACCTTCGAGGGGTGAACGACATCCTGGGCGTTGTGGTCGCGGAGAACCGCTCGATGACGGAAGTGATGGAAGTGATCTCGCAGATGCCTCCGACATCGACCTATTCCTCCGATACCGACGTAAAGGTGACCAGGGACATCACGGGCAACTCGAGCTGTGAAGGCAATATTATAGATTTTGCTAGATATTTTAATGATCGTTTCAAGAAGATCAAGAAGATGCTCGTCCATCGCCGAGAGCTTGCAGGCTGTGTCTCAGTTGCAAGAGCGACAAAATTGGGAAGAGAGGTAAGGACCATAGCCATCGTCAACGAGGTCCGGACCACGAAGAACGGCCATCGCATGCTGGAGGTAGAGGATGAAGAGGGCAGATGCCCGGTACTGATCTTGAAGGATTCCCCCCTGATCCACGAGCAGATCGTGCCGGACGAGGTCATAGGGATCGTGGGCAAGGCATCAAAGAAAGGTGACATGATCGTCATGGACGAGCTCGTTCGCCCCGACGTTCCTTTACATGGTTCTTTCGAGATGACCGACTCCTCCACTTGGGTCGGGTTCATGTCCGACATCCACGTCGGGAGCAATACCTTCCTTGAGAAACAATGGCAGAACATGATCAAGTGGATCAATACGGAGGGTAAACACGATATCGGGTATCTTGTCATACCTGGAGATGTTGTCGATGGCATAGGGGTCTTCCCCGGACAGGAGGAGGAGCTGGAGATCGATGACATCTTCCGACAATATGAGGTGTTGAGCGAACATCTCAAGGAGATACCTGACAGCATCAAGCTGATCATGCAGCCTGGAAATCATGATGCGGTCCGACCGGCGGAACCGCAGCCCACTTTCCCCAAGGACATCTCAAAGCTGTTCGACTCTCATGTAAGGTTCGTAGGGAACCCTTGTAATCTCGAGATCGAGGGCCGAAAGATATTTTCATATCACGGGCGCAGTCTGGACGATTGGATAGGGAGCGTGCAGACCCTTACTTATAACAATCCTCTGGATGCCATGAAGGAGATGCTGAAGCGGAGGCATGTGGCCCCGCTCTATGGAGGCAAGACACCTCTGGCACCTGAGAAGGAGGATTACCTCGTTGATTCGAGGAGATCCCTGACATATTCGTGACAGGGCACGTTCATGGTGCAGGTATCGGAGAGTATCGAGGTGTAAGGACCATCTGTGCTTCGACATGGCAATCACAGACCCCTTTCCAGAGGATGCATAATTTCAGTCCGGACCCCGCCAAGCTTCCTCTGGTCCATCTGGGGACTGGAGAGACGAAGATGCTCGATTTCAATAGGATCATATGAGCGCCGTCGATCGCCAGCCCTTAGCTCTCTTCGGGATGGTCGAGATCAGATATACGGTGAGCCTGTCAGTACCAGATATATCAAAATAAGAAATCCCAGTACTAACATGAATGTTGAGATGGCCCAGAAGAGCTTGAGGAGTCTTTCCCGGCCCTTAGGGTCCTCAAAATCAAAATATTTAAGAAGCGGTTTCACTGGCCTTTGCCTCTGCTTTGTCCTTTATGCGCTTAAGACGGAAGATGTTCTCCCTCTCCATCTCCTCAAGCCTGAGCTCGATGAAGGCCTCTGCCTCCTGAAGTTCCGGGATCACCTTATATTCCAAAGCGTTAACTCGCCTCTTGGTCCTCTCGATCTCGTCCAGGAGTTTCTTCATCGTGGTCTCTATCTCCGCGGCCAGAACTAGGGTCTCGACCAGGTTCTCAAAGGCCTTGGTGGCCTCATCGATGTACGTCGAGGTTCCTATCACACCATAGCCTCTTTGGTCAACGGTGCTCTTGATGGCCGTCGTTTCGATCTCCGGTACGACCAGGCCCATGACGTTCTTGGTACGCAGAGTGACCTCAGGATGCAGCCGAAGTGCGAAAGAGGCCGATTTCACAGCGAAAGCACCGTCCACCGCCTGCGCGACGGCGATCTTGTTCATCGCTTCATCATAGTCCTTCTTGACCTTGTCCCGCACCTGTTTCGCTTCCTCAAGGATCTTGAAGAACTCAAGGATGAGGCCGTCCCGTTTCATCTTGAGTACTCATAACCCGACTGGGTCAGTTTGATCCTCCTTTTGATGTCCAGCAGCTCTGAACGGGTTGGTTTGACCTCACGCCTTGGCATCTTCACTCACTCTTCTTGTGCGCAGGGTGGTACTTCTCGATGTACTTCCTGTCGATCCTTGACAGTTGGTTCTCTGGAATGGCCGCTAGTAGGTCCCATGCGATATCGAGGGTCGTCTCTATGTCCCTGTCCTCGTCCTTCCCCTGCCTAACGAACTTACCCTCGAAGGCATCGGCGAAGTCTAGGAACTTTCTGTCCCTTTCCGATAACGCATCCTTTCCGACGATGGCGACCAGCCCTCTCAGGTCACGGCCTTCCGCATAGGCCGCATAACATTGGTCGGACACCGCCTTATGAGTCCTCCCTTGTCAATCCAGGCCCGATACCCGCGTTCATCAACCTTGATAGTGATGCACCGAAATGTTGATCGGAGGATATATGCCAGCTCTGTTGAGCTCCCTTGACGCCACGATCTGACCTTCCGTGATGTATCCCGTAAGGTCAGGGATCGGGTGGGTGATATCGTCACCGGGCATTGTCAGGATCGGATCTGGGTGATCGAACCTTTCTTACCCTTTATCCTTCCGGCCCTCTCATACAGCGTTGCCAGATCGGTGTACATGTAACCTGGATAGCCACGCCTTCCGGGGACCTCTTCCCTGGCCGCTCCGATCTGCCTTAGCGCCTCACAGTAGTTCGTGATATCCGTCATGATGACCAGGACATGCATTCCAAGGTCATACGCGAGATATTCGGCGGTGGTAAGAGCTAGACGGGGGGTGATGATCCTCTCGATGGCCGGGTCGTCGGCAAGGTTCATGAAGACGACCGCCCTCTTCAGAGCGCCGGTCCTTTCGAAGTCCGACATGAAGTACTGAGCTTCTTCGGCGGTGATTCCCATTGCAGCAAATACCACCGCGAACTCTTCGTTCGTGCCCCTGACCTTTGCCTGCCTTGCGATCTGCAGTGCGACATCATTGTGGGGCAATCCGCTCCCGGAGAAGATAGGCAGCTTTTGACCACGGACCAGCGTGTTCATGCCATCGATCGATGATATACCGGTCTGGATGAACTCCTTCGGTTCCGCCCTTGCCCATGGGTTGATGGCCGCCCCTGTGATATCGAGCTTTTCCTCTGGCGTGATAGCAGGGCCACCATCTATCGGGTCACCTGCCCCGTCCAGGATCCTTCCCAACATGTCGTGGGAGACGGGCATCCTCATCGTTTCGCCCAGGAACTTGACACCAGCAGCTCTCTCGATACCCGAGGTTCCCTCGAAGACCTGGATGACCACAGTGTCACCCGATGTGTCCAGGACCTGTCCTCTCTTTGTGGATCCATCCGGCATCGCGACCGTTGCCAGCTCGTTGTATCCGACCGGATCGGTCTTCTCAACGAACACCAGAGGTCCGGATATTTGAGAGATCGTACGATATTCTTTGGAAACTATGCTCATGCCTTACCCTCCAGGGCCTCAAACTGTTTGTCCATCTCCTGCTCGACGGCATCAAGCTCCTGGTCGATCGTCTCTTCGAACTTTGATTTCGCGAGACGGTTCCTCACCGGCAGCGCCACGATGTCATCGACGTCCACATCGGCCTCGACCGCGAGGCCCTGTGCCGGCCTAGCAGCGTGGGTACCTCAGCCCTCGAAGACGAGGTGGCTGAGCTTGCCGGTCCTCGCCTTGGCGGCCCTGGCGCGCGTGCTATGCGACTGTTGGTTCCTCCGCTGGAGTAGCCGATGCTGAAAACCGACGGCCACCCGGGCACGGCGCTGGGCGTGGCGACATCCACGCCACCCTGAATCATGGTGTAGTCGTACAGCTGAGAGACCCCACCGGTGCAACCCGCACCGGAGAAGGTCACTGCCGGCGAGTAGGGCGAGAGATCGCAGGCGCCACCGCACACCGAGCGGTCCTCGGGCGCTTCCACGACCCACTCCACCAAGGATAGGGGCGCGGTGTAACTCTCGTCCCGGGTGAAGGCCTGGGCGTTGGTGTCGTCGGTGAGCTGGATCTGCCAGTTCGAGCCGCTGATCTGGGCGATCGTCACTGTGACGGTCACCGGCGCCAACCGTAATCGGCACGAGCACATGGCCGTTGCTTTTATGCTCCCACATACGCGTCGGGCGGCGCGTTCCGACTGACAGGTGAATTATAGCCGGTTTGCATAACTTTGTCAAGTCGGTGTTGACAATTGTATGCAGGTCGAGTATAATGGAATAACAATATGCCTATCTAGCTTAAGGAAAGCACCCGACAGTTCATCGGGAGACGTACAAGCCGCTACACGTGATAGGGCGGTCGGGTCCTAATACCCGCGATACGCTCTCTATTTAGGAGGACGAAAGAAAACCATGACTGACTTTAGCAAGTGCCCGGACTTTGACGGGGTTTAAGCGACGGAAACAACGAGGAACTGCGCCCGGGATAACATCAAGCGCATCGCCACCATCAAGGCGGGGCCGGACGCGATGAAGGCCGCCAACCTCTTGCCCGACGGCACGTGGGGGCGCGGATGCAGAGCACACCGGAAACCTGGGCTAAGATGAAGGCGATGTGGGCCGACGCGGACGTCAACCCCACGCGCTACGCTCTGGACGCCAGAGGCCAACGCCAACGGCTGGTCGCGTGTGTCGCGGGGCCCGAGGCGATGAAGGCCGCGTTTCATGCCGGACGGGACGTACATCAACGACGAGGGCGAGTTTAAGAGGGAGTGGGCGGAGCATGATAGCAACCCGTAAAGTGCATTGAGTTCTGTCCGAACGGGAGACCTATATCCTTAAGAGGTTATCTCTCTTGGCTCAACTACGCATTCATGCAAGCACGCACCCGGCTTCAAACAAGCCTCGTCCGCCGTCCACGCCTGTCCACGTCTGCAAGCTAGGCGTCATCAAGATATCGCATCCCCACCATAACGCTGGCCAGCCGCTCGACGCGACGTACTGTCCCGAATGCCATAAAATTACGCCATCGGACGCAGGGGACAAATTTCATGCGTCTGGTGTTCCGTAATCTGCAGCGCACCCGTCCGCCGCGGCGACCATAACGAAGTCCATGATGGATAAGATAAGGGGAGTAATATCAGCCGCCTGCATAAGGCGCTCGCAAGCGGATGCTATGCGGACCCAAAATCGTGCGGATTGCGCTGGATTACAGCACATACCCAAACGGGGAGGAGTGCGGTCTGCCCCTGCTCGTCCACGACAACGGCGAAGAGTACACCGTCGTCGGCGGCGCGGGCGGCTCGATGAACAAGACGGTGTTCCGCAAGCCGGAGGGCAACCAGGTCACCACATCGCGGGCAGGCTCTGCGCCTGAAGCATCAAGAAGAACGAACAGCAGACGAAGGAGATGGAGGCCGACGCGCCGGAGTACTACGCGAAGGTGCGTGCGCTCAACGAAAAGGCCAAGTCCGACCTTTGGAGTACCCGCAACGAACTGCTCGAAAAACTATCCGGCAAGTTCGCGGGCGACGTTATAAAAGAATTGCCGGAGCAGCGTGCCGCCTTGCGTGCCAAGCCCAACGCAACGCCAGAGGAAGAAGAGGAATTAGCGCAAGAGGCCGTGAAAATCCACGAAGGCCGAGGCGAACAAGGCCGCTCTATCCGTTCTGCATACGCTTCTCGACCACGACGCGATGCGTGAGTTAAAGGCCTGGATCAGTAAGCGGAGGTGAAGGTCAAGCTCTCTGGACGAACGCTTCTAAAGCAGTTCACGCCCGCTGAGATAGATAACATCATGCAACGGGCATCGGACGCCGCGGCACTCAAAGCGCAGGCGCGTGCCATCAAGAAGGCGCTCACCGCGGGCAACAGAGGCGATACAAGGGCTGTTCGCTTCTCTGTCGCCTCTATCGCCCGAAGAGGTCAAGGCGCAAAACCTCGACCGCTATATCAAGGCCAATTACATCGACACAAACGTAAACCTCATCAGAGCCACCAGCGTCCACGGACGCAAGGGACCG
>CAVUGW010000040.1:0-17614 GCA_963741025.1 Methanomassiliicoccaceae archaeon
AGCCAGGTTGTAATATCAGTGAGAGAACCGGGAAGGAATCTATTCTCAGGGTTCGATGTGAAAACCCGATAAAGAACCATCGAAGATGACTATCATCCAAGAAAGAAATTTATATCTCCTGTTATAAAAGACAATCATCGATACTGGGGGTATCATTTTATGAGACGAGCAACTTTAACAATAATAGCGATAGCTATCGTCGCCATACTGGTGATAGCTGCGGTGGCGCTGTACTCGCTGAACACGAATAACAAGGCAAGCCTCTCCACGGCGAACGGAACGAGCCTGACCAACACCGTGAACGATTCGACAAAGAACGTGACAGCTAAGTCACCTACCGCAGTGCTTGCAGGGGATGAGCATTTTTCATTATCTGCTTCCTATCCTGGTTCGGGGAATTCATCCTACTCATATGAGACCGATAAGGAGTACGATCTAACGATCATCGCCACAGCGAACGGGTCATGGAGCGGTAGGGTCGCGGTCCTTGTGTTCATCGAGAAGGCAGGGGAATACATAGGATCTGATTGTGTGATCCTACAGAACGGTGGCACTGATGTCGTTTGGAACATCACAGGACTGAACGAATGGAACCTGGCCTATGCTCATGTTTTCGTCTGGACCACGAACGGTTCATCACAATACAGCGATCAATTGAGCTTTCAGTTCAATTCAACAGAGGTGGGCGGATACAATATGACAGTTCCAAGCGTTCGATGCCAACACTGGTGCGGCCATTTCGCGACCACTGACCCTCGCTCCGATGCAGGTTCCTGTGACCAGGGGGATGACGATAGTGAGGGTCGGCAATGGGGACATACAGACGATGAACGGCACGTACTATTTCCAGATCGTCCTGGACATAACAAACGGCTGGAACATCGAACACATCGTCAACATACAGAACCTTACGTTGTCGGTCAATTCTACTGCAGTGACAGCTGCCAACAATCAGACCAAGTTCACCTCGCAGGTCTTGGAACCTGGACAGCTGACCCAGTTCCAGGCGTTCTTCCCGATATCGGTGGCGAACCCAACGCTCGAACTTACCTACAACGATGACGGGACCATAATCCAGATACCGCTGGGCTGATGCTCCAAACGCCATCCTTTTTCTTACTTTTCTATTTTGTTCAGGCATCATCAATGCTTTAACACCCGAACTCAAATGGCGGTCCTAACGTTCCACTAAATCTAGGTACGTGAAGTATTTTGGGTAGTGAAAGTGGTCATATGGACCAAGGAGGGGATCGTTTATAAAGGTCAAGGTCGAACTTATCTTCGGATAAATATAAAAACATCAGGTATCAGTAAAAGATATGAGGAACGGTTCGGGCCGATCCAAAGGGTCCGGTCCCCCTATATAGATCGCATGATCATATTTCCCCACCTCTCCTCACATTTGTAGATCCAATTGCTTCGCCTTCTTCCTACATATCTTCTGAGGCCTCTTGTGGTGGTTCTGAAATGAAGGATCTCCCTTAGCATGGGATCAGGAAATTCATGATCACGGGTGTATGGAAGAACATAACACCGAAACGGATGTGATCCTGATTCTTTTCAAGGATAGGCAACAGTTCACCGTGGCTGCACAAATGCGCTCTTGTTACCTTGTGCCTCTCCCTTGATGACCGACCCGCTCACCGGGTCCTTTTTCAGAAGGCTGGCAATAAGCTTTCCCATGCCGACGCCATACCCTGAATGCTTCAAACCAGGCAAGAGGTCGTCCCAAGCGAAGTAGGCATGGCAGTCTATGGACAACCATGAACGGAACAGATCGCCCCAAGAGACCGTGCCGTTCTTGTGATACCACCAGAACGATCGTGCGTCCTCGAAAGTATCTATCCATCTTACTTCATCCTTCCACCGAGGAGGTTCATTTATAGGCTCCCCGATCAGATCCAGATACTCTATCAACGGGAAGTTCACGCCGGCATATGTGGCCTGAGAGTTCTGCGCCCATAGTCGGGCGTTAAGCTCGATCATCTTGTACTTTCCATCGTTATCATCCAGCTTGAACTCGATCGAACCTACTCCCCGATAATCTATCCCCTCAAAGAAATCTATCCCGAGCTGCTGCACATCGTCATCGTGAATACTATGCATGATCGTCCCCACCCCAAACTCGGTAGGGAACTGTCTTATCTTCCGAGTAAGGAACATGGCATGGACCTCACCATCCGTCCCGTAGTACGCACAGACCTTGACATGGTTGGTGTTCGGACCCCTTATTATCGTCTGTACCAACGCCTCTAGGCCAGAATCGAAAATCGCTCGGTATCTCACCCTCAGGTCCTTTGGATCGAAGACCTTGAACCCCTTGTTGCCGAAAGTATCGTACCAGAGATGGGAGTAGTAAGGTTTGATGAAAGCCGGATAGTTCAGTTCGTTCTCGATATCCCTTACCTCCTCCATCGTCGTAGGATAATAGGTCGACGATATCGGGGTCCCGACCCTTATGGCCTCCTCGTACTGTCGCCTTTTGTTGATCATGCCTTCGAGGATCCGCTCGGAAGGGGTGCAGAACACGAAATGCTTTGATAGTTCATTACGGTACCTCGACGTAAAAAGTACGAAAGCGTCGGAGGTCGGGAACAGGACGCCCTTTTCTTCCATCTCTTCACCGACGCTTTGCAATCTCTCCAGAACGCCCTTCGGGTCCTTTGTTGGGTCTGAGGTGAGCATTTGGCTAGCATAACGTGACCAGAACCCAGGAGCATTTTTGTTATGGTCCACTGACACGATGGGTAATCCGACCCTTCCAAGGCTTCTTATGACCCCAATGCCTGTTGGTGTGCTGACCCCAAGAACGAACGATATCGCCCTATCATTTTTTGTCATTGATGGTTGCCCCTTGGAGATCGACGTTCGATAAGCGAGTGCCGGCCCTGTGGGCGTTACGCGTGGTAATTACAAATATTTCCCGAGCTTCATATCGAAGACCGAGCCAGTTCATGACCGTTAATCTGACATCATTTCATATTTATCATTTATCACTTCATGAGAGGTCTGCGTCTAGATATCAATGCATATCACCTGGTATCATTAGTATTAACAACGTCCCGACCTCATCCCCAGCTAATGGGGCCTGATGAAAATGATCGATGCATCAGAAATGATGTTCTAATGATGATCTCCTGCGCCCTTCAATGAAACGAATCCACATAGGGACAATATCGATCATGCGAAGGTCATTACTTGACCAATCCAGGGCAAGACCTAGGATCGTTTGGATTTCCCCCGTTGTCATTTTAAGATACTGGCTATTTTAATTCGTATTTTGGGGAAGAGGGCAGGGATGAGGTGAGGAGCGGTGGAGGACATGGTTCCGAGTTCGGGGTTCGTATTTGGGTCTAACGGCCTCGGTCCGCTCCTCGAGCGGGTTATCGCTCATTTGCCATAAAAACCTGCTACGTTCGGACCATATCGTGGCCAAGAGGGAACAAAGAGGGAGAATCTGGTGATAACGAGAGCGCCGGACGGAGCACAACATGTTCTGTGGAGAGTTGTGGCCTGTGGGGCCGTTGCCCTTCCGGTCGCTCGATGAAAAGATCGATCGCTCACTAGATAAGACGATCACTGAAAAATCAGCGGTGGAACTGTCGATGAGATACGCTTTGTGCGATCTTTCATCTATCGAACATGCTAGGTCATTCGATCTGCGGTACGATGGCGATATATCTCCGTGTCAATGATCATGCAAGGGGGCGGCTTATGAGAAGGGGGTGCCGAAGTTTTGAACCTCTCGACTTTTTTTTTATGTTGAATTACCCTTGAGAGATTTACTAGGGCGAACGAAAGATATTGGGGGGCAAGAGAAAAGTACAGCCGTTTCCAAGCCATCTGTGGAATTGTTTTGGACGTTCGAGGACACTATCCTAATAACAAGACTTCGAATGTGCCGTGCTCGATTTTTAGATCTTTTTCAGGAAAGTTCATTCCTTGGTCCGAACCTTGTGTGGTTAAGTACCCCTGGTTACAACTTACATTACATGAGCATCAGGCCAGCTAGAAAGATCGGCAAGAACGACCAGAAAAATGACATCTAACCACGGACGATCCTTAGAAAGAGAGGAAAGCGTGTGGGAGAGAGGCTAAGAAGACCTACGATGGGTCAATGTTTGATCGAGAGTTTCTAAGATCGACCTAAAGACAGAACATCATTACCTATCTGATATCCCGAGAGAATTTGTCCATAAAAACATAGACCTTTTCACCCGTCTCTGATGGATGCTCGTTCACATATTCTTGGGCATTGACCAATTGAGAGCAATAAGTTATCCTATTCATCCGCCCGGTCTCATCTACTTCCATTCGCCCATGGAAAATGGGATATAATACACAAACGCTCGGTCTGACCAAGTAAATCTGGCATTTGTTATCTTTTAGAAAGGGACAAGGTACATTAAGCGAACACCAGCCCAATCCGATCTTACTAACTGGTTTTCTAACATATTTTTTTTTAAATTCACTTCCAGACATTTTTAGAAATTTGGAGATCCTTATCATATCCCGACCATTGATAGCTATATCATCCATATCCCGGCAACATCGACCGCAATTATTGCATTTGAAGAAAAATGACCACTCGGCAAAATGATGGAAGGGACCCGATCGATGAAGATAAGTATATGTCGCTTCATCCATCAATTCTTTCCTATCTTCGATCTTTGATAATTCTTTTACCGTCAGAGGACGTGGTTTATTCAATGAATGACCCCAGAACTTATTATGGTTCAAAGGGGAGATAAAGATGGACTTCTTAACCCATGATCAGCTTGCCGCATCCCGTCATGAGGTATGGTCAGGACGAATTTTGCTCCTTTTCCCGCGTCGCCCTCCTCGGTCAGGATAATTCCTGTGATAGCAAGTATCTCTCGGGAGAGGAACAGACCGAATCCATGGTTCTTACCGAAGCCCCGGGTGAAAAGCTTGTCCTTCATGTCAGCAGGTATTCCAGCTCCATCGTCTTCACATATTACAGTGGCCTTGCCATCCCGTTCCTCCAAGGAGAATCGTATGCTGGCGATCCTCCCTCCATAGCGAACGGCATTTTCCATCAAGTTATGGAGGACCTTCTGGATCAGTGGGTCGGCATAGATCTCGGTCCCCATTGCTATCTCGTTCAATACCTTGATCTGGCCAAGCTGGACCCCTTTGGCCACGGTCTCGATCAAAGAACCGATGTCCTGCCATATAGGAGCATTGACCCCGATGTCCTCGTAGAGCTTGGTGAACTGTAACATATCGTTGATCCGGTCCGCGGAGAACTTGGCCTTTTTTATGCTATTGTTGGACAGAGGATCGGAGACATTGTGCTCTAAAAGGTCCAGGTAACCGGTCAATACCATCAGCTGGTTGTTGAGGTCATGCCTTGTGATGCTCGATAGCATGTTCATCTTGTGGTTCATGTTGCTGAGAGCCTCCTCGGCCCTTTTCCGCTCAATGATATCACGACCAACGAGCACGATCCCAAATGATGAACCATCCGCGTTCCTAAGCACATCACCATTGGCCTCAAAAGCGACCTTTCTGCCATCCTTCATCAATAGATCATATCTTATCGGGCCTAGTTTATTGAACATCATGGCCCTGACATTGGCGACCGCTCTCTCGACGTGCTCAGGTGCGATAAAGGAGAAGACGCTCCTGCCGATGACCTCCTCCCTGCTATAGCCACTGACCTCTAGGGTCTGGTCGTTGACCATTGTAATGATCCCCTCCAGGTCCATCCGGATGACAAGGTCGGGTATGGTGGCAACCAGTCTAGTATACTCCTCCTCGTTATTCCTAAGTTCCATTTCTGCCTTTCTTTTTTCCTCCTGGGCCCTCAATCCCAGTATGCCGAACGCCACATCATTGGCCATCTCTTCAAGGAGCTCGACCTCTTCAAGAGTGAACCCGTTGATCTTCTCAGAGTACAGCATGAACGCCCCAAACGCCACAGATTGATCGATAAGTGGTAAGGCGATGCATGATCTATAACCGTTCTTAAGGGCGGACTCCCGCCAGGGGCCCATCTGGGCATCGTTGGCAAGGTCCTGTATGAAAATTGTGCTTCCCGTCCTAATGGACATACCGCAGGGTCCTTTTCCGCGTTCGTCATCGGCCCAGGTAACCCTGACGTTCATGACGTATTCCTTATCAAGTCCGCTCCATGCGACCGGTCGAACGGACTTGGCCTTATCGTGCTCTATCATACCGATCCAGGCCAATCTATAGCCGGCCACCTCACAAACGACCCTACAAACCTCTTTGAGAAGCTCCTGTTCGGAACTGGCCCTTATCATCGCTTTGTTGCATTCTTTGATGGCGAAAAGTTCTCGATTCAATTGTTGTAGGCCGATCTCAAATCTCTTCAGCTCGGTGATGTCCATAAGTATCCCGACAACCTTGATCGGGTTTCCTTTTGGGTCCTTTTCCAGCTCAGCGACCGATCTGACCTCTCTAGAAGGGCTACCATCTGCAGGGTTGACCGTATACTCCAGGTCATACGTGCGTTCGTGTCCGATAAGGTCCATTAAGGCCTTATGGACCCTCTCCCTTTCTGGAATGCAGGCCTCCAGCTCTCCGATCGGCAGCTCACCACCGATACGGTTCAGACGAAAAATATCAAGTTCCCTGTTCAGTGCCCATATCGTTCCCGGGGCATTGATCCAATCATATTCCCAGACGATCGTCCGCCCGATCCGATGGGCCTTTCTTAGAAGGCTCTCGTTCTTGTTCAATGCCTTTTCGGCCCGGCTCCGGCGGACCGCCTCTTTGATCTTGTGCTCTAGCTCCTTGAACTGAGCGACCGGTTCGCCACCTTTCTGAAGATAGAAGTCCGCTCCTGAGTTCAACGCCTCGATGACGACCTCCTCACGACCACGACCTGTGAACAATATGAAAGGGATGTCTTCGCCCTCCGCACGCAAATGTTTGAGGAAAGAGATGCCATCCATACCGGGCATCAGATAATCAGAGATGACCGCATCGTAATGACCCCCCTCGAGCTTCAGAAGAGCTTCATGGGCAGACGGGGCGGTCTCGACATGATCTTCACCGGACATCTCAAGAAAGAGTTGCCCCAGCTCCAGCAACCCAGCTTCATCATCTACATAGAGTATCTTGATCATGCTTTCCAGAACAGAGAAAAAGAATTGTCCATGGTTAATAATATTTGGTGGCGAATGTTAGGAATTGATCACCATGAACCGGCCTCACCTTGAACGTTATCCCGGTCCAAACCGCTCGACCGCTGTTCATGGCTTATTTGCCAACGTCGCCATTCATTGATATCGTGGGGACCTCCGGATCTAATTCCCAGATGTCCAAATGATACTCTGAGATGAGCCCATCTTTAGAGGCCTTCTCCAAAACTGCCCGGATGTTAGGGATATCGGTATGGAAGAAGTACTGGTCGTTCATCGCTCTGAAGGTCCAGACATCATCGCCATAAGAATATACGGTCATCGGAATGCCCGTCGCATCAAAGATCTCGGTTAAAAAGTCCATCTCTTCCCTTGCCATCATTCCACCATATTTTTTCTTTATTGATTCAGATATCCTGATCTCCGCGTCAATAACATACCATGCAGGTTCTTTGCTCATATAGAACGACCTCCCAAGATCTTTTCCAATATTGCCATGCCTTTAATAAATCTAATCTCGTTCGGATGAAGGCAGCGCAAGGTTTTAAAAAATGGACCATATTATTTTCGACATGATCGGTTTGGATCTACTCAGAGGCCATCGGGGCATTTGACCTCCCCCCTTTCGATCGGTTCGTTAATAAGCTATCGAGGATACCTTTTGGCCCCCCAAACCGAAGACTTCGCGTGACCGATCAGTGTCGGATCCGAGTTGAAAATGGTCGGGTGTAAGAGCATTGATCAAGTCCTTTTACGATGGTGTTCGAGCATTGCCGGTCGGGCAAATCGATTTTTTAAAGGACATATAACGTTATATGACCCCATGGAGAAGTACGAGGTCATCAGGGCCGAGGCCTTAAAGCTAGGGGCCGATGAAGCTAAGATCATACGGGTCGACAGCATAGAGACAGGCGCTTGGGTCAAGATGAAATGCCGGTTCGGCTGTGACTCATATGGCAGCAATCTATGCTGTCCTCCGTACTCTCCAACGTTCAAGGAGACGAAGGAACTGCTGTCCTGCTATGAGCATGCGATCATGATCCATAGCATAAGAGGGCTGCATGATGAGCCGCACCCGACCACTATCGTGGCAAGGTTGGAAAGGGAGGCTTTCCTGGCAGGATATTATAAAGCGTTCGCTATAGGGGCAGGACCTTGCCGTATCTGCGATGAGTGCAACCTAGATCATTGCGTTGATCCTGAACATGCTCGCCCATCGATGGAGGCTTGCGGGATCGACGTGTTCAAGACGGCAAGGAACAACGGGTTCAAGATCGAGGTGCTTACCAAAGGATGCGAGGTGGTCGATCGCTATTCGTTGGTCCTGATGGAGTGAGATGAAGTGAGGGGAGTGAAAGTATATCTGTCCAAGTTCGGGGTTTGTATCTTCCGACCTAGCGATCTCGGTCCGCTTTTCTAGCTGGATATCGCTCATTTATCAGAAAAGATCGCAATATCCAGATACTGTCGTTGCCAATGGAGAAAGGGCGGGGGATGAAGCGGCCATCATGATCGTTCGTTCTTCCAACTCTTTACTCACCGGTCTTTGGTCGGCCCATTTCTCTGTACGCCCTGGATCCGAAGAGGACAACAAGCAATGAACCTAGGATCATCAATGCCTCGATCTCCCCATCGAACGGGTCCCCGACGCTTCGAAAAGGAAAGGGAAATGCGCCGACGACCGTGAGGAGCGAGAGAACGATAGCGATCAGAAGGGCAGGCTTCTTCCCGGCCCAACAGAGCCATGCCAGAATTAGGTTCACGAGCGCGAAGACGATACCTAAAAACCCACCTGGGGTTGCACTTGCGGTTATCTCCAGAATGGCGACCACGATGAGCCAAAAGGCGATCCCCTCCGCAGCAAAGCTTTTCATTTTCGGATCACCCGTTGCCTTTGTGCGTTCTTGATCATGTTGCCATTCAGCTTTACTGTCGGCCTAACGGTGCCCAGAGCTTCTCCCCAATTGGAGCCTGGATGACCTAAAAATCTCGATCCTTCAAGTTCTAAGTTCGGACCTGGTGAGGCCTTAAATGAATCGGATCTTTTCGAGGAATGTTTCGCCTTTAATGTCATTTCGATCATAATGCTCGGTCCAGGAAAAGTGAACATCGTTCAGTGAATATTGTTCACCTGAACTACGAGCTTAATAATAAACTTTTTGAACATGGTTCACCTATATATGGGGGGAATCCATTATGCAAAACACTAACACGAAAAGAAGGGATAAGGAGGCCAAAATTCGTGGGATCGCTCAAGCAACACAGCAGCTCCTGGAGAGGGGCGATCTTAGCCAACTTACCATACGTGATATCGCCGAAGAAGCGGACGTCAGTGTCGGCCTGATCTACAAATACTTTCCAGAAGGCAAACCCGGGATCATAAAGGAAATAGGATTAACAACGATACACAACTTGATAGACGTTCTGGGAAGCATCGATGAGGAGATGGATTTTCCGGATTTTCTCAACTCATTTATCGGCAGTGTTTTAGAGTATACTATAAAAAATAAGAAACTTTTGAGGGCAACTGCGGTAATGGCCTTAACGGACAACGAAGTTCTCAAGGGCTATGAAATGATCGAAGAGCAGGAGCTAGAACCACTAACCGATAGAATGATCGGTTTCAAAGGTGTCCATGTCCCTGAGGAAGATTCTCTTATTTTCACTGCTAAATGGATCGACCTGATCGTGAGCGCGATTAACCATTATGCTCTGTATCCGACACCGTTCGAATCGGATAAAGATATCACGGCCATGCTTACCGAGATTTCGCTAGTGATCTGGAAGTACGAAGAGTAGATGAATACTAAAGATCTTGGCTATGTGCGCAAGAACAACGAGTATCGGTTTCGAACCAGGAGGAATGATCTACCCCTATCTTGGTCCCATGACCAGTATCATAAAGCGGAGAGACATCGATGTTCCATAAAATGACCTTAAGGAATTCAAAGAGAATTGCGAAAACGAACGGAAGAGGAGAAAACCATAAATGTTTGATTGCTCACTGCCGATCCTCTTTGGGGTAGGGTCGACATATGGTCCATAGATGGCCGACCATCGGCCATATGAATTATCATCGGAACATCTTATCTTTATCCCGCCATTCAACGAGCGCCTTGATCATCATGTTCGATCTGAGGTTCTCACACTATATGCTTGGGATATAAGGAGCCGAAATATATCGCATGTTGCGATCATCTTGTTCTAGATAGACGATGCTTCATATCTATAGCTCCATTACATCCTCTTTATTTAGGGGTTCGAGGATGGCTACTGATTCTCATCGAGAGATCAGATAGGTCTTTCGGGGCGGGCTGGAAGGAACATGTATCTTAACAGGGAACAGGAACGATCATTGGAGGGGGAACATGGACCAGCCTTGGAATGGGCCATGAAGGAACTTGTCAAATCAGGTGACCGAACGGGCTCTGAAAGAATGATCAATGTAAGATCGGTCCATATCCCAGACTGGTGCGAGAACCGGTCCTCGGAGGCATGGGAATGGCTCGGGTCGATCACTGGTAAGGCCCTGATACCCATAACAGCTAACCCATTTGGAATGGAGGTACCCCCTTACCCAAGGTCGGGAACGGACCCTAGGAGAACTTCGCCCACATCAGACCCATTCTTGTAGTTGTACCCCCTACTTGTTCGGGAACCATCCTGGAAAGGGGGATATCGTTGCATGGGGCGGTAGAGCGGCCTCGGCCTTCGCCAACTCTGTCCTTGGTGCAAGGAGCGAAATGGAAGGTTTTACATCTGCCGTGTCCTCAGCGATCACTGGACTGACACCGGAAAGAGGCATGCACCTGGAACAGAACCGGGAGGCAACGGTGATGGTCATCATCAAAGACAAAAGGGCCATTGATTATCCGGCAATAGGCTGGAAGATCTCAAGGGCACTATCAGGGGAGGTGCCATTGATATGTGGTATTCGTCCCAACTTCGATGAAGCAAAGAAGCTGGCGTTCTCTATCAATGCTGCAGGAAAGATCCTTTGTTCCGTACACAAAAGGACACGATCCTCCGATCCCACCTTGAGGTCATGGAACTGGACGACCGAGAATTGTTCGAGGAAGATGGATCGGACTTTACCCCCGACCTCTGCATCATCGGATGCCCCCACCTATCGGAACAGGAGATAAACAAATGGTCGATCCGTCTGGCTGGACGAGATCGCCTGAACATTGAGACCTGGTTCTTTACCTCTCAGCTATGCAGAGATAAATCACCTGACTCTGGGGAGATACCTTCCAATCTGGGGAAGGTCTTTACCAATCGCTGCCCACTGGGGATGTGCCAGAGGCTCGTTGGCAGGAAGGTGGCTTGCGATAGTCCTGTAATGGCCGATAACCTTAGGGGCAGAGGAATCCATGCCCGCTATGTGCCTGAACAGGAAATGCTATCGCTCTTGTGTTCTCATGCTAGCCGCGATATACTTGCGGGTGAACAGTAATGCGAGCGGGCCTGCCAAAGAAAGGGGGTGCTGAGGATTCGAAACCACCTTTTACTATTTTTTGGTCCTTGGTAAAAAGGTTTTTGATCTACACAAAGGACAAAAACATCATCCACCCGGGGTCAAGTAGCTCTCGGTCCTGAACCCTTGCGTCCTGCGATCATAACCACCATGTCCGGGTTCAATAGCGGATCAATGGTACTGCTGATCTTGGGGATCTCGAAATAATACATTGCATCGCCTTACATCAAGGTCTGCCAATGGTCACCTATTGGGTCATCCCATATATCCACCTGGCATACGAAGCCCGACTCCCCACGTTGGACATTACTGAAAGACCTTTTGCAGATCTTCAAAGTAGGGCATAGGTCTTTTGCTACCACATGTTTGAATATATGCTCTTGTCATTGATAGATCGGGATGACGAGCGACGAACCCCTGGGCAAGATCGTAAAAGAGATCAACTGTATTTCTCCGAAATGCTGCATGGCTCAAATACTCCCCGTTGTGGGTGGCGTTCATCATCTATCTTCTCCTATCCCCAATTCTAACGGGGACGGTCGGGGACTTCCTAGTGACGATCCTCTTCTCGGTCGTTCTCATAGCGAGTTTGATCGCAGTGAGCGATGACAGGAGGACCCTCATCGGTGTCTCGATACTATTGATGGTAACTTTGATAGTCAAATGGGCGTCCTATTTTTTCGGAGGGTCAGGTATCTCGGCTTTCTCGCTTCTTCTCACGGCCATCACTTTGGGTGTTGTGACGATGGTCTTATTAAGGTCGCTCTTCAGGGTCAAGGAGATCATGACCAGCACTATCTGGCGTGCCATCTCCATCTACATTATGATCGGCCTTACTTGGGGTATGTTCTTCTCATTCTATGAACAGATAGCCCCAGGGTCGTTCATCGATAACTGTCATGACCACGACCGCTCCCACCACCCAGACAATGATATATTTCAGCTTCGTAACATTGGCCACACTGGGATATGGGGACATATTACCAGCCACTGCGGAAGCAAGAAGCCTTGCTGTGATCGAGGTGGTCGTAGGCGTCTTATATTTGGCCATTCTCATATCGAGGCTAGTAGGTACATGGAAACCTGGTGGTGAGAATAAGTAAGGGAACCAAAAAGTAGCACCACGCTAGGACGTTCATTGTATCCAGGAGGGACCAAGTATCATGGTCCCAAGGAAAGTTACTTTCATTGCTGCCCGAACCGTGCTATGAACTTGGCGACCTAGGTTCGATCCGATCGCCCCTTATGATCCATCGTCTAAGGAATCGATGTTAATAATAAGATGGCTTTCCACATCATATCCTTATGAAATATCTTCCCGTGGCTTTGATCCGCCAAGAACGGCCCGATCGATCGGGGCTATTGGGGTCTTGACCGATATCTAGCCTTGCCACGTGCACCTGGACACGTGAGCGGGGAGAGGTTGAGGGAAAAGTACTAAATGACTTGGTCGACCCCAAAGAGAATTCTTTAACAGGTGAGCTTAGATCATCATAAAAAGATAGCCTGATCATAGCCTTACCTAGAAATATCATTAGGGTCTATTCGATATCAAAGGATCAAATACATTACACGTTCATATCAGGGTGATCTTCATGAAAACAACAAAGACCAAGAAAGGGTTCGCGACAGATCTGGAGATGGAGACAAAAAAGAACTCGGATTTTCGTCGGGTCCTCTATACTGGGAAATTCAGTCAGCTGGTCCTGATGAACCTTAGGCCCGGAGAAGAGATCGGCGAAGAGGTCCATGATACGGTGGACCAGTTCTTCCGGTTCGAGGAAGGTGAGGGGATGGTCACTATCGATGGTGTCGAGAACAATGTAAAAGATGGGATGGCAGTGATCGTTCCATCCGGAGCGAGACACAATGTGATCAACAGCTCAAAGAGAGACCTCAAGCTTTACACGATATACTCGCCTCCAGAGCACATCGATAAGACAGTGCGTCACACCAAGGCACAGGCGTTGAAGGAACCGGAGGAGTACGACGGCAAACCTACTGAGTGAGATGTTGACCAATGGGTGATCGAACGGTTTCGATCACTTATATTTTTTCAATGCTCAGGAACTACTGTAAATAGAGTTCAACCTATTTCATCCGACCTTAAAACCACGATAAAAATGGTCTCTTCATATCAGTGGAGAGCGTGAACGGTAAAGGGTCATTTCCGGCGATCCATAAAGGATATTAACTGTTCTCCTCATATAGCTAAAAGCTTCGGGATGGCATATTAGTAAAATTAGTTGAAGGTCACTGGTCAATTGCCGTCTAGATATGTGAGACCTGGGGTAAAGTGCTATAGGCGCTAGGGGATCGAAGATGAACCCCGTCACCGTTCATCCAGATGGATATCAAAGAGATGTTGGCATGCCGAACAGGTCATTCTCATTTGGGCTCACACCCGACCAAGAAGGGGACTTTAGACAGCGGAGCCTCCCGTCAGAAATAAAGCAGGCCAAGATAGGCATCCTGCTCTTCATGTTACCAGCGGTCGCCTTCAGTTTTAACGATTACCAGCTGTTCGGGCTATCGGATGAGTTCTATGGGCTTATTGCCTTGAGAACCGGTGCGGTGGTCTACAGCATCGCCACGATAGTTTATTTGACCAGAGTTGGGCGACCATCACGCGTATGACCGATCTATAACGGCGTGGTTGCTTCTCGGCGTGGTCGTCAATACGATAGTGGACGCCACGCGTCCAGGGAGCTTCATCGTACATGTGATATTCATCGCGATCTTCGTGTTCATCATCTACCTGGTCATTCCCACCAAGTATGTTATCCAGATCGCTTTCGCTACACTGCTCACTGTGGGCGAGGTGATGATAATCGTTCTCGCCGTTCAGACGACCGTTCCGTCCCTGTTCACAGTGTTCTTCACTCTTGTTCTTGCCAACATAATCGCTGCATCGAGCTCATGGCAACTTCATGCCCATCGTCGGCAGGGATACTTGGACATAACCGATCGTAAGAAGGCCGAAGAAGCGCTCAGGGAGAGCGAGGCCAAGTACCGGGGTCTGTTCGAGAGCCTGCAGGAAGCGGCCGCTATCTACGAGTACATCTATGACGATTCAGGACAGATCGTCGACGTAAATCTGTTGGAGGCCAACCCGATCTGGGTAAAGGTCAACAATACAGATCTCGACGAAGCCCTCGGTAAGCGTCATTCCCAACTGTTCGGCAGAAAGTTCTTCGAAGAGACCTTACCGATATTCCGTCGAATGAAGGCTCCGGGGCAGCCCATCGTTATTGAAAGGCCCTTCCCCCCGGAAGGACCGGAAAGCCAGGTTTCATACTTCCCACTCGACAAAGATCGGTTCGTTGTCACGATAGTTGACATCAGCCAGATCAAGAGGGCACAGAGGGCCGTTGAGGAGGAGAGGGAGCGGCTACAGTTCGATCCTCGATTCCTTACCGGTAGGTATCTCGGTGGCGGACGCAAGCGGCCAAATTATTCTCAGGAACCATTTCATGCTTGACTACCTAGGGAGCGACGCTTGGTCCAAGGACATGGCGGACCTCTCCCTCTTTCGGGTGCACAAACCGGGCTCCGATGTCCGTTTGACAGCGGCTGAGATGCCACTGGCCAGGGCGTTCCTTAAAGGGGAGATCGTGGGCGAGGAGGAGCTGGAGATACTCAGATCTGATGGGACATGGGCCATAGTGCTGGGCTCTGCTATGCCCATGAAGAATCAGGATGGTAAACTTGTAGGGGCCCTCGCCGCCTTCACAGATATTACTAGGCTAAAGGGTTTGGAGGCGAATCTGAAGCGCTCCAACGAGGAACTACAGCAGTTCGCTTACATCGCATCTCACGATCTAAGAGAACCGTTACGCTATGGTGTCATCGTACCTCGAGCTTATAGAGAGACGCTACAAGGGAAAAGCCCTCGATTCTAAGGCGGAGGAGTACATGCACTACGCCATCGACGGCGCTGACCGCATGCGCAGGATGATCGACGACCTGCTCACGTACTCGAGAGTGGACACACAGGTGAAAGCGTTCACCACCGTTAACATGGAAGATGTCCTACGGACCGCACTGAAGGACCTTCGAAAGAGCATAGAGGACAGTAGCGCTTCGATAACGAGCACCCCCATGCCGGAGATCAATGCCGATCGAACACAGATGCTCGTCCTGCTCGAGAACCTGATCGGGAACGCGATAAAGTTCCGGGGGAAGATCTCCAAGGATAAACATCTCAGCAAGAGATACTGGCAACGAATGGACCTTCTCCATCGAGGACAACGGTATCGGCATCGCCCCTACACAGGGGGACCGAATGTTCCAAATGTTCCAGCGTTTCCATTCCCAAGTGGAGTATGAAGGCACCGGTATCGGACTTGCGATAGCGAAAAAGATCGTCGAACATCATGGCGGCAGCTGACTGGTTCGAGTCTGAGGTCGTAAGGGAACCACGTTGACTTCACTATTCCCAAGGGGAGTTGAACGAGACATGGACATATCGCGGTCTTTTCTTGCTAGGTGGCGAGATGGGGATATTGTTGAGGTTCGAACGACTTTCATCACATATTATAACGATGGCCCGTCCGAGGTGGAGGCCCGTCTAGCCCGACGGTAGCCTCAAGACGGAGATCAACCATCTGCGAACGCCCCTTTGCGTCGGAACGCGATCATGAGAATAGTTATGATAGAAAGGCCACCCCCGCCAAGAACAGGTTCCCAGTAAGTAGCCAGACCACGATAGCAATGATGGCCGCTGGCAGAAATAGGATGATGCTGCCCACGATCAGTATGAGTATGGCAAGGCCTATGACAACGAACACGATAAAGGCTAAAATTGACAGCACTGTCTCTAAAATCGCCATTGAACTTACCCTATCCTTTTCCTATTGATCGAATTAGTACAAGGGGATAATCAATATATGCTACAAGAATAAGAAGAGCGAAATTATCATCGTTACCCTGGACTTTCGCTCCATGTCGAGCTACTTGCGTATCTTCTTTTTTATTTTCTCCCCAGTGCTGGCTACCTTTTCAATGACCTTTGACCCCTTTATCTTGGTCTCGGCCTCGACCTTTTTAGCTTCCTCCTTAATCCGTGTCCTTTGTGCTTTGGTCTTAGTAACTTCTATCGCTCCCAAGTGAGAACACCTCTAACTAGGATGGTCTCGATCACAACATTAATATAAAAATCAATTGACCGGGATCGAACACTCGGAAAGACTGATCACGGCTTTCTCCTTTTAAGTTGCACGGAACGGAGCCCTTGCCATGATAGATGGCATCAATGATATCCCATGGGCGGCATACATTTGAATATTTCGAGCAACTGCTCAGGCATTCTGACATAACCTCCACTATTTACTTGCATGCTCGATAGTGACGCTACAAGTAGCTGCCTATGGGAAGGGTCCCGGGTTTCTGGTGCCACTTCCATTTAATCCTTATTATCGACCGATCCTAAAACCGTCCTTCATGAGGCAAATATCCGTCATATTTGGTCCTTTCGCTCATTGTATAAGGAAAAATGGTGAATAAGTAATCAGGCTGCAAAGGGCGACGCAGAAAGAGATAAGGGGCGAAGCCGGGCCAAACCTGGATTCTCGATTCTGACCCTCCCATAGAAAGACCGATTCAGCGTTAACAGTGGTCATAGCATCTGTGCAGATGATCCGGCAGTGGAACAAAAGGAAAACGTTTACTGGTTGGGATGACCTTGACGATTTCGCTCTTACCATGTTTTCATACCAATGTATAATATTTCAGGTTTGTCCGGGTCCCATAATACCTGTTTAGGTTCGAACATCTTGTTTTTCGCTCATCTTGATCTATGACCTGTTATTGATGGTCCTGATGTATACCTATAGAATCAGGTGTCTTATAGTAATGGGCCCATATCGAAAATTTGTACGTGGGATTATCAGTAAGGGCGTTTTGCCGCTGTGGGTCGAACGGTGATGAAAATATCGCCTTGAGGTTTGACAAAGACCGAAGAAAGAATAGGCAAAGGTTTAGCCCCTTACCGACTGGCCAAATG
>CAVUGW010000041.1:0-7797 GCA_963741025.1 Methanomassiliicoccaceae archaeon
ACAGACGGTCCTTCCCTCCTTCAATGCTCTCGACATCGGCCAATCGGTATCTCTCAATCTTATCCCGGTGTCGGCCCACCATCCCACCAGTTTGTCCATGTCCCCTCGGGGTCTCTGGTCATCGGCGGTGAACCACGCCATTTGCTCTTCTCTTTCTTACCTGGTTCGACCCGACCATCCTGCCGGTTGAAGCGTCCATGATCGCCACCCCCACGGGCAAGGCATGGAGGATCGCTTTCTATCCTTCCTGCCTGCCATCTCGTATTTGTCCACGGAGCGGGTTCTGGATGTGGTCCCTTGTCCGAACGACCTCGGTCACATCGGTGCAAACGATTCAGCAGTTGGTGGTACCGTGCGAAGGACCGATGATCGGAACTCCGACAAGGTTGCAGAAGACGCTCTCCTCATCCCTTTCGGGGGTGATCTCCATCTCGTTCACTTCGACCCGTCTTTTCTCCTTTATCGTAATGTCGAACAGTTCCATGAGAAAGTTCGGCGAGCGTCCGCGAAGGATCTTTTGGAACATTGGTCCAGAGATGTCATCGATGCCGAACAACGAACCCATCAGTCGTTCGAACTCCGTACTGAACAGGTGTAGGTCCCCGTTCTCGTTGAACAGCGCGATGGCGGCAGGGGCATCCTGTATCAGACCGTACAGAAGTTCGCGTTGTTCTGCGAGTTCCAGATGGGACCCCGAAAGCCGCTCCTCAAAATCGATCCTCGAGGTGACATCGACCGCCGACATCACGGCCCCGGTCACGATACCATCGTCCACGACGGGGCCCAGGGTGATGTCCCAATATGTCCCCCTGAATCAGGCCCTCGACATCAGGAAGATGTGCGTGGCTGTCCCTAACAGGTTCCCCAGATATCGATCCCCTGAGCATGGACCTAGATCCGTCCGATATGGGCATGTCCAACAATGAGGGTGTTCGCGATCTCGGATGCATGCGATCAAAGGCCTTGTTCGAGTAAATGGGCCTGAGCCCCTCATCGAGGAGCGCGATACATGCGTCCGTTCCGTCCAGCAACATGTCCGAGCTGTTGAAGCTCGTTCTCCATGAATTGCTCATGTTCGGCCCTTTTGACCGCCATCGAGAGCGTCCGAGACCTCCATCCCGAACTCTATCTCCTCCTTCGTGAAATGATCGATCACATGGGGCCAGGTCAGGACCAGGACCCCCTCCGTCGTTCCTACGAGAGAGAACGGGAAGATCGCCAAGGCCATGGTTCCCGTCCCGATCGTGTCCTTGATGTCGATCTTGTCCTCACAAGCGACGTCCGGTATCAGATAGGGTACCCTCGTCCTGATGACATGGTCCGCTATATCGACGGGGACGGATCGGCGAGAAAGGCATGTTCCTTCCCCATCACCCTCGCCATCGCCATGAACGGTCCATTCGTTATCTTTTCTCTGTAGAATGAAGATTTTTCGCTCCCCATCGCCTCCTTGATGCGCTCAAGCGCCCAAGGGATAACATTGGTAAGTTCCCTGGAGGTCCCGATCTCTCATTGATCTGGCTCAAGGCCTCGGTGAACATCGACCTTCGTTCCATCATCCCTTTATCGATGAGGTGACGACGACCGCGTCCATCTCTTCACTGTCCAGATATGACATCGGTGAGGTCTCGATGAAGAGCGAACAGTCTTTTCCATCGACCAGGGCTCGAACTCACCTTCGAAGGGTCTTCCCTGCACGGTGTCCTCCAAGATATCAGACAAAAGTTCGGAGGGCTCGGCGGGAGGTGCATCTCGTTCAATGTCCGTCCAATGTGCTGTTCGAAGGGAAAGACCCCATACTGCTCTCTTGGGTAACATAAAATCAGGGTACCCGACCTATCTATGATGTATGTGTGGATGTGCTCGGCCATCTTATAACGGAGGTGGGGGAGATCTTCAAATGGTCTATCTTTCTGATCTGTTCCGCGAGCTTATGTTCATCCGAGCAACCTTCCCACTACTTCGCCCTCCCCATTCGATCCCGGTCTCCTTCAGAAAGATACCCCCAAAATGATCATGACCAGATGGCCACCTTATCGCTCGACTCACTATCGATAAGGCCCTGTGTTATAATTCTATGAATTATAAAACTTTTCTATGGAATAATATAGAGGAACATGGATCATTGTCATTACCGATCGATGTGGGCATCCATTCTTCCTGCAGGACCGCTGTTCCGCGAGAGCTCGTATCGCCAGAGCATTATCATCTGGTTCGGGGCTGTCCAATCCTTTAGTATCGTGCAATGGTCTGACCTATTTATGTTCGAACGGCGACGGGTCGATCTGCTCTGGAACGCTCTCCTTTAATAGCCAATCGATGATCCCTTAAAAGACAACTTGATCCGGACGCAAAGCATTTCTATTCTTTGTCATGAACCTCATTGGGACAGGCGCGGCGTTCGTTGCCCTCCTCTTCATGACGAGGTCCCTCGGTCCCGGTGTGTACGGGATAGTGGCGTGGACATTCGCTCTCCTGGCCGCTATCAACTCCGTTTCGGACCTCGGGTTCACCAGCGCTCACATCAAGAGGTATCTCCGAAGGGAACGACCTTAGGGACTGCGTGAGCACCTACACGGTGATACAGCTCGCTCTCACCGGCGTCATGGTCGTTACGATGGTCGTCTCCGTCCTCGTGTGGGCGTTCTTCTTCGGCGGCACCTTGACGGGCACCATGATCTCCCTGATCGCCCTTTTCATCCTGTACTATGCACTGGTGGACATAGCGAACATCGTGACCGATACAGTACGTTGCAACGATGGAAACGGCCAAGTGCCAGACGATCAACCTGGTCGCTCCGGTCGCTCGGATGGCGTTGGTAATCGTTGTGGCCCTCTCTCACATGGGGGCCGTCCAGATTGGTTATGCCTATGTCGTTTCCGGCGTGGTCATGCTGCTATTCGCCTGGTCCTTCATGCGTCGCGACAGGATAGGATGGACACGACCTACCCTCTTCAGGTCGTACTACAAGTTAGCTCTCCCTGTAGCGTCATCGGTCATCTTACCGCTCTAACCGCCAACCTAGATAAGGTCTTCATCGGCCCGTTCGGTACCAGCGAGAGGTCGCTTACTACTCTGCGGGTCAGACACTATTGTCCGTTTTCATACTGGTCGGTTCGGCCGTGACTCTCTTGCTCTTTCCTTCTTTCTCAAAACTGTACGCCGACGGGGACCTGGGCTCATAAAGGAGATGACGAAGCAGGCGGAGCGGTACATTTCGCTGATAATCGTACCTTCGTCGTTATTTTCGTCTCATTCCCGGACCAATCGCAAGCATCCTGTTCGGGAGCAGTTTCGCGGCGGCGGGCAAGCCGATGCGCATACTCGCGTTGGGTTTGTTGCCCTCGATACTGACCAGTGTTTACATCGGATTCAAATGCACGATCAACCGGCCCGGGTTGTCCGCCAAAACTGTCCCTTCTGAACTTCTTCATCTTCGTCGGCCTGATGCTGGTCCTTATCCCGATGTCCCTTTTCGGGATCACGCTCCCCGGTCTCGCTGGCACAGGTGCGGCGATCGGTTATTTTGTCTCTGCTCTTGTCGTTTTCATCGTCACGAGGAGACGCTTAAGCGGCTCTTGGGTTCGTCCCTGAACCCCAAGATAGGTCTTCACATGATCGCAGCTGGCCTAGCAGGCGGAGCTGCGTTCGTCCTTTCGCAGTTCATACCAATCCACGGTCTCATCGCCCTGATCGCCTATGCATTGCTCGATCCTGGCGTTGTTCGCCGGCATCCTCTGGGCGGTCAAGGAACTGACGAGGCAGGACGTTCGCTACTTCCTCGATGTCGTGAACATCAAAGAGATGCGCAACTACATCTCTTCGGAGATGGGCAAGAAACGGACACAGCCTTAGGTGGTCGGTCAGATGGGCCGTGTTCCGACGGCCCTCATGTTATCGTCCGAGAGGATTGATATACGGACGACTCAATCCCTCCCGAAGGGACCAACTATCTAATGACCGACATCATCACCGTCAAGAACCTTGTCAAGCTCTATGACCCGGACATCCGCGCCGTCGATGACATCTCTTTCAACGTCACCCAGGGCGAGGTCTTCGGTTTCCTCGGTCCCAACGGGGCGGGGAAAGCACGGCCATCAAAGTGCTCACGACCCTGCTCATGAAGACCTCTGGCGAGGTCAAGACAAGGGCTTTGACATCGAGGAGCAGGCGCGCGAGATCTGTAACATAATAGGCTACGCTTCGCAAGAGATAGGTGTGGATGCCGAACTCCACCGGTCGAGAGAACATCATCCTGCAGTGCCGCTACTATCACATTCCGACCGAAAAGGCGCGTCAAAGGGCGAACACTTCCTCCGGACCGTCGGCCTCTCCGATGTCGGTGATCGGCTGGCCGGCCCATACTCCGGCGGAATGAAAAGACGCTCGACCTGGCCACCGCCCTCGTCTTCGACCCGGACGTCCTCTTCCTGGACGAGCCGACCACCGGCCTAGACCCACAGAGCCGCCGGGCCATCTGGGACCACATTCGCGATCTCAACAAGAAGGGTACGACGATCTTCCTCACCACCCAGTACCTTGAGGAGGCGGACCAGCTCGCCCACCGGCTCTGCATCATCGACAACGGTAAGATCGTGGCCGAGGGTGAACCCAGGGAACTGAAGGGCCAGATCGGGGCCGACCGATCCACCTCCAGGTAAAGGGAGGGAGCGATCCCGAGATCATCAAACGGACCCTGGCCATCGTGTCCCAGGTACCGGGCGTTAAGGAGGTGCAGGACCGCACCAGGGTCGGCGAGGAACGCTCCGAGGGCATCGTCATATACAGCGCCCCCGGTGGCAACATCATGCCGCTCATCGTCCGTTCCCTGGACACGGCCAACATAGGGATCGATGACCTCGTGATAACGAAGCCGTCCCTCGACGATGTGTTCATCAAGTTCACAGGAAAGCAGCTCCGGACCGACCTTCAAAAGGTCCCGCCGAAGGCCGGGTTCCGTTCAAGGAGGAGATGAGGATGAGATTTGACTTTCTGTCGGAGACGGCCGCGGTCTTCAGCCGATGGGTGCGCAAGCTGGTGCGCAGACCGACCAATCTCACCTTCTCTACTTCAGCCGCTGATATGGTTCCTTCTCTTTACGCAAGCGTTCCAGGCGGTCGCCGACATCCCCGGCTTCCAGCAGATCACAGGGACCAGCTCGTACCTCACCTTCTTCAGCGCGGCGGTGATCGTCCAGACCGTCCTCACCTCGGCGCTGCAGAGCGGGCTGGGCATGGTGGACGATGTCGAATCCGGCTATCTTGACAAGATGAGGGCCACGCCGAATCAGGCGCACCTCGATATTGATGGGGAAGGTGTTCAGCGACGGCTTCCGCATCCTTATTCAAGCCTCGATAATCATCGTTCTCGCCTACGTTCTAGGCGTGCATGTGGTCACCGGACTTCCGGGCATAGTGCTCATACTACTTATGGCGATGTTCTTCGGCATCGCCTGGTCCGGCATCTCCACCTTCATAGCGCTGACGACAAGGAACTCTGAGTCAACGCTGGTCATATCCATCATGTTCGTGTTCCCGATGCTGTTCCTCTCCACCGCGGTGATGCCGAAGCAGTTCCTGGCGCCCTGGGTGCAGACCTTCTCGATGTACAACCCTGTGTCGTACGTTGCGAACGCCGTTCGGGGCCTGATCATAACCGGCTATGACTGGACGGCGATAGGGCAGGCGTTCCTCGCGATATTCATCGTCGGGGCGATAACTCTGACCGCCACCACGATGATGTTCCGGAGAGCGCTGACGAGATAGGGCGCCGTCCTCGACGTGATCCGACCTGCTCATCACCGGCCTTAACGAAAGGGAGGTCGCAGAGGAGGTCGAGGTCTCCAGTAGGCGGCCGCGAGGTGGAGGCCGTACAATCCGGTGTTCCGGGACACTGGAAGATAATTTAGACCCTTGGCTCAAAAGGAGGTAAAGATCGACATGGACCTATCGCTCCTTTTCGCATAAGAAAAAAAGTGATGGTATGCTTATAACGGTTTAGGTGTCGTGGACACGTCTGGTCCCCATCCATATAAAGAAGGCCATCCCATGTTTCGAGCAGTACACGGAATTGATTTTTCTAGAAAGCTCACCTTTAATATCCACTTGATGTTTTTATAGTATATCTTTAATCGGACGTAAAGCCTTTCTGTTCTTTATCATGAACCTGATGGGAATAGGGTCGGCCTTCGTAGCCCTCCTATTCATGACGAGATTTCTCGGTCCCAGTGTCTACGGTATTGTGGTGTGGACCTTCGCCCTCACGACGGCCATCAACGCGGTCTCCGACCTCGGCTTCAATAACGCTCATATCAAACGGATCTCCGAAGGGAACGACCTGAACGATTGCGTCAGCACGTACACAGTGATCCAACTTGTTCTGGTCGGGGCCATGGTCGCGACCACGTTGGTCACCATAATGGTGTGGGTGGTCTTCCTGGGTGGCGCTCTGACAGGCACACTGATCTATCTGTTCGCCCTTTTCATCCTGTATTATGTATTATTGGATATAGCGAACATCGTTACTGACACTTACGCTTCGACAATGGAAACTGCCAAGTGCCAAACGATCACTCTGATCGCTCCGCTGGTGCGAATGGTGTTGGTCATATTCGTGGTCCTATCTCACATGGGCGCCGTCCAGATCGCCTATGCATATGCTCGTTCCGCGGCGATCATGCTCGTCATCGCATGGTCCTTCATGCGCCGCGACAAGATAAGATGGACACGACCTACCTTGTTCCGATCGTACTACAAGTTTGCTCTCCCTGTAGCGCTGATCGTGATCTTGACCGCTCTAACCGCCAACCTCGATAAAATCTTGATAGGCCTGTTCGGCACCAACGAGCAGGTCGCCTACTACGCCGCTGGTCAGACCCTATTATCCGTTTTACTTCTGGTGGGCTCGTCGGTGACGATGCTCACCTTCCCCTCGTTCTCTAAACTGTACACCGACGGGAACCTCAGCTCGATAAAGAGCCTGACGAACCAGGCAGAGCGGTATGTATCGTTGATCATCGTACCTGTCATCGTTATTATCGTTCTGTTCCCTGCGCAGATAGCTAGCGTCCTGTTCGGGAGCACTTTCGCGGCGGCGGGCGATCCGATGCGAATACTCGCACTGGGCTCGTTACCTACCATCCTGACCAGCATCTATATCTCCCAGATCTACGCGATCAATCGCCCTGGGCTGTCCGCCAAACTGGCGCTCTTGAACTTCATCGATATTCGTCGGCCTGATGCTCGTTCTATGATACCATCGTCCCTTCACTGATCACGCTCCCCGGTCTCGCTGGCACCGGTGCGGTCGATCGCCGATTTCGTTCCTCCGCTCTGCGGTCGTTTTCATCGTGACGAGGATAGCAACACCAACTGAGCCAAGTAGAGGACAGAAAGATGTGACGGATTGCTCTCAAACTCATTAAAAGTCACAGGGGTCGGATTAATTAACTCCCTGATTAAATTCGCAATCCCTTCTTTTGAACCGATTAGTGAAACAATTTCTGTCTTTGGGTCTAAATCCACCCAAAGTGGGTTTTCATCCGTTTAGAAACAGCTTCCAGAAAAAAATCTTCACCTTTTGGCGTTGAATAAGAATGAATCCCTTTAATATCCAAAGCTTCTTTTAATTTATCAATAACAAACTGCGGAGGATTTTTTACAGGCGCACCCATAGAAAGGCTTATCGCCGGGGCGTCCTTTTGCTTCAAGTTCAGGTTTTATCCTATTAACTTCTTCGGAGATTTTAAACATTATATAAGTCTCAAAGGGTCTGAACGTATTGGTTGAATAATTCTT
>CAVUGW010000042.1:0-14902 GCA_963741025.1 Methanomassiliicoccaceae archaeon
TACTGGCGATCATTATCTTACCTCTCCTCGTCGTTGGAATGATAGCCGTCGCTGGGGCCCAGAACTGGAGAAGATCACCAACCAGAACCAAAGCACGAGCAATGGGAACAATACGACCACCTCTGCATCGATCTGGTTCCGATCACCACAACGATAAATGTCGGCTCTAACGGCTCATCCATGGTGATCAATACCCAAACGATGTCGGCCTCCTGAATTTTGCCTCAACAGGGACCGTCGAATTTACCTTTCAGAACGTGTAGGATCCAGATGGGAATAGATACCTACCTGAAGATCTCTGATAGAATATTAATGGTCGTGTATTTCAAAGATCTTTTACCTTAGGTGGATCGATATTTGGTACATCGCCATTCAAGAAAAGAACATGCCATCTTTCACAGATCGAACCAATATGGGATGTCAGGTGAGGGTAGTAGGCCCCCTTCTGTTTCAGGCAGCATTCAACTAAGCACCCTACCCATCGGTCCCGAGATATCATCCCGATTGTTTGGGCTTGCTCCAGTGGGGAGTCGCCGTTTCACCAGATCTCTGGCCAACGTCACCGCCGAGCAGATCATTCTCGACCAAAGCTGTGTCGTTTCTGGGCCCTTGCCATGGCTCTCACCATACCACTCACGTGGTCCACATGTCTCGTGGAGGGGGGACCTTCCTCAGCTGGACATTTTGTCCTACCGTCGGCCGCCCTCCCTCGCCTGACATTTTCGGCTAAGATCTCGTCGTATATAATTACTGCCACTGCCCAAGTCAGTTGAATTAATGGGGAAGAGGTGCCTGGCAGGTTTTTTCAGCTCCATGCTCGCAGAGCTGTTTGGTGATACAAAACATGCCAGGCATGTTCATCTCGGAGACGATCGTAGATAGTTCTTGGCACGTCAGTGACGAACGATACGTCGGAAGGGGAGAGAGAACGAGCATCGATGCGATGAACTGGCAGCGTTCTCTCCGAGAGGTGAACGGCCGCCGTCGAGGGCGGCCGTTCGTGTACCGCCACAGATGCTCGAGATGATCAGACGGTTCATGCTCGAGCTGATCTCACTTCCGAGCGGCGGAAGGTCATCTGCGGCGAATGCTCTCCGTTCTAGGTCTCAAGGCACCGGACCATACGACCATCTGGAAGCGTCTTTCGAAAGAAGAGGCGGAACCGGTCGTTCCGCCTCGTAGAGCTATCGTCGCCATCGATAGCACCGGCTTCTCGACGACGCTTCGGGGAGAATGGCTTCGTGATCAATGGCACAAAAAACGGGGCTTCGTCAAGGCGCATGTCGCCATCGATGTGATGACGCTCGAGGTGCTCGGCGTCATCATCACGGACGAGAGGGTCGGTGATCGCACCATCTTCGTCCAGCTCATAGAGCAGGTGCTCGCTCGAGGCGTCGTCATAGAGAGGGTGCTCGCCGACGGAGGTTACAACTCGACGTATGACTTCGATCTGCTGAGGAGCAAGGGCATCGAGGCCGGTATCAAGATGGCCTATGATGCGAGGACAAGGTCTCGTGGTGGGACATCGGCCAGACGCATGGCCGTCAAGGAAAGGGATGAGCTTGGCCAGGAGGGATGGGAAGAACGATACGCGTACTCGCTGCGCTGGATGATAGAGTACGTGTTCTCGGCCGTGAAACGCGTCCTCGGCGGAGAGGTGAGGTCGCGACGACGCGACCTCATGTTCGCCGAGGTCGAGAACAAGTTCTGGACATGGAACGAGATGAGACGGGAGGAATAATTCAACTGACTTCACTGCCCGACATCATCAAGGGCCGAACATTCTTGGACCCCAGGGGTGATATGAAGTGTCGTTGTCATAACAGTTGAGCATTTGGTCACCATGCTGTCGGTCAGAACATGAAAGTTGACCAGCTTTGAGCAGGAAGTCCCAATGCGCCAGCCACAGGATGGGAGTGAGAGACTTACTTTGATCATCAGTCAAAAACCTAAAATACCTGCTCGCCATCTCCAGGAACAATACGGTCGGAACGACTGGAATCCAAGCCTGTCTGACATCATGTAAGACCTCTCCGGGGGCGTTCGATGGATGATGCAGGGATCTCTGCCCAACAGGGTGGGGTAGTTCGCTAAATGGTACTATTATGGGATGAGCTAAACGCAGGGGTAGCCAAGCTTGGCCAAAGGCGCTAGATTGAGGGTCTAGTCCTTAGTGGTTCGTGTGTTCAAATCGCACCCCCTGCACCACACTTCTCGAACCAACTGGTCACTGTTCTCCCACATCGCTGTTCGACGAACATCGGACCGCTCTGCCATTTGACCTTCCGGGCGAGACCACAGCTAGGGCAGGTGAGCATCTTGATCCGATACGCATAGTACTTTTCCATGAACGAAAGAGACGATCAGGTGTTCAGGTAGATTTCGGGGGGAGAGGTCCGAAAGTGCGTGGTTGATCCTCCGGACGGAACGAGACTATTATAATCGAAAGTCCCATCTTGGTGGACACTTCGGGAGGAAGGATCAAGTAACATTATCCGATAGATCGCTTCAGCTCCTTTCTCAAAGGAGCTGAACAGAGCATCTTCAACTCGAACCGACGAACAAGGACGGAACATCATGGCTAACGCGGAAGGACAAGGACGCTCCAGAAGAGCAGGGTTGATCCTGGTCGTCGTCATCACCATCCTCATCGGGTCCCTGGCGTTCATCAATGCCGGAGGCCCGATTTACAATCCGCCCTATCTAGCTTTCATCCTGACGCTGATCTTTGTTCTGGTGATCGGCATCGTCGTTGTCGTCGTGTCCGCCCGAGCCTACTTGAGATCGGGGTCATTGAACATCGTTCTGCTCGGTGCGGCGGTGCTCATCACCGACCTCGCAACGATGTTCGCTATATGGATGCTAACCCCCAACGTTCCTCCCCATCTTACTTCCAACCAGGTTCTCGCCCTCAACAACATAAGTATCCTGATCGGTGCGATCTTTTTGCTGCTGAGCGCGATAACCACATTAACAGGGACAGGTATGGTCGAACTGCCCCGACGCAAGACCATCCTCGTTACGACCTATTCGGGGACGTTAGTCATGCTCGTGGTCGTTTCAGTATTGGCCTTTTTTAACCAGTTCCCGCTCTTTCTCACCAGTTCCGGTCCGACCGCATACCGTATCGCGGTCCTGACCGCTTCGGTCGTTCTCGTCCTCGCCAGTGGACTGTGCTTCGGTCTTCGGTACCTGCAGAACCGTTCGTCCGTTCTGTACTGGTACGCCTTGGCACTAGCACTGTACGGCCTGGACCTGTTCAGCGCGGTGTTCATCGTTCACCTCGGCGACCTTCTGACCTGGGCCACCCGGCTGGCGCTCTACCTCTCGGGAATCTACTTTTTCCTGGCCCTGCAGAGCCGTGGATCGAAGCAGGAGATAGAGGTCGGTCTATCTGAAAGGTGGGCCGACGCGTTCCGGAACGACCGCAAGCAGCTCACCTCGCTCTTTTCCAATATGACCAATGGCTTCGTTTACGGCAAGATCGTCACCGACAACGATGGAAGACCGATAGACGTTATCTATCTTGACATGAACCGAGCGTATGAAACTTATTTGGGAACCGAGAAGGAGACGGTCCTGGGCAGGCGGGCGACCGAGGTATTTACCGAACTAAAGAACGCTCCTCCGGACTGGTTCGCACCCTATGCAAGGGCCGCGCTCAATGGAGAATCGACCACCTTCGAGAGGCTTTGGCCCGTGACCGGGAGATGGTACAATATCATCATCTATGGTCCTCAAAAAGACCATTTTGTAGCGATCATGGAGGACATCACCGAGCGCAAGAGAGCGGACCAAGCGCTCAAGGAGAGCGAAGCCAAGTTCGCCAAGGCGTTCCATGGCACCGTGGCCGCAAAGGCCATCACACGTCTGAGCGATGGCAAGTTCATCGAGGTGAACGACCGCTGGTCCAAGATCAATGGAATAAAGCCCGAAGAGACCGTCGGTCGAACCACGACCGAACTTAACATATGGGTCAGCCCAAAAGAAAGTAAGGATTTTGTTAAGGAGCTTGAGCAGAACGGCTTCGTTCATGATAAGGAGTACAAGTTCCGAAGAAAGAACGGTGAGAAATGGACCGGTCTGGTATCGGCCGAGGTCATAGAGATCGGAGGAGAGAAGACCGTCCTGACCTCCCTGCTGGACATCACCGACCGAAAGAGAATGGAGGACGAGCTGATACGCTCGAACACCGAACTGCAGCAGTTCGCGTACGTCGCTTCTCATGACCTTCAGGAACCATTGAGGATGGTCACTGCTTATCTCGGTCTGCTGGAAAAGAAGTACGGCGACCAGCTGGACGGCGATGCAAAGAAGTACATGGACTTCGCCATGGATGGGGGACTGAGGGCGAAGGACCTAGTACGGGACCTTTTGGAGATCTCTCGCGTCGATTCTCAGGCCAAGCCGATGACAAGGACGAACATGAACGGGGTCATGGACAATGTGTGCAGTAATCTGTCGGTCCAGATCAAGGAAGAGCACGCCACCGTAACGAGCGATCCTCTGCCGACAATAATGGCCGATGAGGCCCAGATGACCATCCTTCTTCAGAACCTGGTCAGTAACGCGATAAAGTTCCACGGGGACAGTGACCCGAAGGTTCATGTATCATGTGAGAACAAGGGAAATGAAATGCTCTTCTCCGTGAGCGATCACGGCATCGGCATCGATACAGAGTACAAGGACAAGGTGTTCGTCATATTCCAACGCTTGCACTCAAGGGACAAGTACGAGGGTACCGGTATAGGTCTCGCTGTTGCAAAGAAGATAGTCGAACGTCATGGCGGTCGAATATGGTTCGAGTCGGAGGTTGGAAAGGGAGCCATATTCTACTTCACGATACCTGAGGTGCCTCAGGATGGGGACAAATGAACGGTAACAAGATGAGAGTACTGATCGTGGAGGACAATCCAGGGGACGCCTACATGATCGAAGAGATGCTCCATGACCTAAAAATGGAGCTGAGCATAACAGTGATCGAGGACGGAAAGCAGGCAGTGGAGACCTTGTTGAGAGCTCTAACCCCTGACATGGTCATCCTGGACCTGAACCTGCCAAGGATGAACGGCTTCGATGTTCTGGCGTGCATGAAGGCGGAATCATCGCTCAGTTCCGTCCCTGTGATCGTCATGACGGGTTCCTTGAGAAGGGAGGATGAGATCAAGGCAAGAAGCATGGGCGCGGCCGAATACTGCATCAAACCTCCCACGACAATAGAGATGGAGGTGACCAAGATGTGTTTGAGAAATCACCTGGAAATCATATCTCGAAACAAAGGGAATGAAAGAGATGCCAGTCCATCGACAAGCGTGAACTTGTGCCATCCATTGTTAAATACCTCAGATCATCGGATCCTGCCGCTTTGCACTAAGAGGCCCATGGACGTTTTTCAACAACGAAACTTGGAACCTTCGGAAATGAACCGAGTTCTTGTGAGTTGGACGACCAAGGTCTGAACTCGATATCGTTCAGGAACGTTGCAGAACGACAAAACTCTTTCGCCTCCCGTATAAGCATGGCAGGCCACATGGTCTCGGATCTGCTTCTTGCCATCATCGTCGATGAGCCAGTTTCTCTTCGCTTTCGTAATAAAGACAAGATCTTTATCGACCAGATGACCATTTAGCTCCTGCGAAATATACCACGAGTCGAAGACGACAACTTCTGGCCGCACACATCTCATGGCCTTGTTCACAATCTCGACGGCAAGCTCGTTCTTCGTCCTGAACCGTCGTCCAGAGGATGCTCACGCCTCTTCCTTGACGTATGGTTCAAGGTGAAGTGGAACATGCTCATCGCCATCGCTGCACATCGATGAGACAAAGCAATGACCCCACACGTTCTGATGCTGCGTATGATCGAAAGGGTATCCCATTCGTTTCATTTCGTGACCGCTCTTCTTGGCCATTGTTTCGTCGATGATAGGCACACCACATCAACGTCCGCGAACATGCTCATCGAGGCGGTGGCGGTCCACCGCCTCCAAAGACCGCTTCCTGCGCAAGAAGCGGTTGACGGAAGACCGGCTTCGACCATCCAGTCGATTGTCGGCTATGTTCATGATGTTCTCCACTCCCTTGCCATTGAGCTTGAGGCCAGCGAGAACGGTCTTGGAGTGAAGGAACTGCGGCCTGTTGAAAGATTTTCAGCGGTCATCGAACAATTCACCCAGGGGAAATGAGAAGATGGTGAAGACCATGGCCTCTAACGTCGAGGCCAGATGCCATGAAATCTATTATCCCAACCACCTCGATGAGCAGCTTGCGTGCCGTATCCCCGCCGAGCACTTATTCCCCTTACCCTACCGCGTGACCTAGATTATATCCTTAGTGTTCCGTGCGTTCAGATCGCACACCGTTCACCACAATGGAAAATAAAAAACCCTCACAAGATAATGGAAGGCAATAGGTTTGTCTGGCTGGCCATGTGTTATTACATAATAATTTATCTTGAATCTTCACTGTCTTGCTCGAGCGATGTGTAATCCCAGCTGGACCAGGACCGTCGAGTTCAAGTGTCACCACGATAGGTCCTGAATCCAGTATCGGTCAGATACCGGGCCGTTCCCCAAGATAACTTGTTCATTCCTCCATATTGATACCGAGCAACATCATCGCCGATCTCCCCGATGGGATCAGCAAGTTCCTTGCGGTAATGTTTACCACTCTCTTTCCCAACTTGGGGACGAAGATCTCTACGCTCAGGCTCTCGAGCTCAGAATCCCTTCGTGGTCAGCTCATCAAGTCTATCTATCAGGGCCCGAACGTTCCACATGTTCCGTCAAGTATCTCGCTTAGAGGGCGGCCTTGAACATCCTTCGACGAGGTCTCGAAGGTTTCAAAAAAGGAAGTATTGGCGGACCGAACGACCAGGTCCTTGTCCAATACCATGAGCGGTTCTTCGATGGTATTGACGATGCTCTCCGCCAGGTCCTGAGAGATCCGAGCCTCCAAAGATAGATCCTCGAGTTTCGCCTGGACCTTTTTCTGTTCATTGATGTCACTGAACGTTATCACCACACCATCGATGACGTTCTCGACCGTCCTGTACGGAATGACCTTAACCTTGTACCAATGACCGTCCTTCGTTCGGACCTCTTTCTCCTTCGAGTTCAACTTGTCGAGGACCTCTTTTACGTCAGCGACCAGATCTTCGTACCGCAGGTTCATGACGATGTCCTGGAATCGGGCGGCCGACATCTCCTTCGATCAGGTTCATGATCTTTTCCATCTGAGGGGTGAACCGTCTGATCCTCAGGTTGATGTCCAGAAATAAGAGAGCTTCATCGATGCTGTAGAGAAGGTTCCTCATGTCGCTGTTGGTCCTCGATAGCTCCTGGTTCTTCCTTTCCAGCTCAGAGTTCACCGTTAAAAGTTCTTCGTTCAATGAGTTGAGCTCCTCCTTCCCGGTCTCGGACTCCTCGACCACGCTCTGCAGCTCCTCGTTGTTCGACTGCAGCTCCTCGTTCGTCGATGTCAGCTCTTCATTGGTGGTCTCCAGCTCCTCGATGGTGCTCTGCAGGTTCTCCTTGGTGTACCCAAGTTCCTTCTCTAGCTCCACTATCCTGGTCTCTCTGTTCGGCGATATTGTCAGCCCTCTCTTTTTTTTCAGGATGTTCTGAGGTATGGACCTCTCGTCGAAGATCACGAGAACATCGGAGACGGGCCTTTGGTCCTCCATCGGCCTGACCACGATATTGAGGAACGATGTCTCACCGTTCGTATGGACCAAGACCCCTTCCTTGGACACAGTCTTTCCGGTGAGCCTCGATTCATTTATCGACGACATGGTCACGTAACGGATGTCCTCGCGAACAAGAGCTTGAAGGCCAAAGCTCGCCTTCCCCTGGGCATGCTCGAGGTACTTGCCGGTGCGGCCGTGGAAGTACACGATCTCGTTCTTATCATTGACGATCAGACTTGGCGGGGTGTGCTCCGAGAGCAGTATCTTTTCTGCCCTTTCGCTCATGTTCGGTCCTTTTACTTGTCCTGGTTCTTTGAGCGCGACCTCCCTCGCTCGCAGAGGTAGGACACCGATCTCCTTGTTCGGAAGAGATTGCGTGTATGGCCTCCTCATATAGATCTTTGCCTTCGCGTCGATAACCGAGAAACTGTCATCGAAACCGTTGATCGATTCTGACTCCCCAAGGAACAATATCCCTTCGGGGTTCAAGGCAATGCTGAACGACTCCAGCGCCTTCTTTTGAAGCGTAGGTTCGAAATATATCAGAAGGTTCCTGCAGGACAACAGATCGAGATGGATGAAGGGCGGGTCGCGGTTGAGGTCGTGGAGCGCGAAGACGACCATCTCCCTTATCTCCTTCTTTAGTTTGTACCCTTTCTCCTGTTTGGTGAAGTACTTGTTCAAACGCTTCTCGTCGATGTCGTTGGCGATCGCCAGAGAGTACTCGCCAGCTCGAGCGATATCGATCGCCTCCGCATTGATGTCAGATCCGAATATCTGGACATGGAACTGCTGGCCGGTCTCTTCCATCAGCTCCTTGAGGATGATCCCGATGGAGTACGCCTCCTCGCCGGTCGAGCAGGCTGTCACCCATACCCTCAGTTCTTCCTTTTCCGGCCTTTGATCAAAGATGTTCTTCCTTAGCCCTTCCTTTAAAGATCCGAAGGCATCGGGATTCCTGAAGAAGCTCGTGACCTCGATCAGAAGGTCCTTGAACAGTAGACGGACCTCTTGCCGGTCGTTCAATAGATAGTTCAGATACTTCTCCTTAGTATCGAGCTCATGGACGCTCATTCGGCGCTCGATCCTTCTGCTCACGGTGCTCTTCTTGTAGAGCGAGAGATCGTGACCGGTCTCCTGCTTGACGATGGAGAGGATCTTCTGGACACCGTCCTTGGGCGCGATCTGATCCGCTCTTCGGCGGTCGTTCTTTGGTCCTCAGGGCATGAAAATATTTGATCAACATTCCCGGCATTTCGTTAGGTGGCAGAACATAATCGACCAGCCCGGTCTTGATGGCGCTTCTCGGCATGCTGTCATACTTGGCCGTCTCGGGGCTCTGCACCATGACCATGCCAAGTTCTCCGTGGATGTCCTTTATACCGAAGGACCCGTCCGAACCGTTCCCCGAGAGGATGACCGCGACCGCGTTCTCTTTCCGGTCCTCGGCCAGGGACCGAAGGAACTGATCGATCGGCAGGAACGGCTCGTGCCCGGTATCGCGGCCGAAGAGACGCAACTGTTCCCTGGGTCATTATCATGTCCTTGCCCGGGGGGATCACATAGATCTTGTTCTTCTTGACGACCATATCGTTCTCGGCCTGGACCGCTTCCATGGTAGCAACCTTGGATACTATCTCCGCGAGTAGACTGGGATGGTGTGGTTCAAGGTGGGTGATGAGAACTGTACGCCATGTCCGGGATCGGATGGAACGTTCTTGAAAAAGGTCTCGAGAGCTTCCAGACCGCCCGCTGAAGAACCTAATGCCACAATGGGGAACGATTCGATTGTCATCCTGAACGCCTGGTTCATCCTTCCTGCTCTTACCTTTTTTATTTTTTACCATCGACCTCACCTATCGGCCTATTACTTGAGCTATAACGAAAGTCGTATCGCTTCAGGTATACTTACGATAATGGCTAGCGATCGATCTATGCTGTGTCCCATAGGTCGCTTCAGTTACATCCAACTTTGGAACACCAAGGAACCAAATGGTCAAATATTCGTAAACCTTCTTGTTAGAAAAGCGTTGATGGTATCAAAAATATTCTTCCTTGATAGAACATTGTGACCAAGCTCTATTAAAATAGAAAGCATTAGCGATAGAGTACTAAAATGGATGAAGAGAGCAAGAAGAAAGAGCTACGAGAACAGGCCAAGAAGCGTCGGGAAGGGAAGCGCCAGGACAGACCTATTTCAGACAAGGAGGCCTTGGAACTTATAGAGGACCTTAGCATCCATCAAGAGGAGCTGAAGATCCAGAACGAGGAGCTTCTGAGGGTCCACCATGAGCTGGAGTCTACAAGGGCCAAGTATTTTGAGATGTACGACCTCGCTCCTGTCGGATACATCACCCTCACTCCCGAACTTATCATCAAAGAGTCCAATCTGACAGCATCAAAGCTCCTTGGTATCGATAGGAAGAACCTCATCAACAGAGGGTTATCATCTTTCGTATCGCCCAGATCCAAAGAGTCGTTTTACCTTCATTACCGACGGCTCGCCGAGGGTAATGAGAAACAGGTGAGCACCTTCTTGGTCCGAAGTATGGATGGAGGGGGAGCTTCATGTCCAGGTGGAGAGCAATATCGTTGGGGGGGGGTCAGGTTCAGGGTTCCGGTCCGTTTTGACCGATGTAACCGATCGCAAGAGGGCCGAAGATGAGATCGTCCGATTGGCAGCTTTCCCAAGGCTCAATCCTAGTCCGATCGCCGAGTTCGATCTTGATGGGGAGCTATTGTTCATCAATCCTGCCATGGAATCATCGTTCCCTGATGTTCGGAGGTCGGGTCTGCTTCATCCCTTCTTTTCGGATTGGAAACAAATCGTAAAGACCGTTCAGAACGCTGAGAGAAGAACTTTTAGAAGAGAACTTAAGATCGATAAGGATTGGCTCTATCAGCAATTTTATTTCGTTCCAGAATTGAAAGCTGTGATCGTCTATACGATCAAGATAAACGAGCTGAAGGAAGCAGAGAACGAGCTAAGGCGCTCTAACGAGGAACTGCAGCAGTTCGCCTACTTGGCAAGCCATGATCTTCAGGAGCCGCTGCGCATGGTCATAAGTTATCTTTCCATGCTTGAGCTGAGATACAAGGACCAACTGGACCCCAAGGCCCAAGATTACATCCGTAACGCCATGGACGGTGGAGCAAGGATGCGCGAGCTCATCGATGATCTATTGGTCTATTCGAGGATCGATTCGAAGGCCAGGGAGCTGGGTCCGGTTGACATGAGCTGCGGTCGTCGCGCAGACCCTCACCGTTCTAAAGGTGCTTATCGAAGAGAGCAAAGCGGAGATCATCGTCGATCCTCTTCCCACTGTCCTCGCCGACAGATCGCAGATGTTGCAGGTGATGCAGAACCTCATCACCAATGCGATCAAGTTCCACGGTCCGGAACGACCGTTGGTGCATGTTTCCGTTTCTGAAGGATCGGGGGGATGGACCTTCTCCGTGAAGGACAACGGGATCGGTCTGAACATGGAGTTCGCCGAACGTATCTTCCAGATGTTCCAACGCCTGCATACGAAGGAGGAACACCCCGGTACGGGTGTCGGACTTGCCATAGTCAAAAAGATAGTGGAGAGACAAGGAGGTCGTGTTTGGGTCGAGTCGGAGGAAGGAAATGGGGCGACCTTCTACTTCATCATACCAGATGCAAAGGGGGAGATGGAAGATGCATCCGAGACCTATTAGAGTGCTCTTCGTCGATGATAATCCCGCAGATGCACAACTGGTGAAGGAGTACCTCCTGGAAACCGGTGTCGATGTCAAGATCACTGTGGTCAAGGACGGACAGCGGGCTATGGACATGTTCGGGCAAAAGAACGAACCGTTGGAGGAAAGGCCGGACCTTGTCCTGTTGGACATCAATATGCCGGGAAGGAACGGTTACGAGGTCTTGAACTTCATCCGCCAGCGCGATAACGAGACCAAGGTGATACTCTTTAGCGGTTCAAGATCCTTGAGGACACTAGGGGGGCAGAGATCGACAATGCCGACGGTTATATCATCAAGCCGATGACGATCAAGGAGATCGATGCGGTCATCAAAGAGCTCAGGAACATACTGGCGTCCCTGAACGTCGCGCAACTATCGTTTAGAAAAAAAAGGAACAGATGCTCGGTCGATCTGACCGAGAGATCTAGAACAGAAACCCATCGCTTCGAGAGCGATGGTCATTTCATCGTCCTTTGCTTCGATCTTATCTAAGAACTGACCGATGTCCGTGACCTCGGACTTTATATTTTCATTACAGAACGTTCGCTCATTACTGTCGATGAAACCAGCTTAAGTGAATTTCGTATGTATGTCCAGACCCATCCGATGCATGGATTTCCCGCTTTGGGTTGAATTGCAATTTCTTAAAATAGCGGGGAACTTCTTTTAACATGACATCATTTTTGGAAATTACGCATGATCCCCCCACTATTGCACGAGAGCACGATCTGGACCATTTTCATGTTGAGGTATTCTTCAGTAAGGGGCCACTTATCGATGAGTACGATGTCAGGTAGATACAGGGGCATGGCCGATATCGATTTTTAACTCAAATCGGTTTTGCTTTCACCCTGGAATTTCTTCGGTTTTGGTGGGCGGATCTATTAATCCCATGGAACCAATTCGAGTTCTTAACTGATCGTTTATCTGATCGCTAATCTCATTTGAGCTGGATGCTAGCGATGGAACTAAAAAGAGATGGGAAAGGGTTTCCGATTTCCACTCTGATTGATTTCTGAATCTTGCCCACTGGATGCATGAGCATGCAAATCGCACCCCCTGCACCACACTTCTCGAACAAACTGGTCAGCGCGCATCGATTTTTATCTCTTTGACCGGTCTGTTTTTTCATTTGAGCTCCTCATCGCATTAATGTCTAGGATGGAACAAGGATCTGTTACCAATAGAGATAAATTGGCCTGTTCAGGCCAAATGTTCGGCGGCCCAAGGAAGAAAGGTCCAGCCCTTCCATCATCCGCAAGGACCATAATGTTCTGGCGATCTCGATCGGTCCCTATCGATCCAGGTCCCATTCTGAGATGATTGCATAAAGGGCCCGCCGCACCTCTTCCTCGGTCCCGTTGTTATCCAGTACTGTCCATCCGTACCCTGAAAGGCGCAACATGCTTTTCCTTGCCCTCTCCAAGCTGGCCAAGTTCTCGAACATCTCTTTCCCGTCCTCCCTGGTCGAGATCCTGAAAGGGCCATAGATGGGTCGATATCGACGAGCAGCTTGTTCTCTGTCATCGGCAGCAGTTTTGTCAAGAACCGATATCCGAACGGTACAAGGCGGTCCGGGAGATATGCTGCGGCAAGGACGTATCTCACGAAGATGATCCGATCATAACGTTCTCTCCATCTTCGCATCTTGCTCAGGGAAACGAGGGCATCGAGGATGAAGAAGATCGTAGAAAGGAGGTACATAGCTCTTCCCTCCTCCTGCAAGCAGACCCTAGCCCTTCTTCCCAACCAGCGTTCAGAGGGATGCACCTGGAGCATGACAGTCTCCCCACGTTCCTCGAAATATCTTCTCATCGAACGAGCTACGGTCGTCTTTCCAGACCCGTCTATCCCATCCACGATGTACCATCTCATCATCACAGCCCCAATACCAATAGCATTCCTGCGGTCAACAACGGGACTATCAGGTTGTCGTACTTGCCAGGACTGAACAGTTCGACCAGGGAGACGAACGCACCGGAGAGCACCGCTACTCCCAAAGCTGTTGTCAGTGAGATCTCCTTCACATCAAGATGGGGATATGCAGGTCCGATCCAACCATAGAACCCGATCACTACCATCGAGGCTATGAACATACCTAAGGCGACCGCTGTGGTACCTTCAATGGATTTTCCTTTCCGGATCATCCTTTTACCGTACTTTTTTCCGATGAGACCACCCACCCCGTCACCGTAAGACATTGCTACGATAGCGAGGCTTGCCACTAGAAGGTCATTGAATAGGAACAACGCAAGTATCGTCCATGATACCGCATAGTACACCAGGCCATATTCATGCCCTTGTTCGGTCGCCTCGCTCAGGAGATCTTTGCTGGACCCCTGTTCATGGAACCTAGGGGTGGCGAGCAGAAGGATGATGATGAAAGGGGCAGCTGCCAGGAACGCCATGACATAGTTGCTATCGAACACCCACCAGAAGAAGACAATATTACCTATCATGATATGAACTAACTTTCTGTATTGACATCCAGGCCATCTGTCCTTTGAGTATGCGGATATTACAACGATACCAGCAACATATGAATATACTAAAAGAAGGCCGAGCAGATCTCCGTTATCAAACATAGGTCATGGGAAAATGGCACGGTACTTTTTATATGTGATGTTCGATAATCAAGGTGTTCCTCCCCACCATCGTACGAGGGGCAAATTTGAACCAAATTTTTAGTGTCTGTGGATATTATTTTAGAATATGAGTTAGCATCGATAACCGTTCAGTTATCTAGACATTCGGTATAAGGTAGATACCGGACCAAGGGCTGTTGTTAAACCTTCAACCGATGGTTTACAGGTTGTGGGAAATCTTTATCTTGTCACTACCTCTTTTATAACTTGTAACGCAATGTTGAGATTGAGGGTCTGGTCCTTAGTGGTTCGTGTGTTCAAATCGCACCCCCTGCACCACACTTCTCGAACCAACTGGTCACTGTTCTCCCACAGCACTGCTCGACGAACATCAGACCGTTCCTCCACTTGACCTTCTGTGGAAAGCTGCAACTTGGGCATGTGAGCGTCTTGACCCGGTAAGTGTAATACTTTTCCATGAACGAAAGAGATGGTCAGGTATTTAGGAAGATTTCTGGGGGAGAGGTCCGAAAGTGAGCAAAAATCCTGTTCGATTACGGATCAATTACCGGAAGACCCGCCTTGGTATCCTGGATGTATCCTCCATCCATCTCCTTTATGATTTTCTAGATAGTTGATCGGAACATGTCGGACATTGAGATACGCAGGAAGACACCTACAGAGGCCGGTGCAGATGGGAAAGAAGTGAAAAGAAGCGTTTGCCAGATCCATGGGACGGTCGGGACCGAGAACGTGAAGGAGATAATGAGGGGCGACCTGTCGCACACCGAGGAGCTTGACCTCAAGCTAAGCTGCGACTGTGCTATCCCGCATGAACCGATGATAATCGAGCTTCCAGGGGGCAGATTTTACTTTATATCCTAAATCCCCTGATTATTTTTTTATTC
>CAVUGW010000043.1:0-21414 GCA_963741025.1 Methanomassiliicoccaceae archaeon
CCGCTCTGTCCACTTTCACATCCAGTGTTTTGCCCTACCCTGTATTTTACAGAGGACTGAAATTGTGCTAGTTTTCTCATAGCATCGTCCTGGTCGTCAATGTTCAGACCGAGGTACTCGATGGTGGTCCTGATGTCCTCGTGCCCGAGTATCTGGGCGATGGTCTCTGATCGGGACACCTGCCAACCACAGACCATCCTAACCTACGATGTACACCCACCATGTAAAGAAATGTCGGCGCAACCCGATGACCGGCTTATCATCGACCACCTCATCTACCCGTTTCCATGCCTTTTGTTCGTCCATGGCAATGAAGCCATGTTCTGAAGATAGCTAAGAATGTCCACGATCGTGGTCTTTCCCACGATGGTCTCTGGCACCTCGAAGACCTTAGCGTCCAAGACCATGAGCTTCTGCGACGGTCTCCATTTAAAGGTGCCACGCTCGAAGGCTTTTTTGAACATTTTCTCCATCTCATCAACAGTGACGGTCTCCCTCCAAACCGTTTCGCCATTGTCCTTGATGTGGCAGTCCAATTCCCCCTTCATGTTCAGGCAATAGGTCAGGTGAACATCTCGGTCCTTGAGCCTTACCCCCATGACGATGCCAGAAGAGCTGGGACCTAAGGACATGGAATAGATGGGGGTGTCCTTGATGTTGATGTTCATCACGGTCCTTTTGCTCATTCCCCACGGATATGCCTCGATGGACCTTGATTCTAACCATCATCATGCCTCGAAACGACCTTGGGATGACGGAAATGGCCGAAATAAATCTGGAAATGTGTCTCATGATGGTGTCGATAGGATCATCCCTTGAGTTAGGACCTGAACCGAACCATCTCACTACATCCCTTGCAAGGCTGCTCGACGAACATGGAACCGTTTTTCCACTTCACATTCTGATCATGAGCACAGCTCGGACAGGTAAGCGTCTTGATCCTGTACATATAGTACTTTTCATTGAACAAATGAGGAACGGTGTTCAGGTGATATACGGGGATGGGAACAAAAATAGTATCGATATTCTTCCATGAGTAAAGAAGCTCCTAGGGCACGGACCAATATGTCAGGCGGCGAGCGTAGAACTTTTATATCATTTTGGTCGTTCTCATTGACGTACCTATCTCCGACCGCCTCGATGCCGAAGAACTGGAGAAGCTGTTTCCAGGCGATAACGAGATGAGCAGGTTGATCCGCTTGGTGGATTGGTCGAGGACGGAGATCGGTCCGGTGGATTCGTGGCCGCAGAGCTTGCGTACGGCGGTGAGCATCTGCCTTGGGTCCCGGCACCCCATCGTTCTCTGGTGGGGACCGGGTCGCACGATGTTCTACAACGACGCCTATAGGCCTATGCTGGGGGAGACCAAGCATCCGCAGTTCTTTGGTGGTTCAGGAAGGGTATGGGCAGAGAATGGGACGTGGTCGGACCGATGATGGACCAGGTCATGGAGACCGGTGAGGCCACATGGTCGGAGGACCTTTCCTCCTGATGTTCCGTTCAGGTTATCTGGAAGAGACATATTTCACATTCTCGTACAGTCCATCCGCGACGAGCGGGGCAAAGTGGGCGGCATATTCAACGCCTACAGCGAGAGCACGGCACGGGTCCTGAGCGGTCGCGGTCTTAAGATACTACACGAGCTGGCGGTGGAGGCCCGCCGGCAAAGGAGGCCGCCCTGTCGTGTATGAGGTCCTAGGGCATAATCCGCGAGATGTTCCCTTCGCCTTGGTCTATCTGATGGACGACGAGGGAGAACATCTTCGTCTCATAGGCAGCACCGGCCTTGAACCCGGCACCTCGGAAGCTCCTATCGAGGTGGAAATGAACGAACCGGACAAGGGTGGTTGGCCGCTGTCCAGGGTGGCAACCGGGGGAGTTCCGGAATTGCTGGGGACCTGGCCGAACGGTTCGATTAATCTACCAAGAACCCTGGGATGAGCCTGCCCATCAGGCGATGGTCCTCCCCATCATCAACCCCGGACGAAAGAGGCCAACGGGAGCACTCGTGCTAGGATCAGTCCACGAAGGGCCTTTGATGACGCCTATCGCGGGTTCTTCGACCTGGTGACGGGCCAGGTCGGGTCCGCTGTGTCCAATGCCAGAGCATATGAGGAAGAGCGAGAACGCGCCGAGACCTTGGCCGAGCTGGACCGTGCAAAGACCGCCTTCTTCAGTAATGTGAGCCATGAGTTCAGGACGCCCCTGACGTCATCGGACCGCTGGAGGACGAGCTTCGTGAACATCCGGAGGGGCGTGAGCGCCTCGAGTCGTCCAGCGCAACAGTCTTCGTCTCCTTAAGTTGGTCAATGCCCTGCTCGATTTCTCTAGGATCCAGGCAGCACGCGTACAAGCGTCCTATGAACCCACGGACCTTTCCGTCCTCACGACCCGATCTTGCGAGCATGTTCCGGTCGGCCATCGAACGGGCCGGTCTGAGGTTGATGATCGATTGCCCCCCACTTCCAGAACCCGTGTACATCGACGGGGAGATGTGGGAGAAAATCGTTCTTAACCTTCTATCCAACGCCTTCAAGTTCACCTTCGAGGGCGAAATAACCGTAACCTTGCGCTGTAACGGGGGCAGGTCGAACTCACCGTGAAGGACACCGGTACGGGCATCGCAGCTGAGGAGATCCTCACGTTTTTGAGCGGTTCCACCGCATACGAGGAGCACATGCCCGTACCCACGAGGGTACCGGCATCGGTCTGGCCCTCGTGCAGGAACTGGCCAAGCTGCATGGTGGTGATGTCAAAGTGTCCAGCGTCCTCGGTGAGGGAACGACGTTCATTGTATCGATCCCGACCGGTTCGGACCATCTGCCCAAAGGGCACATCGTCGTGGCCAGTGATCGTCCAATGGCAACCAAGGCCTCCGCTATTTACATGGAGGAGGCGCTCAGATGGCTACCGGAGGCGGACGGGGACTGTCCTGTTGTCGTCCACTTCTCCGGATATGGGACCAAGGGACCATCCGGGGGGAAGCATCCTACTGGCCGACGATAACGCCGACATGCGAGAGTACATCATGAGATTGTTGAGCGGTCTCTTTGATGTGAGGGCTGTGCCCGATGGCGAGGCGGCATGGACCGCAATGCTCGAACGGAGGCCGGACCTGCTGCTCACCGATGTGATGATGCCCAGACTGGACGGGATCGGTCTATTGTCGAGAGTTCGAGGGGATCCTCGGACCCGTTCTGTTCCGGTCATATTACTATCGGCCCGTGCCGGAGAGGAAGCTCGGGTCGAGGGCATCGATGCAGGTGCGGACGATTACCTAATCAAACCGTTCAGCGCGCGCGAGCTGGTCGCCCGTGTGCGCTCATCCCTCGAACTTGCCCGTGTGAGGCAAGGATCGATAAGGCTCGAAGAACGGCTGAAGGTGGAAGAAAGAAACTTGTCCGGGAACTGCGCGAACAGATAATGGAAAGAGCTAGGGCGGAAACCGCCCGGCAGGAAGAGAGGGACAGACTGACATCTCTGATAAACAGCATCAGTGAAGAGGTCTGGTTCGCCGATGTACGGGAAAAGTTACTTTGGCAAATCCTTCGGCCATTCGGGAGTTCGATCTTAATTTGACCAGCGAGGTCGATGTGGAGAGCATTGCCTCAAGGCTGGAAGTGTTCCGACCTGATGGCAGCCCTCGTCCGGTGGAAGAAGCTCCTCCGTTACGAGCGCTCAGAGGAGAGATGGTGAAGGACCAGGAAGAACTGGTCAGGACGCCGATCAAGGGCGAGCTGCGGTATCGCCAGGTAAGTGCCTCTCCGGTCAGGGACGCCAATGGCAGCATCATCGGTTCGGTATCGGTCGTCAGGGACATCACCGACCGCAAAAGGACGGAGATGGAACTGGAGAGCATCAAAGCACGACTCGAAGCGATCATCGATCAGATGCCCGTCGGTATACTGGTGGCCGATGCTCGGTCCGGGGAGATACTCTTCGCGACCGATGAGATCGAGAAGATGTACGGTCTAGGGTTCAGACCAACGGACATCAAGGGGTTCGTCGATCATACCAGGCTCGCGAGACTTGATTTGGACGGTCGTTCTTACAAAACGGACGAGTATCCTTTCTTTCGGTCGCTCAAAGGAGAGGTGTGACCAGGAACGAACTGGCCGAGATACTAAGACCTGATGGGTCGGAGGTCTTCATCAGCAGCTCGAGCGCCCCGGTCTACGATCCGAGAGGGACGATCGTGGCATCGGTCGCCCTCTCCATCGATGTCACGGAGACGATAAGGACCCAAAAAAGAAAGGGACAGATTGCTCGCTGGAACGGAAGAGTATTCAAAGAAGTTGGAGCGCTCGAACGCCGAACTGCAACAGTTCGCCTACGTCGCATCGCACGATCTGCAGGAGCCTAAGGATGGTAATGGGCGAACCTTGGCCTGTAAGAAAAAAAGTACGGCAACGAGCTGGACGAGGATGCAAAGAAGTACATGGACTTCGCATCGAAGGTGGCCTGAGAGCAAGAGACCTGGTCCGGGACCTGTTCGAATTCTCAGGAGTCGACTCCCGGCCATAGTGCCGACCAACGGACATGGAGAAAGTCTTGGAACAAGTGGTCACCAACCTCAAGCTCCAGGTCCGGGACGAGCTCGCTACCATTACCCACGATCATCTGCCGACCGTGATGGCCGATCGAGAGAAAGATGGCGTCCTTATTGCAGAACCTGATCCCCGACGCGATCAAGTTCCATAGCGGCGAGGACCCAAAAGTTCATGTATCGGGAGAACGAAGCGAACATGAAATGCTTTTTTCGGTGAAGGACAACGGCATCGGGACCGATGAGGAGTACAATGATAGGGTGTTCGTGATATTCCAGCGTCTTGCACTCTAGAGATCGTACGAAGGTACGAGGATCGGTCTGGCGGTAGCTAAGAATATCGTCGAGGCACGGTGGAAGATCTGGTTCGGTCGGAGGTCGGCAAGGGAACCACCTTCTTCTTCACAATACCTAATGAGGATGAGAAATGAGCGGTAACAAGATGATGGTACTGATCGTCGAGGACAATCCTGGGGACGCCTTCTTGATCGAGGGGATGCTCAAGGATCTGGACCTGAACTTGAACGTGATGGTGATCGAGGATGGAAAGCAGGCGGTCAGCGTCATGATGGAAGGAAGGGAACGAACCCCCGACCTCATAATACTTGACCTGAACCTCCCAAGGATGAACGGCTTCGATGTTCTGGCGTTCATGAAGGCAGAATCATCGCTCGGTTCCATCCCTGTGATCGTGATGACCGGTTCGTTGAGAAAAGAGGACGAGGTCAGAGCACGAAGTCTAGGCGCTGCTGATTATTGTATCAAGCCCGCCACGTTCATCGAGATCGAGAGGGCGAGAGGATGCCTTAAAGCTCAACTGGAGATCATAAATTGCAACAAAAGGGAGAAAAGGGGACCTTCCACCGGATCTGGGCCGAACCTTTTCATGTTCGATGATCGTCGGGTCCCACCGTCATGCAACGAGAGGTTCATCATGGACGCACTCGACGAGAACTTGAACATGTGGAACTGAGCAATACATCAGATGTTCAGATCTTAGGATCTGATGTTCTGAACGGATCCTCGAGATGGGACGAGTTAGCGTCTTGATCCGATACGCATAGTACTTTTCCATGAGGGTAAGAGCAGGAACGGTCTTCAGGTCAGTTTCGCGGGGGAGGAGAACGAAAGTGCGTGGTTGATTCTCCGGAGGCAACGAGATTATAATAATCAAAAGTTCCATCTTGTTGGACACTTCGAGGGGGTGTTCAAATAGCATTATCCATTGGGATAAATGAACACCCTCGCTCGAAGGAACGATGGCTGGAACTCACCTATGGACCCTAATGGAAAGGACAATGAACTATCCGCCGTTGTACGCTTGATCACTCGACTACCTGGAGCGGTGGTCCTCTTCTCCGCGGATGAGTTCCGCATCAAGTACATGAGCGACGCCTATCGTGCGTATCTTCCGGGTTCGCTCAAGGACAAGGACCTGGTCGGGGTAAGATTCGTCGATTATGTGGCGGATGGGGAGAGCAACCCATCTGTGTCCAGAGTCCTTCAGATCTCTAAGAGCGGGGAAGGAAAAGAGATCAAGAACTATCACATAAAGAACGGGGACGGGGTCGAGTTCTGGGTCGATTGGATAGGCTCCCCGGTCGATAACGGTACCGAGAAATGGGATGTGCTTCTACAAATAAGGGACAACACCGAGCAGAAGAGAACTGAACAGACCGCAGAAGAAGAGCGTGCACGTCTCCAAGCCGTGCTGGAGTCAGCTCCGATTGGCATCTTCATCGGCGACAAGAACGGTAAGACCGTTCTGTTAAATGATATGGTCCACAAGATCTGGGGGATGAACGCTCCCTCCCCCGCAGGCCCGGAGGAATATCGTCAATATAAGGGATGGTACGCCGAGACCGGGGAAGAACTAAAGGCTCAGGACTGGCCCGGCCTCCGTGCCCGGGAAGGTGAGGCATCCAGTGCCGTTGTGGACATCCGAAGGTTCGACGGAGGTAAGGGCACGATTATCATTTCTGCGGTGCCTTTGCGCGATCGAGAGGGCGAGGTGTCGGGCTACATCACGGTGTCTCAGGACATCACAAAGCTAAGGCGGACGGAGGAGGCGCTCGAACAGGCCAACGAGGAGTTGGAGCAAAGAGTGCTGGATCGCACCAGGGAGCTGAGCGAGAGCGAGTCGAAGTATCGTCTGCTCCACGACACCATGCTCCAGGGAATAGTCTTCCAGAACTCCGACGGCACGGTCATCTCAATGAATCCAGCAGCAGAGCGCATCCTGGTAAGATCACCCGAGGAGTTCATCGGCAGCAGTTCGGTAGGTCAGGAGCGCTATACCATCCATGAGGACGGAACTCCTTTTCCAGGGATGGAACATCCGGCCATGGTCGCTCTTCGGACCGGGAAAGAGGTCCGGGACGTCGTCATGGGAATGTACAACCACCGAGAGAAGATGTATCGCTGGATCATCATCAATGCTGTTCCGTTGTTCCATCCGGGGGAGGACCGGCCGTATCAGGTGTACACGACATTCGGTGACATAACAGAACGCAAGAGGATGGAAGAAGCATTAAAGAAAAGCGAGAGCGGTCTAGCGAACGCGCAACGCATAGCTCATGTCGGTAGCTGGGAATGGGATATCCAAAACAATACCTTTGAAGCGTCCGCCGAGACCCAACGTATCTTTGGAAATGGTCCGGAGAATCAGATCGACCCGTCAAGAGTTCTTGGATGCCGTTCATCCCGACGATAGGGAGTTCGTTAGCAGAACGCTTGAGGAAGCTGTCCGTTTAAACAAACCATACAACATCGACTACCGCGTCGTTCGCTCAGATGGAACGCAATTATATGTTCATGCCGAAGCGGAGGTCACTTATAGTAATGCAAAACCTATTCGAGTGGTAGGAACGGTCCAGGACATTACCGAACGTAAGAAGGCCGAGAAAGCGCTCAAAGAGAGCGAGGAACGATACCGTGAACTGGTGGATTCCTCTCCAGATGCCATCATCGTGCATAGTGATATGCGATTGCTCTATGCCAATCCCGAGGCCCTGGAGCTGTACGGGGCGAAGAGCATCGAGCATCTGGCATCTCACGACCTTCTTACCCTGGTCCCCCCAAATGATGAAGAGAGCACCATTGACCGTCTCGATGAGATCTTGAAAGGAGACAAGGCAGCATTACGAGAGGCCATGCTCATCACTTTAGATGGCCAAGAAGTTCCGATAGAGGTCGTTTCCTCTCCCTTGGAGTTTGAAGGAAAGAAGGCCGTGCAGACGATCATTAGGGACATCACCGAACGTAAGCGAATCGAGGAAGCGCTCAAAGAGAGCGAATCAAAGTACCGCGGTTTGTTCGAGAACCTGCAGGAAGCGGTCACGTTGAGGAGGCTGATCTTCGACGAAAGGGGAGGTATCATCGACCTGACGCTTATCGATGCCAATCCTGGTGGCCTTAAGATATTAGGGGTCGGCTCGATCGACGAGGTCAGTGGGAAAAAGGTTCAGCGACATCATCGGTCGGGAACAAGCGGCCAAGGCCCTCGAACTTGCAAGGGACATGAGGGCCGCTGGGAAGCCCCTCGTTGATGAGGTTCATATCAATTCTATCGATCGATACTACATGGTCACGGCAACCCTTCTTGGGGAGGACCACATCATCACCACCAGTGTGGACATCACAGAGTCAAGGCGAGCGCAGATAAAAGCAGAGGAGAACGAGGCATTAAGCTCTGCGTTGAACCAAATCAATGCGTACATCAACTCCACTCTCGATTCCAACGAAATAATGCAGCGGGTCCTGGAAGAGGGGGCGAAGGCTCTTAATGCTGAATCGTCGCTGATCAACATGCGCGAGAATGACTTCTGGGTCGCCCGGTCTGTGCATAACTTCCCGCCTAGCATCCTCGGCCAATTGAAGACCGAGGAGGAATCGCCGACCTCCATGTTGGTAATGGAAGAAAGAAAGGCCGTTGCCATCGAGGACGCGTATGAGGACGAGCGGGTCGACCGGCGGGCCATGAGGTCCTTCGGTGTACGCTCGGTCCTGGTCATTCCCATAGTTCTTAAAGACGAGATCATCGGCATCATCGCCTTCTATCATCACTCCAGAAAGGTCCATTTCAGTGATGCTCAGATCGACTTCGCCAATAAGCTGGCCGGATCCCTTTCTATGGCGATCGAGAACGCTAGATTGTTCGAGACCGTCAAGGAGAGCGAGGTGAAGTACCGCGGTCTGTTCGAGAACATCCAAGAGGTCGTGACCTTAAACAAGTATTTGCTGGACGAGCATGGTGAGGTCATCGATTGGGCCTATGTGGACGCGAACCCCGCGGCCCTCAGGTTCCTAGGTAGGTCGCGAGAAGAGGTGGTGGGGAGGAGGTTCTCCAAGCTTGTCGGCGAGGAACAACGTGACAAGTTCTTGTCGATCGCCCGCCGGGTCAGGATGACGAATGGGCCGATGGCCCATGAGAGCTACTCAGAACCGCTCGACAAGTATGCATTAAGCATTACCGCCCCGCTGACCGCTGAGATGTTCATCAACACGGTGCTGGACATCACTGACATCAAGAGGGCGCAAAGACGGGCTGAGGAGAGCGAGGAGCGCTTCCACACCATGGCCGATAACATCTCCCAGTTCGCATGGATGGCGAACGCGGACGGGGAAAGGTTCTGGTTCAACAAGCGGTGGCTCGAGTACACCGGAACGACGCTCGAAGAGATGAAGGGCTGGGGATGGCTGAAAGTGCATCATCCTGAGAAACGTTCAGGGCGTAATCGAGAGGTATAAGAAATCTATAGAGGCCGGTGAGTTCTGGGAGGACACCTACCCCTTATCGGATAAGGATGGTCAGGATCACTGGTTCCTTTCTAGAGCTATGCCGATCAAGGACGAGAACGGCAATGTGGTCCGCTGGTTCGGCACCAATACCGACATAACGGAAGAACTGAAAATACGAAAGAACCTGGAGCGTTCAAATGCCGAGCTGCAACAGTTCGTCTACGTTGCAAGTCACGATCTTCAGGAACCGCTGAGAATGGTGACCGCTTATCTCGGTCTGTTGGAGAAGAAGTACGCCGATCAACTGGACGGCGAGGCAAAGAAGTATATGGACTTCGCCATCGAGGGCGGAACGAGAGCGAGGGACCTCATCCGTGATCTTCTTGAGTTCTCTAGGGTCGATTCGCAGCCTATCTCATCGCATCCGACGGACATGGAAAAAGTGTTGGGACAGGCTATCAACAATCTTCAGCTACAGATCAAGGATGAGAACGCGACCATAACATCCGATGTTCTTCCGACCGTGCTGGCCGATGACGCTCAAATGATGTCGGTGCTGCAGAACCTGATCAGTAACGCGATCAAGTTCCATGGTGACGAAGAAGCAAAGGTTCACATTTCCTGTATAGACAAGGGGAACGAATACCTTTTTTCCGTCAAGGACAACGGCATAGGGATCGATGCGGAGTACAAGGACAAAGTGTTCGTGCTGTTCCAACGCTTGCACACGAGAGAGAAGTACGAAGGCACCGGGATTGGTCTCGCGATCGCCAAGAAGATCGTCGAACGCCATGGAGGAAGATCTGGTTCGAGTCAGAGCTAGGTAAGGGCACTACCTTCCACTTCACTGTACCAAAGAGGTCGGTAAGATGAACGCGAAACCGATAGAGGTGCTGATCGTCGAGGACAATCCTGGTGATGCGGAGATCATCTCCGAGCTGCTGAAAGATCTGGACCAACATCTTCATGTTACCATGGCGGAGGATGGGCAAGAGGCATTGGACATCATGAGGAGGATCGGTCAGTACGGCGGCCCTGCTCTCGATCTAGTGATCCTGGACCTGAATCTCCCTAAGGTCGGTGGCTTCGATGTGCTGAAGGCCATGAAGGCCGACGATGAACTTCGGTCCATAATGGTCGTTGTAATGACCGGCTCATTGAGAGCGGAGGACGAGGTCAGAGCGAGAAGCATGGGTGCGACCGACTACTGCATCAAACCCGCTACATTGGAAGAGATGGGCATGACCATAAAGTGTTTGAGAGGTCATCTTGAGGCCGTATCACATGGCAAAGGGAAGAGCAGAGGCTCGGGACCGTCAACCAGCGGGGGTACGGCCCTATCGCCCTTGGACCTCTACGATCGTCGTGCCCCGCCGCCAAGCATCGAGATGTTCATCATGGACGCTCTAAAAGACGGACCTTTGAGCTTGTGGAAATAGCCCCTAGTGTAGCGAACGCTAGCTCAGAGAAATGACCCGATAAGCGTTCGCGAAGGACTCTAGAAGAGTATCTAATACATCTTGATCGCCATTCGATGTTCGATGAAGTGCGATTGTTCGCCCATCAACATCCTGATCGTCGAGGACAACCCTGGTGATGTCCGCTTGATCAAGGAGATACTTGGCGAGTATCGGATCATCAACGGTATAGACTGGGCCATGGACGGTGAGGAAGCTCTTAACAAGATAAGAGAGGGGAACTATCATCTCGTCATCATGGACATGCACCTTCCGAGGATGAACGGCATGGAGATCATAAACGCCATCAAGTCCAACAACGAGTGCTCTCTCACAAAGTTCGCCATCATGGCCGGTGATGGGTCCCAAGATCGACCACCTGAAGGAGCAGGTCCCTCATGCGGACGCTTTCATCGAGAAGCCGTTCACGCTCGAGGACATGTCATCCATGGTATCTCAGTTGGACTGTTTCGGCGTGAGCATCGTTAACATTCCCTTCGATCCTGCGAAGAACCCATGTCCGAAACCCGGTCTTTGAGTGAGGAACATAAGGTTTTGCCTCTTCTCTCAATGGATAGTTAAGCCCCCACGCCTTACACTTCACAAGGTCATTGGGAATTTGAATGAGGGTACTGCATCAAGCATCTTTTATTGAACAAGGAAGAGAGATCGAGAGAAAATTTTACGCACCGTGCTACAGCTTGACAGTGACAAATGAGAACTATCGGTATACTCCCCATACTTAGTGTACGAGGGACCCGATCCTGGATCATTTCGCTGCATCCCGACATGTTCTGCTCGACAAACATCGGACCATTCCTCCATTTGACCCTCAGAGCGAGACCACGGCCAGGGCGGATAAAGGTCTTGATCCGCATGATCGACCATCTTACTTGAGCGTCTTTTGCCATCCATTATAAGGGGATAGGTCATGCTACATCCGTCTAACGATGGATGAAGGACTAGCTAAGAAAGAGCTTAGGGAACGGGCCAGAGAACGCCTCGATAGCAAAGGGCCGAGCGAAGAGAGATCGGCGGATGATAACGTCAAGCTCGTTGAGGAACTTAGTCTTCATCAAGAGGAGCTGAACATACAGAACGAGGAACTACAGAGGATCCAGCTGGAGCTGGAGATCACCAGAGCTAAATACTTTGAACTGTACGATCTTGCTCCTGTAGGGTACATAACAGTTACTCGAGACCTGATCATAAAAGAGGTCAATCTGACCGCGTCAAGGCTTCTTGGGATCGATAGGAATAACCTCTACGATAGGGGACTATCATCCTTCGTCTCACCTGGTTCTCAAGAATCGTTGTACCTCCATTACCGGAGGCTCACTCAGGAGAAGGATAAGCAGGTCAGCACAGTTTCTCGGTCCAAACAAAGGATGGGAAAGAGCTTTATGTGCAGTTCGAGAGCAACCTTGTCAGATTAGAATCAGGTAATGGGTATAGGTCCATCCTGACGGACGTGACCGAGAGCAAGCGAGTGAGGGAAACCCTGCAGGAGAGCGAAGAACGCTTTCACACCATGGCCGATAACATCTCTCAACTTGCCTGGATGGCCGAGGCCGACGGTTCAAGGTTCTGGTTCAACAGACAGTTGGTCGAACTATACTGGTATCACGATGGACGAGGCCAAGGGCTGGGGTTGGACGAAAGCGCATCATCCAGATAATGTTCAGGGCTTCTTAGAAAAGTACAGGCTGGACATCAAAGCGGGGGAACCCTGGGAGGATACCTACCCCCTGATGAACAAGGACGGTCAGGACCACTGGTTCCTCTCGGGGGCGATGCCGATCAAGGACGAGAACGGCGAGGTCGTTCGTTGGTTCGGCACGAACACCGACATAACAAATGAACTGAAGATCCAAAGGGACCTGGAGCGGTCCAATGCGGAACTGCAGCAGTTCGCGTTCGTGGCCTCGCATGATCTTCAAGAGCCTTTGAGAACGATCACGGGCCATCTTGCCTTCTTGAACAAAAAGTACGATGACGATCTCAGCGATCAAGCAAAAGAGCACATAGCGTATGTCGTGGACGGCGCCGAGCGTATGAGGGAGATGATCAAAGATCTGCTCGAGTTCTGTCGTGTGGACACCCAAGGAAAAGATTTCTCGGTCGTTGACATGAACCTTGTGGGCGAGAAGGTCATCGACACACTTCGTTTTGTCGCCTCCGAGAACAAAGCGACTATCGCCTTGGGACCTCTTCCGAACGTCATCGGAAATGAAACGCAGATATACCAGGTGTTGCAGAACCTCATCGGCAACGCGATCAAGTACCACGGTCCCGAGCTATCCTAAAATAGAGATAACATCACGTCAGAACAGCAGGGAATGGATCATATCGGTGAAGGACAACGGCATCGGTATCGAACCGAAGGATCAAGACAAACTGTTCCAGATGTTCCAACGGCTTCACACCAGAGAAAAGTACACTGGAACGGGCATCGGTCTAGCGATCTGCAAGAAGATCGTTGAACGGCATGGAGGAAGGATCTGGGTCGAGTCGGACGGCAAGAACGGTTCGACATGTTCTTTTTCACGATGCCTAAGGAGGCGAGGAAATGAACACCAATGATCAAAATACCACATTATCTATTTATGTCCGTCTGACCCGTGGTTCCTTATACCACGCGACCATAAGGGATATAAGGTAGATTTCTTCGCATTTGCCAGATCATAGGGATCGACGTGGAACAGAATGACAAATTGTTCTTTGGATCCGAGCCCTAGCGCTAGACCCATTGTCGAGCGGCCCAAGGTATGATGCTGGCCACGAGCAGGAGGTCGTAGAAAGACCGTGCTAGGTAAGGTCAGGTTCAGGAATGGGCCGATCAAGAGGACCTCTTCTATCTCATAAAATTATCAGGGACAGCGAATGAACGAAAATAAAATAAAGGTGCTGGTCGTCGAGGACAACCCAGGTGATGCGTTCTTGATCGAGGAGATGCTCCGAGGGCTGAACCTCGACCTGAAGGTCACACAGTTGGGGGACGGCAGACAAGCCATGGACGCATTAATGGCTAAGGGTTTCATATCCCCCGACCTGGTCATACTGGACCTGAACCTGCCAAGGGTATATGGCCTAGATGTTCTGGCATACATGAAAAGCATACCCGCTCTCAGTTCGATCCCGGTCATGATCATGACCGGTTACTTGAAAGGAGAGGACGAGATCAGAGCGAGAAGCTTGGGCGCGTCCGATTACTGTATCAAGCCAACCTCGATCGATGAGATGGAAGATCACCAAGATACGTTTGAGAGCGCATCTGGGCACGGTATCGCGTAAGGTAGAGAGCTAGGCATCCAATCATCCCGCTCTGATGGATCGTCCCAACCTTCGATGGTCTGATCTAGTGAGGGTTCTTTGTAAGTTGGGGTACGCACGATGCAAGTATTATCTGTTCTGATTATCTGTTCTGAGAGAGCAAAAAATCAAGAGAAAATTTTTAGATTAAGCGTAGGGGGGTGACAAATGAAGTCGATACCTATTACCCCTGTACATCGGTGCGAGGGAGCTAATTTGTACCATTTTTAAAGCACCAAAGAATGAGGTGGGCCTTTTTTCCATTCCATATGTGCTCCCGCTCATCATTGCGAGAGAATAGATTTGAACTTCAGGAATTTATTTTTCCTCTTAACCCCATAGGAGGACGAGGAATGATATTTTAACTCTTTATCTAATCCTTATCTAATCAACCATTACCTAAAGAAGGAATAATAGCCAGATATTTGTCAAGTAGTTGTTTCATTAGATTAATTACATCGATTAGAGAGGAGGGGATCCAATGCTTTAAGAAAAAACCTTGCCAACGAACGCTTGCACTAAACATATAGGTAATTCCCGACTTGATTCGGGAACCCGATCTCCTTGACCCCCTGTTTAACGCGTTCCTATAAGCTACAGGGATTTGGGCCTTATCCAGATGGTTTTGTGGGCATTTATCCCGCTCTGTCCACTTATACTACTGGCTTCATCAAAATTTGCCCTCTTCAGGGCATTTCTATATTTTGCGACCTGATCCATAGCTCCGGACCTGTCGTCCATGTTAAGGCCTAAATATATTATCGTCGTCTTCGTGTCCTCGTGGCCCAGGAGCTCTTTGATCGTTTCCAACGGTACACCAGACAACCAACATGTTCGGCCGAAAGTCCTTCTGAGCGTGTGGTTGGTGAAGATTGTCACCGTTCTCTCAGACACGGCCTTCAATTGGTCCGAGCTACCCCTATTATCTGCACGCTTCGGACCTCTTCGTATTTTTCGACCTAATTATTTCAGTATGCTTCGATCGATTCGAGATTTCTTAGCGGGCGACCGGTTTAGCAAACATAGTTGTAATAAATCGCGCTCACCGTCGCATTGGGTCCTGTCGTCTGGTCCGACATTTTCGGTTCCAACCATTGAAAACCATCATCGATCTTCTCGACCTCTATCATAACGACAAGGGTCCCATTGCCGTTATCGGTCTTATGGGCATCAATATAAACATTAGACAGGGGATCCCTCGTACTTCGGTCCCTTCTCAAAAATATATGCTCTATCACCGGTCCCATTAACCAAGATCTTGCTAGGGTAATAACATGAACCTGTGGTGTAGAGGATGTAACCGGACCAACTGCCGTTATCCGAGATGACTACCTTCACCTCATTGCTCCAATCTGGGTTGAACATCCCGGTCATCCAGACGATGGAAAGGAACAGGACCACTATGACCACGACCATTCCCAGGATTTGGAGCAAACGTCTCCGCCCTTTGATCTTGTCCCTCCATGAACTTGGATCTTTTGGAACCTCATCGGACCTCATTTCCGCAACCCGATCTGTCGTATTCATGGGTTCGATTTAATATGAAGATTTTGTATATATTCTATGGAAGATCAAGATCGATCGATAAAAAGAAGGAAGGTGTTTTGCCTTTTTACTTATCTGCTCGATGGTCCGCCATTTCCTTCTGATGAAAAATTTTCATTTGGCCAGCGTTTCTTCTGTAACCAAATCTCCTTGGGCCCGCTTGGAGATCATATTACGATGTTTTTGCTCGAAATCGAATCCGCTGATGCCTCTAACTATCTTCTGTGATCTGTGAGAGCAGATGCTAAGTCATATGTTCCGCACCCGTTCCAATGGGCCAACATCCACTTGAGAACAGATGAACAGGTGGAACAGGTCCTTTTGAGAAATTAGAATAGGGGATCCCGATGACCGCATTCGTTCTTTGTAGGATAAAGAAAAATGCAATGGGTTTAGCAAGCATGCCCCAGACGCATGGGGCATAGTTATTGAATTTAAAATACGACCATCTCACTAAGCAAGGATACAAATCCCGCTCTCTCCATTTCTCACCAAAATGATGTGTAGAAATGGTTTAGGGACGACCTCAGCTCATTCAGATGTTGGAGCAACTGCCCATGGCTGAGTTCTTGTCACCATGTCATTAAGGGGAACCTCCCTTTGTAACGCCTGATACCTAGCTCCTCTGTAAGGCTCCCTACCATCCCCAGACCTGGGAAACGATGCCGTAGCCTTCCTTCGTGGTCTCCTGCCGCGCCCAGTCCCTCTGCAGCTCGCATCCGACCTGGACCCAGCTCGTGGGTCGGGCACCGGCCTGTGCTATGCGCAACAGCGCGGCGCGGTGCGCCTCGACGGAGGTCCCGCCGACTGCATCCACCACGGGATAGACCTCGTAGCCTTCTCTGAGGGCATCGAGGGCTGGGAAGGTGAGGCACGCTTCCGACCACAGTCCGGCAATTACAAGCTTTTTGCGGCCGGTTGCTCTGACCGCATCTAGGAACTCCTTGTCTTCCCAAGCGTTGATGGTGGTTCGGTCGAACGCTTCGATTCTCACCCAACACCTCCGCCAGCTGATGAATGGTGGGCTGGTTCACGCCAGTCTTCACGTTCACGGTCGAGAGGACGATGGGCATTCCATAGAGCTTCGCCGCTTTCGCCAGCGAAACGATGTTCCTGACCAACTCGCCCCGGTCCATCGAGGCGACGGAGGCCACTTGGAGGGGCTGAAAGTCGATAATGAGGAGCGCCGAGTTCTCCGGGGTGAGCAGGTGGTCTTCCACCTGGTCGCGCATCGGTAAGCTGGTCATATTCACTTCTCCGTACAGTTAGCAATACTTTTTTCGCACGATCTTCCCGCGTTGACATGAGCAGTTCTTTTCTTCATATCAAGACCTCCATGTGGGCTTGAGAACAGGCCCGCATAAACCTATCCATCCGGGGAAGGCGAGCCTGCCGTCCTGCGTCTGGCTCGGGTTGTGGGCATTTATCCCGCCCTGTTCCCCGTTTCTTCCAATCTTCCACAACCTGAGTTGCGAAGTTGTATTCATCCCGCTGGCCTCATTAAAAACATCAGCTTCACAACTTCACAACTTTTTAATGATGAATGTAGGAATGGGTCATTTGTCCAAATTTAGACAGATTATGAAAACCTAAAAATATAAAAAGTCTATCTGGCTAGTACAGTGAGTGCGGGCAACGGGATTTGATTGGTGGCTAACCTTTGAATTCAGGACGGTATAATATTTACCGTTCCGTCTACTGTTCCATTAGCCATTATATCACATAGAACAGTAGAACGGTAGAGCAGTAACTTTCAACTTTTTTAGAAGATATAACGAGAAAGAATGGAAAGGGTTCCGTCCAGCATCGGTTCTGCTTGGAAATGATGTCCTTAATTAACTTTAGAGAACGTCCATCTGGCTAAGCAAGGATGCAAATCCCGCTCTGTCCACTTTTCCATGAACCTTTGATATTTATAATTGGCCAGGGGTGAAGTCAGTTGAATTAATGGGGAAGAGGTGCCTGGCAGGTTTTTTCAGCTCCATGCTCGCAGAGCTGTTTGGTGATACAAAACATGCCAGGCATGTTCATCTCGGAGACCATCGTAGATAGTTCTTGGCACAGTTAGTGACGAACGATACGTCGGAAGGGGAGAGAGAACGAGCATCGATGCGATGAACTGGCAGCGTTCTCTCCGAGAGGTGAACGGCCGCCGTCGAGGGCGGCCGTTCGTGCTACCGCCACAGATGCTCGAGATGATCAGACGGTTCATGCTCAAGCTACGTCTCAGCTTCCGAGCGGCGGAAGGTCATCTGCGGCGAATGCTCTCCGTTCTAGGTCTCAAGGCACCGGACCATACGACCATCTGGAAGCGTCTTTCGAAAGAAGAGGCGGAACCGGTCGTTCCGCCTCGTAGAGCTATCGTCGCCATCGATAGCACCGGCTTCTCGACGACGCTTCGGGGAGAATGGCTTCATCATCACTGGCACAAAAAACGGGGCTTCGTCAAGGCGCATGTCGCCATCGATGTGATGACGCTCGAGGTGCTCGGCGTCATCATCACGGACGAAAGGGTCGGTGATCGCACCATCTTCGTCCAGCTCATAGAGCAGGTGCTCGCTCGAGGCGTCGTCATAGAGAGGGTGCTCGCCGACGGAGGTTACGACTCGACGTATGACTTCAATCTGCTGAGGAGCAAGGGCATCGAGGCCGGTATCAAGATGGCCTATGATGCGAGGACAAGGTCTCGTGGTGGGACATCGGCCAGACGCATGGCCGTCAAGGAAAGGGATGAGCTTGGCCGGGAGGGATGGGAAGAACGATACGCGTACTCGCTGCGCTGGATGATGAGTACGTGTTCTCGGCCGTGAAACGCGTCCTCGGCGGAGAGGTGAGGTCGCGACGACGCGACCTCATGTTCGCCGAGGTCGAGAACAAGTTCTGGACATGGAACGAGATGAGACGGGAGGAATTGTTCAACTAGCTTCAGGGGTGTACTGAAGGCCATCTACAAGGCGAAGATACCGATGGTACCAAGCTCATGATATATTACAAGCTAGAGTTCGATATGATCAATTTGAGGTTTTTCAGGCGTTGGTCGATAATGAGATCAGGTCATTGACAGATCGACATAGAATTAGCTATCGACCGAAGACTTCGTAGAACCCTCTTGGTTCTCTCCAAAAGCTTTTATTTACGACCAAACCTCGATATGTGGTTATATAATGACGAGTCGGGATGTTGACCTGGCTTCCGATGTGGAGATCAGGCTGGTGGATACATGGAATGTCAACGAGATCGCTATGTATATCGGACCGGAGGCTGGTGGAATGATAATTACCGTACCGAGACCCTGGAACCCCTCGTAAAGAGCAGTTTTGCTTTTGCTGTCGCCTTCGACCGGAACGCATCGCGTCTAGCGGGCATGGGTCGGGTGATATCGGACGGGGTATCCGACGGGTATATCCAGGACCTGTTCGTATTACCTGAATACCGGTTGTCCGGCATCGGCGGACGCATAGTTAAAGCACTGCTAGAAAAGTGTAAGGTTAACGGTCTAGAGTGGGTCGGTCTAATTGCAGAGCCGGGCTCGGAAAATTTCTATAGGGACCTTGGCTTCAAGGTCATGCAGGGTCACTTACCCATGCTCTATAAAGGAGGGACCTGAACGCTTTCGTTTGACGACTTTAAGCCTGTACGCCTGGAGGACCGGGCCTTGTTTAAAGCCCACTACACTCGTTACCCGCAGCCCATAGTGATAGACCTTCACGAACATGGTATGCTGGAACGATCTTGCAATTACAGGTATCCACAGGTCGATGGAAGCATTATAGTATCTAGTACCATGGATGGAGTGGTAAGTTTGAGACCGCCCATCGGCCCACGGAACGAGACCTCATGGCGGAGATCTTCGATCTAGCATGTCGGACCAGCAAGAAGAGGCCCGTGGAATTTACGGACCGGGCGACCAGGATCGGGTACATGATAAGTTCGGGCCGGTCGAGGTGGTATTGGATAAGATCAATAGGTACGTATACCGGACAGCAGTTCGGAGGACCTACCTGACTGGCATGGTACCGTTCAGCCCGCCGCAGCTGAACCACTTCAAGCGCGACCATAACAACGGCGAGAGTTATTCACAGAGAAGTGCGATGTGGTGAGGGGTTCCTTCTCAAATGGCCCGAATGGAAGCATCTGATAATGACCCGATACTAAAAAACGAAATGGAAAGCTTTCATGTTTGCCATAGACAACTTCGCCGCCCTAGGGCTGTAGGTCTTATTATTCGAGTAAAGGGTAAATCAGCGCCATATCTCTTCGAGCCTCTGAACGATAACACGGCCGTCGTCCATTTCGAGAAGGGTCTACCGGACTGCAATGGCATATATAAGCTAATCAACAGGGAGACAGCCGCAGCGTTGTCGGAAGTACTAGTTCATCAATCGGGAGAGCGACATGGGAATTCCGGGATCACGAGAGGCGAAGATGCGCTATCACCCTCACCACATGGTCGATACCTACTTCATGACCGCTAGTCCAATGGCATGCACCTATGCGTACGCAAAAGCCTATCGGGCTTCAACCAGGCCGCTGGTAGATCTGCTTTTAGGCAAAAATGTTTCTGACAAAAATTAGAGATGGTTGAAGCATTTGATACGAGATATCAGAGTTCTGAAATAGCCTGTCCCCACTTCTTTTTCTTTCCACCGTGCATTTGAATGTATCTCTACCTCCGACAAAATGATATATTGTCAAGTCCAGCCTTTGATAAAACTGTTGTTGAGCACCCATCGGGTTCAATGTTCATATCCCGTTCGATCGATAATGGAGGGATCGATCACGAGCAGCGATGCCACCAAAAGTATGAGGGCGACAAGGATGGCCATGATCACCCTTCTTCTTATTATTAAAGATAGTATTCGAGCGCGGACCTATTAACATGGATCGTCAATTTCAGTTGATAATATGTTGACATCACTTCAACCAGAAAAGTAGGGCTAGTAACATATGTGCATGCAATTGCTTCCTAACTTTTGGGTGCCCCATATATAATAGAGAGTTCCAAATGGTCTAGGGCACGCAACATGGTCATCTGACAACAATGAGATCTTGAAGAGGTTCATTCCTACTGCCATGCTTCCTTCGGCCTTGGTGACGCGACCGTCACCAGTTTCGCGGTGCACTTGTGGATCGAGGTCTGAAGCTGCTCCGGCGTATGCCTCGCGATCATCTCGTCCTCGATCTCGGTCATGCATCTCGGACAGAGCCCGAGGAAAGCCCCGGAGTCCTTCCCGAGCATGCCGTTCTTGATCGGCTGGTAGAGCGCGTTCGTGTCGTGGATTCTCGAACTCGGACCCGCACCTCATGCAGATCGATTCTTCTCTGGCACCGTTCTTCACCGGCTCAGCGAGTCCTCGTTCCATCAACATCGCTATCTGCGATTCCATTCTGTTCTTCATTCTCTTCCTTCCTCCTTGTTGCTCTCTAAGAACGTCCTTTACGATGTTCTTGAGCGGATGCTCCCAGTTCCCGTAGGCCTTCATTCCTCAATGGCGGTGTACGGCTCGTCCAGGATGACCCCGAACATGTTTTCGTCCACTTTCCGATCCATCATCTCTATTTGGAGGGGGAAGTAGGGATACTTGTAACTTCCTGCCGTAAAGGGCCATATTATGTTATGTCCTTACCTAGTGATCTGTGGATCGGAAACAAAAAGAGGGGGAACGGTTCGTTGGTGGTTCGATTCAGCTCAGTGCGAAGTTGGCGTTCCAGACAGCGACAGGGCGACGCGGTACGCACCTCTCTGTTGAAGATCGAGCCGATTCCACGGAGGTAGGTGCTACGAATGGACAAGAAGTCAAAAGATGCGTTCGC
>CAVUGW010000044.1:0-18358 GCA_963741025.1 Methanomassiliicoccaceae archaeon
GGCACTTCGAAACGCGCCAGTGTCCGTGGCCATCCAGGACCACGATTCAAATACATCTGGGCCTACAATCAGAAGACCGCGCGACCCGACGAGATCATCGGTAGGACGGATGCAGAGGTTTTCACGGCCGACGAGGCAGCGAGGATCGGCAAGATCAAGCGACGTGTGCTCGACGAGGACGTCGAGCTAAGGGAGCAGATGTGGCTCGAACGCCCGTCCGGTCGTATCTTCCTAGACATCATCTGGGTACCAGTTCATGACCAGGACGGTCGCGTCATCGGGGTCGGCAGTGCTACGGTCGATTAACAGGGATGAAGCTGGCCGAGGAAGCGCTGAAGGAGAGCGAATCAAAGTATCGCGGTCTGTTCGAGAACCTTCATGAGATGGTCGTCCTGCGCCGGTACGTCTACGACGAGAAAGGCGAGGTGATCGACCGAGTGGTAATCGATGCCAATCCCGCCGCCCTTGAGGCATTAGGGGTTGGTTCGATCGATGATATCAGGGGCAAAGGGGACCGCGAGTTCTACAGAACGAAGCTGTCGGCCGATCTGCTTGATGTGGCGAGGCGGCTGAGATACGGGGAAGCCCATCACCGAGGAGGTGCACCTCTACGGGAACGATCGAGATTACGTCGCCACATACTCCCCCATGGGCAAGGACCTCATCATCACCACTAGCTTTGACATCACTGAGCGTAAGCGAATGGAGAGCGAGATGCGGATCATCATGGAAAGGTTCTATCTTATTCTTTCGAGGATGCCGTACGGGATCTTGCTCGTCACCGATGATGATCGGATCGAGTTCGCCAACCAGGGGTTCTGTGACATGTTCGGTCTGAAAGATTCCCCATCAGATCTGACGAATCTAGATGCGAACGAGATGATCGAAAAGATCGGACCGTCATACTTGCATCCTGACCAAGCCATGGCCCGGATCAAAGAGGCCGTCTCCGAGGGGGTCCCGGTCATAGGTGAGGATGTTGCCATGGTGGGCGACAGGACCTTACTGAGAGATCTTATCCCGATACGGATCGGGGAAGGACACTATGGTCGATTATGGATCCAGTAGACATCACCGACCGGAAGAGGGCCGAGGAGGCGCTAAAGGAGAGCGAGCACAAGTATCGCAATCTATTTGATTCGATGACCGAGATGTTCCAGCTTCTTGGTCTGATATACGACGAGAACGGCAAGGTCATCGACTATCGCTATCTTGAGGTGAACCCCGCTTTCGAACGACTTACCGGACGAACGAGGGAACAGCTCGTGGGCAACCGCGTCAAGGAACTTTTCGGCGTGGTCGAGGACTACTGGCTCGAAACCTATGAGAAGGCTGTCAAGACCGGCGAACCTCAACACTTCGAGAACTACGGAGCAGAGCTCGATAGGTACTATGAGATACACGCTTGGAAGGCAGCAGAAGGACAGTGCGCTGTGATCTTTACGGACATCACCGACCGAAAGAAGGCGCAGAAGGCACTGGTAGAAAGCCAAATGAACGAAAAGGCTCGACGAGAAGAGCTTGAAGCGTTGATGGATGCGGTCCCAGCGACCATCTGGATCTTCGCGATGCAGAAGGCACCGACATGATCGGCAACAAGGCGGTACAGGAACTCCTTGAGTTGCCACCAGAGGCCAATGTATCGGAGAGCGCGCCCCTGGACAAAAGGCAACGACACTTCCTCGCATACCGAAACAATGAGGTCATCCCTCTCGACGAACTGCCCATGCAAAAGGCCGGAAGGACCGGAAAGGCTGTGCTAGGTACAGAGTTCGAGTTCAGGTTCGATGATGGACGTTCGGTCTGGCTCGATGGCAACGTAGTGCCATTGAAGGACGAAGCCGAATCCGAAGAGGGGCGGTCGGGGCGTTCGTGGACATGACCGAACGCAAGGTCCAAGAGCAAGAACTGGAAGAAACGAAGGGTCGTTTGGAAGCGATCATCAACCAGATGCCGGTGGGCATCATGGTCGCAGATGCTAGAACAGGAGAGATACTCTTCACAAACGATGAGATCGAGCGGATGTACGGCCTTGGGTTCAAACCGACCGACATCAAGACGTTCACTGACTATACGCGTATGGCGAGACATCATCTGGACGGTCGGCCGTATGATGCGAAAGAGTATCCCTTCTATCGTTCGCTCAGTGGCGAGATGGTCCGGAACGAGCTGGCAGAGATACTGAGACCGGACGGTTCAGAGGTCTTCATCAACGGCTCGAGCGCTCCTGTCCACGATCCGAACGGAAACATCACGGCCTCGGTGGCGCTATCGATCGATGTCACTGAACAGATAAGGACCCAAAGAGAAAGGGATAAGCTGCTCGCCGAGACCGAGGACTACTCGAAAAAATTACAAAGGTCCAACGACGAACTGAAACAGTTCGCTTATGTCGCCTCGCACGATCTTCAAGAACCGCTGCGCATGGTAACCGCCTATCTAGGTCTGCTAGAAAAGAGGTTCGGAGACCAGCTGGACGGCGATGCAAAGAAGTACATGGACTTCGCTATCGAGGGTGGGGCCAGAGCAAGGGACCTCATTCGGGACCTGCTCGAGTTCTCTCGGGTCGATTCTCAAGGAGGAGAGTTCCTACCGACGGACATGGAACAGGTATTTGAGAAGGTCGTCGCTGGCTTAAAGATCCAGGTTCAGGATGAGCACGCCACGATAACGCACGATGATCTCCCGATGGTCATGGCCGACGAGACGCAGCTTATCTCGGTGCTGCAGAACCTGATCACTAATGCCATCAAGTTCCATGGGAACGCGGCACCGAGGGTGCACATCTCCTGCCGGAAAAATGGGAAAGAATACCTCTTCTCGGTCCAGGACAACGGCATCGGGATCGATCCGCAGTACAAGGACAAGGTCTTCGTACTGTTCCGGAGACTGCACACCAGGGATAAGTACGAAGGGACCGGCATCGGTCTCGCAATAGCGAAAAAGATCGTCGAACGCCATGGCGGGAAGAATCTGGTTCGAGTCCGAGGTCGGGAAGGGAACGAGCTGTTCTTCTTTACCATTCCTAAATTTTAGAGCCGATAGTAGCAAACCTTGCTAATCGTTAGGAGAGGTGTAGATACCGGACCAAGGCCTTTTGTAATACTTTTAACGCATCATTTCAGGAGGTGCGCAATCTTTATTTTGTGGCGACCCATTTTACTATTTGCAATGCAATGTTGAGATTGAGGGTCTAGTCCTTAGTGGTTCGTGTGTTCAAATCGCACCCCCTGCACCACACTTCTCGAACCAACTGGTTCCCGCTAACCCAGGGTTGCAGTCTCAGGATAGGTTGAACTTTTCTTTATCCGCGGTGATGTTGAACCGAGTTGACCTCTTCCAAAGTTATGAAATGCCCCATGTCTTTATCTCGCTCAGGGCCTGAAGGTTTGGTCAAGGGGCTATACCCATGAAAGAAATGGTCCGTGTTCTTAACCATCATCTAGTACTATGTGCAGTAGCTGGTGAGCTGCTGTTATGTTACCTTCACCTTTCTCTATGTAGTTGGGAACATCGAAAGTATATATCTCTGGCTATCAGCCAGCATCCTTCAAGACCGGCACATAATCCTTCACTCCCTTGACCAAGAGCCATAGGGTCAACGAGAACTCGGCGATGAAGCTAACCACCAGACCTGGGTAGGATATAACATCGAGCCCCGGGAGAAGGAAGAACTGCAGGAACCAAATAAGGACAGCAACAAAGTCGATTATTAGCAATATGCCCAATGATCTAGGAAGGAAGCCCGATCGATAGACCAGATAACCGAGCGGGAGCAACCATGCACCGTAAAAGATCTGGGCGATCATGAACCCGTTGGTGTACAGATCGATGTATAATAGTGCCTGTGCTTGCAGCTGAGCGGCCGGTATAACGCTCAGGTAATCGGCTCCGCTCAAGAGAAGTAGGGCCGAAAAAAGATTGAGCGTGTTGACACACTCGACCACGACCCCGCCCAAGTTCAATAATAGGAACAGTAAGGCGAGGCCCTTATTGACCGGTCTAAGTAGAACGTACAGGGCCCAGGCCGCTAATAAAAAGAACAATGCCGAGATCAGCTCGGTCACGAAACCGATGCGGAACAAAAGCTCGTTTGCTATTATATTATTGGCGGTCGTGGCGGCATCGCCGAAAACGATCAGTTGGGAGCGGACCACCGAGGCCAGGATGGTGGTCAAGAAGAAGATCAGATAAAATAGCCCGGCGAGCCTTGCGGTCCTGTTAATCGAGTTCAATCGTTGCCCCCCGCTCGCACTATCTTTGTAGGTTCATCGAGATGGGTCAATATAAACCCACGCTCATGTACTTTTCAATGGCCTTCACGACCCTGGCAGATCGTGCAAAAACTTTATGGTGTGCTGACCTGTTTTACAGATTGCAACGCAAAGTTGGGATCGGGGGTAAAGTCCTCAGTTGTTCGTGTGTTCAAATCGCACCCAACACCACACTTCTCGAACAACCTGGTTACCGTTCTCCTACATCGCTGTTCGACGGACATCAGACCGCTCTTTAACTTTACCTTCTTGGAGGGCTGATCTTGGACGACTTGGGGTCCCTATCATGATCGATTCGTTAATTTTGGAACAGATGAGCCGAACGCCCCACCCGACCTTAAGTTCGATCTATGTGCTGAGCGGTGTCTCAGGATGATTTTTATCTCTTATCCCCTTTACCATTCTGAGGGCTGAAGTACGGTCCATTCTGGTTCGGATGGGGTGGAAAGGGATCATAATGTCCCATTTTTCAAGGGCATACATCGCCCTTTGAACGGGGAACTCGGGTCATATCTAAAAAAATGGGTCCCGATAAGCATCACCGTCGGTTTCCTAGCCGGGTTCGGAGCGGTCCTCTTTCAGTACCTGCTCGATGCGATCTGGAACACATCCTATGGTTCGTCCGCCCTGCCTTGGTATGTAGTACTTTTCATTCCGGCCATCGGAGGTCTCTTGGCCGGTCTCATCATGATGAGATGGGCACCCGAGACGAAGGGTTCCGGGACGGACCACATCATCGACTCGATACACCATCATGGAGGCAAGGTAAGAGCGAGAGTGGTCCCTGTCAAGATCGTGGCATCTGCATTGACAATTGGCAGCGGGGGTAGTTCCGGTAACGAAGGACCTATCTCCCAGATCTCAGGCGGTATCGCTTCGTTCATAGGTACCAATTTTCATCTGAGCAGGTCGGAGATGCGCATCCTGGTCATCACAGGTATGGCCGCTGGATGGTCGGCCGTGTTCCGGGCACCCCTGGGATCGGCCATCTTCGCCATCGAGGTCATCTACATGAACGATTTCGAGGCGAACGCGGTCATCCCATCGATCATCTCTAGTGTTACATCGTACCTGGTCTTCATACCGTTCTTTGGTGCGGGACCGTTGTTCTCGTCGAACCTTATTGATGTGGTCATCACGCCGCAGCTCCTGGTCATCATTCTCGTACTCGGAGCGGTCATTGGACTGGTGGGCATACTGTTCGTCATCCTAATGAGGAGAATGAAAGGGTTGTTCAGTGGTTCGAACCTGCCCCTACCTGTCGCGACCTTTGCTGGGGGCCTTGTCGTAGGCATCATCGGATTAGAGTATCCACAAGTGCTCGGTCTGGGGGAGGGCACGATACAATCGATACTCAGCGGTACGCTCATTTCTATCGGACTTCTGCTGGGTCTGCTGGCGGCCAAGATGGTCGCCACATCTATGACGGTTGGATCTGGAGGAAGTGGGAGGTATTTTCTTTCCATCGCTCATAATAGGTGGGGCTGTCGGTGGCATCATGGCCTCGGCTTTCGATCTCCAACCATATCCTCTATTTGTGCTTGTTGGAATGGGCGCTATGATGGCGGGGGTCTCGAAGACCCCGATCGCAGCGGCGGTCCTTCTCACCGAGATGGTCGGAGGGTTCATCGTTCTCATCCCGCTCATGATAGCATCGATCATCAGCTATCTGGTATCAGGAAAGTACACCCTTTATGAGAGCCAGATCACCAGCGGAAGGATGGGGGTGGACTTCTCTTCCCTCGGAGAGGTCAAAATAGAGGATGTCATGACAAAAGACCCTTACTATGCCCCCTCCACGATGTCCCTGGAACAGGTGTGGGAACAGGTCCAGGGCCATCCTCATCATATATACCCCGCGGTCCAGGACGACCAGGTCGTGGGGGTCGTAACAAGGGAGGACGTCGTGGAAGGGCGCGACAAACATCTCGCCATCTCGGACATCATGCGGACCGATTTCCATTCTATCGAAAGGACGTCCCCTGCAACAGATGCGTTCGAGATGATGACATGCCAAGCGGTTGGCGGTGATCGTCGTGGTCGATTCGTTCAAGACCAAAAGATTGGCCGGGATAGTAACGAGGATGGACGTGTTCAATGCGATGGAGCACATGGACGAAAGGCACCATGCATTCTGACCGGCAATGCCTGATCAATAAACACATTTGCGACACCGTCCGATCGCGCTCAGTGATGTCGAACGTCCTACTGGTGCAATAGGTCGGTCGATTCCCTCTAATAGATCAGTGTCCGATCCTGATGATGCAAGCATTAACGTGCTGTTCCAAATCCCGATCATAGCGCCTTCGCCTCCCCCTCTAGGGTCCGTAGCTTACCTGTGTCGCCGAGGACATCGAACCCTATCCGCAGGCAGAACAACAAGCAAGGGTGGTCCTATTCTCATTCGACCGTCCGAAGGGCGAGTTGAACTTACTCGCCGCTCGGTCTGCCCGGGATCTCGATGTTAGAAGAGATGCCCTCGGTCACATCTTCCCTTTTCTGCAGGTACTTGTAGAGCCTCACCTTCAGCAGATCGGTGATAAAGAACACGATCAGCATCTCGACCCAGATGAAGACCACGTACTGGATACCCAATCGAGGCAGCAGTATGCCGAAGGTGACGAGCAAGGTCGCCACGGCCTGGGTGATGATGATGGCCGATAGAAGCTTACGGGAGGGCTTCACCGACCAGAAATGCCCTTTTGTTCTGGCGACCAGAACGACCAAATGCCCGGCCACGGACAGTTTCAGGTATATGAAGGATTGAAGTGATAGTTGGTCCAGATGAAAAATGTCCAGTCCAAGGTATAGAGTAAAGAACGATACCACCACACCTATCATTCCCAAGAAGGTGGCGACGATCATCACGGTCCTTAGGTCCCATCTTTCTGGCTTTTCCGAATAGGTCACATTGTCGGACGAGATCGTCAGGATCGGCAGATCGTTCAGCAGAGCGAGCAGGACGATCATCAGCGCCGTGATGGGGTAGAACTGGAACACGATAATGGAAAGAGTAACGAAGATGACCAACCGCAGGGTCTCACAGATGCGGTAGGTGGAGTAGTTGATCATCCGTTGGAAGATCTTGCGGCTCTCCACGATGGCATCCGTGATGACCGATAGACCTGGTCTCGTGAGAACGATGTCCGCCGCCGACTTCGCCGCGTCCGTTGCGCCCTCGACGGCGATACCGGTGTCGGCCTTCTTCAGCGCGGGTGCATCATTGACCCCGTCACCGGTCATGCCCACGATGTGCCCCTTCTTCTGCAAAAGGTCCACGATGCGATACTTGGCCTCTGGAAACACCTCTGCGAAACCGTCCGCGTTCTCTACCATCTCTATGGCTTGTTCGTCCGGCGCTTCGAGAAGCTCCTTCGCTGACACTATGTTGGTCCCCAACCCGACCTGTCTGGAAATCTCCTTGGCGATCGCGATGTGGTCCCCGGTCACCATCTTGACCTCGACCCCCATCCTCTTCGCTTGCTCTATGGTCTCCGCAGAGTCGTCCCGTGGCGGGTCCTGTAGCCCGATGATCCTATGAACATCCAGCCCGCACCATCATCGCGAAGCACCCCCAATGAACGATAACCGGATCTGGCCATCTCTTCCACATCAAGGTTCACCTGTGCTTGCAACACCGCCCCGTTGTCGGCCATCTGCAGCGTTATCTGGGGGGCACCCTTGGCCACGTGAAAGTCATGGTCAACACCCTGAACGACCGCTTCGGTGCGTTTGTTCACTGGATCGAAGGGCGTGAAGCTCTTTATCTTGAGACCCTTGGCCTTTTCTCCCGCACTTGCTGTGGTGTTTGCTCTCTCGAGGATGGCGTTGTCTATAGGGTCCTTGTCCTCGACCCGGGAGGAAAGGGCCGCTGCCAGCAGAACGTCCGCTTCGATTGCGTCGCCGTAGGTCACGACCTTTGCAACCGTGAGCTGGTTCTTTGTTATCGTTCCTGTCTTGTCGCTGCAAAGGATATCCATCCCCGCCAGTTCCTCGATGGATGTCAGCTTGCTCACAAGGGCCTCCTTTTTCGCCAAAGCGATGGCCCCAACGGCCAAGGTCACGGATAGTACCGCAGGTAGAGCCACCGGGATCCCCGCAATGGTGAGCACCAGCGCGAACTGAAGCGTGTCTAGGAACCCCTGATGGACCAAGATCGCGTCGATGAACAGGAAAGCCACCATGACAGCGACCATGACCATCAGGAAGTTGCCTATTTTCAGAACGTTCCTCTGGAAGTGCCCGATGTTGCTCGCCTCCTCCACAAGCCTTGTCGTCCTCCCGAAGTAAGTGTACATGCCGGTGTTGACCACGAGGCCGTTCATTTCTCCCTTCCGCACGATAGAACCTGAGTAGGCCACATCGTTCAACGCCTTTTCCACCGGTAGCGATTCACCGGTTAGGGCCGACTGATCGACCTCCAGAAAATCACCCTCGATCAACTTCATGTCCGCAGGTACGATGTCCCCTAACCTAACCCGAACGATGTCCCCCGGGACGAGGTCATGCGCTGGGACCACCTCCCATTTCTCGTCCCGCAGCACTTTGGCCGTTGGTGCGAGCCTGTGCTTCAATTGTTCGATGGCGTTGTCGGCCTTGTGCTCCTGGTAGAATCCAACGATCGCGTTGGTAAAAAGCAAGGCAAGAATGATAAAGAAGTCTTCCCAACGACCGATCGCGGCCGACAGGATGAGCGCTATCTCGATCATAAAAGAGATAGGACCATAGAAGTATCGGAGGAACTTGACCAGAGGACTGACCTTTTTTTCACTTATATCGTTGGGGCCGAACCTCCCCTGACGAGCCTTCGCTTCCTCAGAGCTTATACCTTTTTCGTTGGACGAAAGTTCGTTATACAGCTTGTCGGTGCTCGTGGAGGTGATGTCCACCTTGAGTTGATCCTCCGTTTTATTGCTCCTCTTGGTCATCTGTTCACGATCTCCGGTCACCTGAACGGCCCTTGTGCACTTTGAAATGGAACGCTTCGTTTTAATGACTGTTATCAGATTGGTGAACGATGGTGATCGAAACCTTCCGGGGACTGGGTGGCAAAGATCATACTATCCCTTATCTTTCCGAGTAACCAGTGTCCGTGAACATACCTGTGGGAGAGACGAAGTACACCGAGATGTCATGAACACTAGCGATCTTTTTGGCCTTTTCCTCGACCTCTATCCTGGTCGAACCGGTGGCGATTATCTTCGCGTCCATGACAGCGATCCATTCTCGCGGGTGTTCCTGCATCAGATCAAGGTAGTTCTTCTTGAACCACTCGTCGTTCTTCAGGTCGTCCTCGCTCTCTTTTTCCTCTCTTGATACGGACATGTGCCATCGCTCTATCCGGTCATTAAGATCTTCCTTAAAGAACGTTATCCTGTATCGGTGCCTGGTGTAATTTGCACTAGCTCAAGATCTCAAGGTCTTTTCAGGTCCATCGCCATCCTTGTTTTCCCGATGAACATGTTCCTGGTCCTTTGGCTGGCCTATGTTTGACCGATCTTCCTAAAATCTGCGGTCACTGAAGAGCATGGTCCGCAAGGTATCATCCTATTGTTCCTTGGTGATCGAACTTTCTACGAAAATCTGGAAAAGATGGCACGAAACGAGCATGAAAGATACTTAACGCCATGGGTTGACGTTTGCGATCATGAGAACCAAGCTCTATGCTATTATGGCGATCGCCATCTCTCTTTTGGCGATCTTTTCAGTGGCCGGACTGGTCTCAGCAGGTTCCACCAATGGAACTTCCAATGGAATGTCAAATGGCACGGTCTACATGTGCGATGCTCATGGGGCCGTCTACACCATCGACAATGCTGCGGCCCTCAACTCGGTGATAATGTACGAAGATATCTTCCGACGGTAAGCTGGTACGTGTCGGAACGTTCTCGACCCACGGAACAGGTACGGGGACCGGGCTCGCAAGCCAAGGCGCCGTCCTATTGACCGATAATGGTCGTTGGCTACTGGTGGTCGATGCTGGAAGTAATGATATCTCGGTCTTCCGCGTTACCAATGGTGGACTGACGTTCACGGACAAGGTCGGTTCCGATGGGACCATGCCCATAAGTTTGACCGAGTTCGGTCGAGTGGTCTATGTGCTCAACGCTGGCGGAGCAGGTAACATCGCTGGGTTCTACCTCAACGATAAGGGTGTGCTCTCCCCGATCCCGGGATCGGTCAAACCTCTGAGCGGGGCGTCCAACCCATCTCCCGAACAGATCGGTTTCAATTCTGACGGGGCCGTCCTCATCGTTACAGAGAAAGCGACCAACATCATCGACACCTATGTGGTAAGTCCATCCGGTGTAGCTGGTGCTCCAATCACCCACCCCTCCAACGGAATGGGTCCCTACGGGTTCGCCTTCGATAGGGCTGGCGTTCTGATCTTGAGCGAGGCCGCATCGAACAGCCTCTCCTCGTACAGGGTGTTCGATAACGGAAGCTTGATGTTAATGAGCGGCTCGATACCAGACTTCGGGAACGCACCTTGTTGGGTGGCCGTGGTCCACGGAAAGGCATTCACGAGCAATGCCCATGGTGGTACCATATCCTCCTACAATGTGCTCCTTGGCGGTAAGCTCTCACTGAACACTTCGGTGGCGGCCAAGACCAAGATACCGACCCTGGACCTCGCATCGAGCAGGAACGGTAAGTTCCTTTATGCCCTCAACGGCAACAACATCACGGGCTTCCGTGTTAATGGCGCGACCCTTAACCAGGTCGGCATCGTCAGTGGGTTACCTGCCTCCACGACCGGATTGGCAGCGAGCTGAACGGAACAAAACGGTGGTCGCCCGACCACCTATCCTTTTTTTCTTTACCATCAACGGGACACCAGCTGGAACGCTCCGAACAGAAGAACGGGTCTCTCTACTAATTGGTTATAGTTTCATGGACGAGACCTGGTCCCGTTCGAAGAACGACAGCTGTTTATACCGCTGAACGAATTGGCGTTCTGGGTCCTGCTCTTGGACGAGATCGCTATCGAGACCGTACTGATGCAGTTGTTCGTTCTCATTTTCTTAGCGAAGTTGGCCGGGCTTCTCTGCGAGCGGGTCAGGGTCCCTCAGGTCATAGGTGAGATCGTCGTTGGCATCTTGGTCGGAAACACCATACTCTACCAATGGCTCAGCATCGGCATGGACCTGAGTTTCTTTCAGGTACTAAGCCAACTGGGCATCATCTTCCTTCTGTTCGCCATCGGCCTTGAGACTCCGTTCAGCGAGCTGCGAAAGGTCGGAAGGACGGCAACGATGGTCGCAGTGTGCGGAGTTATCGTCCCTCTGATCGCTGGCTTCGCATTGATCCTAGCTCTCGGCGGTGGCGAGATAGGAGCATTGTTCATAGCGGCGGCGATGGTGGCCACCAGCGTCGGGATCACGGCCCGTATCATCAAGGACATGGGTCTTACCCAAATGAACGAATCGCGAGTGATCATCGGGGCCGCGGTCATAGATGATGTGCTGGGAATGATAGTTCTTGCTGTGGTCGTCGGCATTTCCAACGGTGGATCGACCGGGGTCCTGAGCATCGTCGCCACGATCGGTGAGGGCGTGCTGTTCGTGGTCCTTGTCATGGTCGTCGGCGGCATCGTCGTCCCCAAGATCAGAAACGCGAGGAGCGGGCCCAGCTCTAAGGACCGCCGGATCAAGAGGCGACAGATCCGGATCGGCACCATTGTCCATCGCCCTCATGCTCTGCTTCGGCCTTTCGTTCCTAGCGTCCTACGTCGGTCTGGCGGCCATCATCGGTGCTTTCCTAGCTGGCATGGCCTTCGCCGAGTTCAGGGACAGGTGGCCGGTCGAGGACAAGTTCGAGCCGATCAACGAGTTCCTGGTGCCGTTCTTCTTCCTGTTCGTGGGGATTTCCGTGGGACTAAGCTCGTTCTCCGGTGTCATCCTCATCGCCCTCATCGTCACACTGTTGGCGATCGTGACCAAGATCATCGGCTGCGGACTGGGCTCCATTAAATTGGGCGGCAGGTCCGCCACCATCGTTGGCGTGGGCATGGTGCCCAGGGGTGAGGTTGGCATCATCGTCGCATCCGTCGGACTTAGCATGGCGGTCATCTCTGACAACATGTTCTCGATCGTTATCTTTATGTCCATGGCAACTACCCTCGTTGCCCCGCCGTTATTGACCTGGGCGTTCAAAAGAAAGTTCGGTTCGGCTAGCCCGGCGGACCTTGGGACGGGAACGAGCATGAATAAAGAATGATCATAACTTGAAGATCATTTTTTTGGGTGGATGTTACCAAATAGATCTGAACAAAGTGTATAGAACGCCTTTTTAATGTTACTGGCACAGCAAATTCTCAAAGGGATCCTATATGACAAATCAGAAAATCGAGATAAGATCGTACCTTTCTCAAGAATGGTTATTACCCCTCCATCATCGTGCGGGGTCCTGGTTTAGAATATGTTTTCCCGTTTTATGAACTGCAACGCGTAGTTGGGATCGAGGGTCCGGTCCTTAGTGGTTCACGTGTTAAAGTGCACCCTAAGAACCATTGATCATATCCAGGGCCCCATTGGTTCGTTCCAATTTATCGGACCATGTATTCGATCGTCCCCCTATTGGTAGCATGATTTGTAGCATTTTGAGGATCCCTAGAAAAAGGCATGGCATTCCGACATTTTATTAATGAGTTATCCATTCACTCATCCCTAAGTGGACCCAATGCCCCGAACCGAGGAAGCGAACCGCAAAATAAGGGACGAGCGACGTTCGAACATCCTCGATGCCGCCAGGAAGGTCTTCGCCAGGAAGGGCCCGTCCGCGACCATGGCCGAGGTGGCGGAGGAGGCAGGTGTCAGCGACGGACTGGCATATCGATATTTTCCTAGCAAGAACGCCATCTTTAAGGACCTCGCCGAGGAGATGCTTCGGTCAAGCACCCCTCTGACAGGGCGCATCAAGGACATTTCAGGGACCCCAGGGGAGCGCTTGGCATTTTTGATCACGGCCATACTTGAGAACAGACGCGACAACCCGGAGCTCTACCAGTTCTTCTTCAAGATGCTGGCCGACGAAAAGGCGCCAAACGATCTGCAGGAAATAGTGCGGAAGAACGGCCAGGACCTCCAAGAAGCGATCCGACAGCTGGTCGTGCAGGGACAGGCGACAGGCGAGGTCGCCGATGACGACCCTGATCAGCTCGTAACGGTGATCGTTGCCTCCCTTCAAGGGATCTGGATGCGGATGGCCTCGCTCGAGCCTGAGGATGTCCGGAACAGCTTCCCGGACGCTAAGATCGTTCTGAGGATGCTCAGGCCAGATAAATGAGGGTGGGGGATCGATGAGGCGGAAAGGAGTTACCTACGATGTCGGGACGGTCATGGGCGGCAACTGGCGCCCGGACTACGACCCAAGGATCGTTCATCGCGAGCTTCAGATCATCAAGAACGACCTGCACTGCAACGCGGTGAGAATGACCGGCCGCGACCTTGATCGATTGAGCATTTCGGCCGAGGATGCACTAAAACAAGGGCTCGAGGTCTGGTTTTCGCCCCAGTTCTGGAACAAAAGCCCGGAGCGGACCCTCGCTTATACGATCAATGCCGCCGTCATCTCTGAAAAGCTGCGCCAGAGGTTCCCAGAAAAATTCGTGTTCGTCATCGGGGGCGAGCTTACCCTGTTCATGCAAGGGATCATGGAGGGGAAAACGCTCATGAAGCGGCTGCAGAACATGGCGTCTGGAAACACTATAAAGGACGGACGGCATAATAAACCCCTAAATGAGTATCTGGTTAAGGCCGAAGCGGCCGTTCGAAATGTGTATCAGGGCCCCGTCACATACGCCTCCCTGATCTGGGAGCAGGTCGATTGGAGCATCTTTGACATCGTGGGCGTCGATCATTACTGGAGCGTGCGGATCAAGGACCGCTATCTCGACATTCTCCAACCGCTATTCTCTTATCAAAAACCTGTGGTAGTGACCGAGTTCGGCTTCGATACCACGAACGTGGAACCGGTGAACGGCGCCCTGGCGATCGGGAACGTCAGACGGCCTTTCACTACTCCTTCATCGACTGCCTTTCGTAGGTCGGTATGTACGGCCGCGGCTCAGCAAGATCAATGAACGTGACGAGGGCCAACAGGCGATCAGGCTGGTCGATCAGCTCGGACTGCTGGACAGGGCAGGGGTCGACGGGGGTTTCGTCTCCAACTTCGTTTTCCCGATCAGACCCTATGATGATGAACCGAGATTCGACCTCGACAGGGAAAGCCCCAGCCTGGTCAAGAGCTACGTGGGCAAGTATGGAACCACTTACCCGGACATGACCTGGGAGCCAAAAGGATCGTTCAGGGCGGTGGCCGATTACTATGCTCATCATTAGTTGGTTTGTAAAAATTGGAACTAAGAGAGGAGATCGATGAAATGACCGAACCTATAATAATTCAAAAATTGAACAAGGACTTCAACGGGTTCAAGGCGGTGGACGACCTGGACCTAGTGGTCAAGAAAAGCACGTTCATGGGCTTCCTAGGCCCTAACGGCGCGGGAAAGACCACCACTATCAAGATCTTGACGAACCTGCTGTCGGCCACGAGCGGGTCGGCGGAACTGAACGGTATCGATGTCACCGAGCATCCAAAGGAGGCACTGGCCAACGTCGGAGCGGTGGTCGAGACGCCGGAGTTCTATCCATATCTGACACCGACCGAGACGCTAGCTTACATGGGCGAACTTCGTGGCATGACGGAGGGGGACATCAAGACACGTACCAGAGAGGTGCTCGAAACGGTTAAGATGACCGAATGGGCCGATAAGCGCATAGGGAAGTTCTCTAAAGGTATGAAACAGAGGGTAGCGATCGCCCAGGCGATCTTGCACGAGCCGGATCTGGTCATTCTAGATGAACCGACATCGGGTCTCGATCCCCGAGGCATGTTCGAGGTGAGGGAGATCCTCGTCGAGCTGAAGAAACAGGGGTACACCGTCTTCATGTCATCGCACCTGCTGAACGAGGTCCAGGACGTCTGTGACGAGGTCGCGCTCATCAACCGTGGGAGGCTGCTCAAGAGCGGCCCGGTCGGTGAGCTCGTCGCGACGAACACCTCTAGAAGGATGGAGATCAAGGTGAAACAGAAGGTCGATGCCGGTCTCATGCAGAGGGTGTCGAGCATGAAGGGCGTTTCGGAGCAGGAGCAGGCCGGGGAGACGTTGTTGTTCCTATGATCAACGGCGGTGATGATGCGCAGGCCGATCTTCTGACGGAGCTCCAGTCGATGGGGCTGAGCATCGTATTGTTCAAGGAGTCAGGTGTAGCATTGGAGAATCTTTACATGTCACTGATCAAGGAGTCGAGGTGATCTCATGGACGAGAACGTTAACAGAGAGGAAGCGAAGCCTGACCACATTACCGTCGGACATGGACCAGATAAGAGTGGTGGCAAAGTACGATGTCCTGAAGTATCTGCGCAGCAAGCGGCTGCTGGGATGATCGCGATCGAAGTACTGGTCCTCGTGCTAATAACCGCGATACCGCCATTACTGGGAAATTCGTTCGGCACGAACCCTGATGTGTTCATCAATGTATACGCGAACTTCACCGGCCTCTTGGCCATCATCGGAGCGACACTGTTCGCCGGTGACGCCATCGTTTCGGAGTTCCAGGGAAGGACAGGTTATCTGCTCTTCCCTAACCCTGTGAAAAGGAGCGTACTTCTCGCGGGCAAGTTCATAGCCTCGGTCGGGGCGATGTTCATCGTGTTGTTCGTATACTATGGCTCAGCACTGGTACTGGACCTTGTGCTGACCGGGAGGGTTCTCGACTGTCGGGTGTCGAATCGTTGCTCCTGGCAATGCTGGCTTCGATAGGGGCGCTGGCAATAGGGTACCTCATAAGCTCGGTCATGAAAGGGTCCACCGGTGCTTTGAACTGACGTTCGCTCTGTTCCTTTTCATCTTCAGCATCATCCAAAGCATATTGAGCGTTAGCAACGTGAACCCATGGTTCGTTTTCACGTTCGCCGCCAACACGGTCCTCGAGATCACCGTGTCGCCGTATCCCGTTACCACGGTCACAACTGGTGGGGGCATGACGATAACCAACTATGTGCCGGACGTAGGTGTTTCGATCGCGGTGATGATCGCATATACGGCCGTGGCGCTCGTTCTGACATACTTCTTCTTCAAGAGGAGAGAGATGTCGGCCTGAACGAAACTCCTTCCCCCTTGGGCTTTATCTTTTTGGATATGGTTGGTCGCTTTGGCCAAAGTGAACTACCCCACCCTTGCGGGCAGAGCTTCTGGCTTCATCGAACCCAGCACGCGTTGCATTCGCTGATGCATGTAATGGTCGGCTGTCCACAAGCTTGGATCCGGTCGTTCCGACCGAACGTTATTTCGATCCCCTTCCTCGATCGCGAAAGAGGAAGAACGGTCGCGAACATGAACGTCTCCCTGTGGGTAGAGCTAAAGTGCACATCCGCTCGTCCCTTAAGGTGTGGTCCCCACTTGCTCGCTCCCATCCCCAGCATTCGCAGGGGGACCTCCCGCTCGCACGAAGCTAAAGAAAGCATATCCAACATATCCACAAACACCTCCCGTCCCTCTTCGCTTATTTTTATGCCGTCATCCGGGCCTTCTTGGCATTCTGCTTCGTCATCGTCTTTCAGGTACAGGCCGATGTCACCAACCTGCCAAGAACGCAAGCGAGAACACACTGAAACACAATGTCCCCAGGAACAAGCGCGGCCAGCCATTTACGTCGATGCAGGTTTCTAGCATAGCCGACGCCTATGCCGCGAATAGGACCGTGGCGATCAACCTGGAAGCGTAGATGGCTTCTACGGGTCTTTCCAAATCAACAACGGTGCCACAAGCGGAACGACCAAGAAAGTGTCGATGGCAAAGATGCCTAATGCGTACTTCCAATCTTCTCGGTCGCGGATGCGTAGCGTCTTTTTGTCGGTCCTCGCCCGGGGGCTCCGCTTTGATCAGGTCTCAGAACTCTCTCCTTGTCGTCATTTCCCAAGACCGTGGTGATCGAATCGTCAAGAAAACCAAGCGCGGCTTTCCATTGCGGACATGTCGTCCCTCGCGCGTAGGTCATACACGGTCCGGTGGGTCCTGACCCTCTCGATGATGTTGGTGTGCATGACGGTGATGCCGTCGATCATCCCCCAGCCCATGTTCACCACGAATGCGACCAATATGGCGTAATGTATCAGACCCTTATCCAGTTCGGCAGACCCAGGATGCCAAGTGAGACAACGACCATCCAAACCGCATAGAACATCTCGCCCAAACGGTCTCCGATAGGTAGATATTCCCTATAGAAACGTTCGGATCTTCGGCACTAATCGCTTCGTCATGTGGCCCCATTGATCGGTTAATATTCGTTCAAGGATAATATAGTTTTTAGGATGTGCGGTCAGGATGGGTCAGATAATCGTTGACATCATCGCTAGGAATATTGTTTCCAAGAACACATCAATAACGAGACCGAGGGATATGAAAAGAATTACCATTTGAGCATACTAATCATCGTTCATGGAAGACGGTGTGACAAGCGAAGGGACAAGGTGACATGGGCCGGTCAGGACATCGAAGACCATACACCTTCTGTTTCTCGCCATGATGATGGTCACCTTGTTCATTCCTATATCACCACAGGGGAACATCTCAAGGCTGGTGACGTCGATCGTTATCCTTCTTCCTGTATTAATAGCCCTGCGTGCGCTCGATCGTCGAGGGACAGAGGTGGAGGACCCGGCCTTGCTGGGGTCCTTTACATTATCGTCGCTGTCATATGCCTCAATATTCTCTGATGGACCGACAATCGCGGTCTTTTTCTTCACGGCCATGATCTTTTTCGTTCATCACCTATATGCTACATGTTCCGCCTGCTCAACGCTCGGATCGTGACCTATGATGAGGTGTTCGGAGGTATCGACATATATCTCCTATTGGGTTTCATATGGGCGCTTGCTAACATGCTCATCTACACCTTGGACCCCGGCTTCATTTCAGTATTCGCTCCATCCAGGAACGCCTCTCAACTTCTTTGACTTCTAATATACGAGCAACACGAACATCGCCGGTCTGGGCTATAGTGGGATAGTTCCTATCT
>CAVUGW010000045.1:0-128222 GCA_963741025.1 Methanomassiliicoccaceae archaeon
GCCTAGTGGTGGACAGGGGGGGATTTGAACCCCCGGCCTCTACCATGCCAAGGTAGCGATCTTCCAGCTGATCTACCTGCCCGTTCGCTTTGCTCCAAAAGGCGTGATCGTAGGTGAACGTCCCCGTATGAGCGGAGTACCTTGCACCATCCACCGATCGCCTCCAAAGAGGCCCTACCTGACATCGGTCAGGATTATGCCCCGGTCGTTCTGACCGTATTGTCACTGGAGAAGGCGAGCAGGTATTTTAGGTTTTGGAAAGGATGGCCAAAATACGTGGCTCGCTCTTATCCCGCTGGCGGAAAGCGACCTCCCGTTCACCCGATCCAAAATATTCGATCCCTAGATCTTTTTTAAAACATGGAGCTCAAGCGACCTCGAGCGTTTTCTGGAAGCGCATCTTTTCACCAGGTATGCTGGTCGGATACTCCCCCGTAAGGCAAGCCAAGCATAGATCGTTCTCTGGAATGTCCAAAGCTTCCACTAGGCCTTCCATGCTGGTATATCCCAAGGAATCGGCCGTTAGAAGGTCCGCGATCTGTTCTTCGTTACGACCTGTCGCCGCGAACTGTTCCCTGCTCTTCATATCAATCCCATAATAGCAAGGGGCTCTGATGGGTGGACAACCTATTCGAACGTGTACCTCTTTAGCACCGGACCTTCGGAGCATTTGAACGATCTTCCTCAATGTGGTCCCCCTCACGATCGAATCGTCCACCACGACGACCCGCTTCCCAGAAACGGTCGATCTGATCGGATTGAGCTTCAGTCCGACACCTTCATCCCGCATAAGCTGTTCTGGCATTATGAAAGTCCTTTCGACATAACGGTTCTTCATGAACCCTTCTTCATATGGTATTCCGGATTGGGCCGAATATCCAAGTGCATGGGCCCTACCTGAGTCAGGAACGGCCACCACAACGTCAGCATCTGCTGGCCGTTCCTTTGCAAGGATCATGCCCAGCCTTTTTCTGACGTTGTAGACCTCTTTCCCATCAATGATGGAATCGGGTCTGGCAAAATATACCCATTCGAACATGCAATGAGCCTTATGCACGGGGCCAGGTGAACGATGAGGAATGAAACCCTCAGTGGTAAGTTCGACCACCTCTCCTGGAAGCATGTCCCTGATGAACTGCCCTTGAAGAACATCGAACACGGCGCTCTCAGATGCAAGGCAATAGCCGTTCGCCAATCTCCCTATGCAGAGCGGTCTGAAACCGAGAGGGTCCCGGACCCCGTACAGTTTGTTGCCTATCATTATGGTCAGTGAAAAGGACCCATCTAAGTGTTTCATCGTCGCCCTGATCGCCTTAACTTGGTCACCGTTCTGTTTCAGTTCGTTGGCCAAGAGCCGGATTATGATCTCAGAATCGGTGGTCGTCAGGAATGCCCAGCCCTCTGTCTGAAGCTTGGACCTTAGCTTATCGGCGTTCACTATGTCCCCATTGTGGGCTATGGCGACATCTCCGCTAGATGTTTTAACGGTCATCGGTTGGCAGTTCTGAGCGCAAGAAGTACCGGTCGTCGAATATCTAACATGCCCTATGCCTACGTTCCCTTTCAAAGCATCGAAGGCCTGACCAGTAAGTACCTCATGGACCAGTCCCATACCGCGGAGATAGCTTATACCTCCATCGAAAATGGCGACACCCGCGGCCTCTTGTCCTCGGTGTTGAATGACCCTGAGGGCCCTTTTTAGTTCGGGCGGGGCGTTGATGGTCAACGCCATACCGACGATCCCACAATAATGTTCGGGCTTATCGTCCGTCTGGTCAACTTCAATCGTCGTCAATGTTGTTTCGCCCAGGAGTAAGACCTCATCCTCGTAGTCCTTCCATATCCGCAAGAGGCGCAAACGCCCTTTCCCAGATTGTATGCGCTTCTTCCGCATCGGCGGCAAGGTACATGTGCCTTCCCGCTCGACCTCTTACCCATTGATGGAGTTCCTTTGCTCATGTTCACATCCCCTAAGGTGAAATGTAGATGACGTTATCGCCCCGGACTATCGTAAGGTCCAACTTTCTTACAACCTCATGGTTCACAAGTTCTTCGACATTCTTGAGTACGAGGTTCATGTGTGGGTCATATCCATCTAGGACCCCTCGGTACTCCCTGTTCGCCTTCAGCTCGACGATCACGGGACGATTGATCGATTGATTAAGAACTGTGAGAGGTTTCTGCATTGACAGCCACCATTCTGCCCCATAAACCGCGGACTATTAAAAGTTTCCCAATATGTTCGACGGACCGTCTGGGAGCTTAAGATGATGGCATATATCATCAATGATCGATGGAACGGTATGATGCACGAAAATATCGGACAGCACAAGATAAATGTTCCGACCGGCCTTAAAGGTACTATCGCAATGATCATTCAGCGTGTGCGGACCGCCGGAACCGGTCGCCATCTTCCTTTGATAGGTCCAGGTAATAAAAAGTAGCAAGACCTATCCGAGCTTTGACGATCTTACGGCCAGATGATCCATGGAAAACCTTGATATGGGCCCATAATTGTTGTCCATCGATAATCCATGACAGAGACTTCAGATAACGAACGACGTTTGTTGTTCTATGCGGCAAGTGGGGTCGCGATGATAATCGTGGCGGCGACCATCTCTCTGTTCCTTTGATCCGGCCGCCGATCTGGTTCGAGGTCATTTATGCTTGTGCTCAAAAAGGTCTCGCTAATCTGGGTCATGATCGTTCGAGTCCCGCGCTCGAGGCGCCTTCCTCATGTCGGCTATGATGTACGATAAGCCCTTTTGACGTCCCCAACCTATATCCTGCGATCATTGTCCGGATCAACATCGAGCTCGATGAAAAACGATCTTCCGGATCAAGCATCCCGAACCATCCTGGACAAGCCCGATGGTCGAACTCCTCCCTTAGACCAACAATATTTTCGAGGGATGGAAATCTTAATCATGTGAACGATTCTCTATATCCTTGATCCGATGGCCTCGACCAATGCAACAGCCGAAAAAGAAGGAAAAGGCGTAAAGGTGCTGGCGGTGGAGGACAACCCTGGGGACTATCGTTTGATCGAGGACATGCTTCAGGAGGCAAGGTTCGGGTTCTATCACATTCAGAACTCGGACAGGATGTCCAAAACGATCGATGTGCTAGAGAACGAGACCTTTGACCTCATCTTACTGGACCTTAACATTATAGACAGCAAGGGCCTGACCACTTTCAAAACTCTCCATCATAGGTTCCCTAAGGTTCCGATCGTGGTGCTGACAGGAGGTCTGGATGAGGACCTAGCGATGAAAGCAATAGAAGGAAGGCGCCCAGGATTATCTTTTCAAGAACGAACTGTCCCCCAGGACCCTGGGCAGGGCGGTCCTTTATGCGATCGAACGAAAAAGAACGGAAGAGGTCATCAAGGCGAGCGAGGCACGGTTCAGATCACTATATGAGAACAGCCTCGATGCCATCCTACTGGCGCGACCGGATGGCACCATACTTTCAGCGAACCCTGCAGCTCAGCGTATGTTCGATATGACCGAAGAAGAGATCAGAAAGGAAGGAAGGGCGGGAACAACGATAATGGACGATAAGTTAAGGAACGCGTTGCTGGAACGTGAGAGAACTGGAAGGTCAAGAGGTGAAATAACCTACAAAAGAAAGAACGGGACGACATTTCCAGGCGAGTTCACCTCCAGCACTTTCATCGATGCGGATGGGAGCACTAGGTCAAGCATGATCATAAGGGATATAACGGAGCAAAGAGCATCCCAGCATGAGCTGGCAGAGGCCAGGGAAAGAGCTGAACTGTACTTGGACCTGCTTACGCACGATATTAACAACTACAATTCGGCCGCCATGGGATACCTGCAATTGGCAGAGGCAAATTTAAAATTGGACGATAAAGAGAAGAGACTACTGACCAGACCATTAGAGGAGCTTAGGAACAGCACCCTGCTGATAGCGAGCGTAAGGGATGTCCAAAAGCTGGAGATGGAAAGACGAGAGGCAGAACTTCTCGATCTTTGTACTATGTTGGAGGATATCAAGGAGGAGTACGAGAACCCGCCGGGAAGGGATGTGACCATTTCGATCGAAGAGAGCGATCATTGCACGGTGATGGCCTCCAGTTTGCTCAAGGAGGCGTTCTCGAACATCGTCAATAACGCCATCAAACATTCCTCTGGACCGCTAATTGTTGATATCGGCCTAAAATATGAAGTGACGGATGCGGGGATGTACGCCAAGATAAGCATCGAGGACAATGGTCCGGGGATCAATGATGACATAAAGGTAAAGCTGTTCAACCGTTCCGCACGAGGTTCGACCAGGTCTGCCGGCAGGGGATTGGGCTTGTTCTTGGTGAAACGCCTGATCGAGGACCTTAACGGGAAGGTCTGGGTAGAGGATCGTGTTCCTGGTGACCATACCAAGGGGGCGAGGTTCGTCGTCCTTTTGCCCGCCGCGTGAAGTCCCGGCCCTTGCGGAGGGCATTACTGCTCGTCCGGTCAGCTTGCGGACCGTTGAGGTCATGGGCCTGTCGTTCAAGTGAATTCGTTTCTGCCTTGCTGCAGTACGATCGACCATTCCCACCGCTCGTACCCATCTCTTCGTTCGCAGAGGGGGCCCCCGTATTCTCACCTAACTTTTGGGGAATCGTAGATATAGGTCATATCAGGTATCTTAGATCGCGAGCGAAATGACGGTTATCAGCGTTTCCCTGACGGATAAGAACCTGGAGGACCTGGACAAATTACAAAAGATCCTTGGATTGGCTGGCAGGAGCGAGGCCATAAGGGTATGCCTTCGATCGGCGGAGAGCGAGATCAGGGACCGCGATTCGATGGAGGGGGACGTAGAGGGCATCCTGATCGTAGTACACCATGCCGATAATGGTGGTGACCTCGATAGCAGCGTGCACATGTTCCAAAAAATAATCCTAACACAGGTCCATTCCCATCTTAAGAGCGGAAAATGTCTGGACGTGTTTTTAGTAAGCGGAAAGGCCGTTACGGCAAAAGAGATGCTGACCTCTTTTCAGAAGAACGAATCGATAGAATATGTTAAGTTCGTCAGGTCATGACAGCAGCACCTAGGTCCAGGTCAGGCGGCCCGATGAAGGACACCTCTTCGGTTTATACGCACTGATCAGATGAACGCACCGATCGTTGGGGCGTCCAGACGGTCCATGTCATATGATATTATCCCTTCCATCACACCATTTTTATCAAGACCACCCCGCTGAATGTATGCGAGCAAGGACGATCGCCAGAGAAGGTCCAAAGCTGTTGTGGCCATCATCCCGAAATAGGTATTGGCCACAGGATCCTCGTAACCATAAGCATCCACAAGATAATACGCATACCCGAGCATGCTGTCCCGAGAGTTAAGGACCCGGAGATAGTTCAAGAAGAGGTCCTTCCCCCGTCCCCTGGCAAGCCCAACTTGATTTGGGTCGCATCTATGCATCCTACTTTTTCGATCCGCCCATCATCGAGCAACAAGGAATGTTCGATCGTTCCGTTCTTTGCCGAGAATATGTTCCATCGCCACTCCCTGTCGCAATAGACAGGCAGGCTCAATGGTTCTTCCGAGGACAGGGAATCGAGCCCCGTCTCCCTCGCTGATATCTCAATCTCTCTAATATCTATATCATTATCTATCGTGTCTGGGAGTTGCATCTCGTCCTCTTCCGCAGATAGATCAAGGACCTTTGCCAAGAACCTCAGGTCCAACATCCTGTCAAGCTTGGAACCCATCTCCTTTCTCAGGGATATGGGGATCTCCAGACACCGACCTCCTCACAATTTCTCTGGAACTCTCTGTAGACATCCCTCGACCCTCTGAGTATGTCCGATATTACCTCGAGATTGTCCTCGATCGTTCGGCCCCCAGCGACCATCGCGTCCATACCCTTGCCCGTCCAGACCCCTCGACAAGACAGGTCCAGTTCGATCTGCACCCTGTCACCTATATAGATATGGAACGGGAACTGTCTACAAAAATGAGGACGCATCGAGTAGATGCTACATTTCCTTCCATCGAGGAACTCGCATGGCCCTTGCCCTTTTTTCAGAGCGATCGCTATATGCTCGTGCGGAGTGTCCTTTTTTACCAACTTGTTAGGGTGGTTCTTCCGGAAATACCCTACCTCTTCAGGCAGGAGCTCTGGCTGGCATAGGCAACAGAGACCGCACCTTAGATCACATGTGAACGTCCGGCCCGATAGCTCGGACATGTCAAGATCGAGTTCAGTTATGTTGGCCAATAACGTCCCTTCCTGTTCTCTCCCCCACGATCGATCCATCCTCGATCATCTTCGAGCCACGAACGAAGACCGAGTCGGGGAAAATGGCATCCATTCCCTCGAAAAGGGTCCAGCCGCACTTGCTGTGAAGGTTATTAACCTTTATCTTTTTCATATTGCGAAAATCGACGACCGTAAGGTCCGCATCCTTGCCTATCTCTATCCGTCCCTTGTTCAATCCAAATAGCTCTGATGGTCTTATCGGACGCAGTGCGGACATAGGTCCTTAGAGGGACCGACCCTTTTTTGACCAGGGCCAGCAACATAGGTATGGTCGTTTCCACCCCCGGGGCGCCCGATGGGGCGAGATCGAAATCCTGTTCCTTCTCTTCGATTGTGTGGGGCGCATGGTCGGACCCTATCATATCGAACTCCCCCTTTTGGAGGGCGGCCATCAGAGCGACGCGGTCCTCTTCTGTCCTGATGGGGGGATTTGTCTTCGCGTAAGCCCCCTTTCCACAATCCTTGTTAAGGAACAAGTGATGGGCGGTGACCTCCTTCGTGAAACCCGCGCTAACCGCTGCTTGGAGCCCTTCTTTGGACGATATGTGACAAATATTGATCCTCGTACCGTCGAACTTTGTCATCCCATTGATGGCCGATACCTCCGCAGCGACCGGTCTTGTTTTCAGATGATCGTTAAGGTCCTTTTCCTCCATCTTACGCATATGGTTCTCGTCCTCAGCATGAACGCTCAGCACCTTTCCGGTCGCTTTCACCTTAGCCGCTATGTGCTCTATCTCTACCCTATCCGTGACGAGCAACCTCCCTGTGGAAGATCCCAGGAACAGTTTGAAGCCGATCACCTCAGGGCCCATTGCATGTATGTCCGACGTTGCCACACAACCACCGAACAGCCCATAGTCGGTCCATGATCTCTTCTCGATCGATCTTTTCTTTTCTTCCAGGGCCGAGAGGGAAATTACCGGGGGGATCGTGTTCGGCATGTCAAAGGCGCATGTGACGCCCCCAAAAACAGCGGCCAGGGACCCCGTCGAAAAATCCTCCTTGCCAGTAAGCCCCGGTTCCCTGAAGTGGACATGGGGATCTATTGCTCCGGGCAATATCGCACCGATCCCCAAGATCGATGTGCTCATCTCCCCTCAGGGACGAGCGCTTGATGGAGCATATCTTCCCGTTCTCGATGCCTATCATCCTCGGGACCAGTTCCCCATCGATGAAAGCCCTTCCCTCAATGACCAGTTCCATCGGATCACTTCAGTTCTTTTCTGACGATCTTCCCATTAGGCGTTCCCTCGGAATATATCTCTCCCTGGAACTTGAAGACCCTTGACCTTTTGTCCGTCAGATATTCTGGGTCTATCCCTGCCTTAAGGAACGTCTGATCGAGGAACTCCTTCGCGTCCCAGTCCCATTCGATCGGCACTTGGGGAAGTAGTAGACCGCGATATCCCGCCATCTCGACGATCAGACCGTCCTCTCCGACATTGATGAGGGATGGTATCGTACGTTTATCTTCTACCTTGATCTCCTGTGGAGGGGTCAGGACACTGACCTCGACCGTCACCGAATCGAGCTCATCGATCTGAAGATCGATCGAACCTGGGATCATGGCATACGGCCTGACCGGCCTGAAGAAGAGCGCTTGCCAGGGAAAATGCGGGCTCTGGAAATCCTATGCATCCTCGCAACAGATGGGAAGGGTACGAATGCAAAGTCACGAAGACCCCCCTTTTCTCACGGAAACTGGCCGGAGCATCGACATTGCCTGACCCCGCTCCCCTGGTCTCAGATTCGACGGCCTGTCTAGCGATCCGAACAGCGGTCTCTCCCTCGGTTTCGTTCATCCTAACACTCTCGGGTGACACAATCCTTCTGGATGGATTTATTCATTATGTATCGCCAAGGCATCGATGAAAGATTTTTCTATGTTAGGAGACCTATTTTGCCAACATGGCAGAACTGGTCAGGGACATCTATGTCGAGGATATCATGAGCAAGGTCCCGATCATCGGCGGACCTGACCTCACGGTCAGGGACATCGCCGAGCTCATGAGCTCCTGGAAGGTCGGAAGCGTGATAATAGTCAACGATATGAGGCCCATAGGGATAGTGACCGAAAGGGACTTCGTGGAGAAGGTGGCCGCACTTGACAAGGTCCCTTCCCAGGTACGGGTAAGGGATATCATGACCTCACCAGTGGTCACCATCGGCCCCAAAGAGAGCGTTGCCAAGGCGGCCAGGAAGATGGCATCCTTGCAGTTTCGTAGACTTCCGGTGATAAACGAAGACCAGCTGATCGGGATGTTGACCGAGAACGACATCATGAAGATCTCCCCCTCCTTGATCGAGATAACGAGGGAATGGAAGACGATAACCACCCCCGCCACGACCGAGAAGGAGCAGGAGAGCCTTACCGGGTACTGTGAGAACTGTGAGAACTTCTCCTATGACCTAAGACAGACCGGTGGTGCGAGCGGAAGGGGACCGTTGCTCTGTTCAGAGTGTCGAGAGCTGTTCGTAAAGGATCCCACCGAATGAACGGCCGAGCAGCTCAATCCAGGTCTATCTTCCTGAGACCTTCCTTACATTCTTTTTCTTTGCTCTCGTCCATCGCTCTGATCTGTGAGTCGATCACCGACCTGACAAGGAGCGCAGATTCCCTTTTCACCGCTTGATAATGTTCTCTGACATCTGGAGGGATCTTATCCCTCGGTACCATGGAATCCACGGCAAGGATGAGCTCTGTTGCCGCCCTGACAAGATGCTCCTTCGCCTCCTTCGTGAGCACCGAGTCCGCCAGGGACTCGGCCTCTTTTCTTATGCGTCTCCTTCTATTGCCTTCCTCATCTTCTATGTCCTCAGGACCGATTCTCTTCCGTATCAGGTCTTTCTTCCATTATTATCCTCCCCCTTGAACTTTACCAAAAGGTGGCCTTCTTTGAACTCGGCCTTGCATGGCTCCTTCTTCGTGAAAGTGAACGGCAGGGAGATCGACCTGCGGTATGACCCGACCTCCACCAACAGACTGTCCGACACCTTATAGAGTTCCACGTCCTCTTTCATGGAGAACGGCAACTTAATGGATATAACATCCAGACCGTCCTCTTGGAAGAGCTCCATCGGCTTTTCTGTCGAAAACACCTTCGTAGGGTCCTCCCCATCAAAGAGCATCTCCCCCAATGTTTCCAAAGACCTTATCCCGACCAATTCCACGGGAAGCTGGTTCGCTTTGAATATTCGAAGGGGACTGAACGATTCGTTGATTATCTGCATATACCGTTCCTGTTCTTCGATCTTTCCCTTGAAATAACCTTCCGATCCTTCTGGCATCATTCGGTTGACCACTATGCATTCCACCGTAAGATTGTAAAGGCACAGATAGGTGAACGCCCGCTTCGTCTCGTTTATCACCATCTTCTCTGGGTTGACGACCAACCTTATCGAAGTTATCTCGGGATTAGTGAGGACCTTCTGAACCTGCTTCATCCTGTCCCCCAGTTCTTCAAGGTCCTTGAGCAGGTCCTCGGACGGCAAGGGAGTGTTCATGAACTTACCGACGGTCAATCTGGCGACCCTCAGCATGTTCCTCACCATGCCATATAGCCTTTCCGAGTACCAGTTGGATACCTCGGGGAAGCTCAAAAGCCTTAGCGTCTCTGCTGTGGGAGCTGTATCCAGAACGACTACATCATAGTCCCCCTTCTTGTAAAAATCTAGTACATAGAAGAGCGCGGACATTAGCTCCATCCCCGGCATGACCGCCATTTCCTTTGACGTTATACCGTCCATTCCCTGGGACATAAGGAAATCGGAGATGAACTTCTGTACCTCCTTCCATCTTGTTTCAAGCTCGAACAACATGTCGATCTCGATAGCGTCAAGGTTCTTCTCCACGGTCGTTATCTTCCCTGAAAGAGGGATCTCTAGGGAGTCAGAGACAGAATGGGCCGCATCGGTCGACATCAGTATGGTCCTATAACCGAGCCTTGCAGACCTTAAGGCCGTCGCAGATGCCACCGAGGTCTTCCCAACCCCACCTTTACCGGTGTAGATTATTATTCTCAATCCTTCACCGCGGTTTCTACGGACATCATTCTACTTGAAGGATTTGCTCAACGACCATTCGACGCCGAGGGAACGATCGACCTGCTGAACAAATGAAAAAATAACAAGGATGCTCTGCATCCGAAGCTTTGTTTTTCAGAAAAAGAGAGGTGAGTGCCGGGGATGGGATTTGAACCCATGACCTACGGATCTCTCGAACCAGGACATGTCGGCCCGGTCATATGAGTCCGTCGCTCTACCAGTCTGAGCCACCCCGGCATCTTTTTCTATCCTGTCTTATTGGACCTCTTCGTTCTCTTCCGGGGCCTCTTCCTCGGTCTCTTCCTCTTCGGAAGCGGTCGGAACCTCTTCCTCAGCGACCTTTTCCTCTTCTGCCACTTCAGAAGCCTCGACCGCCATCGCTTCCTTTGCCGCCGCCTCAGCGGCCGCTGCCTCTTGGCCTATCTTTTCTTGGATGCTTGGCTCTTCTGCGGCCGGGGTCCCTGCTTTGAGCACCTCGGTCTTTCTGATCTCGATCCTTTTTATCGGAATTATGATCTTTACCGCGTTCGAAAGGTCCTTTGCAAGATCACCGGAGATAATGCCCTTCACAAGTTCAGATACGGTCATGTTAGCGGCTTGTTCCTGAAGTGCCTTTGTCATCAGACCTCTAACAGCGGTCTCCTGGGACGCCTGGATCCTTTGCTCGGTGATGCTCATAGGTTTGACCCTTACGGTAAAACCGTCCTTGGTGTGCACATCCACTACATGGTCGGTCTTTGTTCTCTTTCTTCTGGTGAGCCTGCGTACATAATCACTGGTCAGGTCGTGACCGACGAACGAAGTGTGGGCTTCCAGGCCTCTTACATCGGTGACCTTGAACCTGATCTTGATGTGCATTTTCGAGAAATCGCCGGTGAGCTCGTGGACGGTCGCTTCTATCGTCCTGCTCATCATATCGGACGGTTCTGCGGAGGGGGTCTCTCCAAGTTCGATCGCGTTGAACATCTTGGGAGCATAGAGCTTGTACCACTCTTTTGCCTTCCACTTGTCCTTGACCTTTCTCGTTGTCGTCTTTGCCTTCTTTACAGCCATTGAAACCCTCCATATCGGGCAGAATCGGAAATGAGTCCACCTGTCAATACATTTAACATGCTGGCCTTGAAGTCCAGCATAAAGTGTAGGGGGATTGATGGTACATCTCAAATATATACTTTATTACACCGGGACGCCAACAAGGTCGAGCGGACCGTTCTCGATCGTTTTAGGAAAAAAGGAAATGGTTTTTGACCAACAGACCCTGGAGGGAATCACTTCTTTTTCGGTTTTGCTTCTACCTTGGTCGGTTTTTCCGCAGGCTTGCTCTCTTTCTTGCTCGGCTTCTCTACTTTTTTGGCCATTATCGTAACCTCGCCGAGATGATGATATCTCCAGCTCTTATAATTTTCTAATTGTATAATATCCATGACCCCGATGGGCACGACGGTCTTGTTCGCGAGCGTCCTATAAATGAAGGCAATATGAAGGTCGAAAAGAGGTCCTATGTCGAATAATCGTTGATAAAATAAAGAAAAGATAGAAAGGTCGGAGGTAGCCCCCGAGTTATGTTCAAACCCTAGCCGGTATCTCGTGCGCTTCAAGCCCGAGCTTCTCTTTTGGAACCCCGAGCGCGAGCCCATAGAGCTGGGACAGATGGATCACTGGTATGTTGTAGCCCTTTAGTTCCGCCTGAGATCTGTCGAACTGAAGGTGACAGAAGGGACAGACATCGATGATGAACTGAGCACCGGACGCTTTGATGTTCTTTAATTTATCTTCGGTGAACTTTATCGCCAGGGCCGGGTTGCCCGACCTGACACCACCGCCAGCACCGCAGCACATCTGCTTGTCTTTATAATCCACGCTCTTTGCCCCGGTCGCCTCGACGAGCTCATCCAGTATCTTCGGTCTCTCAGGGTCGTCCAGCTGCTTGAGGTTGCTTGGCTTCAAGAAGTGGCATCCGTAGTGGACAGCGACCTTGTAGTCCAGTGGATTTTTGACATGCGACTTGATCGATATCGATTCCCGATCTGTTTGTAGAACACCTCTGCGAAGTGGTGGACCTTTACCTCACCATTGTATTCCATGTTGATCTCGCGCAAGATCTTGTTGACCGCCCTAAGCTTCTCTGGGTTCTCGTGAAGGATATGCGCGGCGTCGAACAGGGACCCATAACAACCATTGCAGATGGTCAATATGTCGACCCCTTTCTTTTGGGCAAGAGCAAGGTTCCTTGCTGCGATCGAGAGCCAGGTGTCCTGTTCAAAGGACTTGATCACGCCTGGGGCCGGACAACATCCCGCCCCCTCGAGCTCGACAAGCTCGATCCCCAAGGCCTTGCAGACCTCTCTTGTGGCAGATTCTATCCCTGGATATCTAGCAGGGGCGACGCATCCCAGGAACAAAGCATACTTCTTTGCCATCTTAAGCACCTCCTAGAAGCTTATCGAATCCAGTTGCCTTCATGATCTTTTGCATCTCTTCCAAGGCCTTCTTGTCACCGAGCACGTTCACTGGCCTCGCCGATAGGCCGAGCTTCTTCCTGAGCTCCTCGTACTTCTCGTTCAGAGGGATGGTGGCACCGTTCTGGAGAAGATATTTCCCTACCTTCCTGTGCTCCTCGGACATTATGCCCTGTTTGACCGCCATGTTCCTGAGGATCGTGATGATATCGACGATCTCAACTCCCCTCGGGCACCTTTCCATGCACGCATAGCAGGTAGTGCACATCCACAGGTCCTGAGAGTTCAGGATGTCATCCTTCAATCCTAGCTGTCCCTTCCTTATCAGCTTTCTTGTCCTGTAAGAGGTGAGCCTTCCGGATGGGCAGCTTGCAGTGCATGTCCCGCATTGGAAGCACATCATGAGGGTCTTCCCTCCGGCCTTCTCGATGGATTCCGCGAATTCTTGATTAGGTTCTATTGCGACCATGATAGTTTCCCGGTCTATCCATGACGGCAGATTATATAAACGTAGGGTAAAAAACGCAGTAGTATTACCTATTTAGGTCATAGTACTCCTGACAGTTCCATCCTCAACTCCCTGACCAGCTTGCTCACGTCCGCCGAGCGATATGCGGCGAAGAGTCTTGTGGGACAGTACGTTCGGGTCGGTATCGCTTCGCATCCTCAGGCCCTTCCTCGCAGCCAGACTTTCATTGATGAAAAAACTAAGACCTGAGCTAAGGAGAGCTGGTACGGACCGAATGGTTCGATCGACCTTGAAGGGGGTCCCCACGCTGCGAAGATGCTGGAAACCTATTCTTTGCGCACCATAAGGAAAAACGTGCATAACGGTCCCCCTTGTCCACATGGATCAATCGGTCTTCCGCTATCTCTTCCCAGTTCACATGCTCAAGATCGAACAGGTTCAATGGATCGTCAAGTAGGACCAGGTCCATCAGACCCGCATTAAAATCCCTAAGGTTGCGTTCATCGTCCGAGATTATCAATTGATATGTCCCTTCGGGGTCGGCTTTGGTCAATGAGGATAACAGCAGCTCCTCCGTGATCATCGTTCCGCCGACAACGATGGTCTCTCTGCCCTTTAATCGCTGGTTCAAGGCAGAATACTCCATCGCGATCCTTTCCCCAAGCTCGTTCAATCTCGTTCCGGTCGGGGTCGTTATCAGGACCTCCGTTCCGAGCTTTGCCTCGATCTGGCCCAGATATCTGTGCAGAACCGGAGGGGAAATACCAAGCACGTTTGCCGCTTGGTTCTGGCTACCTGTGCCACGGACAGTGTTCAACACCTCCAGCTGGCGCACGCTAAGCCTCATTCCATTAACGATCAGCGATATGACAGGTTCGATCCTAGGCCCTTCATCTTCCATGAGCATGCCAGCCCGTTGAACGATCCCAAAGCCGTTCTATCGGCCGTAGGAGGGTCAAGCCATTATTCCATCTGTCCCATCGCGATGATGGCTATATTTCTTCTTACAATGAACGGACGGACCTTCGCCCCGAAGTTGCATCGGTTCAGGTTCAGTGGCCATATCCTCCCCGTATCTCGCCATCTTGCATGCCAACGCCGCGCTCGCGCAAGAAAGGATCGATAGTTCTATCTCACCTCCATGAACTGATCCAACGGTCCTGCAGCATCATCCGCCACGATCACGTCGTTCATCCTTCATCTTGAAACGAGATCCTAGATCAGGTAGATCATTTGAGAGATCGGCGATCATCTCTATCAAAAGAGGGAATATACCAAAAAAGGCGTTGACATATGGATCCTTGGTAGATGCAGCGCGTCATTTGTTTATATATCTTCATCCTCAAAGAAAATGGGTGAAACATGAGAAAATATCTCGCTGAAGGTATCGGGACCTTCGTCCTGGTATTGGGCGGTGTTGGCAGTGCGGTCCTTGCTGGCAAGGAGATCACCACACTTGGGATTGCTCTAGCATTTGGGATAGCACTTTTGATAATGGTGTTCTCAATAGGCTACATATCGGGATGCCATGTCAACCCGGCGGTCACCATCGCGGTCGCGATAGCCAGGAAGATGAGCCTAAAAGATATGACAGGATATATCATCGCTCAATTGATAGGAGCGACGCTTGCGGCGGCGGTCATCCTTTTGATCGCCCAAGGGGCCCCCGGAGGCTACAATCTTCAAACGATGGGGCTGGGCTCGAACGGATATGGGGCCCACTCACCAGGAGGATATGGACTAGGTCCGACCGCTGTTATCGAGGTGGTCCTGACCTTCGTGTTCATCTTTACTATCCTTTCGGTGACCGATCAGATGGCACCAAAGGACTTTGCGGGAATACCGATAGGGTTGGCCCTTGCGGTGGTGAACTTGGTAGCTATCCCCGTGGACAATTGTTCCGTCAATCCTGCAAGAAGCTTCGGTCCGGCTTTGCTCGTGGGCGGTTGGGCTATCGATCAGCTATGGATATTCATAGTCGCGCCCATCATTGGCGGTATCATAGCGGCATTGCTCTATAGGTTCCTTGGAGGTAAGCCAGGATCGAAAGAGATAACTTGAACGATGGGACCGGTGCCCGGGTCAAGCGAAGGTTGATTTGAAAAACCTTAATAATGCGCCGTCCATGCTGGACGACGGATGAGGAAGAAGATCTTGGTCCTGGGCATCGGTAGCCCCATAATGTGTGATGATGCGATCGGGCTTCGGGTGCTAAAAGAACTCTCCAATATGGGTCTGGATGGCGTTGACCTCGTAGAGGCGTGCACCAGTGGTCTGGACCTTATCGAGATAATGCTGGGATATGAGAAGGTCATTATCGTCGACGCGATAATGAACTCCGGGAACCCACCTGGTTCGATCATCGTTCTTGGTACTGACGCGTTCAGTGACAGCGTTCATGGGACGAACCCTCACGAGGCCAATGTTGCGACCACCATCGAACTGGGGAAGACGCTGGAACCTGAAAGGTTCCCGAAAACATAGTTTTCATTGCGATAGAGGTCATTGACATATTCACATTGTCAGAGACCATGACGCCCGAGATCGAGGCGGTGTTGCCAAAGGCGATCACGGCCGTCCTTGAACAGATAAAGCAAATTTAGCCCCTTGCGGGAGCTTGAGGGATAGGGGCCACAAGCACCGAGCGTTGCGGGAAGCTAAGGTCGGGACGATCGGAGCTGGTCCTCATGGACAGCGGATCTATCATACATGCATCCTCCGTGGAAGCCGGCCGGATCGGATAAGAGGCCCCGTCCGCAAGGGCCGGGAGCTCATAGGTCTAGGTCCTCAAGCTCCTTGGCCGCCTTCTCGCTCTCTTTCTTAGGACCATGTATGGTCATTACGAGGGAGCTCCTGTTAAGTAGCTCATCACAGATATGCTGGACCTCCTCCTCGCTGACCATGTCCATCCTTGCAAGGACCTCTTCGGAGGAGAGGACCTCACCGGTCGACATGAACATTTCTCCCAGACGATACATCCTGGATTCTGATGATTCGAGCTTTCGAACGTATATCCCCTTTATCAGACGTTTGGCACGGGCGAGCTCCTCCTTTTCAAGGCCGTCCTTCTTAAGTCGGGCGATCTCCCTCGCGATCATCCTGGCTACCTTTTCTTGATATTTGACAGAGGTACAGTAATATATTCCTAAGGCTCCGCAATCGGTGTACGATGAGGCGCTGGAATAAATGGAGTAGACCAGCCCCTCCTTCTCCCGGATCTCCTGGAACAACCTGGAGGATGTTCCCATCCCGAGCAATGCGCTCATGGCCCGTTGAGCAAAGCGACCAGGGTCGTTAGAACCGAGGGCCGGAAAGCCCATGGCGACGTATGTCTGCTCATCATCCCTCGGGACCACATCTATCCCCGTCCGGGGGATCGGCATCTTCGAATGTTCGGACCTTCATTGTGCTCCAGATGATCGAAGCTTTCTGATGTCCATGCCCTCACCTCAGCAGATCAACGTTTCCCGCCGCCACTATCGCCAGGTTCGGTGGCCTATAGTTCGTTTCGAAGAACTCACGGAGATCGTCCGATGAGATGGAGTTCACCGTCCTTTCGAAACCGCTCTCTGAGCGGCCCATGGGGTGCTTTCCCCACATGCTCTCTAAAAATAGTACATGAATATAGTCCTGAGGATCGTTCTCTAACATCTTTATCTCTTGAACGACGACCGTCTTTTCGGTTTTCAGGCTCTCGGCGTCAAGCAGGGGTTCAAGCACCATGTCCGCCAAAAGGTCCTGTGCGATCGACGCGGTCTCATCCAATGTGGACGCTTGATAGCTCGTCACCTCTTTCGTTGTATAACCGTTCTGTTCCCCTCCTGCAGCCTCGATCTGTTCCGCCATCTGTCTCGGGGTACGTTCCTTGGTCCCCTTGAACAACATATGCTCTAGCATGTGGGCTATCCCTGCCTTGTCCTCAGGTTCATCTCGTGAACCTTTTCCGATATACACTGAAAAAGCAGCGGATCGTGCATATGGCATCCTTTCAACGATCACTGGTATTCCGGATGATGTTCTAATGAGCGACAGTTCTTCCTTCACGATCTCAAAAAGGTTCATGGAATGTTTATTCTTTTGCTAAGAAGCCTTGCTCGAGGACCTTATTTTTTGGTCTGCCCTAGATCGGCCATTTTCCATTTCGAACTAGTGTCCATGTTCGTCTTTTCATGCGGGATTCTTTCTCCTCCGTTCAGTATTCCGGAGTGTTGATCTTGGCGATGGTCGATCGTCACAACATGACCTATGTCGTAGGGAGTTTTGCTAAGGGCGATCCAGGCCTAACACGCCCTCGTCTCCCAAATCTCTAGATGAAGGTTCCGGTTCAAGCTAGTTGATTAATTCCTCTTGCCTCATCGTGTTCCATGCCCAGAACTTGTTCTCGACCTCGGCGAACATGAGGTCGCGTCGACGCGACCTCACCTCCCCGCCGAGGACGGGTTTCACCGCAGAGAACACTTACTCTATCATCCAGCGCAGCGAGTACGCGTATCGTTCTTCCCATCCCTCCTGGCCCAGCTCGTCCCTTTCTATGACGGCCATGCGTCTTGCCGATGTCCCACCGCGAGATCTTGTCCTCGCGTCATAGGCCATCTTGATACCGGCCTCGATGTCCCTGCCTCGTAACAGATCGAAGTTATAGGTCGGGTCGTAACCTCCGTCGGCGAGCACCCTCTCGATGATGATGCCTCGAGAGAGCACCTGCTCGATGAGCTGGGCGAACACCTTGTTGTCGTTGACAGTATCGTCGGTGACGATGATACCGAGCACCTCGAACGTCATGACATCCACGGCGACGTGCGCCTTGACGAAGCCGCGTCGCTTGTGCCAGTGGTCCCGCAGCCACTCGCCTCGAAGCGATGTCGAGAACCCTGTGCTGTCGATCGCGACGATCGCTCGACGAGGCGGAACGACCGGTTCCGCCTCCTCGCTCGCAAGACGCCTCCAGATCGTCGTATGGTCCGGTGCTTTGGAGACCGAGCACCGATAACATGCGTCTCAGATGCCCCTCGACCGCTCTCAAACTGAGATGCAGCTCGAGCATGAACCGACGAACGCTCTCCAGCATCTGAGGAGGAAGCACGAACGGCCGCCCTCGTCGGCGGCCGTTCACTTCCTGTAACGAACGATGCCAGATCATCGCATCGATGCTCGTTCTCTCCGCTCTTCCGACGTACCGTTCGTCATGAACGTGCCAAAAACTATCTATGATGGTCTCCGAGATGAACATGCCTGGCATGTTTTTGTCACCAAACAGCTCTGTGAGCGCAGAGCTGGAAAAAGCCTGCCAGGCACCTTTTGCTGCTCATTAGTTCAACAAACTTTCCGGTTCCAAATGATTAAGTATCATGCCTTTTCAATCGATCTACTGAGCGTATTGTTATGGGTTCCGATCTAGTCCTGCACGAATACATGAGCGAGAAGCTAGAAGATGGAATGATGATAGTTGGTTTTCCGGGCGTTGGTCTGATAAGTTCCATAGCGGCGAATTTCATCATCAGGACCATGGGGCTGAAACGTGTGGCCGGTGCAATCTCCAACGATTTTCCTCCCTATACCCTGGTCCACGAGGGGGTGCCGTCCCCGCCCGTCCGAATATTTGCTGGAGAAAGGAACTGTGATGGAGGGGAGAAGTGCGAACAGATAATCGCTGTCGCCGCCGAGTTCGTTCCAAGACCGGACCTGGTCAAGCCCTTGGCCGACTCGATACTTGATTGGTGCACAAAGAGCGGGATAAGGACCATCATAACATTGGAGGGTTTCAATTGGCAAAGCCCAGAGGAGCCGAAGATATACGGTGTTGGTTCCACGGAGGGGTCAAGGAAGACCCTTGAAAAATATAATGTCGAGGAGATGAAGGAAGGCATGGTCAGTGGCCTATCTGGTGTCCTCTTGTACGAGGGCGATATCCGGGGGATGGATGTGATTCTGTCTATTAGGCCCTGCGAGGGTGGACCTACCGGACGCCAGAGGTTCCGCGAAGCTATTGGAGGTCGTCGCGAAGATGCTGCCCGAGCTCAAGATAACCCAGACCCCCTATACAAAGAGGCCGAAGAGATAGAGAAACAAATAAGGGGCGCCATGCAAAGCGTGAACCAGGAACCAAGGAAGCCCACGCCCGAAGAATCGGTAGTCTATGGGTAAGACCGACCCTATGGACCGCACCGTCCAGGTCTTCATGGGTCCAGCGTGAATACGATATCATATGGGGACACCAGATCACCAAGTCTTATATATTGACATCAAGATCTTTGTCCCGCCCCATGGAGAAAAAACGAGTGATCAAGAAGATATGCCTATTGGGGGAGGGTGGCGTTGGCAAGACATCCCTCATAGGCAGATATGTCTTCGATTGTTTCAGTGATGATTACATCGTGAGCTTTGGCACCAAGGTGACCAAGAAAGTGCTGGAGCTTGATAATGTCCAGCTCACGCTAATGATATGGGATGTTCTTGGGCAGAGATCGCAAAGATCCCTACATGCGGCCTATTATGCTGGGGCCAATGGCGCGTTGTTCGTTTGTGATACGACCAGCGAAACCACCTTGAACGCGCTACCGACCTGGTTGGATGATTTCAAAGCGAGCGTTGGTCAAAGGCCCTCAATTCCCTTGATCAATAAGTCGGACCTGCCGAGCGTGTTCGGCCCAGATGTCATCGAGGGGCTAGGCAGGACAGTTCGGTCATGAATGCATATTTACGAGCGCAAAGACCGGAAAGGGGGTCTCTGACGCTTTCGAGCGGATCGGGAGAAGATTGTTGGAAGTGAACGCATGAACCCATTCTTTGTAATGCCGGGCTCGGCTTTGCTCAGCTTGAGAGAGGAGTTGGAGTACTTGAGGGGGAGTGGGCCTCCCAGACCTTGGAAAGGATGGGGTTCAGGGCGGGCCAGGCCCTTGTTGCCTCATTGGAGTTCAAAGCTACCGATCTGAACAATTTTCCTGACATATTCACACAACTATGGGCAGAAAGCGGCCTGAGCCGTGCCAAGGTGATAAAGGCGAACGATGGCGAGATAGTAGTGACCTTTGATGAGTCCCTCGAGGCCTCGCACGGAAGGAGATGCGATTTTACCAGAGGCTATCTCGCCGGAATGACCTCGTCCTTGCTTGGAAGAAAATATACTGCATCAGAGGTCATCTGCGCATCGCAAGGGGCGGAGCGTTGCGTACATCATCTGACCCCTGTATCAGCACCCATGAAGGGGACCGTGCTCGAACCGGTCATAAGGGAAAGAAGGTTCAAGCTGGAGAGCGGGTGTTCCTACCTGATCGAATCAGAGGACCCCAAACAGGCCTTCGATATCTTCGAGGAGTGTCTGCTCCACGGGAATCCTGGATTATGCGTGGTCAGAGAATATCCAGAGAAGTTGAAGAGCAAATATAGGTTGGACGGGTCCCAGGTCCTTTGGCTCTCGTACGAATCTAATATTCAGAGCGCCAGAGAACCGACGAACATACCCTTGATCTATAGCGAGATGAAGTCTTTCATAGAAAGCAATGAGAGCGCCGTGATCATGGTAAGCGGATTGGAGTATATGGTCAGTCAGACCAACTTCCCCAAGGTCCTGAAGTTCGTGCAACTTCTCAGTGAGTCGACCGCGGTGACGGACTCCATATTCCTTCTTCCGATAAGCCCTCAAGCATTGAACAATCGTGAGGTCAAACTTTTAGAACGCGAGTTCCGGGACATCAACGCGGTCCAACCGGGGAACGGACATGCCGAAGAAATTAAGGAGGAGGGTTGGGAAATGATCGATGATGATCACGAACGCTCCCAAGCTGGCGATGGGGACCCTCCCGCCATAGTGCTCAACGAAAAAAAATGGATCGTTTGATGAACTGACCGGACGACATCATTTATCGGTCGGAGGCTCGGAAATGAAAATTTACCTCGCGGGACCTCTTTTCTCCTTAGGTGAGAGGGAGTTCAATAAAAAGCTTTCAGGTCTTTTGATAGCATATCTGACCGACGCCGAGGTCATCCTTCCACAAGAACTGCCCAGGAAAAAGAGGGGGCATGACCCGTTCCATGGGCTTTTTGAGGAGTGCATAGGTTCGATCGAAGGTGCCGACATCGTTCTAGCGGTCCTGGACGGACCTGATGTGGACGCCGGGACCAGCTTCGAGATAGGTTATGCGTTTGCCAAACACATACCTGTGATCGGCATAAGGACCGACCCCCGTCAGCTCGAGGAGAGCGGGGTGAACCTAATGATATCGCGATCAGTAACGAATATTATATCGGCGATGGACCCTGAGATGACCCTGGAAGTTCTGGCCAGGACGATCTCCGAGACCATCGACGATCTGGGTGTTTCGCTTCGATGATAACTGCGGGACGTGTCATTTTCTTTATGTAATTAAGCCCGCTTTTTGAAAGAGGTCCCCCCATTTTCTTCACCCATCCCTCTTCGGACATCGCTGGCTTTTCGACCAACCGTTTAATATGACGCCCTTCACCAAGTCCACTGCACGCCCAGGGCAGGGTGGGTAGGAGCCCCTGATCCAAGCGGTAGAACCTCTTTGGCCTTAGTGCGTGACCGTCCGAACGGACGATAAGATAGTGCAAGAAGGGAGGTGAAGAAGCATGCGAATGGCGCGAATGGCTAAAGCCTTGATCGTACTGACGATGGTCGCCATGATAGCAGGAGCGCTGGTCCTACCAGGTCCGGCCTCTGCTCAGACGACCAGCTCGTCGAACTGGCCAAATACTGCTGTGATACCGATGAGTTCGACACAGGAACCTAAACTGACCACCCCGGTAAATTCGAGCGACCCTCCGATGGGTGCATTGGTCCTTCAAATGACCAATAACAGCGATCAGATCGGATATTCCTTGTGGGTATCGAACCTAGCTAATGTGACCCATGCAGGAATATACATGGGTGCACCAGGACAGCAAGGTGCTGCGATAGCGAACCTATACCCTGCTGCTAACACTACGAAGGTAGGTGTGTACAGCGGTTCGAGCGCTAACTCGACGGCGATGTCAGGGAAGTTCACTGGCCTGCTGGCAAAGGGAACGCTAATGGCCTCTAACCTGGTCGGTCCCATGGCGGGGAAGAACATAACTGGCCTGGTCTCGGCTGTAATGGGCGGTCAAATATATGTCAACATCAACACGACCCAGAACCCGAACGGTGAGGTAAGGGGACAGATCAACGCTTCGAACATCTGGTTCTCTTCGCTGGCGGTCCCATTGACCCCAATCGATGAGCCTGGTCTGAACCACATTCCGTCGTCCTGGAACGTGCACGGTGCTAACAATGTGACGAACGTTTCCCAGCTTGTTGGAAAGAACCTCGGTTCGATACCGTGGGGGATCACCATACTCCATGCGGGAGCCACAGAGCTTCATTATAAGATCTGGGTCTTCAACATCGAGAACGTGACGATGGCCCATTTCCATATGGGTGGACCAGGAGTTAACGGGTCCATCGTTCAGTGGTTATATCCATCGACCACATCGATGACCCCTGCAACCCCTATGACGCCGGGAATGATGATGAACGGCAAACTGGTCGAAGGTAATGTGACGAACGCAACGTTCGTTGGCCCGCTAAAGGGTATGACATTGGCCAACCTGTACGCGGACATGAAGAACGATTCGATCTATGTGAACGTTTCATACCACACAGAACCCCAATGGTGAGATCAGGGGACAGGTGGACCCTAAGAACCTGACACGATGAACGGACCGAAAAACCCTTTCTCTTTTCATTTTTTCATCTATCATCCATTAGCAAAGGCGTAGACCGTTTTGGGATCGCATGACCCATCTGGTCGGATCGGATGGGCCGGCCATGGGAGGTCACTGGAACCCGGTCGACCATCATCAGGAACCATCATTCTATCGAGGATCGACAGATCATAGATGGACGTGGCGACCGGAGGGTTTTATAGGTATGTCGCCGAAACCGACCTCTGAAAAGCTGGGAGAACAACGACGATATTTATCATTGAAAACGCGATGCAGATATGGCCCCGAAGGACGGGTCCTTGAGCAGGTGTTGGAAGATGATAGATGAGAGTATGAATGGCGACCGATCACGTCGACGAAGGGACTGGTGGCGGATCGCAGGCATATTTCTTATGCTGCCAATAGGTATCATAGCGGCGATCGTACTGATATTCCTATATGGCGGTGGACGCTATCCAGGAGGCCTATTCTTTGCTCTTTTGGCAATCCTTCTTGTGCTTTTCGTGGTTCGGGTGGCGTTCAGGCTCTCCAGGAGAAGACATTGGAGACAACAGAGGGAACAAAATAGGCCAGTTCGCATACTGCGTGAGAGATATGCACGCGGGGAGATAACGAAGGAACAGTTCGATCAGATGATGCGCGACCTCCGTCGACATCAATAGCTGACGGTCATTGGCCTAACCCCTTCATCACGTACTTTCAGATAATGGCCACCGGCTTCATAAAAAGATATAAAAAAGGTTCAATAAAGGAAATGGTTTTTGGTCTTACTGGACCGTCCCGGTCTTTCCTTCGGACTTAGCCTGTCTATCTGCCAAGAAATGCTTGTCGATGAACCAGACCACGAAGAAAGTTACCAAGGACAGTGACAGCCCTATGACCAACGGATCTATGTTCTGCCAAGGCAATTGCAACATCGAGGGCTGTCCGAAGAAATAATTAGAGATCCCCAGGACGCCAGAATCAGCAGTGTTCACGAACGCCGTCCATATGAACCAGGATATCGCACCGACCACCAGGCTCGCCTTTGCCGCCAATAGTGATGGTTTCTCACTGAATAGGGCATGAGCATATGACGGCAGAACTGCACTGGCCATAAGGCCCATGAACATGATGGTTGCCCTTGCGATGATGCTCGCCGGCATAACGTACGCCAAGGCTACGCTGATCATGATCATGATCCCCATCCCTATTCTGCTGGTGAGTATCGTCGCTTTTGAATCGCGTACGATCTCAGCATTGGGCCTTATCTTCCTCCGGACGTGTCCCCAGAAATCAAATCCCGCTGCGGTCCCCATCGTGTGGAAGATCGAGCTTAGTGAGGACATGGCCGCTGCCAACAGGACCACCATGAATACAACGATGAACAGGTCGGGAGTGGCCGAATTTATGAACGTTGGCATTACCAGATCGATGTTGTGATTAGGAACAGCGTTAAACGCCACTTGGCCGGTCTGCTGATAGAAGTATACGTTCGTTAAGGAGCCGACCGTGTACGCCACCCCGGTCGTCATGAGGACAAAGATCGCACCTATCGGTATCGCCCTTTTGAGATGCTTTTCGTCCTTCGCGGTCAGGAAACGAAGCGCGAGTTGAGGTTCGGCCAAAACACCTATGCCAACTCCCAGGATCACAGTGGTAACGACGGTAAGCCATATCGGAGATCCAAAGGAGGGGAAGGACGTCCAACCGGTCCATCCCTGTGAAGACAGTGGGTACGAGACCATCTGTGGAAGATTTGTCAAGTTGGTGTTTGCGACCGTAACTCCGCCCAATGTGAAGTATGTGAAACATAGTAAAAATGTCATTCCACAAAGGACTATCGCACCCTGCAGCGCGTCGGTGTACATGACAGCGATCAGTCCGCCGCCGATAACATATACGCTGGTCACGATCACGAAGCCGATAAGTGCCTCATCGAAGGAGATCCAAGGATCGTCTGAAGGAAATCGACGCCCCCTAGCATGACGGCCGCCGCGTACATGGGCATTCCGGCCAGTATGATAAGTGCCGGGCCATACTGCATGAAAGGGGAATTATAACGTTTACCGAGCAGGTCCGGGAGCGTGTTCGCCTTGAGCTTATGACCGAGGGCATTGACCCTCTTGCCAAATACCAAGAACGCGAACATGATGCCGACCCCAATGTTCAGCACCGTCAACCAGATCAGACCCATTCCCAGTTCAGAGGCCAATCCACCGAACCCAATGATCGCTGCGGTGGATACGAAAGTGGCACCATACGAGAGCCCTATTATGAGCGGTCTTGCCTTTCGGCCTGCCAACATGAAATCGTCAGGATCCTTTCGTCTTCTTGTACCCCATGTACGCGACCGAAAGGGTCACGAACATGTAGATCAATACGACGACCCAGAACATCCACGGTTGGACCATCTTAATCCTCTCCTTTGTCCCTGTTCAACCATCCGTACACAACGCAAGCGATAGTAAGTCCAATCGCGAAAGCATACCCTAGGATAATGATAGGGTCATTTATCCCCAAAATCATGCTAGCCCCCCGTCCTAATATCTAATCTTCTCCTGTAATACGATCATTAATATTTAAGGCATGTTACATGATAGCTCGGACCACACTAAATCCACCATCTGTGGACCATCACGGAACAGTATGCAGGACCGAACGATGCACCCTCCATTATTATTCTGGAGCTCATGGAACTCTCGAAGACACGAGGACGCGGAATGGCCCCTGACATTTGGACCAGTGCATCCGAGCTCCTGTCCTTTCGAGTTTCATGATCTGATAAAAACATTCGGGATTTGATATAATTACTGCAGATCTGCGACCACCCTTCATATATTGACAGTTCCGGTCCCTAGGATGGAGATATCATCATGAAGAGCAAGATAATGGTCATTCTCGCCTCGATGCTGATCGCGGCGGCGATGCTCGGCACGACGTTCGCCGTACCGGTAGCCAGCGCCTCATCGGTCATCGGGAACGGGACGAACGAGAGCAGCAAGATAACCACAGTGGTGAATGGGAACACTACCGACCTTGGCGGCGGGAACGACTTCCTGGTCAAATTCGGCTCCGATGCCTCCTTCGGAATAGTGTGGGGGAACCAGTCCGACCCTAACAACATCTACTTCGTATCCTACATAGCGAGGTATTTGGGCGATATAAATGTGGATGCGAACGGAACATCGGTTTATCAACAACCCGTGAAAATCTACACATTGTACGCAGTGAAGCTCGACCGTCTGATCGAGTATAGCAATTCAAGCACGGGTGGTATGCTGAACTATTCTCCGATGGTGGGCGATGCTTTCAAGGATCTGATAGGATTGGGCTCCAACAACCAGATCTATAAGGGCGTCGATCTTAACACCGCATGGACCTTCAGTAATTATACAAATGGGGAGGATTCCAATGGGAATCTCACCTGGACATTCACGCTGACGGCCACAAATCTGTCGTATGTTTACAACACCAGGATAGCCACGAACCCGATAGGTGATGGCAAGCTAAGCAGCGTTGCCCTGACATTCCACCTTACCGCGAGCGCCAAATATGTGAACAATGTCTCAGAACCGCAATGGAACATCTCCTTGGAGAGCAGGAAGGATGGAATGCCATATCTGAGCAGCCCTCAATCGGCAAGCCCTCTAACTTTCTCAGGTAATGTCACAGATTACAACGTAAAGTGGAGCAAAGACATCCAGGGATGGAACTTCGATCCTAAGGACGAGAACCCGACCCTGATGGCAGAGTACACGACCATAGTGGCCAACTATATGCCGAACAATATCGTGAGGTTGCTCGACACGACCCAATATGAAAAGATGTGCGGGATGCTCGGTGATAACGGCACAATGACCGCGGGCAGCCAGAGCTTGGATGGTTCCCATGCAGTGAGCACCTTTTCCCTGAAGTCCCCAAGGCTCACCTTTGGAGGCAACTCATCCAAGATAGGTAGCTTCGAGTGGGTACAGAATTGCACGGTCAATGGACAGAACATGACCGCGACGGCCCAGGTCACAGCCATTGTTCCATTCTCGACAGACTTCAGAGGGGTCCAAGTGTCCGGGTTCGCAGCGATAGTCGGTATATCCTACCCTGGAGGATCCAGCTCTAACCCTGGTGGGACCAATATCACTCAGGACCCTGACATTTCGTCGCAGGCGGTAACGAACCTGGCCGCGTCGACCGGAGGTACCGGCACAGGAACCAACACATTAACTGGCTCGTTCCCGATAGGACTGCTTGTGATCGTACTGGTCGCGGCCATTGTCGTAGCTGCGGTCGTTGTGATAAGAAGGAACGGCGGAGGCAAAGGTCCTTCTGGAAATAACCAGAACGATCACCCTGAGGGGGACTGGAGACAGTTCTACGAGAAGAAGTGACCGACCCAGCACGATCAAACCTCTTCCCTTTTGTTCTTTTTGTTCTTGATCGATTTCGGATGGAGTGTTCTGTTTAGTAATTGCGATAGAATGCTGGAGGTCCGATCGTCCTAGACCGATCCGTGTCTTGAACGCCCTTGGTTTCTGACCATTAGCTCATGTTCAGAGGCTCAGTAACAATAGGATGATCACCAAGAGCAGAATGACAAGCCCTCCCACGATCAACCAACGATGGCGATGAGCCTTTTCCGTGTGCTCATGGGCCAGATCGAAAATATAACCACATCTTGGGCACTTGTAATACTGATCACTGACATAGGATTGGCAGCTTGGACATATCATTGTTTTTGACCAGCAGATGGGAGATATCTTTATCAGGATAAAAGATTGTTCATGATCTTCCGAGGATGAGAAAATTACTTTCGCATATTGATGGACACCTCCGAGGGGTCCGTCCAACATGGCCTATGGGAGATCTTGTTTATCGTTTCGAACGCCCGAGGCATGGACCATCGCCCGTTCGTCCATGACAACTAGGGTCCGACCGGCCCACCATGAACCTCGAGCTCTCGCTTTACTTTGATGATGCTCCTTTTCATGGATGCTTCCTTCTTAACGCTGGTACATAACGAGACCTCATCCTTTGTTCCCCTTGTAACGAATATCATGACGTGCCCGTCCGAACTTCTGCCGGTCCTTCCACGTCGTTGAATACTTCTGATGGCCGAAGGTACGGGCTCATAAAATATCACAAGGTCGGTATCTGAAACATCAAGTCCTTCTTCCCCGACGCACAGTCGCGACGACAACGTTCGATCTCCCCCTCCCTTAACCTTGCCAGAACATCGACCTGTTCTTTTTGCTTGAGCCCTCTCGCCCCATCGTGATCGGCCTGTCCAACGAGCCTCCGTACCCTTATGGTCCCTTCTCGAGAAAGTTGCTCGATGACCATTTCGCAGCTATCCCGGTAATTGGTGAATATGATCATCCTAGAATCAGGCCGATGATCTATCTGGTCACGGACGATCTCGACCAACCTTAACATCTTTGGATGCTCTTCACCGATATCCTCCAATAATGCTTCCACCTTTTCGAACTCGGGAGAGCTGACGATAGAGCGCGTGGCCTTCGTGCTATTTCCTTGATCGATCTCCCTTCTTAGCGAGCCAATGTAGCTCCTCAGTGCCGTGGTCCCCTGGGTCTCCGCGAGCTCTATCGCATGACCTACCTTCATTGCCATGGCCTGTAGGCTCAGAGCTCTGAGAACGTAACCCTTGTTCTTCGCAGAGCTAAGCCTGGACCGTAAGGATCGGTTGATCTCCAGGAGATACATGGTCGTCGGCGGCCTATCGGCGTTCATCATCTTCATGCTGACCAGGGACCTGACGTACGAGCCTTGCATATCGTGAAGAACGGATGTCAGCTCTTTCGTTCGAGGCGGGACCTCGACCTCTATTCTTTCCATCACGATATCATGCACACAAGGAGAAACATCCTCATCCTGTTCGGTCCTTATCTCGATGTTCCTGATCCAAGATTGCCGAGCAGCGTGCGGAGTCTTCCCTTTGGTCGTTCCTGGGGATGCGGTTATTCCCATAACAAGCCCATTGGTCTGCTGGTATGCCTTGGCGATCTTCACGTATGCATAGTTGCCCACGCCCCTGTGGGCCTCGTCGAAAATGATGATGCCGACATCATTAAGGTCCAACCTCCCCCGCCCTAGATCGTTGGCGATAACTTGGGGCGTAGAAACGATCACATCGTTCTTCGACCAATCCAAAGACCTCTCCATCGGCCTTTTTTCTCCTGTCATCATTACGACCTTTACCCCAACCAGGTTCTTTGACATGAACTCGGCGTGCTGTTCCACCAAAGGCCTTGTGGGTGCCAGAAATAGCACTTTTCCGGTCCTCCTATGAAGAACCTCCGCCGCTACCTGCAAGGCAATAACTGTCTTTCCCAGTCCAGTCGGAAGAACTATCAAGGTCGGGCAGTTCAAACACACTTTCGCAAGCGTCCTTTGATATCCCCTTTCTTGGAGTGGCCCCGTTCTTATCATTGGATCGTCGATGAACACGATCTTCGATCTGGCGGGCAGTAGAAAAGGGTTCGGGTGGGTTCCCCGAACACCATTCCCTGAAGGACGGGAAATGTACACGAAAACGCGTGGAACCGGAAAACCTCCCGGAACTCCAGCGGCCCGGGTCCATGGCCTGGTACGAATAATATCGTTGATCATTACCGGTCCGAAGGATTGGATCCCGTGTGTCCAGTTTCTGAACGATCGCCGCTGAGAACGTACCCCATACCCAGATCGTTTTTCTTCAATATCAAGAATAAAACACCAGACGGAAATTATTATATTATGAAGATAAAGAATCGGAACCCACTTGGTGATGAGAGCATGACCATGTGGTACAGAAGTCTGACATTAAAACTGGTCGCATGTTTCCTGGGACTGGTGATCGCGATCTCCGGTCTCTCCTATGTATATACTTACAACGAATCAAAGCAGGCCTTGATCGATTCCACCCACGACGCTCTAATGGAGGTGGCGGGATCGATGGCAACCCAGGTGAACGTCTCCAACCTGGAGAAGGTCCAACCTGGCGACGAGAACGCCTCCTTCTACTTGGCCTTGGTAGATCAGCTACGTGAAATGCGCAGCCAGAACAGCGAGCTCGTTAATTGTTATATAATGCAGCTTAACCATGGTCAAATAACTTTCCTGGCCGACGATGCCGAGGACGGTCCGTGCGCTATCGGGGAATCCTACAATTCAACCGATTATGACCAGATCGTCACGGCGATGACCACACCGAGCGCATCGGATCAGATATATAACGATTCATATGGAAACTTCATGTCAGGTTACGCCCCTATCATCCGGAACGGAACTACCTTGGCGATATTCGGGGTCGACATGGACGCCAGTACCGTCCTCTCCCGCGAGAACTTCATCGGCAACACTATGCTGATCATCATGAGCATAAGCATACTTATCGCCGCTTTTATCATCGGTATGTTGGCCTTCACTCTGATACGTGACATCAAGAAGCTCAATACGACCGCTAACAAGATCAGCACTGGCGATATGAACGTCGAGGTCGACGTGAAGCGAAAGGACGAGATCGGCGAACTGGCGGATTCGTTCTCACGTATGGTCGCGAGCTTGAAGTTCGAGATGATGTCAAAGATAGAGGATGGAGCGGCCGATAAGGAGGCTGAGCCCAAGGAGAAGAAGTGATCCAGATGTCGAGCGTATCTGACAGGGTGCTGACTATCACCACCGAGTACATCGGCCCATCCTCCAAGAACTTCCTGGAGCGGCAGACCAGGTCGCACATGGGCGGCCTGGAATTCAACGCGATCGATCGGACCCACCTGCCCGAGCTTGCCAAATGGGTCAACACCTCAGCAGGATTGCTCATAGGGAAGGAGAGGTCCCAGGAACTTTCTGATAAAATCTTGAAGCTTTGACGCAGATCTCTTTCCTTCCCTATGCGCCCTATCTAGGTTTATTCTTTATGGGCACATTTCATATCGGACGCTCTTACTATGTGGGGATCAGGAGCGACAATGTTCTATATGGACCAAGATCAAGAACGGTATGGCTCAGGATGGGATCTCATCTCAGAGATATTGGTCCGTTCTAGGCTACATCATCGATCAGATGCATATGGAGATTTTCTATCCGATCTACAAGTGTCGAACTCCAAGTAGTAAACTATTTATACCCCATGATTTATCGTAATATTAGGCATTAGAAGGCGTCGTGTCCCGGTTGCGGGGCTGCCTGAACGGCGGACGAGGCTTTCTGGTGTTTACCTATCCCTTTTGGACCTCTTTTGATAGCATGTTCATTGACCCGATCGATCGTTCGTCGATCCTTGTCAAGAGAACGAACCTGCACATATATGCATGGCCGATGCTTTGGTCGGATCATCTGTGATCCAAGATCGATCTTCATATGGACCCTCCGTGCCGAGCGATCTGATAACCTGTCCATTATGCTCAGGAGAGCTTCTCGTCGTTGTTCCTGACGGTGATCACGCTCTGCGGGAACGGGATCTCTATGTTGGCCTCTTTGAACTTGAGATCGATCTGTTCTCTAAGGTCGGATGATACCTTCCACATCTTCCTTACATCGTTCACCCAGACCGCCAGTCTAAAGTCCATGGATGAATCGTTGAACTTTGTAAAGCGAATGTATGGCTTTTCCTGATCACTGTCCTTGACGACGTCTGGATGGGCCAGTGCAATGCCCATAAGGATGTCCTTGACCTTCTGGACAGTCCGTCCCGTACGCCACCCCTACCTCTGCCGTGATGACCCTGTGATTGTTCGGCCTTGTGTAGTTGACGACCTTTTTGTTCGCCACATCATTGTTCGGCAAGATGATCATATCGTGATCGTTAGTATTGTACAAGGTGGTCGTTCTCAGTCCGATATGCTTTACCTCACATATCTCCCCTGAATCTATGGCTATGATGTCACCTATCTTGAAAGGACGGTCCATCAATAGTTCTAGCCCGGAGAACAGGTTGGACAGGCTGCTCTGTGCGGCATAACCGATGACTATACCTATCACGCCCATGCTCGCTATGAGTATCGTAGGGTCGATCCCAAGCTCATCCTTGAATATGACAGCGATCGCGACCAAAGGTATCACTATCATACCGACCTTGTGAAGCAGAGGGACCAGAACATCGTCTATCTCCGTCTCGGTCTTCGCAGCGATCTTCCCGATCGCATGGATGATGACGTCGTTGAAGACACGATACACAAGCCAGGTCAGCAGGATTATCAGCATGAACTGATAGGTCTGTTGTATCATCTCCATCCAATCGTTCGGGATGTACAAGACCTCCAGGGAATTTGTCAGACCGAACAGGACGATCAAAAGGAAGAGCGGAACTCTTGCCGCTTCGAGCAAAAGGTCGTCGATATCGGTCTCGGTCTTCTTGGTCAGCTGGTGGACTATCGGCTCTATCACATATACATACGCAAGAGCGACCAACACCCACCCTAGCACAGAGATGAAGAACGCTGCAACGTTGGACTGGAACGGCGATGACAGGTCGTTCACCCATAAACCCATGATCTTGTTCTGACCGGATGAACCGTAAAGGGAGTCGACATGGAAAGAGACCGTCTCGGGGATCACCGTCATTTGACCCGGGTCGTCCAGTTCGGTTATGTTCATGATGATGTTCAGTGTTTGGTCCTGGCTCGGGGCGTTGGAGGTCGTCTCTACCAGAACGACCACTTGCCTTTCCTCACCGGGCGCCAGACTGGAATAGTTCTGTTCGATATCGATCGACCACCCGTCGGAACCAGGTCCTTGAAAATCCGTACTGGAGTTGTCCACATAGATCTGGACCAAACATGGATGGGTATCATTGTTGTAGATCGCCCATTCATACGTTATCGTGCCGCCAGCACCGACCGATTGATCGTATTGACCGACGCTCTCACAATTGATCAGAGGTGCCGCTGCTGCATTCAAGGTCATCGTCCCTACCGCTAGAATGACCAGCAATAGGGCAAATGAAGCGAAACCTCTGAACCTCATTACGGGTTGATCCCTCCATAGGTAAAAATCTTACCCTGGTAATATGGTGCAAAAGGTTAAAGGAACTAAGATAATTGCCCCGGCATGGATTGGCTCCCGATAATATCGGTGACCATTGGGTTCATCATACTGGCCTTGGCATCATGGTCCGATTGGAAGACCAGGGAGGCATCTGACTTCTACTGGGTGCTCCTCGGCACTTTGGGGTTGATCCTCTTGGCGTTCGAGATCGGTTCAGATGATGTGAACGCGCTTTACTATCTCTTCCTGATTCCTTTGGCCGTGTTCTTTTATGACATATTCTGGGAAAGAAAAGGAGTCTTCGAAGATGGTATCAACGCCCTGCCATTGGTCATGTATGTTGGGGCCTTCGGCATTCTGGCCTTACTGATTATTAGAGTTCGGGACCGCCTCATTCTTGTGGCAGCTGATGACCGTCCCTATCGTCGATCTTCCTGTTCATCCTCCTGTACAAAGTGGATGTCATCAAAGGTGGGGCGGATGCCAAGGCCTTGATAGCTCTGGCGATCCTGTTCCCGACCTATCCGTTCATAGGGTCCTTCCCCATGATCGCTTTGCCGACCGATCTGTGGCGATACATGTTCCCGTTCGCCCTTCTGATAATGTTCAACGCAGCGATCCTGGTCATCGTTGTCCCGGCCGTTATGTTCTTCTATAATCTTGCGAAGAGGGACCTAAAGTTCCCGGCGATGCTGTTCGGTTACAGAATGGGCGTTGAGGAAGCGAAGCATAGGTTCGTTTGGCCGATGGAATATTTCGAGGACGGGGTAAAGCGAATGACCTTGTTCCCTAGGGACTCGGAGCACTCGGATGCCCAGTTGGATGGTCTTACGGCCGCCGGTGTCGGTGAGATCTGGGTGACCCCAAAGATACCTTTTCTCATCCCCATCGCCGCATCTCTTATCCTTTCCACCATCGTAGGGAACCTCTTGCTATTGATCATCAGATGAAGGACAATCTGTGGACAACGGGCAGCCATCACAGACAGGTTCGGACCGACACCTTACCTGGCAATGATGAACCATGAGGCCGTAGAAATGGGCATACATCGATGGGTCTGGATGGAGGGACGACTCCAGGAAGGACCGGGTCGTCTCGTAGTCGTCGGAGTCATATATACCTGTCCTATGGAGGAGCCGTCTTACATAGGAGGCGCTGACGAACATGGGCTTTCTCCCCGCGAACAACAAAATGGTATCAGCTGTCTCTGGACCAATCCCTTCCAAGGAGAGCAGTTCCTCCCTCAGCTCTTCTGTTCCGAGGTCAAAAAGACAATCGGGGTCCCCGCCATAGTTCTCCTCTAAATAAATGGCAAGACCCCTGATTCTTCTGGACTTTTGACGAAAGAAGCCTGCGGGGCGGACCAGCTTTTCCAGGTCCGAGACATCGATGCTCGCCAACCCATTAACGGACATGAGGTCTCTTTCCTTCAATGAAATGATGACCTTTTCGACATTGTGCCAATTGGTCTGTTGCACCAGCACCGCGCCCGTCATAATCTCGAACTTGGAGCTGGCGGGCCACCAATCCCCTATGTCATAGTTTTCTTTTAGTTTTACGTAAAGGTCGTTGAGGTCCATCTCGCTCTGGATAATGCGATCATTGTACTAGATACAGGTCCTCTTTGCATTTTGGACATTTACCATCGACCGCTCCCATTTTTAAGATATGGAACCCGATCCTTTCTATAACGACCTCCCCACAGTTGGGACATACGGTATCTTCAGCATGTGGAATGGAGACATTTCCAAGGTATATGAACTTGAGACCGGCATCTCTGCCGATCTTTTTAGCAAGTTCCATGGTCTTGATCGGTGTGGGCGGGAACGTCATTCATTAGATAGTCTGGATGGAACCTCGTAAAGTGAACAGGTATCTTTGGATCGAGCGATCCTGCGACCCATTCCACGAACCTTTTCATCTCTTCCTCCCCGTCGTTCTTTCCTGGGATGATCAGATATGTGAGCTCGATGTGGATGCCCAGCTCATGGGCCAGTTCGGTCGCTCTTAGCACTGGTCCCAAAGGTGCCTTGCACACCTTACCATAAAAGTCCTCGGTGAAACCTTTTACATCTATGTTCATCGCGTCCAGGCAACTAGATAGCTCTCTGAGAGGTTCTTCCTCGATGAACCCGTTCGTCACATAAATCGTTGAAAGGCCTTTTTCTTTGGCTATCTTCGAAGCATCGAACGCGAACTCGTGCCAGATCGTTGGCTCATTGTACGTGAAGGCAATGCCCCTGCAACCTTCGGCCATGGATATCTCTGAAGGCTCCTCAGGTGCCATCTCTCTCAGGGTAAGATCGTTCAAGGATGCCTGTGAGATGGAGAAGTTCTGGCAATTACTAACAGCTGCAAAATTGGCAGTGTAAGTATGATCTCCCTCAACCTCGAAGTTATAAACCTCCCCTGTGTAATCATTTTTAGAGATTGACCAAATAGGGACAAAGAAATAATTCTCATCTTCAAAATAGAGGGAGTTGTACTTTTTATTCCACTTTCCACGGACAAAGTCAAATGATGAAGGGACCCTAATGATGTATTCATGGCTTTGATTAACCACCCTCCCGCAAAGCAAACCCTGCTTAGGGGGGACATATTGGTAGAATGCAGGGACCACACCCTGATCCAATAAGAGCTCGTAAACTCCCATGGCTAACGATTTAGAGACCGTAACTGCATCAGAGTAGCCTTTTTTGTAACAACCATCCCCATCGAAATATCCCTGAAGGAAGGCACCTACTATCTCGGTAGGACCATTAAACAAAAAGAAAGGTACTTTCTTAGTTCTACGGTCACTGCCGCACAAGTGCCTGAACAATAAGGCGATGGGGGACCTAAGCACATAGACCTTTAGAGCAGTTTTTTCTTTAGAGGATCCTAACATCCGTGCCAAACAGGTCTTTACATATGGACCTTACTTCTTCAGCAAAACTGTCTTCCGAATGACCAAAAGAAAAAACAATATCAAAAGAATTCACTCCGCCACCATGCTTGCGTACGCAGCCTTTAGCACAATATAGGCCCAGAAGACGGGCTAATCTGGGAGATATTTCTAATTTAGAAGGAATGCTATAATGCCCATTCGTAAATCTGAGAACACCATCATCCTCAATCAATTTACATTCCATTCTCCTAAAAAGGGAATCAACACCGTCGTGCTTGATTTTACAAAATAATCTCCTTATGTAGGTAGGATGCAGAGAAACTTCAGAGCCTATTTGTTTGGATGTAAACCCGTTCGCTTTCATTTCCATGATACGACCAATCAAATTAGGGTCGATCTTTCTGTGAACATTAAAAGAGGGAGGATTATCATCTGATAAAATGGATTTAATATTAAGAATTCCTGCCTCTTTGGATGCTTTCTTCTTCGGGATTACTATAAAAATGCCTTTTTTAAGTTTTTGTGCTTCAACTTTCTCAATATGATCAGAATTAGGATGAACCGATGCAAGAAAATTATGTTCGGGAGTACATACAATCTCAGGGAGGTATCTTGGTTTTACCCTGCAGACCTTACCAGAATAATGATGCTTAAAAACATGTTTGACCTTCATTAAACGCCCACTATGGGTCAATAGCTCCGCCTGATCAATGCCAGAAATCTCTTCAATTCGGTGAGCGCCTTTACCAGTTACCACAAAAGTTCCAGGAACGAAACAATGCAGGCACCTAAAGTTACATCCGATGCTCCCTATCGAGAAGACATTGGACCCTGGCATAAAGTGGAAGAGCGGTTTCTTTTCTATAGGGTCTATATTCGCCGAAGATATCTTGCCATAGTTCATACTATAGAGGACCTGGGACCGATTTTCTCTTACCCCACATATACCTCTCCTTTGGTCGGCAATGCTGCAATGATGAGGGCATAGATGACAACGTACCCTGTCCCCTTCCAAGGTCCAGAACTTGGCCTCCCTCATTATCATCACCTGAAATGCTCATATCCCTTATTTGGTAATGATTTAACTTGGCCATCTTTGATTAATACATTTTCTTCTCCTGCAGTGACCTTTCCTATGGGGGTTATGACATCGCCGAGCGATGGTCCGATCAAGATCGAGCCCTTCTGGCGATATGGTGAACAGCAATTGATAGTCACCGCCATAATAAAGGACATAATTCTCCAATGGCTCCCCGGTGGCACTGGCCACATCGAGGACCTCGGGGTCGACAGGGATCGCCTCCCAATCAAGCTCGAAACCGACCCCGCTTGCCTCAGATATCTGGTGGACGGAGAACGCTAGGCCGTCCGTGATGTCCATGCATGCACTTACGGTACCAGAGGCAGATAGCGTTCGACCTTCGCGTACCCTCGGGACGGGTTCCATCAATGCCTTGATGGCCTTTGGAGCGCGGATCCCATTTTCGATCGCATGGTATCCGGCCGCGGCCAGGCCCATGGTCCCAGTGATCGCCAGGATGTCGCCCTCCCTGGCCCCTTTTCTAAGAAGGATCCCGTCCTTCTCGACCCTCCCTATGGCGGTACCCGTGATGACCTCGATCGGCGACTCTTTCGTATCCCCTCCAAGGACCTCCGCACCTACGGACCTGGAGCAATCTTCGATCCCTCTCATCATTTCCTCCAGACTGTGGAACTGCGTGCTCCCTGGGAGGGCGAATGCGACCACGATACCTATGGGTTCGGCACCCATTGCGGCGATGTCACTGTAGTTCACCGCCGCGACGGACCAGCCGATCTGGCGATCTGTCATTCCTTTAGGCATGTGATCGGTGCGGGTCATCAGTATCCGTCGATATTACCAGATAATGGGAGCCCATGTCCACGGCCGCCGCATCATCCCCAGGTCCTACCGCGGCGCTTCCCCTTAGTTGTTGTAACAGAGAACGCACTATCTCCCTTTCACCCATCTCACCCAGGGTACTCATCTATAATGAGATGGGTTCCGAGAATAATATCATTGCTCAAGTGGGGGCCTTACCGATCGAAGGCGGTCCCTCTTGCATCTGGAATCGTTTCCAGAGCTCCCTTCCCGGCCCTTATCGACAAGTTAAGAAGTTCAGGTGATCTTTCGAAAGGGATCGACGCTGTGATCCCTGTTTGTCTTCGAAGTACGAAGATCACTTACGTTTTTCGTTAGCATGCGCACATGATAAAAGAAGAGATGGCCTCATATGGTTATATATCGCCTCTTTTATTTCAAATTGGTCTGAGGCAATGAAGGTCAAGATCCCTTATGGAAAGGACGAAGAGCAGGAGCTCATCGTTCCGGACGAGAATTTCGCCGGTATCATTTACCCTAACGACGTAAAGATCGGGGACGAGAGAAAAGAAATAAGAAGAGCACTGGCCGAGCCAATAGGCTCACCCACGTTAGAGAAGTTCCTGGAAGGAGGAAAGGACGTGGTGTTCATAGTCAACGATGGCACCAGACCGACCCCTACGTGCAAGGTCCTTGATGCCCTCGCGGAAAGAATGGACCTGACCAAGGCCAGATATTTGATAGCGACCGGAACACATCGTGCGCCGACCGAGGAAGAGCATCGTTTCATATTCGGCGGACAGTACGATAAGCTCAGACCCCTCATACATTCACATGACTCAAAGAAGGACAGATGTGTGCTGCTCGGACGCTCTAAGAACGGTACGGAGATGGAAGTTAACGAAATGGCGGTGAACGCCGACCGGCTGGTGATAATCACGAGTGTCGAACCTCACTATTTTGCAGGTTATACGGGAGGAAGAAAATCATTCCTTCCGGGGGTCGCCTCGTACAAGACCGTCGAACAGAACCATCTATTGGCGATGAAAAGCGAGGCCCAGGCGCTCGTGCTCGATGGCAACCCCGTCCATGAGGACATGATGGATGCCCTAAAGGTCGTAAAGGATAAGAAGATCTTCGCTATCCAGATCGTGATGGACCGGCATCAGGACATCTATAAAGTGGTGGCCGGAGAGATCGATGGTTCCTTCAGCAAGGCCGTAGCCTATGCCAACGAGGTATTTTCCGTAAAGATCAAGGAGAAGGCCGATGTTGTGGTATCGGTCGCACCTTATCCAATGGATGTCGACCTTTACCAATCCCAGAAGGCACTGGACAACGGGAAATGGGCGCTCAAGGAGGGCGGTACGATCATAATGGTGTCCAAATGCCGGGAAGGGATCGGGCATCCGACAGTTCTTGAACCAGCTATCCCTCTCGAAAGACCCGAAAGAAGTGTTGTCCAACCTTGCCAAAGAGTACAAGCTCGGATATCACAAAGCCGCGAAGATGGCCGAGATCGCGGTATGGGCGAACGTCTGGGCGGTCACGGGACTGGATGCCGAGGTCCTTGCCAAGGCGAACATCAAACAGTTCACTACGGTCCAGGAGGCTGTCGATAAAGCGATATCGGCAAATGGACGAGCAAAGGTGTTGATCAGTATGGAAGGAAGCGTGACGGTTCCGAGGGTTGGTTGAAATGGCAGATTATATCGAAGCAGATCACTTGAAGGGCTCCAAAACGAGCATGATGACCTGCACAATGTGCGGGTTCTGCAAGAGCGTTTGCCCTACGTTCGAGGATATAGGATGGGACCCTGGTGTCGCCAGGGGCAGGATGATACTATCGTATGGTCTGCTGAAGAAGGACATTCCGGCGGACCCATCGGTGGTCGAAGCGCTATTTCAATGTACAACATGCAAGGACTGTGAACGAAGATGTCCGTCGAACATCGAGGTCGTTGAGGTCGTAGAAAGGGCACGAATGGACCTTGTCGAAAGTGGCCATATGCTGCAGCCCCATCGGAAGATCGTTGACAATATCCTTCGTCATGGCAACCCTTATGGTGATGAGAGATCTGTGCCAGAAGCATTGGGGATGAGCCCAAAGAGGGCCAGGGTCGGGTACTTCGCTGGATGCACTTCGGCATACCGCAACAGGAAGATAGCCGACTCGACGCTCTCCATATTGAATAAACTTGGAGAGGACTTCACCGTACTGAACGAGACCTGCTGCGGCAGCGTTCTCCAGAGGATCGGTTGGAACGAGAACGATGTGGTCGAACAGTTCAGGAAGAACGTGGATGCTATCTCTGCCCAGGGTGTCGAGGAGGTCGTGTTCTCTTGTGCGGGATGCTACCGCATGTTCAAGGAAGAGTATCCACGCCATGTGGAGGTCCCGTTCAAGGTGCGTCATGTATCGGAATATCTGGCCGACAAGGACCTGAAATTAAAGGAGCTCAAGAAGAAGGTCACTTATCATGATCCCTGCCATCTGGGAAGGCATTCCAAGGTCTACAAGGCACCGAGGAGCGTCATATCAAAGATCCCCGGGATCGAGTTCAGGGAAATGCTGAGGAACTCTGAAACGGCTAGATGTTGCGGGGGTGGAGGCGGGGTGAGGATCTGGCTTCCCAGAACTGTCGGAGAAGATCGCAGGGAAGAGAGTGGAGGAGGCAAAGTTCGCCGAAGTGCTGGTCACATCCTGTCCGTTCTGCGTCAACAATCTGAGAGTAGGTAAGGAAAAGACAGGTTCCAAGGTAGAGATAATCGACCTCGTGGAACTGGTGGACCCATTGCTCGAATGAAATGTTGGCCAGGATCCGTGAGTATCGAACATTGGATGAGGCGAGAAGGGAGTGGCGTAGATACTCCCTACCCGACATCGTCGCATCCGAGATCGACCTTTTCGGGACGCTCTTCGTCTATCTCGAATCACATGAAGGGCCGTCGTTGCAAAAAGCCAGTTCGAAAATAGAGGATGTGGGCGGAAGCTCGTTCCGGTGTGATGGGACGAGCATTAAGAGAACATTACTAGCGGTGAGACCTGAAGCGCTCGAGCGGCTGTCCGGCTCATCATCTGACGATCATCTGGAGGATATTTTCCGTGCGCTCAGAGGCTTTTTTAGACCAACACCTCCTCCTATCATCACGCAAAATGGCCCGCTTACGTTCGATAGAACACGGGTGATGGGGATACTTAACGTTACACCGGATTCGTTCTCGGACGGAGGTAGGTTCCTGGACAGGGGGAAGGCCTTCGAACATGCGATGCGAATGGTCGATGAAGGTGCCGACATACTGGACATAGGTGGGGAATCGACCAGGCCATACTCGGAGCCCACATCGGAAGAGATAGAGTTGGAAAGGGTGGTCCCTCTCATCAAGGAGATCGCTTCCTCGACCAAGGTTCCCATATCGATCGATACCATGAAACCGAACGTGGCCATTAGGTCCGTGGAGAGCGGGGCGAGCATTGTCAACGACATATCTGGACTGCGAGATCAAGGGATGATCAAGGTCGTAGCGGACCTCCGGGTACCGATCATCATCATGCACATGCTGGGTGAACCCAGGACGATGCAGGTCGCTCCCCATTATGAGGATATCGTAGGGGATATCTCCCTCTTCCTAAGGGACAGGGTCCTCGCAGCCGAAAAGGCGGGGATCGACAAGGACCACATCATCATCGACCCGGGTTTAGGGTTCGGAAAGACCATTGAGGACAATCTAGAGATCGTACGGAGATTAAGCGAGTTCAAATGCCTTGATCGGCCGATACTGATCGGCGCATCGAGGAAGGGTTTCATCGGAAAGGTCCTTGGAACCGACAAGGACGATAGGCTGGAGGGAAGCTTGGCGGTCGCAGCTGTCTCTGCACATGCCGGGGCGAACATCGTCAGGGTACATGATGTCAAGCCCACGGTCCGGACATTGAGGATGACCGATGCGCTTGATGGAAGAGCGTTCCGGGTCCACGATGGCCGGTCCTGAGATCCGTCAGGCATTTTCGCGGTACCCATGGGCAATGGAAACGATCGCAATGTTGTTCTTCCAACGGCGGATCTCACCGTCCTAATTCGCGCCGATCCATCCTCATCCAATGCTCTTGATCAGCCGAACCTTGACAATATCGTTGATGGTGAGGGATACTATCGCTATAAAGGCCAGAACGAACAGTAGAGCCAATGGGTCGATGGGTGCGAGTTCTGGAAAACCTACCAAGGAGATGACCGATACTATCACGATATCAGAGATGACCGATATCAGAAGCGGAAGGCTTGGCATGGAAGACCAGAACCTCCTTCTTTCCCGCAGGATGAGCACATCGAAGAGGGAGAATATGACCAGCAGACAGAAGACATATGTTCGGAGCATGCCTGGAACGGCGAAAAGGTCGAACAACCATGCCCCAAGGACCAGAAGAATGACGGATTCTAGGACGAGCAACACGCCCAGCACGGCGGACCCCCGAAGCAGTCCACGCAACCTCCAACTGTTGGGGGAACTGGAATAATGCGCTCGATCCGTCGATAGGGATAGGGTCACAAAGTCGGTAAGGAACAGGAATAGGACCATGCTCGTTACGGTCACCGCATATTGACCGGTCCATAGGTAAACAAGAATGATGAAGACTATGACCTGGAACGTCTTGACCACCTTGTTCAGGGATCGCACGTCAATATGCGCTGATAGATCGTTCTTCCCGTTTTAACAAGTTCCTTGATGCCTTCCATCCCACATTCCGATAGAACAACGCTGGCGGCCCTTTTTGCGACATCGGTGGCATTGGAAACGGCGATGCCCACCTCGGCCTGTTTCAACGCCGGGGCATCGTTAACCCCATCTCCGGTCATTCCCACGATGTGCCCGCGGTCCTGAAGCCCCTTGACGATGACGTATTTGTCCTCGGGGTAAACCTCTGCGAACACATCGCTCGAATCGACCCTGAGTGCTCTTCCCGTATCCTCTTTGAGGTCCGAAGCCTTTTGTACACGGCTCCCGAGCCCCACCGCGCGCGCGGTCTCCCTTGCGATGGGCTCAGAATCCCCCGTGAGCATCTTGACGGATATGCCTAGATCGATAAGTTCCTGAATGGCCTCCGCGGTACCTTTTCTTGGCCTATCATAAAGTGCTATGAGCCCGATCATCTCCAGATGCTCATCTTTTTTAAGAGCGATCCCGAGGACCCTGTATCCTTTTATGGACAGCGACTCTGAACGATCTACGATCTCCTTCTTGGCAGCATCGCTTTGTTCGGACATCGACAATAACGAGCTCAATGCACCCTTTACTACGGTCAGCTCCTCCTTCTCGGACCTGATCACCGCCTCTGTCCTTCTTGTGGAAGGTGAAAATGGAACGAACTTCTCCCGAACGAACCCGTGGAGGGCGATCCCCCGCTCCTTGGCGGCAGATATGATCGCCATATCGATGGGGTCTCGATTCGCCTCTACCGAAGCCAAGGCCCCCAACATAAGCACTTGGCCCTCGTCCCTACCAGCCAAGGGTACGACCGCAGATATCGATAGCTTGTTCTCGGTCAGGGTACCGGTCTTGTCGACGCACAGTACGTCCATCGTTGCCGCGTCCTCACTTGCGCTCAGACGTGTCACGATGATACCTTTTCCAGCAAGCTCTCTCGAACCCAATGCCATTGTTATATTGAACATCGAAGGCAGGGCGATAGGTATTGCGGCCACCAGCAATATGGTGGCAAGCGGAAGGATGCTCAGAAGACCTTGTCCTCGTACCGATCCAATGGCGACGGCTATCAATATGAGGACCACCACTAGAGATATCAGGACCTTCACCAGGTCAGATACCACATCCTCCGTGTGAAGTCTCGGACGGGCGATCTGGACCAGCTCTGCGGTTCGACCAAAGTAAGTGTGCGGACCCGTCTTGGTGACCGTTCCGGTGGCCTCGCCCCTTCGCACGATAGAACCAGAATAGACGATACCACCTTTCCCCCTGTCCACCGTCAAGGACTCTCCAGTGAGGGAGGATTGATCCGTCTCTACGAACCCTTCATCGATCACCATGTCCGCGGGAATGATGTCCCCTGTACGGATACGCACTATGTCCCCGGGAACGAGCTCTCTGGCGGGCACCGTCATCCAGTTACCGTCCCTTTTCACCCTTACCATTATCTTCAATCTGCGCCTAAGAAGTTCGAGGGACGTGTTCGCCCTTTCTTCTTGAAGATAGCTGACCAATGCATTGAATATGAGCAGTGCCAGTACGATATAGGAGTCGACATGGTTTCCGAGCGCCCATGTCAGCAGGACCGTCAGTTCGAGCATTACGGGGGTGACTCCCCAGAATTTTTTTAGGAATCTTCCTAAAGCGCTCTTTTTTTTCTCGGGGACCTCGTTGGCCCCGTACATCGCTAGGCGGGCGGACACCTCTGTCGATGTCAATCCTAGAGCGGGGTCGGTCGGCGGGATCTCGGTCTTCGTGGTATCTCGTCCTTGTGGACCGGACATCCTCTCTTCTTCGATATCAATCCTGTGAGCGAACCTACCCTTCCGCAGGCATAATGGCCGATGGAGATCTAAAGACCGCAAAACTGTGGTCATCATGGTCGATCGGAAAGGTCGGCCGCGTGGGCGAACCGTACTTGCCTATGCTTTTGGGCGGACCGCGGGGTCTTTGATGCCCACCAATTGGTCATCGATCAGCTCGTTCTTCTCTTCGATGTACCTGTTCTCTGACGGCCGAGATGATATCGCGGTTCCCCAGACCACACGATTATCGCATACATTTTTGTCATCGCACCTCACCGCCCAGACCTTGTTCGGCAGGAGCCGGACGAACAGCTCCTGGCCCTTTTTGTACATATGATCCGTATCCAGGCTTATTCCCAGACGGGACCCAAGGCATTCGACCTCATAGTCGACCTTCGTTCCCATATAGACGACCCGACGTACGATCGCCGGGACCCCTCCGTCCATATCGGAGAGGACCACCCCCTCAGGACGGACCGTGAGACATGTTGGGCCATTATGAGGCCCTATCCCATCGAGCTCGAACTCTCCAAGGGAACAGGAGATCTTGCTCCCGCTCTGTATGGCCGGAACGAAGTTTGTCCAACCAAAGAACTCCGCGACCCTCCTGGTTCGGGGGCGGGTATAGAATGCCGATGCTTCATCATATTGAACGACCTTACCGTCCATTATCAGCGCGATCTTGTCGGCCAGCATGACCGCCTCCTGTTGATCATGGGTGACAAATAGGACCGAGATGTCCATCTTTTCCTTGACCCTGAGGATCAGTTCCCTCATCTCTAAACGGAGCTCCGGGTCCAAGGCGCTAAGAGGTTCGTCGAGCAACAGCAGTTTGGGCTCTATGATCAGGGCCCTGGCCAACGCCACCCGCTGCTCCTGGCCGCCAGACAGTTGGGAGGCCTTCCTATCGCCATAACCCTTTAATTTTACCAGATCGAGCATCCCCTCTACCTTTTGATCCATCGTCTTTTGTTTGACCCCCCTCATCTTTAGACCGAAACCGATGTTCTGACCTACTGTCATGTGCGGAAATAGGAGCGGTTTTTGGAAGACCATCGAAATGTCCCTTTTTTCTGCAGGGATCGAAAGGATCGACCGCCCTCCCAGAAGGATGTCCCCGCCGGTAGGCGTCAGTAGGCCAGCTATCATCTTCAGCATCGTGGTCTTACCACAACCAGAAGGCCCTAGCAATACTACGATCTGACCCTCATCCATCTCGAGGTCTATGCCATCTACACATGCCTTCGGTGAACGGTCATATCTTTTGGACAGCTGTCTCAATGAAAGGAAGCTCATGGTCTGTTTATCCCTCCCGTTGCTAGATCGGTGTTGGTCAAGAACTTGGACGATACCATTAGGAGAACCAATACTGGGATTATGAATATTATCGATACGGCGCAGGCCACGGAATAGTCCCCGCTCCCCATCAAAGCGAAAAGCTCCATGGGAAGCGTGTTGACCACCGGCCCTCCGATCATTATCGTAACAAGATATTGGGACCATGAGACGACAAAGGCAAAGAGACATGAAACGACCAACCCCGGGAATATCGCTGGTAACGTAACTTCGAACAACACGTCCCAAGCATCCGCCCCGAGCGTACAGGCCTGCTGCTCGTACTCCAGGTCATATCCCTTGAAGACGGAGGCAAGCCCCATTATCATGTACGGCAGGGTGAAGACCAACTGGGCCAGGACCAGACCTATGTATGTGTTCGAAAGGTATATTCGAAGAAAAATACCGTCCATCCCCATCACCGCGGATATCACCGGCACTATGGCGGGAAGTAGTATCACCATCTCGACCACCGTCTTACCTCTGAACTCCCTTGTACCAAGGGCCTTCCCAGCAGAGAAACCGATGAGCAGTGAGAGCGCCGTCACGATCGCTGAAAGAACGAGACTCGATATCGTTGATCTGATTATCGAATTTTGACCCAGAACGAAGTTCCATGCCTGGGTCCCCCAAGAGGGCAAGATCTCTGGATAGTACCATCTGAATGCAAAAGACCATAGTACTATCGGAACGATAGGGACGAGAACGACGATGAAGAGAAAGATCAGCACAAGGACCCGATAATATCGTTTAATTTCGACCATTTCCTCTCACCCCCGTCCTGTTCATCCTGTTCAGCTGAAGATACGCGAATACGACCAGAACGACCATGACCACCGTGATGACGTTTGCTATGGCCATGGCCTCCGGCAACATGTTCATAGTAATGTTCGTGAAATCCTGGTATGCGAGAACTGGCAGCGCCAGAGGGGCCGAGCTTCCAAGAAGATATGGCACCTCATATGAGCCGAACGCGTATGCAAAGACGAGCACCGAGGAAAAAAGGATGGATGGCATCATCATGGGCAAAAGAACGTACCAAAACCTTTGCAGACGGTTAGCTCCCAGTGTCGCGGCCTGTTGTTCATAGTCATCCAGGGTCGTCAATAGCAATGAAAGGATGGCTATGCCAATGAACGGGAAGAATTTCAGGACATATGTTATGATCAATCCTATACCGTCCTGATCGAAGACCAGCATGGGAAAGGACGATGGGTCGTTCACCAGGCCCAAGGCGTGCATTACACTGGAGACCAGTCCACCTTGATCGAACAGAAAGAGAACGGAGATCGCTATTACCAATGCGGGGACCGGCAGATTGAACTGATAGACGAATAACGCCAACCTCCTCCCCAGGAACATGTTCGACGGAGCGTCATCGATACCAGCACCGCGATGACGATGGATACGGCCGTGGCGATGATAGCGATCTTCAAAGAGAATATAAGCGAGCTCAGGAACCTAGGATCGGCCAGAATGGTGCTGTACGCCTGAAGACCCACGGCCCTGTCCGAGGTTATCGAGAAAAAATTAAGGCTCAAGAGAAAAGAGAAGATGAGAGGGCCTATGAAAAGTATGGTTATGACCAGTAACGATGGAAGCAGGAGTATCCAGGTCTTTGTCTCTTTCATCTGTCGTCCTCGAAACACCCTTTTTTTTCTCTCAGCACATCGTTCCCTTTGGATGCCCAGGGCCCATGAATGTCAAATGATATGGTGATAGTATCATGGGGCGGACCCCCATGAGCCATTTCTCCACTTTGATCATACCGTATTGACCTTCTCGTCCCAAAGCGTCGTCATATAGTTTTCGAGATATCCGCTGACATCGGGGGCGGTGGTGTTAGCGATCGCAAGCTCGCTCTGGGGTACATATGTTCCCTGGGGAAGGCTGCTCATCGCCGCGTTGATATCGGTCGCTTGCCAACCGGTGAGATTGTTCAGGTCTATGCTAGGCCCGCTCCCCGTCAAGGAGATGAGACCCTCCTGCATCTGTGGTTCCAGCAGTATGTTCGCAACAACCATCGCTGCCGCCTTCGCACCGGCGTTCCACGGGATCGCCACATAATTGGTGTTGTCGATCGAATCGTTCATGCAATAGACCTTTGCCGTGGAAGGTAGCTGCCCGCTCGCGATCTGAGGTTCGATACCCTCTCCTGCAAAGGTCATCGAAAGGCCGACCTGACCGTTGTTGAACAGCGTGTTAAGGTCATTGATGCTCGCCGGATAGGTGTTTCCCTGATCGTATAGGTATGGCTTGAGCTCGTTCAGATAGGTCCACAACGGCCCGGTCATGTTGGCGAACTGGGACAGGCTAATGTTCTGGGACTCGTACTGCTGGTATCCGCCGGTCAGTTGGTACATCATCTCTTTCATGAACGTCCAGCCATAGAAGTCGGGTGCTGCAGTATAGGTGAAATTTCCTGGGTGGGCCTCTACCCAGCTCAGGAGCTGTGCTGGGTTCCTGGGCAGTTCCGACACGTTGTATTGTGCGGAGTTGTAGATCATTTGGAACTGCGCTGTCCCCCATGGCGACTCGTATCCGTTGACCGGGTAGCCCATGTCGTTCGCTATCGAAGGATTCGCTCCAGTTCACGAGCATAGTGTTCGGCAGTTCGTTTGCCCAAGGCCCGAACAGAAGACCCTCCGATCGCAAGGTCTGGAAGTTGGCACCGTTGAGCCATATGAGGTCGATGGGACCGTTAGTGTTCTCCCCTGCGGCCTTCTCTTGTTGAACGTCCGCCACGATCTCCTGGATGGCACCCGACGGATAGACAGGGTTTATGGTGATGCCATAGTTGGCGGCCTCCTGCGATATCTGGTTCTCCACGAAGCTGTCGGTGTTCGGATCACCACCATACATGTACCAGTTCACCGTCTCGCCTCGTGCTGCCGCGACGATATCTCCCCACGTCATGTTCTGCAGGCTTGCCGCAGTTATATCGTCCGTAACGCCTGCCTTCGCGGTAGTGCCCAGGTAGAACGCTGTTCCGATCGCGACAACGACCAGTATCAGCGCTATCCCAATAGCTAGTATCTTTCTCCTCATAGGATCCCCATCTCTAGATCGATCTTGTTCTTTCCAAATATTCGAACTGTAAGGGGGACAAGGCTTTCATCGCCCAATCTCAGGCTGGTGAACCCAGATTCCCACAGCATTTTCCTGCACCGGCCCATCGTCCACCCTCTGCCCTCTTTTGTTTCCTTATTGGTGTCCCGGGGGTTTCCCCCGCTCTCGGCCGTGATCAGGTTGGCCCCGGATACGAACCCCGCTTGGTTCGGTTCGTGGACGGACATGAACTTGAACCCCTCCACCTGAGGCGCGGTCAAAGAAAGCACCGCACACATCTGAGCTAGCCTCAGTTCGGTTATCTGTCCGTTCTTTTCCAGTGGTGTTCCCTTCACGCCCACCCTTCGCATGCACGCATGCTGGATACAACCAAGCTCTATACCAATGAAGAAATTGTCCACTATCTCTTCGATCGTATGCTCCGGACCGATCGGTTCGCAGCATGTGTATAGCTCGAGGCCCGCCGATAGCATGTTCCGCATCGTCTTCATTCGATCTTCTGGCCTCAGGTTCGTATCGGTACCTTCTCGCAATCTACAAACATGATAAGCACCTCGAACCCCTGCCTTCTTCAGTCTGATCGCCGTATCGATGTCCGTATCCCCAACATTGATCCAGAGCTGCGTCCTCGGAGACAACGTCCTCTTGGCGACATCTATCATGTTCAGAAGCATGTCGATATCGTAGACATGCATGGTCATGAGGAAAAGTCCGTAGAGGTCGTCGTACCTGGAAAGATCCTCTATCTTCTGGACCAGTTCTTCCTCCGTTATTCTGAACTTATCGAACTTTGTATGTTGTTCGGCGAAAACACAGAACTTGCATCCCCCCGCACATGGCCCTATGTCGACCCCGATCTGGCCTATCACGACACCGGCGTTGTTCAGGCGCCTTCTCGTGAAATCGTTCGCGACCGCACGCATCAGGGATGATTCGGGGGACGACCCCTCGAAACGCAGGAGATATATGCATTCTTCCCTGGTGAGCCCTTTCCCTTCCTGTGCTTTCTCCAATATCTCCAGTGTCCTATCTTCGACCTTGAAACGCATCAAAGACCCTCTCCCGGGGCGAACAGTGTTGATCGAGGACGAGCAAATGGACCTTAAAGCATCGGGGAATGCACATTAGATGGATGACGATCGCTCCTGGGACGATCATTTCAACATTTTGAAGATGAGCTGCCCTCGTTTCCCCAGGCAGCGATTGCATTATGAATATAAATTATTGATTTGAAACTCAAATATTGAAGTCCAATTCCAGAAATATCATTGGAAAACAGGATCATTACGATCGACCAGTATCGATGATTACTTAATTTCGTCCATCATCCATGTCCCGTTTTCTTTGCCTCACATTCCTTGCAGACGCCGCTCATGTTCAAGGAACATTTGTTGACCTGAAAGCCGCTCTTCCTAGAAAGGTCGAACAGGGTTATATCATATGGAATGCAAAAGAGCCTATGACATTTTTCACACTCGAAGTGAGCGTTCGTATCGGGATGTTTTGCAAAGGTGCTAGAACGCCCGACAAGAACCTCAGCGATTATTCCCTGGGCCTTGAACCGGTCGAGGTTCCTGTAAACGGTCCCAAGACTGATGTTCGGAAGCTGTTCTCTCGCTCTGAGATATATCTCCTCTGCGGTCAAATGGACGTTGCTGGTATATACGATATCTATTATCGTCCTAGCCTGTTTCGTCCACCTCTGGATCGTACCTGCCACGTGAACGGAAAGGACAACGTGATTTATCTTTTCTTCCGATCAACAAGGAACACATGGCCGGCCGGTCCTCCGGTCTATGTTTTCTTTGCCCCATTGCATTTCCTGGACGATCCTCGCTTTTGAGTAAATGGATCGGCCCGTGAACGATCCCCATCGATAACGATCTGGACCCCAGGTCAGCTGGTGTGTTCGAATTGGCACCGATGGGAAAATATTTCACGCGGTCTGGGTCTTCCTGATCACCAGGACCGGACAGTGGGCGAACCGAACGACCTTCTCCGCAACGCTGCCGATCAGAAGATGTGACATTCCTGAACGACCGAGCGATCCCATGACGATCAGGTCGTAATCCATGGACGCCTTGATGATCTCGTCCGCTGGATGCCCATCGACGATCTTTCCAGATATGCGAACGCCTCTCTTCTGTCCCTCCTTGACGGCGCAATCGACCGCTTTTCTGCTCACTTCATCCACCTCTGGTGAGAACTCTGGGAGGGGAATGCTCTCATAAAGAGAGCTAAGGTAGGACCTGTCGACCACCGAAAATGCGGTCAGTTCGGCGTTCAGTTCTTTGGCGAGGGCGATCGCATGCTCGATTGCGACCTTGTTGTTCTCGCTCCCATCGGTCGGCAGCAATATCTTGTTGTATATCAAAGTTCAACATCCCCTAGATCTTATGCCATTACCTGGTCGTTCCTTTATCGTCCACGACACCCATGGTCGCCCCTTTGCTCTCGGCCATCGATGTGTTCACTGGCTCATCCCCTAATGAAGGACGGATGTTCGCGTCCCTCATGAACTTCTCTTGGTCGAACTTCTGCTCGTACCCCTTACGGCGATAGTACCATATCGATACGAGCCAGGAACCGAGGAACAGAGCTACGATGAAGAATCCCAATGTCTCGAAGTCGAGGTTCTGGAACGCTCCCCAGATACCTGAGTCCCAGCCCATCTCCGATGCGAGGACCTGAAGCAGTTCGATCCCTCCTATGATGAACGCGACCATCACGGACATTATCGTTATCGTCAGATTGTAGTACACCTTTCGTATCGGATGCTGGAACGCCCAGCCGTAAGCAAGACGCATCGATATGCCATCGCTCATGTCCGTGTAGATCATGCCACAGGCAAAGCACAATGGCAATGTCAATATGGCCCACATCGGTATCGTATGTGAGACGCCAGCGGTCACCGCCAATCCGACCGTCATCGTTTCCGTAGCGGTGTCGAACCCAAGGCCGAACAAAAGACCTACGACGATCATCTTGTACGGCTTGTCCACGAGCTTGAAGAGCCATTTGAGCCTTGTGTTCATAAAGCCCTTCTTATCAAGCTCCTCGTTCAGCGACTGTTGGTTCAACTTTCCGTCCCTTAGGCCCCTGAAGACCCGCCAGACGTCCCTGACGATTATAACGTTGATCGTGGCTATAAGGAACAGGAACAATCCAGAAACCAGCGTGCTGGTAGTGTCGGTCATGAATTGGACATCGCCCCTCAGGAAGAAATCCGCCGCGACTATCAGACCGACGACCATGAGCCCGACCGTTATCGCATGACCTATCGAGAACCACATTCCGACCGTAAGAGGTCTCTTGTCCTCCTGCATCAGTTTACGCGTCGTGTTATCAATGGCGGCGATGTGGTCCGCGTCCACGCCGTGTCTCAGGCCTAGGACGAAGCAAACTATCGCCAACCCGCCCAACGCCAAGTACAGGCTACCGGCTGCGGTGGCTGCGATGAACGAGAATATGGTCAGGGCCGTAAGAATTCCATACATCAGGCCGACCTTGATCTTTTCTCCTCTATGGAGACTGATGATGGCGCCCACGATGTCCCCATCGCTCTTGTCTTTCGTGCTACCTTCCGGGATTGACCCCTTTGTTCGCTTCCGTGATATGAACTCCTCCTCGTGTCATTGGGGCCTGATAAGATCGTTAAGACCGATCAGATCATAGAGTTGGATGTATGGTCCAACTCATGGGATAATGAGAATATTTCCTATTTAACCGTTAGGAATCTAATAGTAATGATTACTATTTAGGACCATATGAACATATTCTCATAGAACATCTAAGTCTCCTCGATAGAATGGAAAGCCTTGTCCCTTAGCATGTCCAAAACCGCGTAATGAGTGAAGCGATCTATCAGTACAACGGCGGACAGGGCTCCTATTACATACACCAGCAGCAATAGACCGAAGGAAACCAATGACGGCACAGGGAAAAATGCAGATCTTATCATTGAAACGGAAACGATGCCGGCAAGTGCGATCATGAACGGATAGAAGAGAAGGGTAGAGAGATCCTTTTGGTCCATGTTCAGCGTGTTCACCAAGGCCCGATTGGTCAGTATCATGATCGGTATAGCGCTCACCACCACCGTTATCGATACCCCCAGAATGCCATACAGTTCGATCATTGGCATTATCAAGATGAGAAAAAGCACGACCTGAAAGAGCTGCAAGATCGTGTAGATGCGGAGAACACCTATCGCCATGAACAGAGCGGCCGCGGTCTCCTCAAGCCCTCTTATAAGACCCCACCAGGCAAGGACCTGTATTAGGGGGACGATAGGGGACCATGCGCTCCCCAGGAAAACGATAGTAATGTCTGGGGCCAGAGATACGAGTGAACCGACCAGCAGGAATGCGACCAGGGACGTTACCTTATACGTCCTTAAAAAAATGTTCTTGAGCTGGACGGGATCGTCCTGGACCTTTGAATAAACCGGGAAGGCCACCTGAGATATCACCTGACTGACCTCGGTGGAAGGGGTGTTCGAAAAACCATATGCCATCTCATAAAGTCCTAATGCCATCAATCCAACATAATGACCGACGAGGACATCATCGCCCTGGATAAGAAAGAATACCAGCACAGATGAGAACAATATCCATATTCCATAATTGGACAGTCCCCTTACCTTTCTGAGGTCGAAGTTCAGATGCGGCCGGTACGGGTGGACGGCGTAGCTAACCACCAGCAAGGTCAGGTCCTTTGCGATCAATCCGAACACGAGCGCCCAGACGTTATGAAGGACGAGAACGGCGATGACCGCCACCGTGAAATCCGCCAATACCCCACTGAACTGGAACAGGAACTGCCGTTTGAAATCAAGTTCCTTTAGGAAAAATATCGTTCCTAGGTTCGTAAGACCTTCGAGCAGCAATGTTATGCCAATGACCTGTAGCACGAGCACCGCCCCAGGGAATCCGAAGAACCCCGCGACATATGGCGCCATCATGTACAGGATGATGAAGAGCACGACCCCTCTTATTGCCAACATGGTCCATGCGGCATCCATATCGGCCGTGATGTCCGTGCTCTTTTGGACCAGGGCCTGTTGAAAGCCCGTCTGCGAGAAGACGTTGAGACCATATGCTACCAATATAGCAATGTCGATGACCCCGAACGTAGAAGGCAGGAGCATATGGGCAAGGATCACCAGCCTGAAGAACACCATCAATTGCTGTAGAGCGTTGAGACCGAAGGACCACATACTACCGGAGAGCATTTTTCCAATAACACCATGGTCAAATTCCCTCTGGATCTCCGATCGAACGGACCTAAAACCTATGAACGGCCCAGCTATGGAACGTCCTCTTGCCATCCACTTGTTACTGCTCGATCGCAATATTTATAGGGGGGCCAGCGAAACCACGGAGAAGGCTTGTTTTCCTTTACGAATGATTGAGAGCGCCATCCCATCGACAAATTGTTGATGTCCCGTTCGATGGGGCCTCGGTCCTTTAGCTCCCGAGCGCTAAGCTGGTCCAGGTCACGGACGGATGAAATAGCAGGGCCAGAGGTTCGGCATCCCCGACATGTTCATGACGTTCTAGAGCGCAAGAGAACTACGGTGATATCCTACGCATGGCATTGATCGACCCCAAGAACGTCAGACCACCACGATATGGGGCGGGCAAGTACCTTCGCTAACACTGACCAATAGGTCCCTTAATCTCAGGATCATCGCGTTCATCTCGTTACCTCCCATCGGTTTGACCAGATATCCATTGGCCCCATTTCGGACAGCGCGGCGTTCATCATCTGGAGCTTTTGATCCGGTATAGATGATCACACAGGTACGCTCGATTCTTCCTTCTGCTCCTGATGAACTCCAATACCTCATGCCCGTTCTTCTTAGGTAGGTTCAGATCGAGGAACACGAGGTCCACCGAGGACCCTTGCTCTATCGTCCTTGCCATTTCGGAGATCGCCTTCTCCCCGTCGCTCAATGTGGTGATTCTCCGTCGGGATGCTGGTCTCGCTCAACAGCTCTTGTAACAATATCGCGTCCTGAGGATTGTCATCTATGAGAAGAACTCTAACAGGTCTGTACATCTCCTGCATTTCCCCCCGTCATTTCGTATAACGCCGTGTTCAGGTCTGGCAAAGAACGGACCTCTTCTTGATGCTAAACCATTTGCATAGTTCGCTCACCGATCCCACATATTGTCTTTTCTTGAGCAAATATCCATTCATGATCCACCATATCCACTACGACGGTATCCTCCGCTTCCCCGCCGACCGATCTTTTTAGAGACCATCGTTTATAATACCTCCCAATGGACCGGACATGTACCATGATGATATCGCCGGAAGATCGACCAAGATCCGTCCCCCTGCGGTGTACTAAGATACACGCATCCGACCTCAACGACCATCATCAAATATGGATCGACCACCCCGCCCTTGCGGATGGAGCTTCTTGCCTCATCCAGCATGCTTACGGTGCATTCGCGGGGGGGACCTCCCGCTCGCAAGAAGTTATATATCCTTTGGTCAGTGGAAATTGATGGCATTATATATGACGGACATAATATCGATCGCCCTCATCAATTCGGATGCTGAACCATACTGGATGGATACAGTGGACCTGCTTTTTGCTCCGGAGGGTTATGATTACAGTTCACGCTATCAATGGAAATGGGTCAATGAGGGCATCGATCCGAGGAAAATAAGAGGCGAACCGATCCTTCTCATATTTTTAGGGAGGTCCGGGGACCAGGATTACTATTTGCCCCTCCGAGAGGCGGTCGTGACCGAGGTCAGCGATCATGGTCCATTCGTGGTGATCCGTTACAGGCTCGGCCGGTTCGTTGATCTGACGGAGCAGTCCCATGAGTACGCTACCAAGTTCGATATGGAGATCAGACGCGTAATGGGGTCGAAAAATGTTCAAACCGGCCATACCGGTCATCTGGTCTTTCCGTTCGATGGTATTGATGTAAGTTACTCTACCAAAGAGGTGGACGACGATCATAACTGGGCGAACATGGTCAGGGAGATCGCTCGAAGCAAAGTGTTCAGCGCGTCAGTGTTCCTAAGGTTCCATGGATTGGTGGAGGACGAGAACGGAACGTCTCTTGACATGAACGACGGCCAGTTCCTGATCAAGTCGGGCAGGGTCTACAGGATGGACATCGTACAATACCTCCCGACCCGAGATGGGGATGAGAATATCATCGAACGCAGCAGGACCACTGATCTAGGTAAGATAGAACTAGAGACAATGGAGATGCATATTGACGCATTGGAAGATGAACTAGAGATCGTCGGTCGCTATGATGACCATACGTTCTTTTTCGCGGCTCGTAGATTGACCGAAAAGACATATTCAAGGATGGCCGTCGTTGGGAAAGGGGAAGATGATTTCTATGTTCCGACACTGGTCTTCCAGGTCCGGATAGCATCCTATCGATTGATATTCATAGGGTACTCTGGATTTCTAGCGGGATTGATCATTATTGGGGTTTCGACCTTGATACCCGGGGCCGAACTGATACTTGCGGCAGGTGGTTCGGTCATCTCCACGGCGGGCCTGCTCTTTCTGGAGCGATAATACCACCCAGGAACGGTCCCAACCCCCTCATGGAAAAATGGGTGGGTCCCCCCGGGTCCACCATTCGCCCTTCCAAATGCTCTCAACGGAGATCGACCGTTCATGAAAGCTGGCGTTTTTCGCTCTCCATCGACCCATGCGATCGGGCGGCCGAGTTCGGTATCCCTATGCTTCAATATCGAGCATTTCCGCGATGACCAGGTAGAAAGCGGCCAGACCCCTCCACTTTCCCCAGTGCTCAGCAATTTGACGGGCCTGATCGCTGGTGATCTTGATGCCTCCGAAGTAAAAATGCGAGATGACCCGCCTCAATCCGACATCATCTGCAGGAAGGGCATCCCACCTCTGCATTGACCGGATCACGGTCATCTCAGCCGTCCACAAGCCGATGCCTTTGATGGAATCGAGAAGTGATATGATCTGCTGGGTGTCGTCCAGCGACTGTAAGCCCTTCGAGGTCGAACTTTCCGCTTGCTTCATGTTCGGACGTGTCCTTTATATATTCAGCCTTGTGCTGGCTCAATCCTAAACCACGCAGGTCATCGATCGAAACCAGGCTCATCCTTTCGGGAGTGGGATATACATAAAATGTCTCCCCATCCACCATCATTTGCTCTCCGAACTTCTTGATGATCCTTTTTTCTATCGAAGTGGCCGCGATCAGGGATATCTGCTGTTCGACGATCGAATCTATGAGCGATTCGAACACGGTTGGGGTGGTCAGGCTCCTCAACCCCCTCAATCGTATGGTTATCTTCTGCATCGTCCTGTCATTTCTGGCCAGTTCATAGAACGACCTGAGATCAAGGTCCAGGTTGAAGATCCTCGTCACCGCGACCCTCACCTTTTCGCTTTCCGTTCCATTGAGCTCCGTTTCCGACCTAAGCTCGACCTTCAGCAAAGGTGCATCGACCGCGCCCTCCGATGAAATACTTACAAGAACGAGCTTACCATCTGCCCGGATCACCTGCTTGAAAACGCCTTCTTGATAGGAACGTATCTGTCTGTCGCCATCAGCGAAGATCTTAGCGCTCAGATCTAGATCGAAAGGGGCCGAAGGTCCGATCATCATCGTATAGACGAACATCTGTCTCCCTTACACAAGAATGGACCAATTCAGCTATAAATGGTGCAATGGTTCCGGATCCCAATGGCCAGGGTCGTCGTTGAGATAAAAAGATGATGGGACCTCCCAGATCTACCATCATGACCGTCCAGCATGTCAGATCTTTTGGTCAATAACGACCTTTCGTGCTTTGAGCAACTTACTGAAACCATTTCAATTTTTTCATGCTTTTTGAATGGACAAAACGGGATCTTGAACGGCCAAACCATCCAGATGACCTCTCGTTCGTACCGATGTCGATACAAACTTCCAGTTCGAGGCCGAGAAAAAGATAATCGCCTAGCTGGATGTTCAAGAGGCAGGGTGCTCATAAAAATGGCATTGACCAAGAACTCTCTATTCCATTGGCTCGGAAGACCTAAGGATGCACATTAACATGGTCCTTGAGGAGAAGGGCTTAAGGGACAAGACCAAACCCAAGTTCTCTATCCTCAAACGTGAGGTAGGCTGGCAGGAATGACTTAACGCCAACAAGAGCAGCATGGTGCGTGGAGAGATGTTGCTCATCTTCGACGAGAAGGTGCTAAGGAACCTTGGGCTGGAGGGACGCCAATGAAAGTTGTCCCGATCATCAACCTTTATCATGTGTGGTGCGTTAGTAAGAGCTAATGTCACCGATCTCACGGCTCAATGTACCCATCTACTGCACTCAAAGGCGCGAAACGTGCCGTGCAATCCATTGCAAATACTGGAACAATCTTCGTCAATCCTGCTTAGCTGGAAAGAGCCCTCGGTGAACTACCCCGCCCTTGCGGGCGGAGCTTCCTGCTTCATCCAGCTGACCTACGTCGCATTCGCTGATGCATATTATGGTCGGCCGTCCACGAGCGTTAGTTCTGGTCGTTCCGACCGTACGTTATTTGATCCCCTTCCAGGATCGCGAAAGAGGAAGAACGGTCGCGAACATGAACGTCTTTCTGTGGGCGGAGCGAAAGTACCCCGGTCTCTTCGCTCATGGCCCATTTCCATACATGGTCGTTCTCATTCTCCAGCGTTCGCAGGGGGACCTCTCGCTCGCAATAGTTAAAGCAGGGGTCGAAAAGATGTCGGGCGTGAACTCAGATTGAAGGATTTCCGCTCCATCCTGACGACGATGACCGTGAACAAGGACCCAGGTTCATTACCTGCGATGTCGGCGCAGTTGAGGCACGTGAACCTGACCACCACGCAGCGCAACTATGCGTTGATGCAGCGAGTGATCGAAGATAAGCAGCTCAAATAAGCAGCTCAAATAAGCATGGAAGGGTGAGAGCATAGCGATGCATGACACCCCCGTTATTGAAAAGAGATTTGACATTACTGGATATAATTAGTGGTGGGTCTGTCCAGATTTGAACTGGAGTCACCAGCACCCCAAGCTGGAAGGATACCAAGCTACCCCACAGACCCGATGTTAAGGGGTTGAAAAAGGTTTAACCCAATGGGATGACCTCATCCACGAGGTCGGCATGGGCCACGATCATTCGGCGGCAGCAATACCTGCTCAGTCCGAGATCATCAAGTACCTGCTTGGGGTCCTCACCCAGCTGTACCCTCTTCATGTATGTCTGGTATACCCCTCCGAGGACCTTTCCACATGTGAAGCATCTTACGGGTATTATCATTCGTTCACCTGTATGACTTCTGTCTCTTCTTCCTAGCACCACGGCCCAAAGGCTTTTTCGGAAGTTTCCTTCGTGGGTCGGATATCAGCAGGGACCTGTCATATGTCTTCAGCTGCTTCTCGAGCTCGGCATCATTGAAGAACTCGACAAGACCTTTTGCAATTGCGGTCCTCGAAGCTTCGGCCTGTCCCATGAACCCGCCACCTTGTACGTTCACGCTGACGTCCACCTTCGAAGCCCTTTCCCCCACTAGATTGAGCGCTTCCTGGATCTTTAATCTAGCCAATTCTGGAGCGTAGATCTCGAGCGGGGTGTTGTTGATCCTTACCTGACCGGAACCTTCCTTGACGACGGCCCTGGCCACGGCCTCTTTTCTTTTGCCGCTTGTATTGACATGTTCTGCCATATGATCACCTCACCTTCGAACCGAGCTGTTCTGCGACCTCTCCAAGAGTGACGTATTTATCGGTCCAGAGGTTCGTGGCGTTCTCGACCTTTTCGATCTTTTGAGATGCAAAGCCCGCCGGGATACCTACGAACACTTTCAGGTTCTTATATACGGCCCTTCCGTTCGCGTTCTTGAACGGGATCATACCACGTACTGTCCGCTTGAGGATCAGGTCCGCTCTCTTCGGGAAGAACGGTCCGTTGATCTGCTTGCCGCGATTATGTTTCCCTGCATAACGTTCTAAAATGTCATCCCTGTTACCAGTGATGATGGCCTTTTCAGCGTTCACGACGACGACCTCTTCGCCGCTCAGCAGTTTCTTTGCGACGGTGGTGCTGAGTCTTCCCAGGATGTGTCCCTCTGCGTTTATGATTATCATAGGACCGACCTCATTTCATTATCCTGATCCCTTCACCGGTCGGGTTCTTCTCCACCAGCTCTAGGATGGTCATCTTCTCTCCGCCCGCCTGCTTTATGGCCTTCTCGGCCGAAGCAGAGAACCTAAAGGCGGCGATTGTGACCTTCTTGCTTAAGCTTCCAGCTCCAAGCACCTTTCCGGGGACCACGATAACGTCCCCTTCGTTCGCATATCTTTCCAATCTGCTCAGATTGACCTCAGCCCAGTTCTTGCTGGACTTTTCCAATCTCTGAGCAATGTCTCGCCAGATACCTGTCTCCTTTTCCCTCGACTCCCTCTTAAGGTCATCGATCAGGGCGAGGAGGTTAGGATCGGTCTTGAACGTCCGTTGCATACTGACTCCCTCGACATTGAACAGAGGGCTCTAATAGAGATGGGTTAAATAAAGGTTTGCTTGAGATCCATGAGCCATCCAGATACCTATCCCTCTGCCACATGACCTTCTTTGGCCGGAACGTCCCCGATGACCTTTGATCGCAATTCCGAGACCTCGAGCCTCCTCTTTTCTATCATTCTCGTCATGACCGCCTCGATCGCAGATCGCGCGCGGTCAAGCGTCGTATCCTGACCCAGAACGGTGGCGGTATCCCGAACGGCATCCTCCATGAACTTTGGCCCATCGCGAAAGATCGATATCGCTGCCTGTTCGATCTCTTCCGGTGGGATCTCAATGATGTCCCGGACAGGCTCCTCCGACCCAGGTATCTTTACGGCAGGCCTATCGACACCAATGGGCCATAGGAACTCCTCTCTGACCATGATCGACCGTCTCTTGCAGGCGTCCTCGATCGCTGTCCTGATCCTGACCGTAGCGGCTATGAGCCCAAGTTCGCTGCCTTTCTTTCTCTTAAGAAGACCATAGAACTCGGCGAACCTTCTGATCGCTCCCATCTTGTGTATGGGCCCTTCCTTGTTCACGACCCTGATCAAGAACTCTCTCTCAACGGCCAATGGATTGGACGAGTACCTTGACAGCAGGTCCTGATATTCGCTCTTCTCCAGCTTTTGATGTTGGACCAGGGTAGGCCTAGGGGAATTTTCCTCATCGCTGGACGGTCTGAGCTCTTTCATTTGGACAGAGAGCATCGGGTCCCCGACCGAGGATCGCTCTACATGATCGGACGAACGAAAGTTGGACGCTTCAATGTCCCCCAGATAGGCCAATACCTTGTCGGTCTCTTTTGATGGATCGAGCGTCCAGTCCCTTGACCAGATCCGAACCAACCTCCAGCCCAATCTCTCAAGGACCTCCGCCCTGAGGCGATCTCGGTCCCGTGCCGTCCTTGCGGATGCGTACATCTCACCATCACCTTCGATGCCCAGGAGATATCTTCCACCGACCCTTGGATCGATTATGGCGAGGTCTATTTTGTAGCTCGAACGACCAACGCGTCTTTCGACCTTCAGACCCCTGGAGGTCAATGCATCGAAGATAGAGTCCTCGAACTTCGAGCCGATCCGGTCTCCCTTAAGGCTCCCAGGGTCAGATCTTCCGCCGCTCCTCCCCAAGCTTTTAACGAACTCCATGTACTCCTTGAGCAGTTTTACCCCTTCGCTCTGCGATCTGCTCGAGTCCATCTCTTCGGGAAGGAACGATGTGAACAGTTTGGCCTGGTATCTAGCTCTCGTGATGGCCACGTTCAATCTCCTTTGCCCGCCCGGCGCGTTGAGAGGGCCGAAGTTCAGGCTCATCTTCCCATCGGTGTCCTTTCCGTAGCCGATGCTGAAGAACATGACGTCCCTTTCATCGCCCTGAACGTTCTCCAGATTCTTCACGAAGAACATCTCATGCCTTGATTCATCGAAGAAAGGTTCGATGTCAGGGTTCCTCTTTCTTAGGTCCTCCAGGGATTCCAAGATCGCGAACTGCTGGGCCTCGGAGAAGGCCACCACCCCCAAGGACCTCTCGGGATGCCGGCGGAAATGTTCCATAACGTTATCCGCAAGACATCTGGCCTCTTTGACGTTCTTCCTGGTAGTTCCCCTTTCATAAACGCCATCAGGCACATATACCATCTCGACCCCCAGATCGGAGGACCGACCGACCGGTGAGGGGAACGTGTTGAGCTTGCCTTCATAGAAGTTCCGGTTCGAGAAGTCGATGAGAGACTCGTCCCTTGAACGGTAATGCCATAGCAACATCTTTTGGGGAATGCCGATGGTCGCACATTCGTCAAGGATGCTTTCGAGGTCCTGTGCACCCTCTTCGCTCTCATCGACAGTATTGAAGAACGATGTCGGTGGAAGTTGTTTGTTATCACCCACTATTATCGTCTGTGCCCCGCGCATGATGGACCCGATGGCATCCTCAGGTCGGATCTGTGATGCTTCATCGAAGATCACCAGATCGAACTTCATCTTACTGGGGTCAAGATACTGCGAGACCGATATCGGTGACATAAGGAAACATGGTCGTAGTTCGAGCACCGCGTTCGGTGATTCCGTGAACAGTTTTCGTACGGCCTTATGACCGCGCTTCTTGGCGATCTCCCTTCTGATCAGGTATGCTTCGGTGTCCTTTTCACCAGGCAGGCCTTGTAGAACGGCCCGGCGTTTCTCCTCGAGCGACTCAGACAGGCCTCTGGCGACCGTCATGAACCGTTTTTCGTCCAGTGAACGGAACTCGGCTATCTGCTCTTGATGTTGTCGGCCATCAAAGGACCTAAGTGATGTCTCCAACCCATAGACAGCATCTATCCACAAATGATAGAACCGCTTCAGGAACGCTCTCTCGATGTCCAAGGATGCGATACTTGAGCCCCTGACCTCCTCAACGAACATATCGAGCCCTGATTTTCTCAGACCTTTCAACGTGTTCTGCAGGTCGATCCATGAACGAAGTTCCTCCGAAGAGGCGATGTGCTCATCGGCCCACCTTTTGATATCATCCAGTCCAATCTTACTTATGTCCTGGTTCGAACCGAACGAACTGGACAGGTCGAAATATTGCACCAGGGAACGTATGTTATCTTCGACCCCTCTCATAAGGGCGAAAGACCTTTCCGCCTCGACCTTGGTCCTTTCCAATAGGGGGCCACCCTCGCAGACGGCCTTTAGCAAGGAGGACCGGGCGGCGATATCGGTCATACTTCTGACCTCTTTGCACCATACGATCGAACCGATCAATCTGTCCCAATCGGTGCTCTCTCCCTGGTAGAGCTTACCGAAGGTCATTCTCAGCTCCTGATCCTCGAGCTGGATCCTGGAGTCGGCCTCTTTAAAGCGCCTCAGCCGATGAAGGTCTTCGATCATGGTCTCATGATCGATCTTCTCGCCAGATGTCCTGAAGCTTTTGAGCAGCGCGACATCGTTCTTATAGCTCCTGTTGAACGCTCTTGACAACCTGCCCTTGACGTTCTCCAGTCGCTCGAGCATTCCGTCAATATCATGCGTAAGAACGTCCCTGTGGTAGGTCGATATTATCTGTTGTCTTACCTTCTCATGCTCAACACGGACCATCTTGGTCGATTCGGCCTTTTTTAGAAGGACATCGATGTCCCCTTCCGAGAACCAGCTTTCATGGGGGAATGGGGTCGTTGCGATCGATCGCATCAGGACCACCGACCTGGACAGTTGTTGAAGGTCCTCGGGCATATCCAGACCAAGTTCCTCAACGATGAAGAGCATTGATGGCCCGAGGGAATCAAGGCTTTCTTGAAGTTTCTCGATCCTTTTCATCATATCGGTGGCGGTCCCGAACTCCCAGTTGGTGAGAAGACATCCTTTCCAGGTCTGGTCCTTCCTTCTCATAAGAACTGAGAGCGTCGCGAACGTTCGTATCATGGTCATCATTTCGGACAACCTGTTACCATCGATCTCGAGGACATCAGGTATCGGAAAGATCAGGTCGGGTAAACCCTTTAGAGAGGCGATTTCACCATATGCCTGGAAAGGGGTGAGGTCAAGCTTCCCCTTTCTCGAATGTAAAGAAACAACATAAGAGTTCAACCTTGTTCTGAGGTCGGCCAACCTTCTTTGCTCATCATCGGTAGCCCTTGCAAGAGGTTCGACCCTGGATGTCCTTCCCAACATCGATATTATCTCTGCCTTGCTGTATCTGTTTCCATGCAGCTCAAGGAGAGCGTCGCCGAGGCCGATCTCTTCGAGACGCCTTCTTACCACATCCAAGGCCGCCATCTTTTCACTTACGAACAGAACGCTCTTCCCATCGCCTAGGAACTCTGCGATCATGTTGGCGATCGTCTGGGACTTCCCAGTGCCCGGTGGGCCCTGCAGTACGAAGCTCATTCCCTGCTTGGCGGCCAGGATCGCATCCTGTTGACTTGAGTCAGCATCCAATACCTGGAAGTTACATTCGCGGTCCGCATCTATCTCGGTACCGCCCGACCTTGGTGAGAGCTCCCCTAACCGAGACATATCACCGCACAATGCCCTGACCATAGGATGCCGCTTAGCGACCTCTGAATATTCCAGTAGATCGTTGTACATTCCAAGTTTTGTGAATGAGAATATACCTAGGTTGGATTCATTCAGCACATCCCAGTCCGGAAGTCTCTCGATCGTCTTCTTGACCTCCGACAAATATGTTGGAAGATCAAAGTCGCCCAGGTCTTCTGGAGGGGATGGCAGTTCGATATTGTAATCGTTCTTTAACCTGTAGAACAGGGTCGGATTGATAACGACCTCGTCATCGATAGGAACGATGCGGAACGGGTCAAAACACGTCTCCCGCCTTAGCTCCACAGGAGCGAGCACGAGTGGGGCCAGGAATGTCTCCCTGGATGCTTCGCTCTCCTTCCATCTTAGGAGACCGAACGCAACGAAAAGAACGTTAAATCCTTGTTCCTGGACCGCCGTTCGGGCCGATATCCTCAATCTAAGAAGGGCCTTTTTGAGATCGGCCGTCCCCCCATCGACGAGGACCTCACCCTTACGCATCTTGTCAGGTGAAGCTACGGCTTCAGGTCCATCATCATGTCCGGTTTCCGACGCGTCGAATATGGTCAATTGTCTTGACCTTTTGACCAACGTCTCAAAGATGATGTCCGGTCCTGGTGATAATAATCTAAGCGTCCTCTGGCCTCGGTCCGAGAAATTCAACAGAGGATTCCTCAGGCTAAGATCGATCAGCTGCGCCCTCCAATGCTCAAGCTTTTGGTCCAGAGGGTCCCCTGGTTCAGTCATCATGTGCTCCCATCCTTGCTAGCAAAAGGAAGATTTCTTAGAAATAAGTATATCTTCTAATTATCAAGAACGATCGATCTAAATAATTATTTGATCGGGGTCCTCCCATTTTGTATTCATGGGATCCCCCGCTCAGTGAACTGGTCACCCGGTATTCTTTCCAGGTCCAGCAAGATGTTCCTTGCCATAACTGATATCTCAATTAGCCCCTGGATGTTGTGACATTCTTGCGATCTCTGCTAGGTCGTCCAAGACCGGCCACATCATCATCGGACCGTTGGACCAAAAATTATTAAGTTGATCAACGTCCAGAAGAGCAATTATATATACCATCCATCATAATGTAGTTGGCTTAGGTCAGTTATAACGAAGATGACTTGGGTCCTTCAAGTTAAATTATGGTGTCATCATGATCCGATTTGGTCCAGCTGGAATTCCTCTTTCTTGTAAGGGAAGAACCCTCAGAGACGGCATCGAGGACGTGCACGGCCTCGGCCTGAGCGCCATGGAAGTACAGATGGTAAGGGTGAACGTCAATGAACGCTCCCCAGATGAGGAAGAGGTCGGTCTATCGCCGCTCGAGGTCGAGAGCGATATGATCATGGAGATCGTTAGAAACATAAAAAAGAAAAACATCAGGATCACCAAACCTATGGAGAAGATTAAGGAGGATGATACGCTGATCACCTTGTCCTCCGGTCTGGTCCAGAACTTCTTAGAGCTACAAGAACTGGGCAAAATGGGAAAGGAACTTGATGTTCAGCTATCCATGCACACCCCTTATTACATGGACCTCTCCAGTAATTCGGAGCTCACCCAGAGGTGCATGGACAGTATCCGATGGGCAGGTGTAATGACCGATCAAATGGACGGCATGATGGTCGTTACTCATCTTGGTCTCTATGGAGACATGCCACACAAGAGAGCTGTAATGAACATCACTGAGAACTGTCGGCGCCATCGTGGACTGGTGGAAGGACAACGAGATCCGACCGACCCTTGGTCTAGAGACCTCTGGAAGACAAGAGGTTTTCGGGAGCTTGGAAGAGGTCCTAGAACTGTGCGACAAGGTCAAAGCGACCGTCCCGGTCATCAATTTCGCCCACGTACACGCGAGGGAGAACGGTGGTCTCAGGGAGCCCAAGGATTTCGGTGCCCTCCTTGATAGGACCAAGGATTATGTTGGCAACACGTTCTACACACATTTCTCTGGTGTAGAACATGAAGGCGGTAACGAGAAAAGGATCACCCCGATAAAGAAGGGCGACCTGAAGTTCGAACCATTGGCGGAATATCTAGCAGAGTTCTCTCCGAACATCACGGTGATCTCCTCCTCTCCGTTGTTGGAGCATGACGCCATGTATATGAAAGTAATATACGAGCGCGTCCTGACAAAGAAGGTCGCAAAAGAGACCAAGGTCAAAAAGGTCGAAAAACTGGAAAAGGGCGAAAAGAGGGAAAAGGACGAGAAGATCGAGAAAGAGGAGATAGATATGCCCGATCTTGAGGAGGAAAGGGAGGAGAGAGCAGTGAAAGAAAGACCGAAGCCGGTAAAGCCGTCAAAGGACGGCGTTAAAAAGAAGCCTACAAAGAAATGAAAGAACCTCTGCAATATATGTTCAAAGGCCTCCAGGAGGCCTTGGAGGCCGTTAACCCGGTAGCCGTCGAGGAGGCCATAAAGGCCATCGTTCATTCAAAAAAGATCTTCATCTATGGTGTTGGTCGTTCCGGCCTGGTAGGACAGGCATTCGCCGTAAGATTGGTCCAATTGGGGTTCGACGTGCATTTCGTAGGAGATATGACCACCCCCTTCGTCGAAGATGGGGATATCGTGATCATCGTTTCCAATACTGGTGAGACGATGTCCGCCGTTCAGACGGCCAACATAGTTCGAAGGGTCGGTGCAAAGGTCATCTCCGTGACATCAAACCCGAACTCGAAACTTGGTCATGCTGCCAACATCGTGCTTGAGGTCGGACAGGCGAAGGACGAGCAAAAGAAAAAATATGCTCCGCTTGGAACCATCTTCGAAGATGCCGCGCTCATCCTGTTCGATGCATTGGTCCCAATCATCATGGAACGAACGGACCAGAACGAGGCCTCTTTGAGAAGAAGACACGCTATTTGGGTATAGGCCTGACATACCGGTCACTTCCAGTTCTTGAACCGATCTGCCACCAAGCCCGTGGATATCGTCCTTGTCCTCTGATCAACGATCGGTCGTTCGACGCGGGGCGTTCGGAGTGTTCCAAATCCCAGCTCAGCGAGAAGGACCGGACCTATCGATCTTCATTCACCATCGACAAACCCTTTCATCACATGTCCTGAAAAAAAGGGCACAAAATCGCACCCCTGCATACTGCTCCTCTTTGATAATCACGGATGATATCTACGACGGGCGATATTTATCTTCGCGAGCGATCTGATCGACCACCTAGATATGTGAACCGCATGAACGATCTTTACCAGCTCGCTTTCGAACAGATCGGGGATCCTGTTCTGGTCCATCTACTTGATGGACAGATCATCGCCGTAAACGATGCGGCCTCCCGCCTTACGGGATACTCAAAGGAAGAACTGTTGAAAAGGCGATTGTCCGACATCGAGGTCCCTGGTATCGATAGTAACCAGCTGGAAAGGCCAAAGGGGCAGATCAACGGTAGCTCGATCTTCAATCGCCTGTTGAGGACGAGGGACGGGCTGGCGGTGCTCATAGAGGTATCGGCCGCTCCCCTGATGATCAATGGGGAGGAGGCCATGGTAGAGGTCGGGAGGGATATCTCAGACCACGAACGGTTAGGGATGTACACTGTGGACCCCAGCAATCGATTGAGTTCTATCTTCAATTCGGTCCAGGCAGGCGTCCTGTTGATCGATCGAGAAACGCATCAGATCGTGGACGTGAACCTCATCGGCGAAAGGATGTTCGGCGCCCAAAGGGACAAATTGATCGGATCGGTCTGTCACAATTTCATATGTCCCGCTGATAAGGGGAGGTGCCCAGTGACGGACCTAGGTCAGAAGGTTGAGAGTTCAGAGAGATTGCTCGTCCGAAATGATGGGGAACTCCTACCTATCACCAAGACGGTGGTCGAGTTGTCGATCGGTGATAAAAAGTTCCTTCTTGAAAGTTTCATAGATATATCGAACGTAAAAGCAGCGGAGAAGGCCTTGAAGCTGAGCAATGAACGCTATCAGGATCTCTCCGCTCGGGTAAGGGACATAATGTTCCGGTTCACCTTCCAACCCACAATGGGGTTCGATCATATCAGCCCGTTCGTGAAGGACGCCCTCGGATACCCTGACAAGAAGCTCGAGGACCTCATGGCGGAACTGCCAGGACTCGTGCACGAGGACGATCTCATGACCATGGCGACGTGGTTCGGGGCTTGGAAGAACGGAGATAGAACGGACAACCCGTTGATACTGAGGATAAGGAAAGGCGATGGAGAGTTCGCCTGTTTCGATATCCGATACATCCCTGAGATCGATGCCCGGGGGGACCTCTTGGCCATTGAGGGTATCGGTAGAGACATAACCCGTGAAATGAAGATTGAAGAGGACCTTAGATATAGGATAGGCTTCGACGACCTCATAACCGACATCTCCACCCAGTTCATCAATCTGAAGATGGAGGATATCGACGAGGGGATCTCCGGGATGATGGAGAAGCTAGCCCATTTCGTGAATGCCGATCGTGCTTTCGTCTACCAGCTGATCGAAGGTGAAAAAAAGGTAAAGAGGACCCATCGTTGGCAGGGCCCAGAGATCGAGTCGGGTAACTGGTCGGATGGTATCATGTTCTCATCCGACTGGGCTTTCTTCCGTGACGCGCTCTTGAAGAACAAGATCATAGCTTTTTCTGGTCTGGACGAGATCCCTGCGAACGCAGCGAGGGAGAAAGCCCTATTACGGTCCTATGGGGTCAGGTCGGTCATACTTGCCCCCATATGGCTCGCGGGCACCCCATTTGGCCTACTAGGATGCGAATGGACACGAGAAAATATGGAGATCGATACCAAAATTCGCCAGATCTTTAGGATCTGCACCGAGATGTTGACCAATGTCATCGATCGCCAGAACAAGGACCGGGCCCTGTTCGAAGAGAAGGAGAGGCTGAGCATTACGCTGAGAAGCATAGCCGATGGTGTGATAGCGACAGACCTTGAGGGCAATATCATACTGATGAACCAGGCAGCGGAGGATATAACGGACAGTCCGATGGACCGGTCGATAGGTCGTCAGGTCGGATCCGTACTTATTACCGTTAACGAGAAGACCCGGGAAAGCATGACCGACCCGGCCCTTGCTCCGATTTGTTCGGGGGTCACGACCTCCATAACGGCCCGCTCTCTGCTGGTCACAAAAAATGGGGGCGAAAGGATAGTGGATATCAGCGTTGCCCCGATACTGGACCAGATCAAGAGACCTACTGGCACTGTGATCGTCCTAAGGGATGTCACCATAGTTAAAAAAATGGAGGAGAAGATCTTAGCATCTCAAAAGCTTGAGGCCGTGGGGACCCTTGCCGGTGGTATCGCACACGATTTCAACAACGCGTTGTCCACCATCATAGGGAACATCGAAATGGCCCAGTTGGACCTGGCACCGAACGATGTGGCATATCGAAGGCTGGGAGAAGCCGACACGGCATGTCTGAAGGCGAAAACGCTGACACAACAAATGCTGGTACTGTCCAGGGGAGGAGCGCCCGTCAAAAAGACCTCATCGCTGAGATCGCTCGTGGAGGATACTATGTCCATGATGCAGTTGGACCCTGGCCTAGAGATAGTATATGACCTGGGGGACGGACCACAGGCGGTCGATATGGACGAAGGGCAGGTCGGTCAGGTGATAAAGAACATAGCGATCAACTCCAAGGAGGCCATGCCAGGCGGTGGCATGATAAGCGTGTCCTTAAAGAGCGTGTATCTGACGAACGGGAACGAAGAACTCCTCCCGGAAGGCGACTATGTGAGATTGGTCATCCAAGATACTGGTGTGGGTATCCCGGAGGACCAGCTTCAGAACATATTCAATCCGTATTTTACCACCAAGGTGCGAAGGAACGGTCTTGGACTGTTCATCTCAGCGTCCATCGTAGAGAGACATGGAGGACGCATCAATGTTCGCTCCGCGGTCGGTAAGGGGACCACCACCACGGTCTACTTGAGGGCCTCGACCGGTGCGACGTTGGACATCCATACCCAGATGAAGGGAGAAGGGAGTTCGAAGCATGGCGGTCGTATACTTGTGATGGACGATGAGGAGGGGATCCTCGAAGTCAACGAAGGCTTCCTGACCTTACTAGGTTACGAGGTGAATCGCGCGAAGGATGGGGAAGAGGCCATATCAAAATATCAAAAGGGGATGAAAGAGGGATGCCGATTCGATGCGGTCATCATGGACCTGACCGTACCTGGAAAGATGGGCGGAAAGGAAGCCATCGAATGGTTAAAGAAGATCGATCCAGAGGTCAAAGGGATCGTATCATCCGGATATTCTGATGATCCGGTCATGGCGGACCACCTGACCTATGGGTTCGTGGGCGCTTTGCCCAAACCATTCAGGTTGGAAGAGCTCTCCCGGGCCGTATCAAAGGTGTTGGGGGGCTAGTCCAGCCGAAGATCGATGGATCTAACTTCGGGTAGCCGGAGGCCCGCTTGCGAAAGCCGGGAATGAGAGCGAGCCATAGATCCAGGCCATCCGGTCCAAAACCTAAAATACCCTGCTTCATATTTCCAATGACATACGGTCGGAACGACCGGAACATACGCCTGTCTGACATCATGAAATACCTCTTCGGAGGCGCTCTGTGAACGATGCAGGGAGCTTCTCCAGCAAAGGAGGGGTAGTTCACTAACCAAATGAACTTTGAGGATCCATTGAACCACATGAACGCTGAATTCAAGGTCACCCCTTGGGAGGTGAGTGGGGATATTGATTACGATCTTCTGGTCGAGAAGTTCGGGACCAAGAGGATCGACGATGCACTGATGGACCGCCTATCGGGGTATGGGGAGGTGCACCCATTGCTGAAGAGGGGGGTGGTCTATTCCCATCGTGACCTGGATTGGTTGCTTGATAGGTATGATGCGGGAGAGCCTTTCTATCTTTACACTGGAAGAGGTCCGTCCGGCCATACTCATCTTGGGCACTTGATGCCATGGATCTTTACAAAGTATCTGCAGGACACGTTCAAGGTCCCTCTGTATTTCCAGTTGACCGACGATGAGAAGTTCCTCTTCAATGACTCTTTGACCCTTGAAGATACCAGGAAAGCTGCCTACGAGAACTTACTGGATGTTATCGCATTGGGCTTCGATCCCAAGATCACGAAGATAATGATAGATACCGAGTACATACACCATCTGTATCCTCTGGCCCTAAAGGTCGCCAAACGGGTGACGTTTCTCCACCGCGAAGGCCGTCTTCGGGTTCGACAATAGTACGAACATTGGTAGCATATTCTATACCAGCATACAAGCGGCTCCTTCGTTCCTTGGGTCCGAGCTCGCAGGGAAGAACGTTCCTTGTTTGATACCATGTGGAATAGACCAAGATCCACATTTTCGGGTCACGAGAGACATAGCTCCGCTCCTGGGTCGCTACAAACCGGCGTTGATACATAACAAGATGTTTCCCGGGCTCACGGGAACGGACAAGATGTCATCCTCGCAACCGAACAGCACCATATACACCACCGATCCCCCGAAATTGATAAGAAAAAAGATATCCAGCGCATTTACTGGCGGGGCTAGTTCCGTCGAGGAACAACGCAGAAGTGGGGGGAGACCGGACGTCTGTGCGGTATACAAATACAAGTATTATATGTTCGAAAGGAACGACAACGCATTAGGTGAGCTATACGATAAGTGCCGTAAGGGGGAGATCTTGTGCGGGGAATGCAAGAAGGACCCTCTCGGACGATCTGGTCCCCTTCCTTGAAGCACACCAGAAGAAGAGGGAAGAGGCGAAGGACAAGGTCGAAGGGTTCATGCTGCGCGATTGATCCAAACCTTCTGGCCGAGCATGGTAGGTGCAACGTCACCGTACGCTCGCAAGAATCGCTCTGGTCGACACTTCCGACAGAGCGGTGGGATCATTTTGTACCGGTGCTCATACGATAACGCCCAAAGCATTGATAAGTGGGGTTCGCCCCCTAAAGGAATATGTACGGATTTCCATCGTTGCAAAGGTCCTCAGCCCAGAAAGTGATGGTCCCTTCCGAGTCCTCGTTCTCGGTGTCCTCGCTGACCTGGAACATACCCAGACGCCTTAGGATCCCCTTCATCTCGAACCTTGGGCTTTCGACCCCTATCGTCACATTAGGGAACTCCCTTTTGAAGTCCTCCACCATCTGCGTCGCAAGGCCCCTCTTGCGTACTTGCCTTGTCACATATACCTGTGAGAACACAGGAACCGTTAGAACGGACGCTGGAACCGAGTAAATATAGTAACCTACCGGACGCTGATTGTAACCAGCGCCTATCCAGAACACCTTCGCCCTTTGAGAGCCCGAATCGAACAACCGGAAACCGGGGTTCTCTCTTCTGGCTTCGTCCTGTAACATCCTAAGGATGAAACGGTCCTTATAATCGCGGACGTTCGAAACGCGTGTGCTCAAATGCACCTTCTTCTGGAACTTACAGTTCAAACCGTCGATGAGCTCGATAGGGCGCCCTACTGTAAGGGAACATTCGCCCGAACGATAGTTCTTACAGTTTATCTCGTCGCATTGCGCGATCCCCATCCTGAACACCTTCTGACAATAACAGGCGTCGGTAGGTGCATATAATTTGAGGTGGGGTTTCCGAAAGTGAGAAAACGGGCCCTGAACCCCTTTTCCTTCCTTTACCGAAATGGCCCTGCGCCAGTAGTTCTGCAAGGAAAAGTAAGAAATATACCGGACCTTTTCACCGAGCATATGAACGCTTCGGACATCCTCGAAGGTCTTAGCCCCAGCGAGAAGCGTCTATTGCTCGCCCTGGAAAGAGAGAACGGTACGGCCTCACCTGAGGACCTGTTCGAACTGGGTGGTTTCGAACGCTTGGTAGAGGTGATGAACTCAGCCTCATGGCTTCAGTCAAAGGGCTTGATCCGGATATCTGAGATCGCAAGGAAACAGTATTCGCTCAAGGACAGGGACACTTTCGCCAAGGGATTGCCAGAACATGTCGAGCATTGAACCTGATCGGAAAGACCGGGAACGAGATCGAGATGAGCGAGTCTTGGAAAGGCAGTGGAAAAGAACGAAACTTCGATTGCCATGGGTTGGCTGCGCAAGAAAGGACTTGCCGAGATCAAAAAGTCGGATGACAGGACCATCATATCGCTCACCGATAAAGGGAGATCATTCCTTGACAAGGACATGGACGACGAATCCGTCCTGAAGCGTCTTTCTAAAGAAGATATATCAGAGGATTCTCTGGATAAAGAGGCGATATCGCAATTAAGATCTAGACAGGACCTGGTCTCTGAGAAGCTGATCGTAAAGAGGGCGTTCGATATCACCGACCTTGGCAAAGAGGTCATCTCCCTCGGGATCGAGGTAAAGGATGAGGTCGCTCAGCTAACTCCAGAGCTTATCCAGACCGGAAAATGGAAAGATGTGTCCTTCCGCAAGTATGATATCAGGACGTTCGCACCTGCAGATCACCCCGGAAAGAAGCATCCTCTGACCAGGATAGCTGATGAGGTCCGTCGTATCTTCATATCCATGGGGTTCAAGGAGATCGATGAAGAGTTCGTACAACCAGCATTCTGGAACATGGACGCGTTGTTCACCCCCCAGGACCACCCAGCCAGGGATATTCAGGACACCTTTTACCTTAAACATCCCGCGAGCTTGAAGGTGACCGACGAGGAGATCGTGAAGAGAGTATGCAGGAGCCACGAGGATGGTGGGGGAACAGGATCGAGCGGTTGGGGCTACAAATGGTCCAGGGCCGAGAGCGAAAGAGCTCTTCTAAGAACACACACGACGGTGAACACGATCAGATATCTTTACGATTATCCCGAACCTCCGGTGAAGGTCTTCTCTCTGAGCAAGGTCTTCAGGAACGAGGCGATCGATGCTACCCACCTTCCTGAGTTCATGCAGATCGAGGGCATCGTTATGGAAAAGGATGCGAGCTTCGATATGTTATGCGGGATCATCAGGGAGTTCTATGGGAAGATGGGCTTTGAGGACGTCCGTTTTAGGCCTGGCTACTTCCCATATGTAGAGCCATCGCTCGAGGTCGAGGTCCAGTTCAAAGGTTCATGGATGGAGCTTGGAGGTGCAGGGGTGTTCCGTCCTGAGGTGACAGCACCGTTCGGAGTGAAGCACCCAGTGCTTGCCTGGGGGTTCGGTTTCGAGCGCCTTGCCATGCTGAGATGGAACCTTAAGGACATAAGGGACCTTTACATCAGCGATGTTGACATGCTCAGACAGAGCCCGATACTTTGATGTTGGCCGACTTGAGAGCATAATCAAGGGCCTGGTCCCTCATTCCCATCGATTGGTAGACCTGGGATAGTTTGCTGAGCAGGACCGACTCTTTTTGTTTGGACGCCTTTCTACTCTTCTGGAACAAACGGAAGGCATCATCCTCGTTCTCTGTCTTTATCGCGATTGTCGCAAGAAGGAAGTAAGCTCTCGCCTCATCGTCCGGGTCCTCGAACCCTTTGGAGATCAGAGAAAAAAGTATCTCCTGTGCCTCGTGGTAGTCCTCGGACCTGATGAGCGAATCAGCAATATTGAGCTCAAGCTCTATGTGTAATCGATCATCATAGACGCCTCTTGCGCGCAGGAAAGACCTATAGGCCAACTGATATTCCTTACGGTCCATGTGCAACCTGCCCTCTATCAGATAGCCGTCGAACCTTTCTGACGGAATGCTCGACGCTTCCATGCCCTTCGTTAAGATCAGGCAATATTCCTGCCTCCCTACCCTACGAGCGACCTCAGCCTGTGCATAATGGACCTGGCCACTGTAACCTTTCGTCGTGTCCCGGATGTTAGAGATTATGTCGACGAGGTCCTCGTCGGCCTGCAACAGTAGCTCCTTCATCGAGCTACAGACCATGATCTCCGCATCCACGAACCTTCGGGCCCCGACCAGATGATAGAGGACCTCCCTTATGTCCCCCCAATGCATCCAATAGTCAGCGGCGAAACTGTGATAGTCCCTTAACTTTTCCGGGTTGGTTATGGAGACCACATAGTCCTTCAGCTCCTTTGGCAGGTCCACCATTCCGTTCTGGTCCACGGGTAGGAGGGAGACGCTCGATCTCAGGAAGGATGTCCCTTCTGAAGGGTCTCCTGAAAACACAGGACATCGAAACGACCGGTTTATGTTTTTCATCAAGGGTCTTCCAAAGCTCCGGCCCCCTGCACTTTCTAATGTCCTGATATTGAGAGAGGTCTATGCTATTGTCCTCTGCGAACTGGTTGATGTTCTTTGCTCTTTCCTCTCCTTGTCTGGTTAAAAAATATACCTTTCTCTTCGTTTTTCCACGCTTGATGTGGGAGAGACGCTCGGAGACCTCCTTGCCCTCCTTCAGCTTCTTCAGCTCTAAAGCAGCATGGGCCCTTGATATTCGCAGAGCGGCAGCGATGCCATCCTGACTTATGTCGATAGGTGCCTCATAGACATCGATGAGCTTAGAATATCGTGAAAGATGCAGTACGATCCTTTCCCCAACGGTTAGCGTCCCTGGCATAATGATCGGTGCCTCTTCCAGTCCCCATATCCCCTATGCCTACAGATTATATAATCCATTGTTAAATCGGGTGATTTCAACAATTCGGATAAGAATCATCAGGGGACCACTTCACCCTGGGGCGGGACGCCCCGCTCACCCAGCGACCCGCTCCAAGAGTATGGTCCCACCGCATTTGACCCAGGTCGTCACAGATCTCATGCTTTCCCGAGCGACATCGGAAGGTCGTCCCGAGCTTTGGGCGTCATTCCCCATTCAGAGCGTCTCACCTCTTGTGAGGTGTCGAGGAATTTCTTCTATGGGTGAGATGGTGAACGAACAAAAAGGACATTGTCGCTGGTCGTCCCATCTTTGAAAAGGTGGGTTTTCAGGTGAAATGCTATATAAAAAAATAAAAAGGTTTTGATATTTGCATCGGAGCATCATCTAGCGCCGTTCTGGGTCCCGATGTTGAGCATGCTCCCTAGCGTACTGTTGATCTCACTGAGGGCATCTCCCATCTCATCGGCCTCCCTGCTCCTTTCGCTCATTCTGGACGTGATTATGGCCGAAGCGCATCTATCGGCCGCTATTTCCAGAAGGCGTATGTCCCTTTCGTTCTTGCTGCGCTTCTCCTTCCATGAGAGGAAGATCAGGCCGATCACATCCATGCCATATCGTATCGGTACACCTACAGAGGTCCTAAGTCCCGCTTCCTTCAACGGTCTGAGGACCAACGATTCCTCCTGAACGTCACCCACGAAGATGGGCTGGTTCTCTTGGATGATGGATACTGGGAATGCCAGGTCGTTCTCCTGGATGGTCTCTCCCCATAATTTGTCCCCTGAACCGATGGCGGACCTTATCGAGAGCACTCCAGCCCCTCGAACGAGCACAGCTCCTGCATCAGCACGGCTCACGACCACAAGGTTCTTCACCAACGCTTCGACCGCCATATCAGGTTGGGCAACGTTCACCGAGATCGAAGCTATCTGGTTGAGGTCCGACAGCTCTTCGGTCACCTCAGAAAGCTGTTTTACGAGCTGCTCCTTCTCCTCAAGGGCCTTCTTCCTTTCGCTGATGTCCCTGACACGATCGACCCTGGCCTCGCGTCCTTCGTACATTATGTCCCTGGAGATGACCTCGACGGACAACGTTCCCCGTCCTTACGGTTCAACATCACCTCGAATGTTCCCTCCGCCGCTCCAGATATCTGTGGGGAAACAAGTCCTCGTAGCCCCGGGGTGACCAGATTTGAAAGCGGCAATCCTATGATCTCGCTCTTTGTATATCCCGTCAGTTCAGCGTAGCGATCGTTCGTCTCTACGATCTTTCCTTCTTGCACGATCGCAAGTCCTTCAAAGGCCGATCCACCAAGATAACTGGATCGCTCCCTGAAGTCGCTGATGGCCTTTTCCAGTTTCCCGTTCTCGGCCCTAAGCCCGAAGACCTCGTTCTTGATCTTCTCGATCTGATCGCTCAGGTCTGCCGCCTCTTTATCGAGCATGTCGGCCCTTTTTCTGTCGGTCAGGTCCTTGATCAACTGATAATAATATAGCACCTTGCCATCCTTATCCCTGATCTGATTGATCAGAACCTCGGTCGGGGTTCTGGAGCCATCCTTGCCTTCGAACTCCTTTTCATAGGTCTGATAATGTCCGCTGGACCTCAATTGATCGAGGGCGTTGGCCTCCTTCTCTTGCCAAGCGGTGGGTGTCAGATTAAGTATCCATTGCATCCCTCTTAGCTCTTCTTCCGAATATCCCGTCAGTCTGGCGAAGGCCTCGTTAAATGCCATGGTCCTTCCGTCAGGATAGCCTGCGGCGAAGGCCAAGGGGGACTTGTCCGTCGCATCGGCCAATAAATGTACATATTCTCTAAGTATGCGAAGCTCTTTCTGGGCGTTCGTTTCCGTTCTGTCTTCGTTGTTATTCATTCAAACCCCTCAAGTGGAGAGGTTCTTGCCTCTCCAGATATCATTGTCACCGAGATCCTGGACCGTCTCCTGAAGCTCGATCGGGTTAGGCAACGACCTATGGGCTTATTGAATTTTTGGAGTCAGATATTAGTTTACAGTGAATAACGTCGGCCGATCGAACTTGGAGAACGACCTAATAACATATTTCATCACGAACGCTGATCGATGGGTAAGATAGAGGCCCGTCCTAACGATGATCAGGTGGTCCGATCTGGATCGAACGTATCGACCGTTCGGACCGCCTGTTCGGCGATCTTGGCACGGCCGATAAAAGGTGTCCTCGATGCATTTGCTTGTATCCAGTTTGGCAGATGAGGCCAGCATCAACATCCGAGATGGTCTCTTGGAGCTGGGTGGATGGAAAGGGATAGGTAACTTTTGCGGAAGGGAGGTCATGGAAAGGAACGGTATGATCATGGTCACGATAGAGGGCCTTCATCTTTATGCGGACCACATCGAAAGATCGGTCATGGATGCCATCGATGTTCCACCTTTTGATGATATCCTCTTCCTATCTCGACATGCCTCGGCTTCCGGAAGGCCGTCCCTGACCGTACATCCGATAGGTAACTTTGGAAAAGCAGAGCATGGTGGCATGCCAGAAACGCTCGTCCCGGCATCACCGGACCTTATGACATCGATGCTAAGGAGGATCGGTGTGGAGGCTAAAGGATTGAACTTCGAGGTGACCTTCGAGGTGACCCATCATGGTCCTATCACGGAGGTGCCGACCCTGTTTGTCGAGATCGGGAGCGATCCGTCGACATGGAACGACAAGAGCGCAGCGAAGGCTATAGCATCCAGCATATTAGGGACCGATATCACTTCTTACCCGAAGGCGATCGGAATAGGAGGCGGCCATTACGCCACCAGGTTCACCGAGGTCTGTATGAGGAGGAAGGTCTCGTTCGGTCATATGATCCCGAACTATCAGATAGACATCGGCGATCGAAGATCTCATGAGAAAGAGGATAGCTATGGGACTGGAGAAGAGCTCGGCGGTCCTTGCTTATATTCACAAGAGATCGATGAAACGGTCGGATTTCAGGACCCTGGAGAGCATCGTCGTTGAACTCGGTGCCGATGCCATTGATAGTTCCGATCTTGAAGATATTTGATGGGTTTTAGGTCGGGAGCTTTCACTTGCTCCTTCCTTTCCTCTGTGCCCTGGGTCTGCTCTTTGAGGGGTCTTTCTTAGCTTCTTCGATCTCCTCGAACACCTGGCTCAGACCTTTCTTGGCCACCGACCATGTTGGCACACCACCAACGACGACGGCCACATGCATAGCTTCGACGATCTCTTCCTTTGTGGCCCCATAGTTTACTGCCACCCTTGCCTGTGGGTAGACACAATCCTCGCACATCCTGACCGATACGCAGGCTAGGGCGATCAACCGCTTGGTCTTCCTGTCCAATGCCCCATCCTCGACCAATACCCTGTCGAGCTCTTTGATCACCACTGCAAGCTCTGGGTTGTGCTCTTTTATGTGAGCCAATGCATGTGGGACGAAATCGCCCATTCTGCATCCCATCTCTTCAACCGCCTCATCCGCGCTAACTTCGTCCTTTAGGTTCTTTATTTTCTTGCATGCCTTGTTATTGGTGGCCATCTTTTCATCTCCCGTAATAATAGTATGTCCTAATGGAAATACATCGATGATAATGGTTCTCCTACGAACTGCCCCGCCCCCGCGAGCAGGGCCTCTGAACGAAGCGACGCTGCGTACGTCGCATTCGTCGATGAGCGTTCAGATCATTGGTCCACGAGCGTGAGCCTGTGTTCGCCCTGACACTGGAATCCCAGTTAGAGTTCGCTGGAGGCTTCTGGCTTTTTAGGGGTTTTCGCGCAAAACTAGATCATGGGAAGCTCGACCGAACGGAACCGATCGTACGGTCGACACCTTTGCTATCGATCGTTCCCACTAGCACATCGTCCCGATAATCGTTATAAGGGGCAATAATATACTATGGGCCCATGGAAATTAGGATCGTTCTGCTCGGTGCTCCTGGTTCCGGTAAAGGTACCCAGGCGAAGAGACTTTGTGAAGAGCTGAAACTTACCTTGATCTCAACGGGGGACCTCCTTAGGGAGGGCGTGAGGAACAATACCCCGTTGGGGACGAAGGCCAAGGGGTTTATGGATGCAGGAAAGCTTGTACCAGATGAGCTGGTCATCGGCCTCATCGAGGAAAAACTAAAGGGGCTGAAAGGAGGATTCCTTTTGGACGGTTTCCCACGCAACCTTGAGCAGGCCAAGATGCTCGACCATATCGCCAACATTAACCTGGCGGTGGACCTTCAAGTGAACGAGGACGAGATCGTTCAACGCATAAACAAAAGACGCAGTTGCAAACAGTGCAATGCGGTGTACCATCTTGAAGCGAAACCTCCAAAGGTAGAAGGGAAATGCGATCAATGCGGATCGGATCTCTATCTCAGATCTGACGATTCAGAACCGGTCGTACGTGAACGTTTGAAGATCTATAAGGAAAGGACCTTGCCTTTGGTCAAGTTCTACTCTGATAGGAAGATGCTGATAAGTGTGAACGGTCAAGGCAACATCGATGAGGTTTACTCCAGGATCCTTTCCTCGATCAAGAGCTTCAACAAGGAAAGGTCCCACGGGACTACCCGGTGACCTGGCCATTCTAGTAAAGGCGTTAACCACCCCACCCTCGCGGGCGGAGCTTCTTTTTTCGATCCGATCAACTAGCACGACGTCCGCAGATATATGTGATGAAAGGCGGTCCACGAACATAAGTTCCGGTCTTTCATTAGACCGTCGTTGGTCTCTTAGGACATATGAACTAAGTGGCGACCCGCTCATCCTCGGCCATCGACGGTGCGGGAAACTCCACGCGGTTAGATCGAACAACTTTGGATGGGGGGATCCCATCGAGCCAGCGGGAAGGGAGGGGGGACCACACCTTTGACCATCGGTCCAAAACCTAAAATACCTGCTCACCATCTCCAGTGGGGATACGGTCGGAACGACCGAAATCTACGCCTGTATGACATCATGTAAGACCTCTTCGGAGGCGTTCGGTGGATGATGCAGGAAGCTGCGCCCGCAACAGCGAGATGGTCACTAACTTGTAACATTTCGCTAAGAGAACGGATAGCCCCGTAGTGTAGCGGTCAATCATGCGGGACTCTGGATCCTGCGACGGCAGTTCGAATCTGCCCGGGGCTACTCACATCTCCATTCTCGTAAAGTTCATCGGTTCTGGAGCATCTTCGATCGATATGCTCTTGGGGGCCGTAGGCCCAAAGCCAGATGCTATAAGGGATATCCAGGGGCATCTGAAAGGCGCCTTCAGGGGCACATTATGTGGTATGATGCCCGCATGCCATCATGCAGGAACAAAGCTTATCTCCCCCTCACCATTCCATAGACAAAGAGGCTTGTCCATGATCGAAAGGAACACTGTGAACGATATCCTAGAGAACTATGACTTGAACAAGGCCAAGATAGGGGTTCTAGGCTCACATTCGGCCCTCGATACCTGTGATGGCGCGATCGAAGAGGGGTTCAGGACCGTCGTCGTTTGCCAGGATGGCAGGGATAAGACCTATTCGAGGTATTTCAAGGCCCTGAGGAACGCTGATGGGAGCATCGGACGAGGAATGGTCGACGATGTGATATTGGTCAAAAAGTTCATGGACACCGTCACACCAAATGTAATGGACAAGCTCAGAGCCGAGAACTGTTCTTTCGTACCGAACCGCTCCTTCACCTCTTATTGCAGTATGGGATCGGTTGAGAACGATTTCAAGGTCCCTCTTGTGGGAAGCAGAAAGCTTCTGCGAAGCGAGGATAGGGGCGGTGAAAAAGATTACTATTGGCTTCTGGACAAGGCAGGGTTACCTTTCCCGCCCAAAGTACAGGAGCCTGAGGACATCGATTCCCTCACTATAGTAAAACTGCATCATAAACAAAAGAAGCTAGAGAGAGGGTTCTTCACCTGCGCCTCGTATAAAGAATACAAAGAGAAGTCCGAACAGCTCATCAAACAGAACGTGATCGACCGTGAATGTTTGAAAGAGGCTCGTATGGAGAAGTACATCATCGGTCCGGTCTTCAATCTGGACTTTTTCTACTCACCCTTGGAGCAGGTGGGAGAGAGGGTAGAGCTGATCGGGATAGACTGGAGGTTCGAATCGTCCCTGGATGGACACGTTCGTCTTCCCGCCCCACAGCAATTGACCCTGAACGAAGAGCAAAGCGTGCCGGAATACACCGTCTGCGGCCATAACTCGGCGACCTTGAGAGAGTCCCTTTTGGAGAACGCTTTCGAAATGGCCGAAAAGTACGTGGCCGCCGCAAAGGAGCATTTCTCCCCTGGGATCATAGGGCCGTTCTGTTTGCAAACATGTGTCGATAAGGACCTCAATTTCTTCATCTACGATGTAGCGCCAAGGATCGGAGGTGGAACGAACGTTCACATGAACGTAGGCCATGCGTACGGAAACTCGCTTTGGAGGACCAACATGTCCACCGGAAGAAGGTTGGCCAGAGAGGTTCGAAGGGCAATTGAAGAGAACCGGGTCCAAGAGATCGTGACCTGAAAATTGGGACGGTGGCGTTCGGTAATACCATGTGCTTGAGGGCGTTGATCTCGGGTCCACTTTCACCAGCGGTATCCTCGGCGAAAGAGGAGGCCATCATGCTGGCCAGGTGCAAAGGGGCTGTCCCGAACACACTTCATATCTACTCAAGGGACAGGCCCACTGTTTCTCTGGGATATTTTGAAAAGATAGAGGACACGATCGATCTGAAGTATCTCAAAGAACATAGTATCTCCGTTGTGCGTAGGATCACTGGGGGCAGCACGATCTATACCGACCAAGGTCAGTTGATATATTCCCTTGTGGTTTCCGACCGAGAGATCCCAAAGAACCCAAGAGATGCCTTTGAGCTGGTCTGTGGGGGCATCATCGATGGGCTGTCCCTTTTCGACCTCAAAGCTGATTATGAACCCGTGAACGACGTTATCGTTCGGGGGAGGAAGACCTCTGGCAGCGCACAGCTGCGACGGGATGGAGCGGTCCTTCTCCACGGGACCATCATTTTGAGGTCTGATACTGACATCATGTTCAATGTTCTGCGATCTCCCAAACGGAACAAGGACCAGATGACCTCGTTGGACGAAGAGATCGGGAGGAGGTCGTCCACTGATGAGGTCGTAGATGCATTGATGTACGGCCTTTCGAGGAAGCTCGATATGGGACCCCCTACCGTAGGCGAGCTGACCGCCATGGAGGAGGAGATCTTAACGCGATTGGTCCATGAAAAATACGGGACCCAAGCTCACACTGGATCAGGATGATCGAGTTCGAACTGCCCCTCCCTTTTGGACGGGGCATCTTCCCGTCTCAGTTAAAGTTCTCGAGGTCGAGGACCGCCACTTTTCTTGTCTCTGCCAAGAAACCCAACTTCCTATGTAAAAGTAGTGATCTTGTATTATCTATCGATATGGAGGAATGAACTATCTGGGCCCCTTTTTTCTTACCTTCCTCTGCCACCTTCTTCATAAGAAGATACCCTATGCCCATCCGCCTATATTCTGGGTCCACTCCGATGTTCTCTATCCATACGACGTTCGGGACACTATCGATATGATGGACCATCTGGGCAAAGATGAAGCCCACGACCTTGTCCCCCTCTTTCGCCGCGAAGCTCAACCCTGTGTCCTTATAATATTCGAAAGAAGAACTTGCACTTCCCCCGACCTTCTCCCGGATTCTGCGCCGATGCTATCCCAGGACTTTTTCATGACCATCTCCACATACTCCCGGATGCACAATAGCTCTAGCATCCTAAGGGAGGGACGGTCCTCCGATGTTATCGGACCTATGTTCACCATCACATCTCCTCCGGGGCACCAAGACCAAGGTTCTCAAGAACACTTCCAAGTACCGTTCTGGTCGAGCTGACCAGTTCCAAACGAGCATCACGGTTTTCGCTGCCGCGAAGAACCGGTACGCTACTGGTAGAACTGATTGAACGCGGACGCCAGCTCATGCCCGTAGGCTGCGAGCACATGTATCCTTGCCCTCTCCCCCGCCTCCTTTATAACACCGGGGAACCTGGCGAGTACTTTGATCAATTTGAATCTCATATTCGTTCATCAGAACTGAAAGGTCGGCGGACATAGTGAAGTTACCCGCCTTCCTGAGTATACTGCAAGCCCTAGCATATGAGTATTGAACAAAAGGGGCGCTGTTGCCTTCGAAGTTCAGGGCATCCTCCCAGCGGAACATCAATTGTTTCTCCGGTTGGACCCGCACGATATTGAAACGGACGGCTCCCCTGCCGATGGTCCTGGCGATCTCTTTCATCTTTTCCTCGGAAATGTCGTTGCGGCGTTTTTTGACCTCCTCGAGGGCCCGTTCCTCGGCCTCTTCGACCAGATCATCAAGGTATACGACGCGGCCTTTTCTTGTGGACATCCGCCCTTCGGGCAGGGACACGAACGAGTAAAAGATGACCTCTGGCTGTTTGCCGACACCTAGAATGTCAAGGGCGATCCCTAAATGCATCATTCCCAACTTTTGGTCCTCACCCAATATATTTATGACGCGATCGGCCCGCTCGAACTTGTTCATGTGGTAGCACATGTCCCTTGTGGTGTACAAAGTGGTACCGTCCGCACTGTGTGAAGAAGAACTTGGTGTCCCTACCATGGATACCGAATTTCTCCAGGTCAAGATAACAGGCCTCCCCCTCGGTCTTGCAATGCTCGGACTCTCTCAGTCTCTGGACAACGCTCCTTGCTGAACCATCCTTTATGAACTGTGATTCCCACGTGAACTGGTCTATGTCGACCATTATCGCTTTCAATGATTCGATCATCCCCTTGAGCATCATCTTCGCAGTCTTGCGCACCTGCTCGATGACCTCCTCGTCCCCGGCCTCGAAACGGCGGAGCATCTCCCCGACCTGTTGACCGACCACAGGGTCTTTCTCCATCATCTCGTTCGCCTTTTGATAATAGACGACCAAACGATGGTCCATCTTCTCGCTTTCGACCTGGGGGACCTCTGATGATGGGATATTGGCCAGCCCCCATGCTAATAGCACCACCTGCTTGCCAACGTCATTTACATAATATTCGGTGGTCACCTTGTATCCGCAGCTGCGCAGACAGCGTGCCAAGGTGTCCCCTATGAATCGGGTTCCTCGCCCTTCCCACGTGGATAGGGCCTGTCGGATTGACCGACGTGTGCTCCAAAAGAACACGCTCTGGTCGGGCCTCGCCCTTTCCATAGTGTTCCCTGTCCATTCTGATCGTCTCCAATGTCGACATCACTAGTTTTTCATCGTCGACCTTGAAGTTCAGGTAACCTTTTTCCGCCCACGCTCTTGATATCAACTTTGTTGGGGGAAGGTTTGCGGCCAATTCCTCCGCTATCAGTGGAGGTGCTTTGCGTAATTTTTTGGCCAGCGGAAAGCAAGGAACAGCAAAATCAGCTATTCCACTGGATGGTATCTCCATATCAAAGACGGGCTCGGCTCCCATAGATATTATGGCCCGTTCAACGGCCGACCTTACTTCGTCCTGGAACGGCTGCAATGGGTCCATCTCACATCACCCCGATGCCGAACCTCAGGATCGCAGCTATACCACCGAACGCCTTCATGAGCGTCTCCCCCTCCTCCGAATCTATCGATAGCAGCTCTATATGCGTACCGACCTTGTCGGCCTCTTCGTAGAGGTCATCGACGAAATCGGCAACCGATTCTATCGTAGGGGTCACTTCCGGGCACTTTGGGCAGCGGGCCTGCGACTCATCGTCCACGGTGACCTTGCCCGACCATCCGCAAGAAGGGCATTTTAGACCGACCCTTTTCTTTCTTAACCCCTCGGATATGAGCAAAGTGTCCACAGCCCCTATTTGCAACGCGTGTCGGACCTGGCCTTCGCCATATGTCGCCAGTCCTCCATCGGATTTCCGGATCTCCTCCAAAAGGCGTTGCATGAGTTTCTTCTCTCTCATGAGATCCAGGTCGGAGAGGCTGTCCTTTGCCCTTTCGACCAGTTCCTTCAGGCCATACTCGTCCGTATAGCCAGTGTCGAATGTATCGACTATCTTCTTCCTAAGTTCGTGATGCAGATATTCCTCTTTGACGAAGAACTCTTTCGTAGGGCCAGGACCACCGATCAGGATACCTTTAAGATCGGGCATGTTCAGGAAGGCCTCGTTCGCCGTATCGGCGGTCTTTTTGTAGAACTCATGGGCGGCGATCTCGATCAATCTCTCGAACCTTAGAGCAGATTGACCTCCCCTTCCATGTTTTGAAGGTACTAGCGACTGGATGTTCTTGATCGACGAGACCCTTTTTCCTCGCAGTACACCAACGGTCGACTCGCTCCTATCGATCACGAGCAGACCATATGATTTTTTCTCGTCCAGCATGTCCCTCAAAGGTTCTATGTAGAACTCTGAATCGCAGCGATATAGGAACGATGTTATGGGCTCAGGCGGTTCTATCGTGAACTGGACCATTTTCGTCTGGTCCCCTACGGTGGGTATCTCCCCATTGAAGAATATTACGCCGTTCGGGGGAGGTGTCTTGAAATATTTCAGGCGGGCAAGGATGGATTCGATCGCCCCTGTGACCGCTTTGTAGGTCCTCTTCGATTTTATGTTCTGGGACTGGGAATATTCGTTCCTTAGATAGCTCACCACGTCCGAGATCAATTTTCCTGGCGGCACGTAAACCGAGACCAGCTCGGTCCCTCGACCGTGCAGGTTCATAATTTCATCAAGGGCCCTCTTGAAGTCATATTTTCTCTTCTCGATCAGGCTCTCCTCATTGGCTGCGGTTTGCTCAGGACTCATTATTCGATCGACCTACGATTTTTTAACATTAAAGGTATTGCCGTATTAAATCTATTGGTGATTCCACATGGAAAAAATAGTTATCTCTCTCGGGGGGTCCATCATAATCCCAGACATGAACGATGTTAGGTTCCTCCGTGATCTCGCCTCGCTACTTTCCAAGGTATCACGGGAGTATGAGGTCTATGTTGTTTGCGGTGGCGGAAAGATGGCACGTTATTATATAGTGACAGGAAGGGACCTTCGAGCTTCAGAGGATGACCTGGACCTTATGGGAATCGATGTAACGAGATTGAACGCCCGCCTGCTTATCCTAGCCCTCAAGGACCTATCGAACAGTTCCATTCCCCGGACGGTGGAAGAGGCCGCCTCGATGGGTGGGGAGGGAAAGGTGTTGGTGATGGGGGGAACTACCCCAGGACATACGACCGATGGGGTCTCGGCCGCGCTGGCTGAGGTCATTGGTGCCAGCAGAATAGTGAACGCGACCTCTGTCGACGGGGTCTATACCGACGATCCGAAGAGGGTCAAAGGGGCGAAGAAATATGATAAGATCACCTTCGACGAGCTAAAAGCACTTTTGAAGGAAACAAAACACGGAGCAGGCAATTCCGGGGTATTTGACCACATGGGGGCGAACATAGTCCTCCGGGCCAAGATCCCGATATTCGTCGTTGATGGAAGGAACCTCGGTGAGATGGAAAGAGCGATCAAAGGTCAGAGCATAAGCGGGACAGTGATAGGAGATCGACGATAGGTCGAGCGAGCCGAGGTTTGCCCACAAATCATCTTGGGAACGGGGAAACGTCCTTTACTCCAACTGGGACCCTAGCGTCAGGACGAACATGGCTCACGCTCGTGGACCAATCGATCTGAACGCTCATCGACGAATGCGACGTACGAGCGTCGCTTCGTTCAGAGGCCCTGCTCACGGGGGCGGGGCAGTTCAGCTGGATCTTCAAGGTCACAACAGCTTCTCGTACACATCTAAGGTCCTTTTCGAAATAACATCTGGATCGTGATGCCTTTGAACGTACTCCCTGCCACTTACCCCGATCTGCCTAGCTTTTTCCAGATCGCCGATCAACCAACGCAGCTTGTCCTTGAGCGCTTCCGCATTTGGCTCTACCACGACCACCGGGCAACCAGGATAGTATTGCCTATATCCCTCATCGAACGTCGAGATCGTGGCCTTTCCCATAGCCATGGCCTCTAACGACGCCATGCCGATTATGCTTGGGATACCGATCGACCCGCTGTCTATGACCTGGTCTATCAAAATATGAGATGTCTTTAGCTCTTCGATGGCATCTTCATGCCGGACCCGATAAAGCACCTTCTGTTCAAAATCGAGACCTTCATTTTTCAGGTCGGATAACACTTGCTCGATGAGGTCGGTCCCTTTTGCCCTTCTATTGGTGGCCATATGTAATATCTTGGGCGATCTATCAACATCAAAGACATATGGCATCCTCTCGACGGGATTGGGGATGTATTCCCCGTCATGATGCCATCTCAATAGGTCTGGACGGGACACGAACTTGTGATCTGCCAGGAATCTATAATGCATACCATATCCATCCCTGGTCTCGCTTCCATGATAGTGGACCACAAGGGGGAGCCGGTGGACCAGCTTTATATCAAGGACATCAAGCCTTTTCCAGAATATCCCTCCGTGGAGATGGACGATGTCAAAGTCCTTCGCGTACTTCACGATCCTTTGTACGTTCCTGAGATCATCGAGCACCCCGTTGTGTTCGTAATATAGCTCCAGGTCATGAGGTTCATGGAGCACGTTCTTCCAGGTCTCCATCACGACCGATTCATTGCCGGCCCTTCTTTGGGCTTCGGCCAATCGATATGGGACCCCAGCAATGTTCTCGATGTGCAGTATCCTTATGTTTTCACTCTCTTCAGATCTCCAAGCTGGTCAGGTCGATGGTCACGGAAAGGGCCACTTAGAGAATAAGGCTTTCCTAGGTCGAGGTTCGGGGACGATCTTCCAAATATCCAATATGCCATCCCTCACGCATGGAGATCAAGGACCGTACGGTCTCTCTTCGAAGATGTGAGGACTACTCTACAGGAAGGGTCAAAGAGGCGGTCAAGGCCGTGATCGATGATCTTGGTGGGATAGATCGTTTTGTGAGACCTGGCATGAGGGTCCTCCTAAAACCGAACCTTTTGCACGCTGCTGATCCGGAAAAGAGCGTTTCGACCCACCCCGAGGTCGTTTGTGCAGTGGCCTCGCTCCTGATAGAGCATGGCTGTAAGGTCGTGATAGCAGATAGCCCAGGTTCCGGAAGCATATACTCTGGAGCGGTCCTGAGGAGGACCTATACAGCCTGCGGTATGGACAGCGCTGCGGCCAGGTCGGGAGCCGAGCTAAATTTTGATACGACCTATCGGGAACTTCCCGCTCCGAACGGTGTCAAGGTCAAACGTTTTTTGGTCATCGCTCCCGTCCTTGACGCCGATGCGGTGATCGTCGATCTCTAAGGCAAAGACGCATGCGTTGACGACGATGACTGGGGCGGCCAAGAACTTGTTCGGGGTCCTTCCAGGCCTTGAGAAAACGGGGTTCCATCTGAGGATGATGCACATCGATGATTTCAGTGATATGATCATGGACCTCAATGACGTGATCGGACCAAGGCTGCAGATAATGGACGCCATCATGGGCATGGAAGGGAACGGGCCATATGCTGGAGAATCCAAGACCTATCGGCGCCATACTCGCGAGCGATGACCCCACGGCGATGGATGTGGCCGTCTCAAGGCTTATGAACCTGGACCCGACGAGCATAGGCACGATCAGAATCGGCGATCGAGGCGCGGACATGTCAAGGACGACCTCGCCGATATCACCTACATGGGGGATGCCATCGAGGACCTCGTGGTCAAAGATTTCAAGGCCCCCGTCACAAGAGACCCTGAGACGGGTCTTGTTGGCCGGTCCCGCATGATGCGGCTAGTTCTCAGAGCCGTCAGTTCTTACTCGCTCAGGCCAAAGATCGTGGGTCAGAGCTGCGTAGGCTGCGGGAAATGTGAGAGGGCCTGCCCTCCAAAGGCGATCAGCATCGTAAATGGAAAGGCAAAGGTGAGGTACAGGGATTGCATCCGTTGCTATTGCTGTCATGAGATGTGCACTGAAAGGGCGATCGAACTGGAACGAAGTAGGGCGGGAAGGATCGATGGCAAAGCTGGTCGAGAGAAAGGGAGGTTGACGTCCGTTAAGTGGCCCGGACGGTCAGCTCATGTTCGATGTGGCACATGAAGGGAGGGATCATTATTATCTTTGATCAGGTCTATCGAGCATCAAGGGCTGTTAGTACATGAAGTTCGAAGAACTGAGGAAGGACACGGAGATCCATGCTATCGTGAGGACAAAGAGCTATGTGATAGCGAAGGTCAGGACCGCCCCGAAACTGGATGATCGGATCTTTCGCGATCGTGACCGACGGGAACGAGATATCTGTGGTGGCCGAGGACGGAATGCCCCTCGATCAGATCCAGGCCGAGACGGACTTCAAAATAATTTCATTTGATACCGCCCTGCCTTTCGATCTCATAGGTTTCTTATCTTACATAACCAAACTTCTTTCTGACGAGAACATCAGTTTGTTCGCCATATCATCGTTCTCGACCGATCACATACTTATGAAACAGGAATATCTGGATAAGGCCGTGAAGGTACTAAAGGACAATAAAGTGCGGATAATTTATGGATGAAAAAGATGAAGCCCGCTCTGCCGTATCTAACAGCAGATCGGAACTTTCGTTCTAAAGGATCTTCCGCCCTCCATCGTAGGTAGGACTTTCATTGTACACCTCGATGGGTTGAAGCAGCCACAGTCCTTGAAGCTCGAACTTCATGGATTTGAACACCTCGCGCATCTTATCGAACATCGGTCCACTGGTCTCATGCGCCTTGACCTTGGCACGTATCTCAAAGGACTGGAAACCCTTTGTCACCAGCATCGATACCATGGTACCGTCCTTCTGAGCCAATTTCAGGTTCGCCCCCGTCGCCTTCATAAAGACCTCCCCGACCCAAAGCGTCTCCGGGTCTACGGCACCTGAACCGCCCACCTGGATCAGATGCACGTCCCCTTTCGCGGACTTTGTCCCCAACACCTTCGATGAGGCTTTATCATTTATAAGGCCCAACACTTCTTCTGGTAATTTCACCAAACCGTTCACCTTCATTATAAGGAGGCATTTTAGTGAATTTGAATATTCTTACTATGTGGGATCTTTAGGAACGTTTGCGGGGTTCGGACCGGGAACGGATGACGATGATGATCCTGCGAATATCGTTGATCACGACCGTTGTTACGTAGCGGTATGCGATAGGTTTTTTATCGGACCTCTGCAATGGCATCTTTAAGTGATATAATGGACCAGGATGTAATTGCACAGATAGGTGAGATAGTTGGTGAGAAGAACTGTTCCACGAGGATAGCGGAACTTTACACTTATGGGTTCGATGCTTCCATCCACCATGTTACACCGGACATCGTGGTCCAACCGCGAAGCGAGGAAGAGATAATAAAGATAGTAAAGCTCGCGAACGCCTTGAAGATCCCGATCGTTCCAAGGGGAGCTGGAACAGGGCTATGCGGGGGGGCGGTCCCTCTGAAGGGCGGTATTGTCATCGATATGAAGAGGCTGAACAAGATCAAGGATGTCAGGGTCGCCGATCTTTACTGCGTGTGCGAGGCTGGTGTCATATATGATGATCTCAATCGTGCCCTTGCTCCCTATAAGTTCTCTTTCCCTCCTGCCCCTGGAAGTGCTGAGGCATGTACGATCGGTGGGATGGTGGCCACAAATGCCTCGGGAATGCGGGCGGTCAAGTATGGAGGAACTCGGGACTATGTTCTCGGGCTCAAGGTCGTCCTGCCTACCGGTGAGCTGATAGAGGTCGGAACCAGGACGATGAAGAACGCCTCTGGATACCAACTGGAACGATTGTTCGTGGGCTCCGAGGGAACTCTGGGGATAATCACGGAGATAACCCTCAGGATCACACCCAAGCCTAAAAAGGCCGCAATGGTACTAGCTGGTTTCGACTCACCCGAAAAGGCGGGGAAGTGCGTTTCTGCGCTCATAGCGAAACCTCTGCTGCCCTCGGCGGTCGAACTAATGGACGGGACCTGTATCAGGGCAGTGAACAAGGCCATCAATGCTGGACTTCCAGATGTGGCCGCACTATGCATGATCGAGGTCGATGGGGACCCAAAGGTCATCGATGATGAGAGGAAAGAGGTCGTCAAGGTCTGCAACGAGATAGGGGCCATCGGACTTCAGGAATCGGACGATGCGGCCCAGATGGCAAAGTGGACAAATGCACGTAAGTCCGTGATGTCAGCGCTCTCCAGGTACGGCGCCGGAAAGGTGTCGGTATCATTGGCCGATGATATGGCGGTGCCAATTTCCAAGATCCCAGAGGCTGTGGTCGCGTTCGGCAATATATCTAACAAATATGGAATTATCGTCGGCACATATGGGCATGCGGCCGATGGGAACCTCCATACCAAATTGCTCGTCGATCCCACCTCTCCTGAATCATGGCGGGCCGCAGAACAGGCGGTCAAGGAGATCTTCGAAACATGTGTGAAGCTGGGTGGAACGGTTACCGGTGAGCATGGTGTCGGAATGTCAAAGGCACCTTACTTCATGAGCGAGCGAAGGACCGCCATACAAGCAATGTTGGCAATAAAAAAGGCGCTCGATCCTAACAATATCATGAACCCGGGAAAGATGATGCAGTGGGAAGGGTCAATCCTGACCCATCTAAGATACCCTTGCACCGAGTTCTGTGATTGATGGCCTTCAGAAGAAGGCCGCGTGCAGTGTCCAGAACGCCGTGAGCAATAGCCCGAGAGCAGCCAACGCGGTCAATGCATATACCGGGATGTTCCACCTCAGGACCTTATATCCGTCGAACGGAGGTATAGGTATCATATTGAACGCCCCTAATGTCAAATTGATCAAGGCTATCAGTTCCAGCGCGAACCCTAGAAGCCCCGTTTCGATGTAAATGGCAGATATCAGGAACACCGCTCCCAACGATATGTTGACCAATGGTCCGGCGATGCTTATCAGACCGTTCTGTTTTTTACTGATCATGCCTTGGATGTAAACCGCACCGGGTGCCGCGAACACGAAACCCAGAAATGCGAAGATGATGGCGATCAGTAATCCCAGTGGATATGCGCGGAACTCGGCCCACGCCCCGTTCCTTTGGGCGATGATCTTATGAGCTAGCTCATGAAGCAAAAAGCCTGTGATAACGGCAACGAACGCTACTCCGCCAGCAAATAGATACCAAAAAATTCTGGTCATACCGTTGATGTTACCAGGGTTCCAGTTCAGTATGACAAAGATGGTGAATGCCAGTGTCAGAGCGAGCACTGCCACGGTGATGTTCCACATCTCCTCCCTACCGAATCTGATCTTTCCATACCCTGGAGGTATATAGACGGTCCTCGAATCGTACATCTTGGTCCCAGCTCAGATGCAAGGATGCTCATAAACCTTCGCCCAAATATCTACAAGGTCCTTGTAGATCTCATGCGTAAGAACCACATCTCCTGCGCTCCCAAATAAAGTGTGGAAGACATGAGCGAAGTGTCCGTTACCGGACACGACCATGGACGAACAGGCCAGAACGGGAGGGTCGGCCTCGCTCACATTTATTACTGTTTCACAAAAAAGGGTGTGGTGTCAAGTGTCAACAAGAACATCCACTCGGACACTGGCCAGTTGACCGGGATCTCATGTTCGTATAAATTATATACGTCCCGATAGCTCTGGGACCAAATGGACCTATTGTTGTTCCTTTTGAGCTTTGTCATGATCCTCGCCGCTTGTGAGTTCTTCACGAACGGGATAGAGTGGACGGGCAGACGGTTCCACATTTCAGAGGGAGCGATAGGTAGCGTTCTAGCAGCGGTCGGGACCGCCCTTCCAGAGACCATCATCCCATTGATCGCCATCCTTTTCATTGGCGGCTCTGGTTCGGAGAATCGGGACCGGGGCGATCCTGGGCGCTCCGTTCATGCTGGCGACACTGGCGATGTTCGTCTGTGGTCTGTCCCTACTTGCTTTCAAAAAAAGACGCCAGACGAACGCCATGCATGTCAACGGTGTTCAGATCAGACGGGACCTGAAGTTCTTTCTTGTGGCATACTCGATGGCCGCATTGGTCGCATTATTGCCGCCAGATCTTACCATCTTTAGATGGATACTTGGTCTCTCTCTCATACCTTTATACATCTACTATATGTGGATCACGCTAAGGTCGGGCCCGTCCAACGAGGGGGAGGACCTGAAGGACCTGTACTGCCACAAGATAGTTTGTAAGCTCATCGGAAAGAAGAAGGCCCCTCGCCGTTTCGTGGACCCGGTCACCACCGAGATCGATCAGGTACTGAGGGAGACCGAGCCACGTACTTGGATGATACTTTTCCAGGTGTTCGCATCCTTGGCCGGGATAATCTTGGGATCATATGTGTTCGTGGACCAGATACAGGCGATAGCGCTAGAGGTCAACGTGAACCCATTGATCTTGGCGATAGTGATATCTCCGATCGCCACAGAACTTCCAGAGAAGTTCAATAGCATGATATGGATACGGAGCAAAAAGGACGATTATGCGATGGGGAACATAACAGGAGCCATGGTCTTCCAGTCATGCATCCCCGTGACCATCGGCCTGCTGCTGACAAGTTGGTCGTTCGATCTGTCGAACAAGGTAAGTCTTCTGGAACTTCTTAGTGTCTTGATGGCCCTGTTCTCTGGAGCGGTCCTGTACATGAGGGCCGGTCATAATGACCTTAGGGTCCCCGGATTTATGATCGGTGGCCTCCTCTATGCGGGTTTCATATCTGCCGTCCTCTTAGCGTTCTGAGGCCTGATCCATTTCACGATCCTAATGGAGCAGGGGTAGAATACTTGATATAGGAAACGCTATTTGATAAGGTGCCCCAATTCGAGCATGGCAAGGTCACCTTTCATTGGTGCGACTGCTGCGGAACAATGATACTAGGGAGCGAATGCGATGTCTGCGGGTCCGAGGGAAGACCTTTTTCCATATCCAAACCAGGGGACATCAGACCATGTCTCGGTAAGAGCGTAGATCTTCTGGAGTCCCTTTTTTCCAAATATTTCGGCATCTCTGGTGTTCTGAAGGGACGGACGGTCTTCCTGAACAAGACCGCAGGCGAGGACAGGACCGATGAGGTGATCTTTCAAGGAAGGAGCATAGGGGTCATCAGATACGACATTAGAAAGGGCGGTTTTACCCTCGACCTAAAATTGGACGGGGCATTGATCATCGCAGGTCTCGCCTCAAAGGGGATCGTAAGGATAGAGCATGGGACCGGACATTTGAAGGGAAAGAACATACCGGGGCATGCGATCATCGAAAATGGGGTCCATTTCGAAGCTGGAGATCCGTTGATCGTCCTTACTGGTGGGCTCGTATGCAGCGCTGTCGCCAAGGTGGACAGTAAGGATGCCGCCAATGCGGAGAAGGCCATCGGTATTAGGGATGTAGGAAAAGGCGCGATCGAGCTATCACATAAGAGATCCAGCTGGACAGGTTTTGTAAATGTCAATCAGAAGCATTTTAGGTCCCTGGAATCGAAGGGGGTATCGGACATCAGGTCGTTCATCAGGAACAATGATCTTCCGGTGACCCTCTCGTTCAGTGGAGGAAAGGACTCGCTCGCCTGTTTTGGTCTAGCCTCCAGAGCGACAGAGGACCTGACGCTTTTGTTCATAAACACCGGTCTAGAGTTCCCGGAGACGATTCGATATGTGCATGAGTTCGCCAGGAAGAACCATCAGACGCTGTTCGAGGCGGAAGCGGGCAGAGAGTTCTGGGACCAGGTAGAGACCTTTGGACCACCGGCCAAGGACTTTCGTTGGTGCTGCAAGGTGTGCAAGCTCGCTCCCCTTACGAACATGATAGAGTCGAAGTTCCCAAAAGGTACCATAACCATAGAAGGGAACAGATCTTATGAATCATTCTCTCGTTCGAACATCGGATTTGTGGAGAAGAACCCCTTCGTTCCGAACCAGGTAACACTGAACCCCATCAAAGATTGGAGGGCAGTGGACGTTTGGGGATATATCTGGTGGCGTAACCTGGACTACAATAACCTGTACGAAGAGGATTTCGAACGCATAGGTTGCTACCTCTGCCCTTCATGCCTAGAAAGCGAGTGGCATAACACAAAGGAATTGCATCCAGAACTGTTCTCGAAATGGGACGAGCACCTTAAGAAGTGGGCCCGCGATAACGGGGCGGACGACACCTTCGTCCAGTACGGATTCTGGCGATGGAAGGTCTTTCCGCCAAAAATGGTACGGATCGCCGAAGAACTGCATCTGGAGGTTCCCAAGGTCAGGTCGGACCGGATGGACCTGAAATGGGTGAAGGGGGTTTCCTCATGCACGACCGGTGGATATTCAGCAGAGGGCGTGCTCTCGGTCCCGAGAAAAAAGGATTTCTCAAAGGTAGTTGAGGCCTTGAAGACCATCGGCAACGTGAGGTCGTCTTTGGATTACGAGATAGCTTTGGTCAAGACAAAGAACGCGACTTTGAAGATCTTTGGTGGTGGGCAGATAATCGCTACGGGTCCCACGCCCGAGATCACCGAGAGCATTTTCGAGGAAGGTGCAAAGGCCATTCTGAAGGCGCAGATGTGCACTCAGTGTGGCATATGCGTAAGGAACTGTAGGAACAAGGCCATCACCTTAGATGGTGGTCTGGTGGTAAGCTCAGAAAGATGCTCTCATTGCGGACGTTGTACTGATGCTTGCGTCGTTGCGCACTATTATGATAAGCTCGTAACATGAACACGGGTTCAACTTCGGCGAGCGGGTGGTGCCTGGCGAAGGCCAGGGTTGAAGATGGGCGAGTAGGGAACCAGGCCATGATGGACGGGCAGATGGGCACTTTCGCTCACCTTCAATGGTGCGACATTGCTGGCCTACAAGTTACAGCTCCATCCTAACAGGGGGAACTAACGTGGGTCACAAAGCATGGCGGGGATTTACCGCGAACGCAAAATATGCCCTCTTGTAATGCTATAACAGTGGCGAGCGGAATCGCTTGAAGTTACAAGATCTTCTCCCCTGGATGGAAGAACCACCTTGAACCGCGATCGCTTCGCTCAAAGATACTACCGATGGGCTTTACTGTCCTTTCTCGAACCTTGGATCGATTCCAGGTACACCTATCGGACATGTCCTGTACGCAGTAAAGTTGGGCCTAAAACCTTATATTAATGAGTGCACGATTGTCCTTGTATCCATAGTGCATGTCGTGATCATGCCTCCTCCTTTGTGATCCTTGAAAGATCGCTACGGAGTGGACGGTCGGAGCGATCGAAGCTTACGCTTGTTGACGAACGACCACGACGGCCGTGAACTTACGGAACGCAGCCGATCGGTCGAAGCAGGAAGCCCCATCCTAAGGGGGTAGTTCACATAAGTACATTATGTGGTGAGGATAAAAGATGACCCAATATGCCGACCTTGTATCAGCAGCGATCGGGTTCGCCCCTGCGATCCTTCTGATGCTGCTCACACTTCAACCTTATACCTATCCAAATGTCGAGAAACCATATTTCAGCGACCCCAAATTGTTCGGCATGTTCGCTTTCGGGATCGTTCTCGGTGTCGTTCTGAACACTGTATACGTGCTCTTTGGATTGTTGTACCTGTTGCTCAGCTTCCTTCTCGAAGAATCCTTGAAACTGGTCATTCTGAACCTTCCAAGGTTCCAGTTGAAAGTGGACACTCCTTTTTACGCTTTCGGCCTAGGTGCCGGAATGGCGAGCGCGTTAGCGTTCGGAAGAAGTTATTCGGTCCTGTTCAATGTTGGTTATGAGCCGGTCACGTTGCTGATCGTGGTGATAGTAGCAATTCAGATATCTTTCCTTCAGATCTCGACCGCCACGACCATCGGGGTCGGGGTCGCTCGCGGCCGTCCCTGGCCCAATTTCGCTCAGGCGGCCTTGATGCAACTTGCTGTCGTCCTTTTGACCATCCCTCTTACCCAGAACCCGAGCGATATCGTGGCATTATTGCTTCTGGTGGTCGCGACGATCTTCATTGCAACATACTACTACGTTATCTGCTATCGACAGCTTCCTGACTTCATACGAGAGGCGCTCAAGCGCTCCCAGTCGCGGAAGGCGAGGAAGATGCGTCAGACCAAAGGACAAGAATAACGCTAAATGCCCTTTCGTTCGTATCGGGGTTTTTTCATGGACCTATCAATTGATAGATACAGATGCAAAGATAGATATCAGATAGATACGGTCCTTATAATCGTGGCCTCTTCGAGGGGACGGTCCATCGTCAAGGGATCGATCATCGCCATGGTGGTCGTTGTTGCCATTCTTTTGTTATTGACCCCGTTCGTACAATCAGAGCTGGATGCTCTCATATCCTCACCTTTCCAACAGCGTTATCCTGAGAATGTCACCTTTGAGGTCCAGGACTCGTTCTCCGTAGCAGATCCAGGGGGATCGATGGTAAACTTCACCCTGGATACACCCGAACCGTTGACATTGACCGAGAACGGCTATGACCTGCAGAACGTCACAGAGGTCACCCCGAGCCCTTCCCCATTAGTGACCGTAGGTCCGATGGGACAACAATGGATGACCTGGAACGAGAGCGATATCAATGGGGACGTGGCGTTCGCGGCCGATGTCACATACCAGATCACGACAACGACCCATTTCTGGAACATCGGGGAGAGCCAATCATTGGACGTTTCGGACATTCCCACATCATTGAAGCAACAATACCTCCATGATGAATGGAGGATCGATATGTCCAACCCCGAGATCAAGAACCTTTCCGCTTCGATAGTGGGTAACCAACGGAACGTGTATGACATCCTCAACGACATATACAAGTGGGAGATCGCGAACATCCAGTACCCAGCCATTCCAGAGGGCGGAGACCCGAAATGGGCGAACCAAACATTGGACTCTGGCATAGGCGATTGTGATGACCAATCGATATTGTTCATCGCATTGGCAAGAGATGCTGGGGTCCCAGCATGGCTTCAGCTGGGTGCCCTGTACGATGGGACGACCGGAGCATGGGGGGGTCATGGCTGGGTGGAGGCGTATATCCCCGAAAAGAACGGGAACGGGGAGAAACGTTACGATAGACCCGGTCAATAAAGAGTTCTTGATCTGGACCCCCAACAGGTTCGCGTCGTATACCGATGATGGTAACACCACTCATCTGTTCGAATATTACCATCCCTTCGATGCGGTATTTCAGGATGGTGGCGCCCCCCCATCGTTCAGTGAGTCATATGAACCGATAACCTATGTCGAATCGGACAAATTGGTAAGCCAGGGGTCTGTCCTTAGTATGTTCGACGATATCATCGCCATCATAGAACGGACCTGAACTTTCCCTTGGTCACCTCAAATACTATCCCATGTTCTACCATCAACCTTAGTGTCCTGTCGACCTCGTCATCTTTTAAGTACAGGGCTTCGGCGATATCCCCACGGCCGAACTCCCCCTTCAGGTTCGTAAGGTGGTGTGCCAGGCTCATCAGTCCTTCTTCGTCCTGCTTATGCTTGGGACCTTGCCGGCCAGGGTTTGATGGCGCTTCATCAAGACCAGCATCCTGCTCCTTTTCTAGGAGCGTCGGGGCCGCTCTTTTTCCTATTAGCCTGACCGCTTCTGCCAGCTCGAACTCGTTATCGGTCGAAAAGAAGATCTTGGCCTTTCGTACATCTATCTTCTTCTGGCATCTTTTACAAGAAGAGAAGGAGTTTGAAAGGTCGGCCCCTTGTACCGTTGAGCATTTGGGGCAGATTATTACTCCGAACATCAGTATTCGACAAAGACCAGTGCGGCGACGCAGGCACCGTAGTTGTCCATAGGGACAGAGAGCTCCTCTATACGGTACTCTATCTCGTTCATCTCGATCCCACGCAACTTTGCCATCTCGTCCATCTTCCACTCCATGATCTCGCGTAGGGCCTTCTTGCTTCCGTGGATGTGTCCCTCGGCGACGTAACCGCCCTTACCATCCTTTCTAAAACCGTACGATATACCAGCGGAAATCATCTCACCCTCCCCGCCCCTCATTTGGGCAAGAACACAATGCGTTATGGTCCCCATAGGAAGTTCTCTGATACCGACCTGTTCAGCTCCGACAGGTAGAATGGACGATACTGATACAATGTTGAGCTCGCCTATGCCAGCTTCCAGAAGTCCCTTATCGAACGCATTTAGGTCAGAGACCTTGCTAACGGCACAGCCAGATGTGACAAAGAACTTTTTAGGAACGAGATACATGGCGCTAGTAATTTAATCCTCTAATTTAAGCTTTTGGAAAAGAGAACTACTGGAATAGGGTCGAGGTACGAAAATAAAGTGTCAAAAATCGTCTCTGATGCTGGGACGCTCGATCAGCGTACCTACCATCCGATATTGGGATTCAAGGGCTTGAGATGGCCCGTGTCCAGATCTCAGATCCGACATTGGACCGATGTATCCGAAGAAAAATTACGATACTACGGGGGGTGAATGCTCAAACGATTGGCGGGCGGCCGGGTAGAGTTATTGTCAACACTACTTTGTTCATGAAACTAGGAGGATACTACCCGGCCTTCCCATCTGGGATTTCGACTTCTAGGGATTTGAAGCTTTGGTAAACATGTATACAGCATATGAGATCGAGATCCTGGGGCCGATGTCCCGGAGAACCATTCGGGCATGGGTTCCCACACTGTCGGTCCTATCAGGGCCAGGGGATCTTGGTCGGGGCGGCGATGGCCCGTCCGTTCGGTCGCTATGGATCTTATTCATACAAGCGGATCAACGACCGCTCAGATGTCGCCCAAAACCTTCGGATCTAAGCTCAAGGCAAGGCCTATCCCCGGGCCATGTTCAAAATGGTCATGATCGATCTATGATCGACCTTCCTCGATGTGTTTGAGCAGATCAAAATTCCTAGACCGAACGATTCAATACTCCTATCCTATTATCCCAGCAGAACATGTAGATGCTCGACCGTACAGCGTTGGCCAAGCTGACATATGGGATGTACATAATCACCTCTAGGAACGGGGAAAAGAGCAATGGTCAGCTCGCCAATACGATATTTCAGATATCATCAGAACCACCGATCATAGCGGCCTGCATAAACAAAACGAACGTCACTCATGGTCTCGTTCAAATATCAGGCAGGTTCAATGTCTCCGTCCTTTCAGTGTCCACCCCCCTAAAGATGATAAGCGATTTTGGGTTCAAGCATGGTACGGAGCTCGATAAATTGAGCGGTGTCGCGACAAAGACGGGGAGCAACGACGTACCGTTGGTGCTCGATCACACCGTGGCCATCATGGAAACAGAGCTGATCGGTAGCTTTGATGTTGGAACGCACACCATGTTCGCGGGTAAGGTCGTAGAGACGGAGGTGTTCTCGGACGAGGCCGTCATGACCTATGACCACTATCATACCGTTCTCAAAGGCGCTACCCCAAGGACCGCCCCGACATTTCTAGGTCTGCGATCTCTGAGACCGGGGGACGATCATATCCTTCATTCAGAGGCCGTGGAGGGCACCCAAGGGAACGAGCGGGTTTGATCCCCCGATACAGGAACTTATGGACCCACCGTTCGACCATGGATCAAGGTCTGGGCCCCGGATCGGTCTTTTTTACAGGATGAAAGACCGTCGATCCATTACGGGATCAAAGGTCGTGCTCGTCGAAATGACCATGGGCGAGGACATGTGCCATCGCCTACCCGGGCACATGTGGGGGTACCGTGTATGGTGACCCTGTCGTTGGAGGGCTCGTCGGAGCTATCCCGGCCGTACTTGTTCCCATACCTTGGATGGCGCTCAGGATGTCGCTCGGGCTCTGTCCGGTAATGTTGATGTTCCCACGAAGCTCGCCGTTCGGGAACCCAAGAGTTCTGATGTTCACGAAGGCACTTCCATTGGTGATCTGTCCTATCAGCTCGGACATGGGCCGACCTGCAAGTGGCCCGCTAAGGTCCCCTGCTGCGATATTGCCGATCGCCAAAACGCCGCTCTTTGAACCACTGGAAAGTACGAACTGCGATGTCGGATATAGCTGGACCACCGCGGACCCATTATTATTAGACCCGTTGTTTATCTCGATCTGGGCCGATGTGGGGTTTTGAAGGTTCGAGACGAACAATAGATAGCTCATTTGTTCGGACGAGGCGTTGTACCAAAAGATGGCCAGTCCTGAGGAGTTCGAGACCATAGGGGGTATCTCCCCTGATCCCGACAAAGGAACGACCATGACCTTAGGAACACTGGAACTTGTTGTTGAGATCGCGGAAGGTCGTTGGGCCTGAACTGTAGCTGCGACCGTTAGGGTCATCGTTGCCGCCACCGTGAGAGCGACCGCCAACATGAGGATGTGCCTTTTGTTCATCAGATTCCTCCTAGTGAAATGCTTCCCAGGGCCGTTGTTCATTCCATAGCGGACGTTATGGACATGGTATTCTCTCCATCGGACCGCGCAATGGACCAGCTTGTTCCCTGATGTGCGGGTATTTCTCCATTCCCATCGGATATTGCGACGAAAAAGGACGTCGGATCAAGGAAATCGTTGTCATTTCGAACGACCCTCTCCATCTATCATTTTCTGGAACGCCACCTGAGATAACACAGATCCGAACATGTTGAACGCATGCGAGGGATCGGACACGCGGTTCCCTCCAACGGACGGAACGACCCGAGCTAACGCTCGTTGACAACGAAACGACAGGTGGATCTCTGGATGCCGGACGAGATGCGGGGACGAAGAAGAAAGCTCTGCAGAAATGGTGGACGGTTCACGGAGTCGGGGAAAAATAGAGATGAAAAAAGGTTTCCGCTCAGCTCAATGGAACATTTATCATTGTCCCGTTATCGTCATAGGTCAGCTTGAGCGTCGTATTGGTCTCCATCGTTGGGAAACAGGCGATGAACTGGGTCGATTGTCCAGGCTCGAGCGTCTGTTCGCTGAGCGTGGAGCGGTACGGATCGGCAAGTACTTGGGTCGATCCGGTCCATAGGGTGAAATTATCCAAATATACTGTGTGGCAGATGTTCCATCCGTTCGTCACGTTCAGCACGATCTCATAATATGGGATGCTCCCGGTCGTGTTGAACTCACCATTTCCAACCCTATCTATGTTCAGGCCCCCCATCGGAGGAAACGTTGACAGGCAGAAGGCTCACGGGTTGCGAGATCGCAAGACCACTATCAGCATCGAACGCCTGGAACACAACGTTGTACACACCTGTTCCGGTTTGGTTGAAACCTACGCTTAGATGATATGTGTACTCCGAGGAACCATTGGTAGCAAAGACGAGCACATGACCGTTCTCGAGGTTAGAACCATCATAGCTTGTCTCCGCCCATTTCATAGTTCCGCCGTCATAGGTCATGACCATGCAGTTCGGTCCGATGTTCGCCCCTACCTTATTAACGAACACCAAGATCGCAGCTCTGCCTTTCCAAGTGCCGTCCGATATCGCCGTCATGTTGATAACGAACCCCTTGTTCCAAGCGTACTTGTATGAGGCGTTCCCCATGCCAGGATATGAGGTCGATATGGAGAAATGATCGTTACCTGGAAGGACCGTGGCAGGTGATGTTGCCGTCACGTTCTGTGAAGATAGGTTCACGGTCGTCTGGGTCACGTTCTTCGTCCCTCCGATCCCGTTCGACCCATTATTGGTATTATTGTTCACGAGGGCGCTCTTATCGGCCCCGTTGTGGGACAGCTCGATCGCAGCCACGATTATTATCATGACCATAACGATCGCTATCAAAGATTTGAACATCCGTCTCATGGTAAGACCCCGATTATATTGCGAAAAATTACTTTTAGAAGAGGAGATATAAATTCCTTTCTGAACGATCGTCTGCTCCGTAACGACGGCCCGGGAAGATAACCCACGACTCTCGCCCGACGATAACTGCCGACGATGATCATATGGTGACCCTAATGCTGAACCCGATCGGCGATATGATCTTGATCCTTGGTAAACGGGACCCAAAGGTCCAAATAACACGCGAGCGGAAAAGGACGCGAAATGATTTTTCCAGTGAAGGACGACGATATCATGATCGATGCCAGGCACAAGGACAAGGTGCTCGATCTGCTCCAGCGCATTCGCTCCAGAAAAGGGTACCGGAGGAAAGGTATCGGACCGGCGGTAGCTAAGGGGATCGTCGAACGCCATGTGGCGGGAAAGATCTGGTTCGGGTCGAGATCGACAAGGGAACGGTGTTCTTCTTTACGATAACTCTAGTGCTCAGGGGGTGTGGACGGATGAGCGTTGGTAAGATGACGGTGATGATCGTGGAGGACAATCCAGGAGATGTTTTCTTGCTCGAGGAGATGCTTAAGGACATCGAACTGGACCTGAACGTGATGGTGATCGATGATGGAAAGCAAGCGGTCAGCGTATTGATGCGGGAATGGAGCAGCACCCCCGACCTCGTCATTCTTGACCTGAACCTCCCCAGGATGAACGGCTTCGATGTTCTGGCATACATGAAATCCTCACCGGCTCTAAGCGACATCCCGGTGATAGTGATGACCGGTTCATTGAGAGATGAGGATGAGGTTAGAGCAAGATGCATGGGCGTGGCCGATTACTGTTTGAAGCCCGCCACGTCCATCGAGAATCGAGAGGACCATGGGATGCCTTAAAGGTCAGCTGGAGATCGATATATTGCAACCGGGGAAGGAACGATGGGCCTTCCACCAAAAAAATGCCGAACCTTTTCGCATCCGGTGAATGCTGGGCCCCACCGTCATGCGATGAGCGGTTCATCATGGACGACCTTAATAATAGAGAATGGAACATGTGGAACTGAGCCAGACGGTCCTCTTTGTGGTTCTACCGATGATGGGGATCATCGTGAAATTTAAACCCCCACATATTGATGTGAGGTTGCAGTTATGGGCCTTGGCCGACCAATAGACGTTCGGACCGACCTTACTAGCTACGCTTTCCACCCAAAGCCGGGCAGGCGCTTTCACATGAAGATGGCCTCGAAGTAGATAGTTCCCGGCACGACCAGTTCCCGGATGGCATGTTCTAAGGGCCCGAGCCCCTGCCCCATCAGAAGATCATTTCTGCAAAAAAAATGGAGGTCCTTAGGACGATGACCGAAAAGGAACTTTAGGCTTGCCCATAGTTCTAGACGAAAAAGATGAACGAACGAGGTTTCAGATCATTCATTGTTACGGGTTTATTATTACAGGTTTGATATACTGACAATACCATCCCTGAGCCGAACGACATGTATGCAAGACCGAGGTCACGACGTCAGCAGGTCAATACAATTACCTGCTGAGCCATAATTAGGGAGGTTGTCATGATCTGGTCTCTCTTCCTTCCGGCTTTCTTAGCATCTGTGGTGGAATGCGTCGAAGCCCTGACCATCGTACTTGCCATCGGTACTTCGATCAACTGGAAGAGCAGCCTATCTGGTGTGGCCGCTGGCTTGACCGTACTAGCAGTGCTGATAGCTGTTCTTGGCAGCACCATTCTGTATGTACCCATCGACATCTTGCGCATGGTGATAGGGGTCCTTTTGGTGCTTTTTGGCCTCCAGTGGCTGGAAAAGGCGATCTTGCGCTATACAGGGCTCAAGGCCAAGCATGATGAGGGCAGGATATACGAGAAACGCAAACATGAACTTGATGAGGTAAAAGAAGATCGCTCCAAGTTCAGTAAGTTCGGTTTTCTTACCTCTTTCAAGGGAGTGGTCCTTGAGGGGTTGGAGATCGCCGTGATCGTGATCACGTTCGGTTCGACCGGCGATGTGGATAGATCACGGGGAATAATAACTGCTGGTCTCGGCGCCGCTTTAGCGCTGCTCCTCGTAACGGCGCTGGGAATTGTGGTGCGTAAGCCGCTGGCCAATGTCCCGGAGAATACGTTCAAGTTTTTTGTGGGCATAATGCTAGTGACGTTCGGGGCATTTCTGGAGCGGGGAGGGGTTCGGTATAGATTGGCCGTTCGCCGATCTGTTCCTCATCCTGCTGGGCGTGATCTATCTATCATTGTGCCTGTTGCTGATCCGATGGATGAGCCAGCGTGTACTGGATCCAAAAATGAAAGAGACGGACCCAAGAAAGTATCCGGTCCCGCTACGCATCCTGTGGGAGATCTTTGACTTTTTCTGCGGGGACTGGACGGTCCTCGGGGGCGTGGCCATCACCGTTGCCGCTGTGATCTTTCTCATCAGCATCGGTACGCCCAGCAGTGCTCTGTTTCCAGGCATACTGCTTGTCGCAGGTATCACGGTAAGTTTGTGCGCCGCTATGGGAAGGCGTTCACGACCCATGGGGAAGGAACGATCCTTGAAGATCGAACATGAAAATGGTTGATCGCCAAGCAAAAATAGGGTCCGTGACGAACATTACTGTAAGTTGGCGGTAGGACTGTATCGATGCGAGCTAACGCGAGCTGTCAACGATGCCCTCTAATTGTATGCCAGGTGATAGTGTCAGCTGGACGGCAGCATCGATATTAAATATAGGTCCTCTTCTCCAGTTCTTCCGGGTAGCGATCTCCGGCGATGATCATCCCCGAAAGTGCTAGATCGATATCATGCAGATCTTCGGTCGTCAGTTCAAGGTCCTGCGGCTGCAAGGTTTTCCTTAAGACGCTCCACCTTCGTCGTACCCGGTATCGGAACTATCCAAGGTTTCCTAGAGAGCAGCCATGCCAAGGCGATCTGGGCCGGTGTGGCCTTCTTGTCTGCAGCTACCTTTTTGATCAATTCGATCAAGACCTGGTTTGCATCTAGATTCTCGCTCTTAAAGCGAGGAACTATGCTACGGAAGTCGGAACTGCCGAACCTAGAGTTCTTATCGAAAGCCCCGGTCAGGAATCCCTTGCCGAGAGGACTGAATGGAACGAGACCTATACCGAGGTCCTCGAGCGTAGGTATCAGCTCTTCCTCTGGTCGCCTCCACCACATCGAGTACTCGCTCTGGACCGCGGTCAATGGAAGTACCTTGTGGGCCCGACGGATCGTTCTTACCCCAGCCTCGGAAAGTCCCCAGTGGATGACCTTACCTTCCCGCATCAGTTCCTTTACCGCTCCTGCCACTTCTTCTATCGGCACAGTTCGGGTCAACGCGATGCTGGTAGAGCAGGTCGATATGATCTGTTCTTAACCGCTTGAGAGAACCTTCGACAGCTTCCCTGATATGCTCAGGGCGGCTGTTGGTGCCTGCCTGCTTACCGCCCTTGATGTCGAACCCGAACTTGGTGGCGATCATCACCTCATCCCGATAGGGAGAGAGCGCTTCGCCCACCAGCTCCTCGTTCGTGTACGGCCCATAGACCTCTGCGGTATCAAAGAAAGTGACGCCAAGATCGACCGCAGAGCGGATGAGCTTGACCATCTCTTTCTTGTCGGGTATCGTCCCATAGGCGTAGCTCATTCCCATGCAGCCCAGCCCAAGCGCTGAGACCTCAAGACCGTTGTTGCCCAACCGACGCATCTTCAAAATCGATTCCCCCTAATTTGTGACCTCAGATTGTTCAAGCCAAGTTGCCAGTTCCTTATCTGAATCGTTCACATCCCCGCCCCGGATCGCAAGACCGGGTAGCACCCTGGTCCTTGGACAGACCTTCTTTATGTCCTGTTCGCTCCTGCCCATGCCGCTACCCTCATGGGTGCAGAAAGGAGCGATTTTTTTTCCCGAGAGATCATAGGACTCGAGGAACGTGAACATCGCCATCGGCATCGTCCCCCACCAGTTAGGATACCCGAGGTAGATGATGTCATAGGGTACCCATGTCATCGACCCGATCGATGAGCTCAGGCCTTGCATTATTCCTTTTCTCCTCCTCAGCAACGTTCGTGGTCTCCGTATAATCCTCAGGATAGTTTCTTACTGTCCCGATCCTGAAAAGGTCCCCCCCGATCGATTCGTGTATCTTTCCTGCCAGGACCTCGGTGTTCCCGACACGCAGGTCAATGATACTACCTCCAACGTAATTGTTCCCTGGGCGTGAAAAGAAAGCGATAAGCACATTCGGGTTCAATGATCTACAGCCTCCTACTCCTTGGTGGATTCGATCGAGAAGGACCTTCTAGCGACCGTGATGGCGGACATAGCCTTCGGCCACCCCACATAAAAGGCGAGATGTGTTATCGCCTCTATGAGCTCCTCCTGCCTTAGGCCGTTCTCTCTGGCCTTGTCCAAGTGGAACGTTAACTGTTCGGTGCTCCCCCCGGAGATCAGAGCGGCCAATGTTATCAAGCTTCGGTCCCGAGGGAAAGCTCCTTGCGTTCCCAGATGTCCCCGAAGAGCACCTCGTCGGTCACTTCAGCTAGCTTTGGGGCGATGTCCCCGATCATCTTCTGTGCGGTGAATGTTCTTTCTAGTTCGGCCATAGTTCGGTCCCCTTGATATCGATTGTCCGTTGGGATGTATCAAGCTTTAGCATCGTTCGACCAACTTCTGGTCTCGAACATCATAGCTCCTGCCTCGTAGGCCGGGACAGGATCTCGTTGATGTCCACGTCCTCCGGCTGGCCGATTGCGAAGACGACCGCCCGAGCGAACGATTCGGCAGGGATGGCGAACGCTTCATAGAAGTTGTGTACGCCTTCGGACACTTCTGGTGCAGATATACCGTTGGGCAGTTCCGTCGCCACCGCTCCTGGAGAGATCACTGTGGTGCGGATGTTGTATGCTTTCACTTCCTGGCGAAGTCCTTCGGATAGAGTACGAACGGCATGTTTGGTCGCAGCATATACCGCAGCACCTGGTGTCACCTTATGACCGGCGACCGAAGACACGTTGATGAAGTGGCCCGCCCTCTGCTTCTTCATGTAAGGAAGAGCGGCAGCTATGCCATAGAGGACGCCTTTGATGTTAACATCTATCATACGGTCCCACTCATCGACCTTAAGGTACTCGAGAGGAGCGAGGGGCATCAGCCCAGCGTTGTTTATCATCACATCGATCCGCCCGTAGGTCTGGACAGCAGTGTCCACCAGTTTTTTGACCTGGTCGAGGTAGGTGACATCCGTACCCATGGCCATCGCCTTGCCGCCCTTGGTGATAAGCTCATCTGCCAAACGATGGATACGATCTACACGTCAGCCCCCAGCACAACGATCGCTCCCTGCTCCGAGAGGAGTCGAGCGGACGCCTCACCTAACCCACTGCTTGCGCCTGTGATCACGATGACCTTTTCCTTGATACTGTTCATGATATTGACCTCTGTTCCCTCCATCTTGGAGGTTGCGACCTGGCCATTTGGGCCGGCGGCTTTCTTCGTGAACACCATCGACGATGACAGTTCCCCTCCGAAGCTCTTTAGTATACAATACGCATGTATAGTACTAATAATATGAACACACAACTGTGGTATATACTAACAGAGATGATACTATGGAGGATGTGAAAAGGGAGCCCAAGTACAATTGGGGAATCGAAGCGGCAATAGCTGTCGTCGGTGGGAAATGGAAGCCGCTGATCCTTTGGGAGCTGAGGGATGCCACACTGCGTTTTAGTCAGCTTGAGGACCGGGTGGAACCTCATATAACTCAGAGGATGCTCACGAAGGAGCTCCGACAATTGGAGGAGGACGGCCTGATCGCCAGGAAGCTCTACCCGCAGGTGCCACCGAAGGTCGAATATTCGCTCACGGGGAAGGGCCGTTCGATCATCCCCTCCTCGTCGAACTATGTAGATGGGGAGAGGAGAACATGAGTGACCGCATCAGGTTCAAGTGCGACGAAGGGGAGAAGGAATCCTATCATAAGGTTTAGGGTACTTTTTTAATAAATCGGCAATATGTTTCCAAGTGAACCTTTCAATATTGTAGCCAGGAAAACATAATCTATTGACGAATCGTTCACCGCTACCCTCCCCAATCATGTCCACCAAAAACCAACAAGAACATCTGTGATCATGCTCAGAGCAAATGTGCATAAAAGGTAATTGCCAAATTTACTATCTAGAATATATCAAGATATGATTATATAAGTGCTCCCGCCGGGAAACACCTCAATAATAGCCAGGCAGCTGATCCTTGGGATCAATTCCATGCTTTTCAGTACTTGGGGCTTGAGAGGATAGACGAGCTTTTAGCTCCTCGACGCTGCCCACACCTAGGTTGATGAGCAGTTCGGAGAGATCGCCCGATACAACCGCAGAGTTTGTGTTTTTGTCCGGGTTGTGTTTTGTTTGTGTTTTCTCCCAAGCCTTCTCGATGCGCGTCACCGCGCTCTCAGCGTTGATCTGGGCATAGTAGCGCTGAGTTGTCATGAGGTTTGAGTGTCCTAGCTGGGTCGATACATCTATGAGAAGATTAGGGTCCTTCTCTACCGTGAGCGATGCGAAGGTCGGTCGGAAGTCCTTGAGCCTGAAACCTATCCCACAAATCTCCTGGACATCCTTCTTCAGTTCCCTGAAATGGTTTGAGCTATAGAAGGTGTCCTTATCGCCCCGAAGGAACGGGATGAGATAGGTAGCTTTTTCCCGGCCATAGTGCCTTAGGAGATTCTCGCGCTGTTTTAAAAACAAAAGGACCTCGTTGTGGTATGGCGGGGTTATAATCACCGTTCGGTTCTCCGCCCACATACCGGCGCCCTTTGGCGAGCGGACATAGAGTCCGCCATCTCCGGACATCCAGGTCCTCTATGTGAGCGAGCCGAAGCTCGGAAGGGCGCAGGCCAGTGGCCACATATGCAGCCATCAAAAAGCGGGCCTTCGCTCTTCTCCATTCCTCCGGTTCCCCAGTGGCGCTGCCTATCTTCGATGCAGCCTCCTGGATGAGCACCAGGTCTAGCTCTGATAGCGCCCTGATTGGCTTCCTTGCCACCTTCTGAGGGAATTGATAACCCTCCGTCTTCATGCGCTCGATTACTTTATTGCCGTTCATAAGTAGAACCCCTTCCAGCTTACCGAGGTATCTTACCTGAGTATCAGGGTCCAAGGCCTTGCCTTCGTGGGCCTCAGGATCGGCGCATCCAATCTAGGAACTACGCGTATCTCCGGAGGTCCCATGAACTTCGGGCCAGTGGTCATGAGGTGACCCTTCTCGCGCATAGCCTCGAGCTCGTCGGCGATGTGATGAAGCAATCCGCCTCTCGTTGTTCAGGGTGCTATTTCCTACTTGCAGCCTTCTCCTCTCCAGATATTTCTCGACAGCGGCCTTTAGGGGGTATCTGCCCATTGACCTCCCCCGCCTGGCCGCCAGATCGACCTTGCTGGGACGCCCACGATGTCTGCAGACATTGGCGTCCTCGGCATTGTATTGGTCACCTGAGATTATAATATCTTGGGAGGAGAGGCCGACCATCGCTCACGCTCTCGTTCTGAACCGATCACCTGGTCGACCCGCATCGTTTGTTTCGCGTTCGATACCGATCTGATTCTTTTTGGCGTATCTGCTCAATTCATCGAGAAAATGTCATCACGCCATGTATCAGATCTCCCTGGTGCCTCATTCTTGAAGGAAAGATAGACATGTTTCATCCTGCCCTTATTTTGGATCTCTTTAACGAGAGATTGTAGCAGAATTGGGTCGACCGATGATGTGCAATTACCAATCATGAATGTGGAGCCCACCAGGCACTTTAGGTCAAAGTCGGGCCTGTGAAGAAACTTAGTATGTTTTACCATGGTCGACTCCTCCACGTTGGCTCTAATCTGATTATGTCCACGAGGCATCTCTGCCAGTTCGTATTGCAGAGGCTCATGCTCTCAGCATCTCTGCAAGTCGCATATCCTCTGATCTGGACAAGTTCTCGAATCTTCGGGGTTATGTCATGCCTCTGGGCCTTTGGGCGTGGCTTTTTAGGCGAAACCAAGGTCTTTATGGTCTCCCGTAGCTCCGTCCGCTCTTCGCGGCTCTCTTTAAGCTCTTGCTGAAACTGCTTGATGAGCTCCTCGACGGGCGGCTCTTTGGTCGAGTTACTCTCGGTCGAGTCCATGGCATTCCTCCACCCGGAACAATCCGTTCTTTTTGGTGCTCTTCTGAAAGGTCAAAAGCTGGGGCTGAGCAATAGGATTTATTCCCATTCCTGAGTGCCCCCTTTATCTTTCGCCTTCGGCCTTTAGAATCAACCTGCCCGGGCTGTATCGCTGATAAACGATCTTGATAGATCCAGGCTTTATCTCCCCGATCTCCTCGAAAAATCTGGATAAATCAGCTGGCGTTCCCCTACAAACAAAGCCCCCGGTCAGGTGTACCTCACCGAAGTCTAAATCCAAGCCTTTATAGGCTCTATCGTCCTTCTTCATCATGTATATCACTCGGTATACGTTGGGAATCGGGGCCTGACTTTCGACGGTTGGCTCCGTTCCCTTCTTCCTATTCTTTTCATTTTAAGAGGTTTGGTCCATTCCTAGCTAAGATTCTATCCATATATTTCCTTTTCTTTCGTCTTGGGACGAACTAGCAATGGCCGGAACGATGCTCATTGATTTAGTTTCTTACCTTCCAGTCACCCTTTCTTTCTTAGTTCGCTCGGCTGTTCTATACCTATTTTGGCAGCCTGACATTGACAGCAATCCGTTCCTTCTTCTCGCGAGCAGCTTAAGGGTTGCTCGGTGAGGTCCGGAGCTTGTGGGCGTTCATTGATCCCTTTGGCGATCAGCGACTCGATATAACGGGACCGGGTAACTAGACCGCGTCTTTGGTCGAGGCTGTTCTTAAGCTCAGATTCGATCGAGATGGTTATGCTCTCTTTCATAGTCCCACCAAGAGTATGGACGATATGGTATCTAATACAAACAATTCCATACTTGTTAGCATGGTGAGTAACAATTATAACACACTACATAATGAGCATCTACAACAGGCGGATGCCATGTTGAAGGGACTGGAAAAAGGTCTGGATGAGTGGAAACGGGAGGTAAGGTCCAAAAAAGAGGGGTTTCTAACAACCGCCCAGATCGATTTTTTAGGTGTCCTCGCGGAAAAGCATCTTAGGGAACAGCAATTGAACCAGAATCAAAGGACCATGAAAACAGGAATCCATAAACAGGTCGGTTATGCCCTGAGGGACATCGTTCTGATGGAAAGGCTTGGTTTCATCGGTTGGAGCTCGCGGTTCGATCCCCTTGGTAATTTCATTCTGACCCCTTATGCAATGCGAATAGAGGCATCTGAACTGGACAGACTTACCGGAAGAGCGGGTAAACCGGTCGATGGTGGCCCACTAGATATGCGTTCACCTAGAATGCGTGAGAAGATCAACCCTCCTTTCAGGATGGAAACCTGGAAAGAGGACTTACCCGCGATATATCTTGAAAGGATCGTTAGAGGGTTCGTTGAGATGTTCGGCGATGAGTATGCGATTCCTATAGCAAAGGCGATCGAGAAAGGTCTCAAAACATACAATGATCGAATGGAGCTCACGAAAAATTATTGGACGAACACGGGGATCGAGGTTCCGATAATTAGGCGCAAGTATTGATCGCCTCATATGCTGGCCCTCTTCTATTAACTCTATAAACCCCCCATTTTTAGGGTAATTTACCGCAAAATGGATGTATCGTTTGGCTTTACTTCGGTTAGTTTCGGCATTTCGCCTTAAAATCAGGCGTCATTGAGGGGTAAATCAATAAAGATCAGGCGGATTGTGCCCGATCGCTGTCCGCATTTACCCGCTTCTCTACATCATATATGACAGGGTCATATCGCCGGGCTTCCTCTATCTCGGACCTTTCCTCTGAAGAAGAGGTGGGATCATGGGCCTCTCCCGTTGGCGTCGTATCCGCCTGGGGTGGGCGGAACGTTCTCAGGTCCGTCCTCAACCTTCAGCTTCTCAGCCTTCTTCGCTTCCCTCCTCGCTCGGCGTTCCTCTTTCTCCTTTTCATCTAGCATTGAACAATACTCATTGGGGCTCATGCCGTGGAGCTTTGCCTGAAGATTTAACTCCTCATCCTCGATCTGATAATACGGAACTTCTATGTGGAAACTATGATGATCTTTTGTCCATGATTCAAGAACCGCGTCTGCTTCTGTAGTTCTTGGGATATTCGATACCGACTCGCTCATCTTGACCGCTTTAAGGAGCTCTAAGGCCAACTTAACACGGTCGGGGTTCTCCTTGTCCCTTATCGCCTCGGCGACCACATCGACCACCTCGGGCATGAGGGAGCGCAGTTTCTCCTTCGCCATTCCCCATACCGCCTCGCGTTGAGCATTGAGCTCGGCGATGAACGCTGGATGATAGTTCCTCCACCTTGTGACGGTGGAACGGTCCACGCCCACCTTCTCAGAAACCTCTTTATCGGAACTTCCTGTGACCAGGAGATCGATGGCGTTCAACTGCTGGATGTTGAGCCTCCTAAGGTCGACCGGTTCGAGACCGTGCGTTTCTGTTGTCATTAGTGAGGATATGTTTTAGGACTACCTAAATGTTATGGCCAGGGGCTGAAAGTGATTGAAGAAGATGGCGAAAATGCTAATGATCGCACAATGATGTCATGAAATCTAAACTCCCTATTTGCCAAAGAGTCGCTTTACGCCGAATTAGCTATCTGGATTAGATGGGGGGGTTGGACATTTGCCCTGATCACACCACCATGGGTTCACCCCCACCTGTGTGGGGAATACTCGGTCCTTGCGCTTTTGGCGGAGAGGTCCTTCGGTTCACCCCCACCTGTGTGGGGAATACGACCATTTCGATGCCGAGCTCGACAACATCCTCGGTTCACCCCCACCTGTGTGGGGAATACTGGTGGCTGCTCTGTGGTATCCTCGGAGGCATCGGTTCACCCCCACCTGTGTGGGGAATACCCGACTATCGCGGTTATCGAGTTCGCCATCAGCGGTTCACCCCCACCTGTGTGGGGAATACGAATACACCTTCACCTCTCCGGTCGTGGCGTTCGGTTCACCCCCACCTGTGTGGGGAATACAACCCCTTCACCTTTCTCTTTTTAGTTCTCACCGGTTCACCCCCACCTGTGTGGGGAATACTGGGTGGCTAACATCTGGTTCGTCTGCCGTTCCGGTTCACCCCCACCTGTGTGGGGAATACCTGGACATCGTTTTCCGCCAGGGCCACGTCCTCGGTTCACCCCCACCTGTGTGGGGAATACGTCGTTGACCAGGAGGTGTGGGCTCACGACGGCGGTTCACCCCCACCTGTGTGGGGAATACACCGTCCTGCATCAGACTCACCCCTCAGTATCGGTTCACCCCCACCTGTGTGGGGAATACACGCCATCGCTTCAACGACCGTGGTCATCGCCTGCGGTTCACCCCCACCTGTGTGGGGAATACATCCCCGGTCCCCTGCAGAAGTTCGCCAAGAACGGTTCACCCCCACCTGTGTGGGGAATACGTCGTTCCGCTCGCCCATGCTCATCTTCAGACCGGTTCACCCCCACCTGTGTGGGGAATACGCGAGAAAGGCGAAAAACAATATGCAGAATTTCGGTTCACCCCCACCTGTGTGGGGAATACCGCAGTATCATCAGGAAGCCCTGGTTCAGGATCGGTTCACCCCCACCTGTGTGGGGAATACTCGCTATGCGTTGCCTCCATGCGTTCATGCCCGGTTCACCCCCACCTGTGTGGGGAATACATGAGCAGATAGCCTAGCAGTTCGAACATCTACGGTTCACCCCCACCTGTGTGGGGAATACCTCCATCGGACTTTCTCCGTAGATCATGCACCGGTTCACCCCCACCTGTGTGGGGAATACGTGCACATTGTCGCCGGCCTGGTTCTCGTCGCACGGTTCACCCCCACCTGTGTGGGGAATACGGTCGTGGCCACCATCCCCCGGTGCACATACCCGGTTCACCCCCACCTGTGTGGGGAATACGGCCGCCAGGTGTTGGCGTTGTGGATCAGCATCGGTTCACCCCCACCTGTGTGGGGAATACGACGATCAATGGCATCGGGACCAGAGAGCGTTCGGTTCACCCCCACCTGTGTGGGGAATACGGTTGCCCAAGATGCAACGCCCCGAGCGTTCTCGGTTCACCCCCACCTGTGTGGGGAATACGGATAGATGTAAAAGGTCGTCGCTCCCCCTTCCGGTTCACCCCCACCTGTGTGGGGAATACGGTTCTTGACGCTCCTCATCATTCGATCCAGCCGGTTCACCCCCACCTGTGTGGGGAATACGGCTTGCGCCAGGGTTTCGCGTTAAGGTCCACCGGTTCACCCCCACCTGTGTGGGGAATACGGATTTATATCGACCGTTACCCCGGCCGGGTCCGGTTCACCCCCACCTGTGTGGGGAATACCTCGTTCTCCGCCTTCATTCTCAAGGATACAACGGTTCACCCCCACCTGTGTGGGGAATACGCCTTCTCCTTGTCCTCGACCTGGACCTTGGGCGGTTCACCCCCACCTGTGTGGGGAATACTGGAGACCGACGAGGAGAGGGAAAAAAGGCTCCGGTTCACCCCCACCTGTGTGGGGAATACGCATGTTCATCGTTCTGGGCTATGCGGCCATCCGGTTCACCCCCACCTGTGTGGGGAATACAGGAGGACCTTCCCCTTGAAGTAACGGACCCCCGGTTCACCCCCACCTGTGTGGGGAATACGGAAGAACCTCCTGAGCTCCTCCTTCGATCTTCGGTTCACCCCCACCTGTGTGGGGAATACGGGTCTCAACGGTCGAGGCCGATAGGAAGCAGCGGTTCACCCCCACCTGTGTGGGGAATACGGAGGCCAGGGGATAACCTCCTACCTATGGACCGGTTCACCCCCACCTGTGTGGGGAATACAGGGCCTCTAACGGATTTTATAAGAGGGCGAACGGTTCACCCCCACCTGTGTGGGGAATACATCGACCCGGCCAGGTTTTCTAAGTTGCCCTCGGTTCACCCCCACCTGTGTGGGGAATACATGTCGCTGTCCTGCATGGCGATGTCGATACCCGGTTCACCCCCACCTGTGTGGGGAATACGAATTGACCTCCTCCCAGTACATGAGCGCCGTCGGTTCACCCCCACCTGTGTGGGGAATACACCGGAGAAGGCCACACATGGAGAGCGGGTTCCGGTTCACCCCCACCTGTGTGGGGAATACTAGTCCCTGAGCTCGGTCACGATCTCGTCCACCGGTTCACCCCCACCTGTGTGGGGAATACTCTTTAACCTATTCGATCGACAAGAGCAGCAGCGGTTCACCCCCACCTGTGTGGGGAATACTCTGCCTTCTGCACCTTAGAAGCGAAGGCCAGCGGTTCACCCCCACCTGTGTGGGGAATACTTCTCATGTATGAAACTGTCCGAGAAGAGAACCGGTTCACCCCCACCTGTGTGGGGAATACGGGAACAGCCAGCACCCCTTCGATGGTGCAGCCGGTTCACCCCCACCTGTGTGGGGAATACTCGAAGGTGATGACCTCGGACACACGCCCGAACGGTTCACCCCCACCTGTGTGGGGAATACGCTGGCAGCAGCCATTGAAAAGGCCAAGCAGGCGGTTCACCCCCACCTGTGTGGGGAATACTGTTGGGGACCTCGACCTCTCTTTGAGATAATGCCGGTTCACCCCCACCTGTGTGGGGAATACGGTCTCTTCTTCAATTGGTTCGGTACTTGGGTCGGTTCACCCCCACCTGTGTGGGGAATACAATAGTCCACACCAATGGCCCTGGGCACGGGCCGGTTCACCCCCACCTGTGTGGGGAATACAATGCCACCGACCTTAAAAGGATGATTCCAGCCGGTTCACCCCCACCTGTGTGGGGAATACTCAGGGGTTCTCGGTCTCGACCACCTGGGGGTTGGGTTCACCCCCACCTGTGTGGGGAATACTCACCTAGGGCTATTTGAAGCCATTAGGCTTTACGGTTCACCCCCACCTGTGTGGGGAATACCCGTCCTAAGTCCCTTATGATTATTATGTTCCGGGTTCACCCCCACCTGTGTGGGGAATACCCGCCCGCCATGAGAGCTCACGGCATTGCGGTTCACCCCCACCTGTGTGGGGAATACGCTGTGCTCAGTTCCATGACGCTGGCGAGCGTCGGTTCACCCCCACCTGTGTGGGGAATACGCCATGAATCCGCTAGAGGCAGGCTTCGAGCTACGGTTCACCCCCACCTGTGTGGGGAATACTTTTGTGGGTCGGATATTAGAACCTGTTGCATCCGGTTCACCCCCACCTGTGTGGGGAATACTTCAACGATTCCAGTATCTCCGGTTCCAATTCCGGTTCACCCCCACCTGTGTGGGGAATACTGTTCAAGTACATCATCTCCTCGTTCACGAGGTTCACCCCCACCTGTGTGGGGAATACGGGAACAGCCAGACCCAAGTCGATGGTTGCGCCGGTTCACCCCCACCTGTGTGGGGAATACTCCCATAGGACAGTTTTGAAGTACGAGTGTCGGTTCACCCCCACCTGTGTGGGGAATACCTTAATGTGGGTGCCATTACTTCTGCCTCCATCCCGGTTCACCCCCACCTGTGTGGGGAATACTCCTTATATCCTCGTTTTCCCAGCTCTGGCGGTTCACCCCCACCTGTGTGGGGAATACATGCTCTCGGCTACTTGATCAGGCGCCGAGCCGGTTCACCCCCACCTGTGTGGGGAATACGTTGCTATAACCGTCAAGGCTGGCGGTCGGTTCACCCCCACCTGTGTGGGGAATACCGATAACGGTCAGCGAGACGGGTAACGGTTCACCCCCACCTGTGTGGGGAATACTTGGACTTGAGTAGCTCTTCGAAAAAATGCAATACCGGTTCACCCCCACCTGTGTGGGGAATACGCTCTGCCAAAAATCCGAGTGACATACATATGACCGGTTCACCCCCACCTGTGTGGGGAATACTTAACTCACTTCCGAAACGGGGATACCAGGGATACGGTTCACCCCCACCTGTGTGGGGAATACTGGACCATGAGTTCTTCTTGGCATTCTTCTCCGGTTCACCCCCACCTGTGTGGGGAATACTCATTTAAATACGGTCAAGTTCTGAAAATATAGGACATTTCATACCCAGCCTTACAATTTATATTCCTTTACCAATGTTAATCCATCAAAATCGACCAGACACTTGGACGTATCGCCATATGCTCGAATCGCGAAGCCCTGCTCGTTGTTCGTGTTCCATGCTTGAACGACCCCGCCTTCCTTTATGGAAGTCATGCATTTCAGCCATAATCGGTCCCTGACCTCCGCCGATACCTTACCTATAAAAACGCCTGCTTTACGGCTCAATCATCCACCTGGATAGTTCTCCCCGAAGGGAACTTGGGGTCTTCTCAAGAATCATGATGAGCATTGCCCATCCTCTCCGAAAGCTCCTCTTCGTTCTCGTTCCATAGTGGAGTAGGTGTTGCGGCATCCTCGCTGAAATTGTCCTTATCTTTTCGATCGTCCTTCTCTCCCATAAGCTCGTTTATATCGTCAACTATCCTTGCCAAGATACGATTCTCTCTGAACGAATCTCGCAGTTCCAACCGGATCCTTCTCTCAAGGTCCCCGTTGCCTTCGGCCGTGACCTTGAAGGCGACCGGAATCGTGGTCTCCGTTTTATAGAGGTCGGCAATGTCATAAACAAACGAGAGCTGCTTTCCATTGTGGATAAAACCCAACGCCGGAGAATATCCGGCGGTTACTATGGCCGCATGACATACTCCATACAGGCACGCATTTGCCGAAGATAGTGCCCTATTTATCGTGTCGGCGGACCCCCAAGACTCTCTTTTGTAGTTCCTACCGGACCATGCAACATCGTATCTCTTGCTGGCCTGAGCATACGCGGTCCGGACCCGGACCCCCTCCATCCCCCGTAGTTCTTCAAGATCATGATGCTCGACCCCTTCGATGTCCTTGAACCTCATCATATACATCTTCCTGACGACATCCAAACGCTGGACGGGGTCCGAGACCAAAGCGGCCTGCCGGATAAGCTTATAGGATGAACGGGTCTCACCCATCCCTTGAGCATAGAACCTCACTCCCTCCTCACCCGACCAGACTATCAGACATCCGTTCTGAGCAACGGTCTTGATCGCCTCATGAGATATGGAAACCCCCGGACCAAGCATTATGACGGCAAGGGAGGCACAAGGAATCTTGGTCACCCCTTCTAGATCATAACAGGCAATCGACCTTTCATCCTGCTCGATTCTGCATCTCTCCAGATAGACATAGCTGAGACCATCACGGAACCTAGGAAGTTCGTGCAAGTCCTGAGGCATAATATCACCATATAGGGGCAATCGAGAACAGTCCGAACCCGAAGCCCTTACCGCTGCCTATGCCTGACTCTAGCATGTCTTTGAACCTTGTCTCGTCCTTAATGCGCAATGTGCCCTCGAAGACTACCGAAACGAACTTTAGCGGCGTCTCAGAACTGTTCTTTTCCCCCTCGACCGCTCCTTGGGGCACCACACTTAGGCTCGTGATAGAGAACCCTCCATCTGCGGCCTTCCGTTCCATCCAGGACCTGAGGTCCTCCTCTTTCACGAGCCCCCATCTCTTACCTTCCCTCTTTACGGTCGGGTTCGCCTTTACACGGAAGAACAGCCCCTGTCCAGGGACGAGCTTCGGGTCGAAGACCTTCGATAGAGGAGGCGTGACGAAGAAGTCCGCTGGGACCTTCAACTTGGCCCAATCAGGCGCCTCGACGGATTGCACCAATATCGGCACCTGTTCGTCGATGCTCTCTTCGATGCGAAACAGCACCCTGGCGGGCCCGTTCTCTCCGTCCGGAAATGCGTGCAGGACCGTCCTGTGCAGTTCGTAGATGTTGGATAGTTCCCTTCTGACCCTAGGACATCTCAAGTCCAGGACCAATTTCGAAAGGTACACGCTCAAGCCTCCGATAGACCGGCGGTAGCTATCCATTCGGTCATAACATGACGGAGGGCGAACTCGCGTCGCTCGAAGGAGATGGGTACGTCCATACGGGTCTCGCCCTCTCCGGCGCCGCACTCGACCACCGCCCTTAGAGAATCCGGTCTCCTGGTATCTCTCCTTCCTATCCACTTGAAGCTCCTTATCGCCGTCCGTGCATCTTCGAACGATTCGGTACCATCAATGAGGATCGGAGCGGAAGGCACGAACGACCTGCGTCCCAGGAAGAGTTCCCAGTGAGGAACATCCAATGAAGCGCGGAGCGATGCGATGAGATCGCGATCTCCATCCAAAGCGACCAGGAAACAAGCGTCGGCCAGGTAGTATCTGTTCGAAATGACAGTCGAGTCCCCTGGATTTCCCGCCCTGGGCACGTTCAGAGCGGTTTGGAAGTCCTTGGAGAACACCCCCTCACGGTCGACCCGGACGGCCATCCTCAACGACGCGAGATCCGAGAGGTCCGCGTGTCTTGGTCGGCCTAGTGCAGCGCATAGAAGGCCGATGACCCCGCTCTTCGACGGTTCCTTTCCCGAATCTCGTTCCGAGAACCTCGAATAGGTGCCCCACGACTGCATAGGCCCCTCGAGACGCATCAGGAGAACGCTCATCCCTCATCCCTTCAACGAGGACAGGTGCTGCTCCAACGAGTCGAACCTTATCCCGCCAGCGGACATAACACCAGGTGTGGGCTGGTCTCCCAGCACGGTAACGCCGATTCTTTGCAAGACCCTCCTTGCCGTACATCTTGACCAGGGAAGCGAAGTAACCGTCCAAACGAACTATGGACTCGCCGATAAGATCGACCGTTCTGGACCGTTACTGGCCTGACGAACGCATTGGCGAGAGACATCGGCTGACCCTTGTCGCGGACGACGGTCAGGACCATGCTCGGGGGGTTGTGAGCGGCCATCGAGTTCTGTTTTCCGGTCGGTATGGCTGTTATTGCCGCGTACAAGTAAGCGTTTAATGCTCTCATGGCCATCTCCCTATCCCCGTTCAGGTTCTTGACGAGCTCGTCGAAATCGACGACGCTAAAACGATAGAAGCAGGCGCTGTCGAACTCCACGGTGCCCATCATCCCTGCGCCTGTCTCGTCCTTCGGCTGGAGATCATCGACGGCGGTGTAGAAGTCCATATCGACGCTGACGCGGTTCGTGGAGATCGCATGCGCCACCTGGCACGCCCCGCTGACAGTTCATGGTCGTCCTTTCTGCGACCATCCTGCCAAACAGGGCGATGTCCGGGGACAACTTGTTAAGTGAGCAATTCTTCGCAAGCTCTTCGCATGCGGTCTGCAGAGGCACCTTGTCCTTTGCCTTCTTGCCCTTCTTTTCTGCCGGTCCCTCCTGTATAAGCTTGGAGATCTGCTCCCAGTTGTCCAACAGGTGTGTTCACGACCTCATCTACCTCCGCCTTGCTCACGAACACGAGGACCTTGCTCTTGCCGTTCGCGTCCAGCTCTCCCCATATGGCCGAGGCTATGGCCGCAGAAATCACCTGCGCTTCGTTCTCAGGTTTCCCTTTCTCGACCAGCCCCTTGCTGATCTGTAGCGGCAACAGCTTGGTCCTGACACCGAGCTCCTCGTTCATCAATGAGGAGAACGTCCCATTTGACCGGACCGACCTTTTCAAGCATTGGCTCGAGATCCTTGCCCGTCTATAGCCTCCGAAGTCACAATCCTTGGGCGCATTGGTATCGTCCCTGTTCAAACAAGAAGGGGCGAAGTTCTGCAAAATGTGTAGCTCCACGAACACGTTCATTCCTCCTGATCCTCATCTGATGACCCTTGATCGTCCCGCTGGTCCGATGACGGCTCCCAAAATGATCTTGCCCATCTTCTCTGGACGGAGCGGTCCTGATCGTCCCAACGCTTAACATCGAACAATAGCTGGCCCCAGTCGATCGCTGCTTCCTTTGATCGAGCTAGCGCCACAGCGTGGCGTAGGTGTTCAGGAAGTTCGTCCGGATGGCATTTCAGCAAAGCGATGAACCTCCCTTCGACGCTGTCGCTGCCAGTGGTATTTGCTATTCTTCTGAACGTGGCGCCCATGTCGCCCTCGCCGCTCCCGTTGGGGTAGCTGGCGAAAAGGGACGCTATCATGAAACAGGCGTTCTCTTCCTCTGTGCTTGCGCCCTGAGAAATGTAAGGGATGATGTGCTCGAACATCTCCGGTACGCTGCCAGGAGATTTACCAAGCCCTTTTCTCAGGGCGGCCAGCGCTCCTCGGTCCTCGTTCTGGGCCAGCTCTTCCAAGTAATCGATCAGTTGACCTTCGTTCCTGCTCATTGTGCTTTCCCCTCCCTAATGGCCTTCAACGTTTCTTGCCGAGGCGAGCGCAAACGTCCTCCTAGCTAGTACCGCGGCCCGTAGGTTCCTCGCCTCATCGTTGATACCGCCGATCTGCTCGTTCAACGAGTCCTCCGCGGCGCATCTGACCGTAATCTCGGCCCAGCTCTGCATCATCTTCTCTTCCCTTCCAAGACCGTTCAGGTTCGAGAAGGCGAGATCGTTTATCAGTGAATAGAAAGGGACCTCCAGGACGGACCAATACCTTCGGACGGCATAGAACGATCTCATCTGATGATCTACCACAGTTCCTGTCGGGGCTCTTTCCCGGTGACGGGTATAGCATTCTGGTCGCGAGCTCCCAAAGCGCAGAGCGCAGGGCCTTTTCGAACTTCTCCGCGAAGCCGACCGCATCGGTGACATACCCCATCAGTTGCTTGTCCCTCAAAGAGGGACCGGCAACGGTATTCGAGCATGTCTCCATTGCAGAATCTTGGCCTTATCGCTGCACATCCCAAAGACCTCGAGGCGAAAGACAGATCCCCTTGGTACGAGGTCATCATATGCAAGCTCGGAAGCGAAGTCGATGTTCCTGGAACCTTTGTTCGTCTCGGTCGTGTGGACCAAGACCGCCATGCTCCTCCACGGCTCTCTCTTCCTCCTCCAATCCAATCGGCCTCCATCCGTTCTCCTTGGTCAGACGATAGGCCACCATGGGATCGAAGAGGGTCTCGCTCTGCATCACCGTCCCCTGGGCCATGTACATGGAATTGAACGAGGCGGGGCCGTCGCTGCTCCGAAGCAGATTGATCGCACGGCTTTGCCAGGTCAGAAGGTCGAGGTATCCAAGGACAGGCCTTGATGAACCCGGCCTATCGAGCTTCTCGGCCTCCCATATGGGACGATCAAGAGCGAGCTGCTCTTTGCTCGCCTGCGCATTAAGGGCGATGGGCGATGAGGAGCCCATCGGCAACAGGTTCAACGACAAAGTCTCGAAAAGGTCGTTCCCCTTGATCAGGACCATCGCCTTTCCGACCAACGGAGCATGCAGGAAGTTCACCGTCGCGCTCTTCCCGCCGCCCATCGCATAGGACTGCGCGGCCACCACGGCCCTGGCGGCATTTTGAGCATCGATGTTCGCGTTCTCATCGTCAAAACGATCGATCGAAGAGGATGGTGTTGTTCGCAGTGGAGAGCTCATTGAACAGCTTGTTGATCGTGATGGGCTTCCCTTCCTTGAAGTCGGGTGCCTGGTAGAAGGGTCTTTGGGGGTCCAGTAGATCAAACCGTCCATGCCATCGATCAAGATAATCATCAATCCTGCGATGGTCCCAATCTCCGTCACGCCATATTTTTTTTATATCCTTCGACACGACCAGGTCCAGGCTACTTTGAAGTATCACCAGGAGCAGACGATGTATCGACGCCACCACGAGCGGGGACGTGTCCGTGATCTCCACGATGCTCTTTGATCTGGACAAGACCTCTCTTGTTCCAAGATCTGCGGTCCGACCATCATCGGTCAGGCAAGGAATCCATCCTTCGTCGAGCAAATTAAATCGGGTCGTCAGGCTCACTCTCCTTGATCCTCAGACCTAGTTCCTCGCTAAGGACCAGGGTCCTCCCACCGCAGGTGCAGCAATGTTCTGTAAGAGGAAATACCTTGCTAAAGACCGCGACCTTGTACCTGCCGAGAAGAGCGGACCTCTCCCAGGATCGTGGTGTGTTCCTTTCTCTGAAGAAGCGTACGATGGTGGGATCGCCCATCGAGACAGCACGGTTCAGGACCTTCCGTATCACATCCGTTGTCGGTTTGGCCTTGAGGTCGATGGGATCGGTCCCTTCGGGATTGAAGCATGGACCGCTCGCTGAATCATAAAGGCACACGAGCTCCACGCTTGGAGGGGCGTCCCTTGTCTGCGCTTGCAGACTGCGATGGAGGTCAGGGTCCTCCTCCTCAAGGGGACATCCGGTCGCCTGCCATGGAACATCGAAGTCGGGAGAGGGAATGACCTTGGAGCTCCCTCGTTCTTCCGTCCTTCTCTTCCCTTCTTCCCAATCCCTCCGGCTGGCGTCGAGGCGGTCCTCCCATGAACTATCTGGCACGATAGGGTTCGAGGACCGCTGTACACCTCTTCGACCAGAGGCTCGATGCCATCCGGGATGGCGATGCACGTCCTTTCCTTGAGCGCTAGATAGGACCTCAAGAGCACATATTCTGAATAAACGAACCTTGAGCTGCCAAGATCAGGCAGGCCGATACTATTCTTATCGGGCTCGATGATGATTAATCGGGGCGGTGAGAGGTTCGATGGACGCGAACGACGGTCGTGACGATGAAGTCGACCCATGCGCTGCAGTACGAGGTCCGCGGGGGCGGTCTTTGATCATATAATGTCGAAGTCGAGGTCGCAGGGACTGTTCGATTACCTGGGTGGCGACCAGGATGCGACCTATCCCAGGAGTCCTTTCCTTTTTACCAAAGTGGTCCAGTGTTCGGTCCTGCCTCTCCTTCCTTTGACCGTATGGGTATCGGGCGTGGAAAAGGTCCACCTCCACGTTCGTGTCCTGGAAGCGTGCCTTCAATCCCAAATATATATCCTGGGCCTTGTTCACCGTATTACAGATGAACGCCGCCGTGCCACCGGCCTTGAGAGCGTCGGCAAGTGTGTCGGCCATCTCGTTCCTATCATCGGACATCCATTCGATCCTCGTTACCTTTCCATACGTTCTGGAAGCGGACGGGAACGAGGTACCGCCCACGGTATCACCGATGACCCAGGTCATCCTTGGATATTGGAGGCGGTTCTCCAAACATGGTCGTCCCGAGTATTTCGAGAGCATCGCATCGCGTCGGTCTCGAGGCAACGTCGCAGAGAGCATTATGACACTAGAGCCTAGAGCCCTAAGCCATTCGAGTAGACGGTCCAGCAATGTCGACATGTACAGATCGTACGAATGCACCTCATCGATTATGACGATCTTACCGGCCAGGCCGAATAGACGAACGAAGAAGTGCTTTGTCGGGAGCACCGAGAGCAAGGCCTGGTCTATCGTCCCCACACCGTAAGGGGATAGAACACCCCGCTTGCGATGGGTGAACCATTCGTTCGCCGCTACGGAGCTTCCAGGTTCATCGAGCTCGTTCTCGATTACCTTGAGCTGCTGATACTCTTCCGAGAGGACGGCATGACCGTGGAGAAGGACAAGATTGATCCGTTTGCCGCTCCTTTTCAGATAATTTTCGGTCCTCGAGAACATCTGATCGGCGGTGGCCTGTGTCGGGAGAGCGATATAGAAACTGTCATGTCCAAGGTTGTGCTCCCATCTCTCGGCGAGATACAGCGCCGTCTCGGTCTTTCCTTCGCCCATCGGCGCCTCTATCACCACGAGGCCTGGCTTGTCCAGCCTGTCCCCAAGTTCGATGGCCGCTCTTTGCATGGGGTTCGGATCACTTATGAAGGGGAAGATCTCCTGGAACTTTCGTTGCTCCGAACAGGGGGATGTGTTCCATCTCAGATGGTCCAGCGTCCCTTCTGCTCGAGCAGTGGCCGTTTCCCAATAGCCGTCAAGGTCGCTCGTCCGGTCCTCGGGATTGAAAAAATCTTCCGAGGACGCAAATCCAGTCTGAAACCGACGTAAGACCGGAGAGGATCGATGAAGAAGCGTCTTGTCGATACCTCCGTCAGGTGATGGGGTCGAGACACCTCTCAGGCCGCATGAGGAGGCAAGCTCATCGAAGAGCCCTTGGCGGACGACATCCCATTCCTTCAGGCCTGTATCCCTTTCGCCTATTCGATTGAGCGTTTTAAGAGTCCGGGAACGTCCATGATGGCCGCCGAGAGCGAAGCAGACCGATCTCCGTAGGTCATCCTGGAGCGGATGTGAGGTGCCCTGCTTGAACATCATGTTCACGAAATGAGCTGTCATAATCCCATGCGGGTGGTCGCCTCGAGCGAACCTGTAGCCCTTGCTCTTCAGCAACTCCATCATCTCGGGGCTCTTCGATTGAAAGGCCGGGGAGGCCTTTCCTCGATCGTGAAGCCCGACCCAAAACCCGAACCAGGACCTGGCGCTTGTATCATCGACCCTCAGATATTCGGACAGGTGGACCTTGACCTGAGGTGACAGGACCTTATCCCATATCGCCTCCGCGACGCAGGCGGAGTCCATCATGTGATAGATCAATGGCCGATGGATGATGATACCATCGTCATCGCTGGTTTTTCCCCACATGTCGAAGATAACGGCCATAGCTCACTTCCGATTCCTATTTATGACCCAAAAAGGATCGAACACCGTATCGATCATGAGACTATGGACTTTTCTATCTCCTTTAGATTACGAACTTAGGAAGACGCGCATGCGATGATAAGGATAGATCACGGGATTTGCTCGTGAACAAAGCGAGTATCAAACTTTCTCCACACAGGTGGGGGTGAACCACCGGGATTCCCCGTTTTCAACTGCGAGTTAGCGTTATCCCCACATTTGTGGGGGTGAACCGTTCGGGGATGTCTTGGAGGATTGTTCGTACAAGTACTCCCCACATAGATGAGGGTAATTCACAGAAGTGATCATTAATCGGGTTTCATCCGATGGATCTTCTCTTCTCTCTCTTCTGTATCGTTAACACAAACACACAACACAAACAGCTGTGTTTTGTGTTTTTAGCATTCCTAGTCCTTTGATGTCTCCTTTCTCTTATGATTGCATCAGGATAACGGTCCGGAGGCCATGTCTGAAGAAAAAGAACGGTTAGAGAGGCTTCGCAGGCCAGACGCATCTGTACCGTAAATGCCCGAATTGACCTTAGAAACCAACTGACTGGATAGAATTGTAGTGCTCCCGCCGGGATTTGATACCCGGGTATCGGACTCGAAAGGCCCGAATGATTCGCCGGAGTACACTACGGGAGCGTGTGGAAAGTTTGAAAAGAAAATCATTTTTCAATCTTGGCAGAACAATGCATAGTGAAGCTTTGTCCCCGGTGATCGATGACCCGGGTCGGGCACATGGAGCTTTCGCTCCGACAGGAAGGATGCGTCAAATGACCGGTCAGCCCCGGGCCTCGTAATATATGCCCCGTCCCGTGGGCCATGGAAAATTCATACGTGCCATCTTCTACAGGTCAAAGTTGGCCGGTAACTGTACCGCCTAGCGGACCTTTCTGGAAGGCGGCATGCTGAACGTGGACTCCAGCGCCAAGGATCGATAACAAAGTTTAGATAATCGGTTGGATTATGTCAAACCTTAACAGGTGCTATCAGTATTAACCCTTACGTACGTTCGGCGATAGGCGATTCGTTAGATAATATCACGGAGGATTTATTTGACTTCAAATTATGATGAAGAGCAGAACGAGGAGATAACCCGGTGTCCTTTTCCCGAACCGAAAAGAGGGAGAAATGTTCGGAGTAGCGGACCAGTTGCTCGGCGCATCTTCGTATAAAGGTAATGTGCGAGGACGGGACATCTCGCATAGAGCATGTCCCGGGAAAAATTCAGGAAAAGGATGTGGATACGGGAAGGCGATCTCCTGATTATTAAACCCTGGGAGTTCCAAGAGGATAAGGCCGATATAATGTACAGATACACAAAGACCCAGGCCAGCTACTTACACCGCAGGAAGGCCATACCTAAGAATTTAGATGTGTTCTAAGAACGACAAGTAGGT
>CAVUGW010000046.1:0-16647 GCA_963741025.1 Methanomassiliicoccaceae archaeon
CTCCTTGCGATCTGCAGTGCGACATCATTATGGGGCAATCCGCTCCCGGAGAAGATAGGCAGCTTTTGACCACGGACCAGCGTGTTCATGCCATCGATCGATGATATACCGGTCTGGATGAACTCCTTCGGTTCCGCCCTTGCCCATGGGTTGATGGCCGCCCCTGTGATATCGAGCTTTTCCTTGGCGTGATAGCAGGGCCACCATCTATCGGGTCACCTGCCCCGTGCAGGATGACTTCCCAACATGTCGTGGGAGACGGGCATCCTCATCGTTTCGCCCAGGAACTTGACACCAGCAGCTCTACTCGATACCCGAGGTTCCCTCGAAGACCTGGATGACCACAGTGTCACCCGATGTGTCCAGGACCTGTCCTCTCTTTGTGGATTCCATCCGGCATCGCGACCGTTGCCAGCTCGTTGTATCCGACCGGATCGGTCTTCTCAACGAACACCAGAGGTCCGGATATTTAGAAGATGATACGATATTCTTTCGAAACTATGCTCATGCCTTACCCTCCAGGGCCTCAAACTCTTTGTCCATCTCCTGCTCGACGGCATCAAGCTCCTGGTCGATCGTTCTCTTCGAACTTTGATTTCGCGAGACGGTTCCTCACCGGCAGCGCCACGATGTCATCGACGTCCACATCGGCCTCGACCGCTTTCATGGATAGGTCGCTGAAGTGTTTGATCAGCCGCATATATTTGTACTGGCGCGGCAACGGGGAATATGTATCGACCTTGTGGTACGCATTCTGTTGTAGGAATATCTCCCTGATCATCCTGGATATCTCCAAGATCATCTTCTGTTCTTCTGGCAATGCATCAGAACCGACAAGCTGGACGATCTCCTGAAGTTCGGCCTCACGCTGGAGGACCTCCATCGCCCATTGTCTTAGCTCCGGGAAGTCCGGTGCGACGTTCGCCTTATACCATGGATCCAGGTTGGACATGTAAAGAGAGTACGAAGTGAGCCAGTTGATCGTAGGGAAGTGCCTCCTCTCACGGAGCTTCGAGTCGAGCGCCCAGAACACACGTACTATCCTAAGGGTGTTCTGTGTTACCGGTTCGGAAAGGTCACCACCTGGTGGAGAAACGGCACCGACGACGGATACTGAGCCCTGATCTCCGTTCACGGTCTCGACACGACCTGCCCTTTCATAGAACTCGGACAACCTTGCAGCGAGATATGCTGGGAAACCTTCTTCGCCGGGCATCTCCTCTAATCTCGAGGATATCTCCCTCATCGCTTCCGCCCACCTTGAGGTGGAGTCTGCCATCAATGACACATTGTAACCCATGTCACGATAGTATTCCGCGATCGATCATACCAGTATAGACCGATGCTTCACGAGCGGCCACGGGCATGTTCGATGTGTTGGCGATCAGGACCGTCCTCTGCATCAGAGGTTCGCCGGTCTTAGGGTCTTCCAGTTCCGGGAACGTGGCCAATACCTCGGTCATCTCGTTCCCTCGCTCCCCACAACCGATGTAGACGACGATCTCTGCGTCGGACCACTTGGCCAGCTGCTGCTGGGTGACGGTCTTTCCCGTACCAAAGGCACCGGGGATGGCTCCCGTCCCTCCTTTCGGAAGCGGGAACAACGTATCGAGGACCCTCTGTCCGGTTATCAGCGGGATATCCGGAAGTAGTTTCTTTGAGAAGGGCCTCCCTCCTCTAACTGGCCATTTCTGCAGCATCGTTACGTTCTTGCCGCCAACCGTGGCCACTACCTCTTCTACCGTGAAGTCCCCCTCTACGATCTTGTCGACCGTACCGCTGACCCCATGGGGGACCATCGATCTTATGCATGATGTAGAACTCTTTGACCGTACCTAGGACGTTGCCCGAAGAGACCTTGTCCCCTTGCTTGACCACCGGTACGAAATGCCATTTCTTTTTCCTATCCAGACCGGGGGCCGAGACCCCTCTCTTAATGAAGTCCCCCATGGAGCTCATCAAGACTGGTAGAGGCCTTTGGATACCATCGTACACGCTACCGAGCAGACCGGGACCGAGTTCCGCGACTAGGGGCTGTCCCATATCTGTCACCTTCTCTCCAGGTCTTAGACCTGAGGTCTCTTCGTAGACTTGTATGACGGTCTTGTCGCCGACGATCTTGATGACCTCACCCATCAGGCCCTCTTCCCCTACCTGGATCAGGTCATACATCCTAGGGGAGATGCCGACAGCGGTCACCACCGGTCCGGCCACTCTATAAATCGTTCCTTGCTTTGCCATTTTAATCCCTCTCGGTCTTATATAGATCAACGCCAATGGCCCGTTTTACCTTTTCTCTTAGGTCGCCTTCTTCGCCACCGACCGGGACCACGACAGGCGCGATGTTCTCCAATGCCTTTCTTCTGGCATGGGATGAAATCTTAGATAGATCTGATGAACTGATCGCCAAGATCCCTATCGAGGGGTCCTGTATCAGGTCCATGAGCTTGCTCTCCAGGTCCTTTGACTGGACCGGATATACTCTTCTGACCCCGGCAAGACGGAAGCCCAGCACGAAATCCTCACTTCCCAAAACCGCGAACTCCATCACATCACCAGCAATGATTTGATAACCTCTGGGTCCATTCCGCTCTCTTTCCCACGTGCTATGATGCGGATATTATCGACCTCTATCTTCTTTCTAATGATGAAGTCCACGACAGGAAGCACCGATAATGGGTACAGATGAGAGAACTTTTCAGATTCCCTCGCCAACTTCTTTTGAAGTGTCAACATGACATCGGTGAGCGAACCTGTCTTCTTCGCCTTTTCAATCGGTTCCTTTATCTCATCAAAGAACGAGATCTTTGATAGCTCATCGACCATCTGATCGAAGGATTCTATCGATGCGAGCCTAGAAAGCTCGTTCATTTTGAGATCGTGTCCGCCTTCGATCATGTAAGTTCTGATCTTATCCGGGGCGATCCCGGCCTGCTTCAGCTTCAACAAGCTTCGCAGGTTGACTATATCGATCTCTCTTTCCAAGAACGACAGGAAGGTACCCTTGGGACGGTTGCTCGGCCTGACCTGTTCGACCAATCTGGTATAGTATATCTTATCCAGATAATCCTCCACAGGTGCCAACGTACCGGTCTTCTCATATTGGCCTATCACATCGTCGGGGAGGGCGAAGTTCTTCTTCTTAAGGGCCTCGAGTATCTCTTTGACACTGTCCATCACCAGCAAGGAGTTTAGATATTCCTCGCTCAGGCTTCCGGCTGGTATCAGATATTCCAGGATCTCTTCTTGGCTCGCTCCGGAGAACTTACCTCGAAGAACGGTCTTGATGTTCCAAACATCGAACCGCTCAAGATAGGCGGCGATCATATCATGCAGGTCGCCAGTTGAGAATCCCAATATCTCACGATATGTCCTGGCAAGGCTCTTGCTCGTACCAAGTTCTATGAGGTTGACCCCAGAGTGCTTGCTCCCCAGTTCGGCCATCTCGGTCTTATAGGCGGTCTCGCCCATAAAACGACCGATCTCGCTGATGTCCATCATCAGAAGTTTAGGGTAATTGTCCTTGGTCAACAAGGAGCTCTTCTTTGCCCTTACCCTCGCTGAGGTATAGGCATAGTTCCCCTTTTGACCTCCTAGTCCCCGCATTTGTTCACCCGACTACTCGAACAGGATGTTCGATACATTTTTCAGTTCCTTCTCCCAGATGCTCTCGAGTATTGTCTTGAACCTGTAGTCCAGCCGTACAAGCCCGTCCTCGCTCTCGAGAATGAGCCCGGACTCCATGTCGATCTCCGTCAGAGATTCGCATCCTCGCAGACCGGCCAGAAGGTCGGCCTCTCCTTTCGGACAGAACACCTTGGGGTGATGGATCGTCTTCTTACCGCCCGCGATTATCTTCTTGTACAGGCCCGACTTTTCCTTGGGGCTCATCGTTGAGAGATCATGAAGCGATTCTCGGAAGGTCCTCTCAAGATACTCCTTCCTCTGATTGAGAACGACCTTCTTAGCCTCTAGTTCTGCGCTGGACAGTTCTTGCGTCCTTAGGCGCTTTAGCAGGTCCTGAAGGTCCTTTTCTTCCGTCTTTTGTGATCTCTCAATCTTCTGGTCGGCTTCTTTAAGATCCTTCTCGTTCCTTTTCCGCATCCTGAACATGTGTGGCGGCCTCTCTCTGACCGCTCTCCAGGATATCGTTGACTACCTTGTCCAGTGCCATGAAACGGGCCCCTTAGCTGCTCAGAACTTGATCCAGAGCAGAATTGCCATGACCAGACCGAAGATGACGATGGTTTCTGGAATGACGGTAAATATCATACCCCTACCGAAGAACTTTGGGTCCTCAGCGACGGCACCTACCGCAGCCGCACCGATGTTCGCCTCAGCGACACCAGATCCAAGCCCGGCCAAACCGACCGCCAATCCAGCTCCGACACCTAGCAATCCTGTGCCTACGTCTACCATTTTTTATTCCTCCATCTTAGTGTGTTTCCTTCTAACCATTAGCGGGTTGAAATCCTGCCCGCCGCCTTCGTAAAATTTTGAGAAGAACTCAACATACTGCAGCCTGATCGCATGCAGTCCAGCCGATATTATCGCCAGGATGAATATCATCAATTGACCGACGACGAAGATCGCCACCGCGGCCACCAGCGCGATACCACCGGCAGGCGCGATCAGGACGATGGCGATCGTGTTGAACGCCAATGCCAGACCGGCCTTGGAGAGTCCTATCGCAGTTAACCTTGTATAAGATAAAATGTTGCTCAACATCTCTGGCATCTCGATAACGGCCTTTCCTCCCTCCGCCACGACCGTGAGGATCGCACCGACCACTATCAGGGTGATGCCGACCAAGAAGAGCGGGTCGGTCAGGTTGAAGCTCTGTCCCTGGATGAGGACGCCAACAACGACCAAGAGCAGCATCGCTCCGCCGATCAAGAGCATGAGCCAGGAGAACTTTTCCATGAAAGCGGACTTCCAGCCATGCCGTATTCCTACATTGTAAATACCGATAATCAGTCCCAACGAGAGCTGGGCGATGCCGATCCAAACGGCAAGGAACAGAAGTATCTTGACGTTCCCGATCTTGTCCCAGAACCCAAGCGGTATGGACAGATTACTTGTGATCGCTATCGATTGCGGCACGTTTATCCCTAGTATCGCGGACCAGGTCACTGATGTCACAGGGGAGGTCGTGAAGGCGATTCCGAACATATCACCAAAGACGAACAGACCAAAGAAGAACGATGCTATTCCGCCAAAGAAGAGCATTGTCGCGATGGCGCGCCATTCATCGCTCTTTACCTTTTTAAGCCCAAGATATCCAAGAACGATGAACATCGCTCCATAACCGACATCACCGACCATCAATCCGAAGAATATCGGGAAGAATATCGCCAGTGCCAATGTCGGGTCCACCTCATTATATCTTGGTGTCGAGATCAACTTTGTGAATGTTGTGAAAAGGCCCACGTTTCTTGCGATGCTTCAACCTGACCGGGATCTCTTCCTTGATCGGCTTCGGTCTTGCCTCGGAGGTCAGGACACCGGCCTCCATCTTCTCCTCGGACTTGTCCTCATGGACCTCTGTTCTCGGAGCTTCTTCAAGGAGCTCCAAATAAATATCGTCCCCGAACTTCGCCACGAGCGCGTCGTTAACCCTTTGATACTCCTCGGACGGGACCCAGGCCTCTAATACGAACGAGTGCTTCGTCTCTCCGAGCCTTAAGGGGCGTCTCCGCCTTTTCTACCATAATGCTCAGATATTCATCGGATGCGACGATTATGGCCGCATGCTTCTCTCTGAGAGCATCAAGCTCTTTTGAGACTCTCATCCAGCTCTTTGATGAGCTGTTCTTTTCTTGCGGACAGGCCATCAAGCATCTGCGTTGGGGAGCCTTCCCCGCTCGGCGCGCCGACCTCGGCGAACCCGTTCTGGGCTAGGACCCTTTGGGCTTCGGCCACCTCAGAGTTGTGAACGAAAACGGCCGTGAAGATACCCGCTTCAGATTCCTGGCCTTTGAAGACCTCAAAATTCTTAAGTGAACTCGAAAGGGCCGACTCTGCATCGGTCTTAACATAACCTACAAGGACGGTGACGTTCTGATATCCGCTGTACATCTCTATGTTCAATGGGAGGTCCCGGAACGGTTGAAGGATGCTGGCTTTACTTTCCACCTCAGAGAGCTGGTTTTGCCTCGCGTTCCTCTTTTCGATTCACTCCGGACAGATCGGCCTCCACCTGAGATATCATCTGATCTAGTTCCGATTCGATCTTTTTGACCGATATCTTGTCCTTGACCTTTCTTGGTTCGATATCGAGGTCCTTTTCGGCCGACCTCAGTTTAATAAGCTTTTGGGAGGCCTCGTTAGCCCCCGGTAATGGGGAGCCCAGAACGAAGCCCTCTTCCTCTGGTGAGAAATCGATAAGATGGACGGCCTCTAGGGAATAGATCAGCTCGATGGTCTCCTCAAGACGGTCCTTTGTCCCTACCAGCAGGACCTTACTCATTGGATCCGGTAGCAACATCTAATGTCCTCTCAAAATGCTCTTTGATATATGTTTTTGCCTTCGGGACCCGCTCGTTGGCCTTTACCTTTATCGTGTTCGCCTCATCCTTTCCCTTGGCGATCTGTGCCTCTTTTTCGAGCGCAAGTTCTTTCTCTTCGTTCACTAGGACAGAGTCTCTCTTCATCTTGAGCTCTCTCTCTGCCTCTTGAACCTTCGCGGCCGCGTCCCTATGAGCTGCGGCCACAATGCTCTTCTGCTTCTCTTCTGCATCTAGAATAAGATCCCTGGCCTTTTTCTCCGCTTCCCTTACCTGGAGAAGTGTTTGTTCTTTGCCCACAGGTCCATCTCCGATAGGTTTTACCACAATATACTCTCAATATTTAAAGAGTTTGGGATATCCATGTACTAAATCAATAGACCCAGATATTTCTGGAAAGATGATTCTTTTTACGAATCGGATGGACATCTCATTATTTTGTACTATCATCACACCCTGTCAAGATGGGGTCTACGAATCTTCTAACCACGACCTTGCTCTCCTCCAATATCTTGGTCGACAACTGATCGACATAATCGTCCTTGAAAACGACCTCTTTTATACCAGCGTTGATCAGGATCTTGGCACAAAGGGCGCAGGGAAAGTTGGTGGTATAGATCGTGGAATCCTTTATGCTGACCCCAAAATAGGCCGCTTGGATCACAGCGTTCTGTTCAGCATGGACCCCTCGACAGAGCTCATGTCTGGTCCCCGACTCTATCTTGTTCTCCAAACGGATGCAACCGACCTCGGCACAGTGTTTTAGGCCCTTGGGTGCTCCATTGTATCCCGTCGTTAGGACCCTTTTCTCCTTAACGACCACCGCCCCAACGTTCCTGCGAAGACATGTCGATCTGCTCGCCACCAGTTCGGCCATTCTCATGAAATATGTATCATTGTCCGGTCTGAGCATACCAAGCCCCTGAATCTCCGACCTGGTATTTTCTCTTTTCCTTGAAGAACCAGTGAAGATAGATGTGCCGAAAGTATCTATAATGTGAACGCGTTCGAATCGTCGTGCCCGCCGGGAAGGGAAAGAAGAAGGATGGACTATCAGGCATCAAGGCCTTCCTCATCGCTCCTCTGATCTTCATAATAGTTCTGGGAGGTATGTTCGCCTACAGTGGGATCTGGCCACCTCTTGTGGTCGTTGAGTCGAAGAGCATGCAGCACGACCCGAACCATACTACCATAGGCAACAGCCACATAGGGACGATCGATACCGGTGACATCGTTATCGTAAAGAAGGTCGCGAACATTTCGGACGTCCAGACCTATGTTCAGGGTATGGTGACAGGCTATAAAACGTACGGCGAGTACGGAGATGTGATAATTTACTACCATCAGGGAATGAGCGAGCCTATCATTCATAGGGCCATAGTGGACCTTGTTTACAATTATTCGGGCGGAGGCTTCGATGTCCCCTCACTTGCGGAGATCCCAAAGAGCGATTGGAGCGTACCAGGGGGCCAGCAGGTCTGGTGGGACCTGAAGGGTTCGCTCGACCTGTATAATATTGGGTACATGAACGCTACTGTGCTCATCGATCTCAGCGCTATGCTGACCTACATGGAGTCCACCGGTCAGGTCCATGGCGGTATCATAACGATGGGGGATAACAATTGGGAGGTCGGACCCAATGGAACGATCATCGGGTTGATCGACCAGGGGTCCATCCCATTGGTCATGGAGCCGGTCCCTGGCAGCTGGATAATCGGGGTCGCGAGGGGAGAGATCCTCGGTTCGGGATACTTGAAGCTCTGGGCCACTGGGACGGCGCCATCTTACACACCGGTCAATAGCGAGATCGATCTATTGGTCACCGTTGGGTTGATCATCGGCATCCCTGTGAGCTTCGACATGATCAATACCATGCTCAAGAAAAGGGGGATAGAGCCGTTCAGGTCCTGGAGAAGGTCCTGGAAGGGGAAGGACGATAAGGACGAGGATGAGGAAACCCCAAGATCTAGTAAAAAATGAGGAGGGTGGTCGCCATTCTCACATCAAGGTGGTTTGGTTCTTGGGGCGATAGTTCTTGAGGCCTTGAAGGATCTCATCCTCTTCCAAGATCTTCTTCGTCTCTATCAGGGGAACGCTGGATTCTATCTCCTTGGTCCTTCCTCCACGACCGAACGACCTTACCCTGGCGTGTATGATGCCCAACATATCAAGCTCTGATATTAGGTCAGTGACCCTTCTCTGGGTAAGAACGGTCACACCGACGATGGCGCTCAGGTCCCTGTACATCTCATAAACATCCCCGGTGGTCAACTTGCCGCTGTCCTTCTCCTCACTGATGATTATCGACAATAGAACGAGCTTTGATTGTGTTGGGAGCGTTCGGATCGCTTCGGTCACACAGTCCAGCTCTATCTTGTTCTTTGCCTTGAATACATGGGCCTCGGTCACCTTATCATCATAGTTTCGCTCAGCTATCTCTGCTGCGACCCTTAACAGGTCAAGTGCTCTTCTGGCATCCCCATGCTCTTGTGCCGCGAGTGCAGAACAGAGCGGAGGGACCGCAGGATCGATGACGCCCGGATAGAAAGCTAAGCTCGGCCCTTTGGTTCAAAATATCCTTAAGCTGGTCCGCATTATATGGGGGAAAGACCATCTTCTCTTCCCCAAGCCTGCTCTTTACTCGAGGGTCCAGGAACTCTGTGAACTTGAGATCGTTCGAAATACCGATCAAGGACACCTTCGCGTTCTGAAGGTCGTCGTTTATCCTCGAAAGATGATAAAGGACATCATCCCCAGATTTGTAGACCAGTTTGTCTATCTCATCGAGGACCAGTATAACGACCCTGTTCGTCTCATCTATCTTCTCCCTAAGGATGTTGTACACCCTTTCCGTGCTCCAACCAGTGAAGGGGATACGATCATCAAAGTTCTCTATGAACATGTTCCCGATGTTCTGCAGAACTCCATATTGGGTGTCCACGACCTCACAGTTCATGTAAAGGTGTATGACCCGGTTGTACTGTGAATCCGCCTTCTTAATCTCCTTCCCGATGTATTTCACCGAGGCGGTCTTGCCGGTGCCTGTCTTACCAAAGATAAGAACGTTCGAAGGGCGGTCCCCTTTAAGCGCTGTCACCAAAATAGATGCCAGTTGGTTTATCTGTTCCTTCCGATGCGGAAGATCATCTGGAATGTATGATGATCGAATGATTCTCGCGGTTGCGCTGAAAGATGCGCTTTGAGTTCAGATATGGCTGGAACACGCTATCTTCTGTGATCTGTTCACCCCGGCAGGTAGGTCGACGGTCGTTACTTCGACCCCTTTACTTCCAATGGAAAGACGGTCTCTCCTCGGTAACTTGTCGAATAGCACAAGCGATTCAAGTAGTTTTCTTTTATCATGATCCCAGGATCTCAAGCACATTTCTCGATCATCATTATAGAGAAGATGAAAATGTCCCCCACCCCTTTATTTCCACTGGAGGTCGTTCGACCCGCTCCCGACCATTTCTCGAGCTTCCCTGCTCTATCCATCCTTCTCATGGCCCAAGGGTCCTACCGATCCTAATATAAGAGAATATCTCAAAACACCATAGTTCTGAGCATACCAGTAAATCATATATCACAATAAGCTTGCATATGAGATCGATTTATGGAGATGATAGAGAAGAACGAGATAGAAGTGAAGAAGAATATTCATACGTATTATAAGATAAGATAAGAAAGAGAAGAAGAACATGGAAGAACGAACTATCAATATGGATGTAGAAGGAGCGAAAAGTGCGGGCATATTGACTTTGACCGATGACGTGATGGAACTAGAGGAGCTGGCGGCATCGGCTGGTCTTCGTATCGTTTATGAGATCATTCAAAGAAGGGATAGGCCAGTATCATCAACCTTTGTTGGAAAGGGGAAGCTGAAGGACATCAAAAAGATCTTGGCCAAACGACCTCTGGACGTATTGATCGTGAATGCGGACCTGAAACCATCTCAGCATTATATGCTAGAGAACGAACTTGGGATAGAATGCATAGATAGGGTACGTCTGGTCCTTGATATATTCTCCACACGGACCTTCAGCAGGGAATCACAGCTCCAGGTCGAAAGGGCCAAACTGCATTATGAGATCCCGTTCCTGAAAGAGTGGGTTCACAGAGCGAAGATCCGGAGAGCATCCAGGCTTTTTGGGGGCCGGGGAGTACGACACAGATGTCTATTATGAGATGATCAGACACAGATTAGGAAAGATAAACAAGGAACTGGAGAAGGTGGAACAGGACCGTGTGCTAAGGAGACGGCAAAGGACAAAGAAAGGGTTCATCACGGTCGCACTGACCGGCTACACGAACGCAGGAAAATCATCTCTGCTCAACAAGATCACCGGGGAGAAGGCCCTGGTCGAGAACAGGATGTTCTCCACACTTCAGACGACCACTGGACGTCTCGATGGCGTTCACAGGCAAATATTGATAACGGATACCATCGGTTTTCTTAATGACCTTCCACACTTCTTGATAGAGTCGTTCAAAGGAACGATCGATGAGATATTCTCGGCAGATCTCGTTCTACTCTTGGTGGATTCATCGGACGATATCGATCTCATAAAACGCAAACTACGAACATCAGCCGACGTCCTTTTCCCTGAGGTAGACCCGGCAAACCTGATCGTGGTTCTGACCAAGATCGACATAGGTAAGGATATCGAGAAAAAGATCAGAACGATAAAGGAAGCGATCCCTTGCAAGACCGTTCTTTCCGTTTCCTCCGAGGACGGGAGGGGAATAGAGGAGCTCATAAACGAGATCAGGGGAACGTTCCCTTATTCCTGTGCGATGAGCTTCAGGGCGCCATACTCCGACATGCTAGATGGACTGATCTCCTGGTTATATCAGAACACAGAGGTGGAGAGCGTCATCTACGGTTCGGACGCCCGCATCGCCCTACAATGCAAAGAGGAGGACCACAGTAAGATCGTTAGGTTGATCGTAGAGGCGGGTGGATCGCCCGAATAGGTACGATTCAGTCTACCGTTAGCTTGTGAAAAATGCTCGAGCAGAACGTTCTCTGCACATCACGATCGGTTCCAGTGGAAACAAAGGGGTCCCCCTCGTTCGAGAACGGATATACTAAAGATCTTTGGTAAGGCTATTTCAAACCAAAGCCCTTCTCTTTATCCAGCAGTTTGGATTCGAACCTACCTGGAAGTTTCCATGCCAAGAACTCGATATCATCCCTTTTCTTGACGAACGCCGCTTTGCTCTGCTCTTTCAGCATCTCATTGAACTTTCTGATATTGATGACGTGCATACATAGCCATATGGCCCCGATCAATATGAACGCCGCTCCTATTATGAGCATCCAATATCCCCATCCCCCGACGCTATCGAACCCAATGTTAAGGATCGCCATGAGCCCGATGACGGTCATGATGAGACCTACGAACAATATCAACGAGGATAACGAGCCCGCCCTTTCAACTATGAACGGTTTTCCCATGAGGACCGGATTAACGAAAGATTATAAATTGTCTCGCCGGAAAACCTACCTTTTCAAAAGTGTGACGAACTGCGACATATGCGGGTAGCGAAAGAGCACCCCGATGGGATGATCCGAACCGTCAGGATACCATTCGATAGCACCACGGACCTTGTACGGACGGTCGAACATGGGTTCTTACCGGACGTGGACCTGAAAGCCTTAAGGAACGTCGTCACCTTCTTCATGCGAATGGATGGTGGGCCGTCCGTCAGCGGGCCATATACAGCGGGCGATTGGACCGAATACCGAACGGTGATCGAGGTCGAGCCTGGCGGCAGGCCCATGAGATCGTTCGTGAGCGGCTAACTCGCAGAGCAATACTTGTGATGTACATTAGATATTATAGGGACGGTCCGCCATCTGGCCTTCGGACCGGGATGAAACATGTACGTAGCCTTCGATGATACAGACTCCCGACATTGGATGTGTACTACGTTCCTCGCCACCGAGATCGTCAGGACGCTGTCCGAATACGATCTGATAGGACTGCCACGGCTGGTCCGTCTAAATCCTGCGGTCCCATGGAAGACCCGGGGGAACGGTGCTCTCTGCCTAAGGTTCGGGAAGGGGGTCGGTGAGCGAAGGCTTATCGGAGAGATCGGGGACAAGAAGGTCTTTTCATATGCAAGATCCAATGACGAACCGACCATGGACGAAATGCTGCCTCCTTGCATGGCCGAACTGGAAAAATGGTCGCAACTCGATGACTCGGACCCGGGACTGGTGCTGGCGTCCGTTCCTCCTTCTGATGATCTATATCGCAGGGCGGTCACCCGGATCATCACTTTGGACGAGGCCAAGAGCTATCTTGCCGTCGTCGGTGCCAAGGCCATAGGGCTCAACAAGGGCAGGGGGATAATAGGGGCGGCGGCGGCGATCGCTTGGAGGCCCCTGGACCGTACCTATGAAGTATTGACCTATCGACAGGAAAGGCTTTGGGGGACGGAAAGGGACGTCTCGGACAAGGACGTCGAGCAACTTGATGCACGGTTCCCCTCTACGTTCAACAACTATGATGCTGCGGCCGACAGGCCTGCCATCAAGCCTCATACGACCTGTCCGATACTGTACGGGGTCAGAGGCGATTCGGCTTGGGACCTGTTATCTGCGAAAGATAGCATATCGTCCGAAAAGGTCGATAGATGGCTGCTGTTCATTACAAATCAAGGTACCGACGATCACATCGTTCACGATTGGACGGAGCTTGAACCGTTCTCATCGTACGATATTGTGGGAAGGGTCCTGACGATGCCGAGGACGATAGAAGGCGGCCATGTTATCTTCCGGATGATCACGGAAAGGAACAGTATCTCCCTTGAATGTGCTGCCTATGAGCCTAGCAAAGGATTTCGGGATATCATCAGGGCATTGAGACCGGGAGATAAGATACGAACGTTCGGAGAGCTACGTGATATCCCTAGGACCTTGAACATGGAAAAGTTGGAGGTGATATGCCTGGCACGTTCGATGATCAAAGTGTCCAACCCGCGCTGTGAAGTATGCGGTAAACGTATGCGATCGATCGGACGAGATCAAGGATATAGATGCCTTGATTGCGGTACAAGAACAAAAGAGGCGGTGATGGAGGAGGAAAAAAGGGACATCAGGCCAGGTTGGTACGAGCCGCCCGTATGCGCGAGAAGGCATCTAGCAAAACCTTTGAAGCGATCATTGCAAAACATCGACAATGGTCGAGTAGCATAACCGGCAAATATTTTATACGTCCGAACATTGGCCATCAAAATGGGAGCGCTGGAATAGCGCAAATAGGAATTAGAGGTCGGTCCAATGAAAGAGGTCGTCATACTGAGCGCCGCCCGTACGGGGGTCGGCAGGTTCGGAGGTACATTGAAAGATGTTCCAGCACCAACACTTGGTGCCGTTGTGATCAAGGAAGCGGTAGCAAGAGCATCCCTGGAGCCGAAGGACATACAGGAGTGCATAATGGGCATCGTTCTTTCCGCAGGGATCGGTCAAAATCCGGCCAGGCAGGCCGCCATCGCCGCCGGTCTGCCGATCGAGATCGGCTCTTTGAACGTCAATAAGATCTGCGGTTCCGGGATGAAGTCAGTGATGTTAGCGGCCAACTCCATAAAGGCAGGGGAGCACGACGTAATAGTGGCGGGTGGGATGGAGAACATGAACGCGGCACCTTACCTTTTAATGGATGGCCGCTATGGTTACCGTCTAGGTGACAGCAAGCTTGTCGACCACATGGTCAAGGATGGTCTCTGGGACGCATTTTCCGATGTACATATGGGGATAACCGCAGAGACGGTCGCCTCCAAGTACAACGTCACCAGACAAGAGGCCGATCAACTAGCCCTTGAGAGCCATATGAAGGCATCGAGCGCAAAAAAGGCAGGGAAGTTCGATAAGGAGATCGTGCCCGTTAAGATCAAGGTCAAGAAGGAAGAGCACGAGTTCAGAACGGACGAAGGTATCAGGGAGGATGCGACCATAGAATCCCTGACGAAGCTCAAGCCAGCTTTCAAGGAGGGCGGGGTGGTGACCGCGGGGAACGCCTCACAGATAAGTGATGGAGCGGCCGCATTGATCATCGCTTCCGGAGATTTCGCTGAAGAGCGTGGGATCACACCCCTGGCGACAATAATGGACTACAACACTGGTGGTACCAAGCCGGAATGGATAATGGAAGCTCCTATACCGACCACAAAGGACCTGCTGAAGAGGAACGAACTAACGATAGATGACATTGACCTCTTTGAACATAACGAGGCGTTCGCCACAGCATCCGTGGCGGTCAAGAAGGCACTGAACGTGCCTGCAGATCGTTTCAACATCAATGGTGGCGCTATCGCCCTCGGGCATCCGATAGGGGCCTCGGGTGCGAGGGTTCTTACGACCCTGGTCTATGCCATGCATGACCGCCAGGCTCGAACCGGCCTAGCAACCCTTTGCCTTGGCGGTGGGAACGCGGTCTCGATGATCATCAATAGATGATCGGTCTGGACCCGGCCCCCATCTATTTTATTTATTTTTTATATTGATAAGTTCGACCGAGATGTGAATCAAAGATCACATGTGCCTTGAAGTGATACCCTAGACCGCTCCTCATTGGAGCTCACCTGGGCCGTCCACCTCTCGTCATTCATACTTCATTTTTTAGGATATTCGCACACAAACGATATTATCGATATCGACCATCTATGTTCGTGGCCCCAAGACCATCAATAAAAGAACTGCTGGAAAATGTTGAAAAGAACAGGAACGAGATGGTAGAGGCATTATCCAACATGCTTAAGGTCCCGGCGGTGGGGCCAGAGAGCGGTGGACAGGGCGAATCAGAGAAGGCGAGGACGATCATCGAGATGGTCAAGGGGAAAGGTCTGACGGATGTCCGAGTAATGAACGCTCCTGATAGCAGGGTGGAGAGCGGTGTGCGGCCCAATATTTTGGCCAGGAGACCTGGTGGTTCTGGAAAGACCTTATGGTTCATAGCGCACATGGATGTGGTACCTCCGGGAGATCTTAAGGCGTGGACATCCCCCCCTTTCCATCCCAGGGTAGAGGAGGGAAAGCTCTACGCAAGAGGTTCGGAGGATAATGGACAGGCCTTGATCGCGGCGCTCTTTGCAGCAAGGACCGTTCTGGACCTTTCTGGTCCGCTAACTACCGGGATCGGTCTAGCGTTCGTAGCGGATGAAGAGGTCGGTTCGGCAAAGGGGGCAGCCTTCCTGATAGAACAAGGATGCTTCCTGAAGGACGACATCATTTACGTCCCGGACTCTGGCATGCCCGACGGGTCCGTGATCGAGGTTGCCGAAAAATCTCTGATCTGGCTTAAATTCATGGTAGAGGGGAAACAGGTGCACGCATCGACACCTGAACGAGGATTGAACGCTATGAGGGCCGGCTCCGAACTAATGCTCCATTTGGACCGGGAACTCCATGAAAGATATCCGGTCCAGAACGCGCTCTTCATGCCCCCAGGATCCACCTTCGAGCCTACTAAACGCTTGCCGAACGTTGAGAACATAAATACAGTGCCTGGCGAGGACACATTTCTATTTCGATATACGATTGTTGCCAGAGTACGACACGGAAGATCTCGTGGAGTTCGTGAAAGAGATATGTGAGGAGCACGAGCACATGACCGGGGTCAGGGTGAGCGTGGACATCGATCGATCGGGAAGGCAGGGGCTGCATCCTCCACAAGCTCAAAGGCGTATCTCTCCCTGGAGCGCTCCATCGAAAGGGTCAGAGGGGCGCCCCCCCACCCGATAGGTATCGGTGGTGGGACGGTGGCGAAGGAGTTCAGGCAGAAAGGGATGGAAGCATATGTGTGGGAGACATGCGATGAAATGGCCCACCAGGCTAACGAATATGCCAAGATCGACAATCTTGTCAATGATGCAAAGGTCTTCGCCCTGGTCATTGCCGAGATGTGCTGTCCGGGGCAATTCACCGATCCCTGATGCGGACCGAACGCCCTGTAGATCTAGAGGGACCCCCGGACATCAAGGTCCCGAACATAGCTTAGGATGAAGGGACGAGCATCACGAGAACAAACGGTCCAACATCCAACCGCTATCGAACTTTATAAGGTCATCATAACCTTGGCCAGTAGATAAGAACGCGATGGGTTTGCCGATGGCATGTGCGATGGAGAGGGCCGCA
>CAVUGW010000047.1:0-44809 GCA_963741025.1 Methanomassiliicoccaceae archaeon
CCGCCCTTCGCGTCCGCATCTATCTTCGTCAAAATGACAGCATCGATGTTCACGGCCTCGTTGAACACCCGCGCCTGCTCTATAGCATCGTTCCCCGCCAATGCATCCCCGACAAACATGACGAGGTCGGGTTTGGCCACTTTTTTTATCTTCTTCATCTCATCGATCAGATTGACGTTCGTCTGCATCCTTCCAGCAGTGTCCACGAGAACGACATCCTTCCTCTTCGCCTTGGCGTGATCGACAGCATCATAAGCTACCGCAGCAGGGTCTCCACCGGCCTGATGCTTGATTATCTTCGTCCCCAGGCGATCGGAATGGACCGTCAATTGTTCTATAGCTCCGGCCCTGAAAGTATCAGAGGCGGAAAGAACACAGGTGAGCCCCTCCTTCTGAAGTCTATTAGCGATCTTGGCGATGGCGGTGGTCTTCCCAGTTCCATTGATTCCTACGAACATGATCACGACGGGGCGCTCTTTGGACCTTACAAAAGAATCGAAATCGAACTCACTAGATTCTAGGACCTTCTTGATAGCGTTCTTCAGTGCGAGCTCTATGATGTCCTCGACATCGTAGCCGCGCTCCATCTTCTTTCCTACGAGCTCCTTTCTGACACCTTCTTTGATCTCTTCGATCACTGGAAGGGCCACATCAGATTCTAGCAGGTCCAGTTCGAGCTGCCAGAGAAGTTCGTCGATCGTCGACTCCTTGATCTTCTTCCCTGAGTCACCGACGACCTGTTCCGCCGTTTCAGGCAGTTCGGTCGCTTTCCCACGAAGGTTCGCGAGCTTCTTCTTAAGCGACTCGAACAACTAGACCACCTGGCCTAGCCTCTCTGTTGAGCGGTCTGCATCTCTGATTGGATCGCATCTGACAATTGTCCTGCCTGTTCCTCTAATGTGATCCGCCTATCGTTAAGCTTCTTTGCCGTCTCACTGAGCTCCCTTGCCCTGTCCTCCATCATCTTGGCCGCCTCTTCGATCGGTTTTTCGATGGTGATACCGCTTCCGATACCGATCAGCGCCTTGTTGTTGGAGGCAACGGTCGCAAAGACGAACGAATTCCCGCCTATAGGTACTAGGATGTCCGAACCCTGGGGCGTGGACTGATATTTAGATAGCGTCTCCTTGGCCCTGGCCAACTCTTCCAATGACATCTGTATGAGCTGCTGGTTCCCGGATATGCTCTCTAGCTGAGCACGGAACATCTCCAGGGCGGACATCGCCTGTCGCAGCTCCTGCTCGTTCATTGCTCGACCCCGGCCAGATGTTTTACCACAGGGTTGGTGATATCCTCGCTCTTCAAGAGAAGTATCTCGTCGATAGTGATCATCTTTCGGTTCAGCTTATGGCGGGAACCGAGGTCAGATTGTATCTTTTCGGTGACCCCGGCCTCGTTCTCGGCCGCTACCTCTATGCTGAACTTCTGTGAGGTGAACTTGCCGGTCTTAAATGAACCAGTTGCCCGGTATGCTTTCATAATATTACCTGCCCCTTGAAGTATATCGATAGAATAAACCTTTTGGTCTTGGAGCTCTTTAAACTTTCCCATGTCTCGCCGATTGGCGGTCTTCTATCCAGGGAGCTCTTTTCCCGCGCTCTCGATCACAGGTGACCAATGTCAGCTGCAGTGCGATCATTGCCAGGGAAGGTATCTGAGGTCGATGGTTCCGGTGAGAACACCGGAGGCCTTGCTGAGAACAGCGCACGAGATCGAGGACGGGGGTGCGGTTGGATTCCTGTTGAGCGGTGGATGCGATCCTCAAGGAAGGATACTCCTTGGTCCGTTCGTCGAGGCCATTTCAGAGATAAAACGGTCCACTCATCTTAAGGTGAACCTCCATACTGGTCTTTCTCGATAAGGAGCTCGCATATCGATTGGTCGAGACAGGGGTGGACGTATTTTCCATCGATATCGTCCAGGACGAGGAGGTAATAACAAATGTTTTCCATCTTGCCACAGGGAAAGAAAAGTACCCTGAAACGTTGGATGCATTGGAGCTCGCTGGTGCGAAGAGCATAGTCCCTCACATATGTGTCGGCCTTGGCTCCGAGGCCGGCGAGATCAGGTCGCTGGAGCTGATATCAAAGTTCATGCCGTCCGCGATGATCGTCCTGGTCCTGATGAAAGGCCCGATGTTTCCGGGAGGGGGAACTTCCAAAACGATGGACAATAGAGTGGTGGACATCGTATCAAGATCATCGAACATGCTGTCATGTCCGACCCTTTTAGGATGTATGCGCCCCAGGGGTCGATGGGAGCTTGAGGTCGCATGTATCAAGGCGGGCGCTCAGGGGGTGGTCTCGCCGTCATCAAGGACCCTGGAATGGGCAAAAGGATCTGGATATGACATTGCTGTAGAGCGGACCTGCTGTTCACTCTACCTGTAGATCGCGCCCTTGGAGAACTTCCTTCTCAAGGGGACAAGATATGCGATCCATCCAGCGAACAGGGCGATAAAGGCCGCGGAAAAGACGGTGACAAAATCGACAAAGGTCGGGTCAAGGGTCTTATGGACCGTGTAATGCACTGTTGCCCCCACATTGCTATCGACAATAATGACATACATCCCATACGCTGCATCTGGAAAGTTCAAATATACCCCGGGGGCAGCATCGGAGGTATGCGCGATCGAGTACTCGAGCAGCTCGTTCATGTTCCCGGAATAGAGTTCATAGTTGGCCTCGGAGACGATCATGACCTCCGCGTTGAGATTGCTCGCTACATAGACCTGATCGCAAGAGGTCAGGCCGAGCGGGTCACGGTTGTAGAACGATGCGGTCGTTGTTGTCTGCCCTGCTCCGCTAGCTATGTTGGCTATAGCGTTCGAGAGGAACGGGGTCACCAAGAGACAGATGATCAGGAAGCAGATCGCTATGCCCACCACACTTCTTCTGACCGATGTCTTTACGACATAATATTTCGTGCTCGAGCTCTTCGTGTATCTCATCTCAAGCGCTCTGAACACGAACCCTTCGGCGCAGATGATCAATCCAACAAGAATGACAAAGTAGAGAAATGAACCGACCGGCAGAAAGAACGGTTTGACCTGGACCTCGTTACTGGCCAGGGCGAGATAGATGGATGCGGAGAGAACGATGATTATCTGGACCAAGAAAAGATAGAGCTTCGCTCTTTTTACATGTCGAAGTCTGAATCCCCCCTCCAAAGCCTCTCTGCCCGTATCCATTAGAGTCCCGACAAGATCGACCGATACGGATAAAAATCTTTCCGCCAATCTACCCAGGTTCTGGAAGACCGGAACTGGACCGATCAGGGGTCCGGAACGAACTCGAACGTGCCCATGCCGCGACCGATCAGAAAAATGGCCGCATATGTCGGAACATCGACCTCGCCCTCAAGGGCCAGTCTGTCACCTTTGATCTCCAGTTCTACCTTTTTCTTCATAAAGATATGGACCGGGTCGTCCGGATAGATCGATGGCACTGCATTGACAAGAGGTTCGAAAGAGTCCAGTTCTTCTCGGTCCATCACGGTGACCCTCAGGCCGGTCTTGCCATGTAGGGACCCCGGTAATCTTATGAGACGTTTTATATCGCTGGTCACCGGCTCATCGATCTCGCTCGTGAACCTGGGCTTTACATCCTCCTCCAATATCTTCAGGAAGAGCGCCTCATGCCTTTGGTCGGAGAAGCAATCTAACCGCCCCTTCTCCAGTAGAAGCCCTCCAGCGTCCTTATCTCCTCTTTTTTCATACAGGTCTCGCAGCATTCCTGTGATGATCCCGTCCTGTACACCCATCAATGACGGCAGGCCCTTCCTCATCTCCACTATGTCCCGGGACCTCATCTCCTCAAGGAGCCATTCGATCCCTGTCCTCATCTTTCTCTTCCAGCCTCCCGCGTCCTCTGAAGGGACCATCCGTATCTTGCTTGCCTTTACATTACCTTTGAACTCCCTGGAATCATAGGTCCTCTCGGGAAATATCCAATCCATGCTTAGGTCCGTTCCAGCTATGTAATCGACGATCTCCCTTCTCTCATGGCCTCTCAGCTCAAGGATACGATCGTCCGTGACGTGAATATGGTACCCCCTACCCCCAGAGAAAGCGATCCTAAGACTGGTAGGGTCGAAACCTAGGTCCCCTGTGAGGAAATCATCGATCAATTTTAGGACCTGCTCTTTGATCCTTGAAAGCATCTCTGCATAAGTGAGAGATTCGGCTCCCTTGAGATGGTCCGCGTCCAGGTCGAATATCAGGTCAGCTCCTTGCCATCCTTTATCTTCCATGGTACTTGCACCTGGGAACCTGTAGTATGCCGAGGAATAATAGGAGTGGGAAGGGACCTGCCTTATCAGGAACGAACCAAGATGTTCTTGGCTCTGAAAAGAGAGATGTCTCTGAACGAAACCTTTATCGAAGAACATGAAGCCGAACTCTCGCCTCTCCAGACTTGGCGGCTCGATGGGAGGCACCTCGGAATAGTACCTTCGGAACCAGCTCTGCATGAACTCCAGGTCTTTTCCCATGTGCTATTATGAACGGCTTCTCTGATAATAGCATTTTCCAAACGAGATACTCAGGTCGATAGGGCCGGTTGAGGAAGGGGGCTACGGAACCGGGTCATAAAGGGTCCGCCGTCCACGAACATGAGGAACCGTCGTTCCGGCCGTACCTTCTGGCAATGTTCGCCACTTGGGCGCGTACTCGCTCCAGCCTTCGGAGAAAGACCTCCCGATCGCGCGGGGGATAAAATGCCCCCTATCTGAACATAAGATCGCCCAACAGACCGTTCCTTCCCAAGAAGGCATATGGCGCATCCAGGTTCCCTATTTCATTGAGATCATGGTGCATGTCCGTGCCTACTGACACCCTGACCTTGTCCTTGAAGGCCCTGTAAAATCTCTCGGCCAGCTCGTAGAATGGGACGCCATCCCTACGATATGGCCACGCAGTATTGACCTCCACAAAGAGCGGGAAGGATGCAAGTATGTCGGCCAGCTCCCCAGGCCCGTAGCTCCTGGAATAGTTCTTGTCTATATCGTTATGAGCAAGGCCACAAGGAACCTTCAATTTGGAGATGAGGTCCCTAAGATCTTCCAAGCTCGAGCCAAAGCTCTCACCGACATATTCGAACAGGACCAGGTCGAGCTCGTTCATCCTATCTATGGGAAGGGACGATAGGTCACATCTTTCTGGACAGGTATCGATCTCCACCCCCGCAAGCACCTTTATGCCGCCGTTCTCATGATCGAGCCTGTGGATCTCGGCGATATAGCTCTCGAGATCTGAGGAAGATAACGAATGGACCTTCGAGGTCTCGAAGTGATCTGTTATGGCTATGTAATCGAGATGTGCCCCCACCGCCGCGTCCACTATCTCCCCCGGGGTGAAGTCCCCATCTGAGTAACGTGTGTGATTATGGACATTGATCAGCGGACCTGTTCCCATTTTTCAAGCTCCAAGACCTTCGACAGCGTACCGCCCCGTTTGATCTCCTCTCTGATCCTGGTCTCCCTTTCGAACACATCCAGCGATCGGTTTGCGATCTCCACCGCGTTATCCTGCGGAACTACGATAAGGCCGCTGTCATCTCCAATTATCCAGTCCCCGGTCCTTATTACCTGTTCACCGCAGATGATCTCGTGACCTATCCCCCCATAACCTTTTGGCTCTGCGGCATTGGGGGCTACAAGCCTGGAGAAACAAGGAAACCCGATGTCGATTATACTGTCCAGGTCCCTTATGGCGCCGTCGATGACCACGCCCCTAACCCCCTTTACCTTGCAGCTCCAGGCGGCCAGCTCACCGAACACCGCTATGTCGCTGCCCCCCGCATCGATGACCAGAACATCGCCTTCCTTGGCCCTGTCTATCGCCTCCACAGGTTTTGCCCAGTCGCCCTTGCAGGTCTGGACAGTTAATGCTTGGCCGACCATCTTGACACCGTGGCCGTTCCTTGGAACTATGCCCTTTATCACACCTGCCTTGTGCTGCGCATCCGCAATATTGCAGGTCGATACCTTGGAGAACGCGATCCCTAGGTCGACCTCACCGTACTTCTTGGAGAAATCGGAAACAATGGAGGTCGAGGTCATGATCGCCTTCTTGACCCTGGACGTTGCCTCCGTCATGTTATCTGCCTTGATTATGGCACCACCTACGATTATGATGGAAGCACCTGCCTCTATCAACTTGGGGGCGGTCTCTGAGGTTATACCTCCAGCTATCGCCAGCGGTATTCTTACGGTCCTGGACACCGCTCTGAGCTTCTCGATCGGGGATGAGCCGCCCTTCATCTGTTCATCGATGCCCATGTGAAGGCATATGTAGGACGCCCCCATCTCCTCCACCTGCTTCGACCTATCAACAATATCCAGGACGCCTATCATGTCGACCATTATCTTTGCGCCGTACTGTCTTGCCGAGAGCACGGACTCCTTAATGGTCCCATCATCGGCGAGTCCCAGGACCGTAACTATGTCGGCGCCAGCTTTCGTCGCTATCTCGACCTCGAACCCCCCTACATCCATCGTCTTCATGTCGGCGACGACGATGCGGTCTGGAAAGGCCTTCTTCAGTTCCCTGAGCGCATCTACTCCTTCTGATTTTATCAGTGGGGTCCCTGCCTCTATCCAGTCAGCGCCTCCTTTTTCTGCCTCTTTACCGATCTCGATCGCCCTCTTTAGATGCATAAGGTCAAGAGCTACTTGTAGAACGGGCTGCACGGTCCGGAATTAGCATTACTTCCATAATAATCATTAGGACGGGTCGAGGTTTGTGTCGATTTCTAGCTCGACTGTCCTAGCTTAAAAAAAGGTCGGCCACCCACGAATAAATTTATGGGCTTGTGACCGAGCTCTGCCCCAACCGCCTAACCGCCTTCGGCATCAACGCTCGTCACGTTCGGCTGGCCTACATCGGCTTGCGGGGCCGAGGCGGACACCCTTCGACCGGCTCCAGGAAGAGGGTTCCAAATAATTTCGCCCAGGCCATTGCTGGCTTCATGCCTTTCGGAGCGCCTTTTCCCCATGAGGTGTCGGGGCCTCTCCCTTTAGATGTGAGAGGAGGAACGAACATGAAAAGGGCATTTGTCGCCGTTCCTCACGCTCTTGAAAAGATGATTTTCCGGCGAGACAATTTATAAAGGAACGAACACTGATCCTAATCTGACAGATGCATGAGGAAAGAAAGGGCCCGTTGCGTCACCAGGATCGAGGGACTGGACATAATATTAGGTGGGGGTATCCCGATATCGAGCCTGGTCCTGGTCACCGGCGATTGCGGAACTGGTAAGACCAGTCTTGCCGTCGAGTTCCTGGCAAGGGGGGCCATCCTTGGTGAGAAAGGCCTATACATTACCACGATAGAGCGACCGGACAAGCTACTATCCAATGTTCCTGCCCTCGATTTTTTGACCGATGACCTCGTGAGCGATGGTTCATTGACGTTCATGGAGGTCTCAAAGCTCTTGGAGCTGTCGGGGATCTATAGCACATCGCCTAATCGTGATGAGATAGTAAAATTGGCCAATGCGATCGATCGATATCTAGTGGAGAACAAGATCTCAAGATTGGTGATCGACTCGTTCAGCGCTTTGTTCTATGCAAACGAGGACCTAACGATAATAAGAGACCTGATGATGGTGATATCCGATACCCTATACAAGACCGGATGCACCGCGATATTCGTCACGGAATCAGAGCCCTACTCTGGGATGGAAAGCGCGATCGCGGATGGTCTGATAGTTATGACGAACCAGGAACGGAGATCGGACCTTTTACGTACCATACAAGTTCTTAAAATGAAAGGGACGAGCCATTCTAGAGCGAAGTACGTTATCGATCTAACGACATATGGCTTGCTTATAACACCATTGCTCAGAGGAGGGATCGGATGAGCGAGGACATAGGGGCCGCAGTATCGAAAGAACTTGAGGAAGCAGGCCCATCGGTGGCGATCGCTCTTGAGTTCGGGGTACAGTCATACTTCGATATATTACGTGGTCTGGTGGAGGACTTTGCGGGAAAGAAGGGCATGAAATGCATCTACATTACCTCCTCGGTACCTGCTTCTACCATATTGACAACTGTTCGAGGCGCTCGAGATAAGGACGTCCGAAGTATACTTTATCGATTGCATATCCCAGATGATCATGGGCGCAATGGCCCAGAACGATAAGATAATCTATGTAGAGAGCCCGACCCTCCTGGAGAATGTTGTTCTGAAGGTAGAATATCTGATGAGAAAGCTCGAGAAAGGCAGTAAGCTGGTCGTCGTGGACTCGATAAATTCTCTTGCGATCCATAATGATACTAAGATGCTCTCCGAGTTTCTTCATGTTTTGATAAGCGGTCTGAGCCCCAAGGGATCGTATCCGGTCATACTTTCAATATCCGAACAATTAAGAGCCAGATGTTCGTGAGATGCTCAATCTTGTTTGCGATCAGGTGATCGAACTGAGCCAAACGGAATAGGCGCCCAACACATCTTTTTTGATAATTATCCCATCGGATTCATAGAAGGCTGGTCCGATATTCATGAGGAAATCTTTATAATGTCTATAAAAGCATCCCGAGGCGGTAGGTCATCCTACCGATATGTTGGAGGACATAAAAATGATGATAAAAAAGAGTTGGAAGAAGAAATCTGCCGTTTCCCCGGTCATCGCGACCATACTGATGGTCGCGATCACCGTTGTTCTAGCAGCGGTGTTGTATGTGATGGTGATGGGATTTGGGTCCGCACCTAGCAACAACCCGACTGGTGCACTAGGACCGGCAACAGTTGTAAGCAGCAGCCAGAGAACATTTACAGTTGCGTCGGTGACATCGAGCACGGTCTCGTTAACTAACTGCAAGATAAACACCGTCTTGAATGCCGCCTGCTGGCACGGCTGTGGCAGTAACAGCCGCTGGATGTCTTGGAACAGCGCGTGAGGTCGCTGCTGATGGTTCGGACTACCTATGGGTAACATATACTGATACCGATGGTAACGGGTACATCAGCGGCGGTGACATAATCACAGTTCAATGCAGCCAGCAGCTCAACAACCCTAGCCGGGAACACAGTAGCGTTCCCAACCGGAACCTCGATACTAATTGTTGTTGAAGGCCCGAACGCTCAGCTTGCATCTGGAACGATCAATACCTAAACCCTATAGTATGATGAGGCCTCAGGCCTCATCTATCATTCTATTTTTATATTTATATCTTAAAGATAAAACAAATATTCAACCACATAAAATTGGTTAAATTCTTGGGGCTGTGCAGCTATACCATCACTTTAATTATACAGGACTGTTTGTCTGAATATGCACCTCACCGAAAGAGAGAAAATCATCATTGGCACACTAACGGAACGCAGACAAACCATGAAGGAAATAGAAGCATCTTTGTCTGTCCGTGACGCCAAGTGTCCTGACGACCTGGCCCGTGAATTGAATATTTTGCGTCGAAAGGGCATAATAAATGGTAAGTTCTCACTTGAACTCGGTTGCTGGATATGGTGGGTTAAAATCATTAGCAATCCGAATGATGTCGATTAAATAGTATGAAGCACCTATTATAAAATGAAAAACAAAATGAAAGAGGTCGAAGACCTCTATAAAGGTAGTATTCTTCAGAGCTGGATTTCGATGCCTAGCTTCTCGGTCAGCTCCTTATATCTGTTCCTGATCGTGACCTCTGTCACACCGGCAATGTCAGCGACCTCCCTCTGCGTCCTCCTCTCATTGCAAAGGATAGAAGATATGTAGATGGCCGCTGCAGCCACACCGGTAGGTCCCCGGCCAGATGTGAGCTCCTTCTTCGCGGCGTCCTTCAATATCTCTGCCGCTTTGGACTGGACCTCCCCACTGAGCTTTAGTTCGCTGCAGAACCTCTGTACATAATCCTGTGGTCTTGTAGGCATCAATTTGAGCTTGAGCTCACGGGTCATGAACCTGTATGTCCTCCCGATCTCTTTCTGCCCACTCTGCTAGAGTTCGCGACCTCGTCCAATGTTCTGGGAACATTGCACTGCCTGCAGGCAGCATACAGCGACGCGGCGACGACCCCTTCGATGCTCCTTCCTCTGATCAGGTTCTTATTGACCGCCTTACGATATACCATCGCGGCCGTTTCCCTGACGTTCCTGGGAAGGCCCATCGCAGAGGCCATTCTGTCCAGTTCGCTGAGCGCGAACGCCAGGTTCCTCTCGGTGGCGTTGGACACTCTGATCCTTCTCTGCCACTTCCTTAATCTGTATAATTGGGCCCGGTTCCTCGTGGGGATGCTCTTGCCATAGCTGTCCTTGTTCTTCCACGAGATCTCCGTTGAGAGCCCCTTGTCATGGATAGTATATGTCATCGGGGCGCCGGTTCTCGCCCTCTTCTCGCCCTGTTCGACGTCGAACGCCCTCCATTCTGGCCCCTGGTCGATGAACTGATCGTCTAAAACCAATCCGCAATCTTCACAGATCAGCTCTCCACGCTCATAGTCCCTGACCAAATGCTTACCACCGCATTCTGGGCACTTTTCAATCTCTTCGGTCCCTTCTCTTACCTTTGGCATGCTGTTCGACCTCCTCGATATAGACCTGCTTCCCCACTATTGCTAGCAGGCTGTTCTTACCGGTGGGTTCGACCAAAATGTACGGTGAATCCACTGGACCAAATATTCTCCTCACCTGTCCAAGGACCTTTTTCCGGTTGTCCATCACCCTGTCATGCGGGTAAGGTGTCATGGCCCCTCTTACCAAGAGCCTTCCGTCAAAAGTAACATCCTGTACGACCCCAAGGAGCCTCATCAAATCACTCGCTCCGATCTCGACCGGTATGTTCAAGTAGAATGGGAAATAACTATTAATACTTATCGTAAAGCTTTATTATAGTTTGCACAAATTAGAATTCGATCATAATAATCATTTACCTCGAATGTGTGAGGAAAGGCCTCGAAACTAATTTGACATCGTCACATCATACCAGCGATCCATGGACATATCACCAGATCATCCTCGTTATAGGTCCCTGCTCGTCAGGGAGAGATTATCCAAACTGGTCGATGAGGGCATCGTCGCTCCCACAGGACTGATAGCCCATGGCAGAGGCGAAGCGTTCGATTATCTTCTTGGAGAAAAGACCACTCCAGAAGCGGACGAGGCCGAGAGAGCGGCCGCAGCTCTGTTATTAGATGCCAGAAGGCCTGTGATCACCGTGAACGGCAATGCCGCAGGTCTCGCTGCCAAAGAACTGATATCGTTGGCCAAGACCGTGAACGCGACCTTGGAGGTGAACCTGTTCCATAGAACACCGGAAAGAGTAGAGAAGGTCTGCCAGTTCATGGAAAAGGCCGGGGCCGTGAGCATCTTGGGGAGGGTACAGGGCTCTCAGGTTGGATGGAATAGCGTCCGATAGGGCCATGTGCTCGACGGAAGGCATCTTCAGCGCGGACGTTGTTCTCATCCCGCTGGAGGATGGGGACCGGGCCGAGGCATTGGCCAAAGTTGGGAAAAAACTGATAGCCATCGATCTCAACCCCATGTCAAGGACAACGATGGCGGTCGATGTTTCGATCGTGGACGAGCTCACAAGGGCACTCCCCCGGATAGAACGACATGCACGTGAGCTTTTAGATGCACCAGACGTGAGGAGAACGATCCTTTCGTCGTACGATAACCGGTCCATCCTTGGAAGGACCAGAAGGACCATGTGCCACCTTCTTGGGCCCACGGACCCGACCCCCACAAGGGTTAAGCATTAATTTCCTTATTCTGTGAGTGGTGTTCCTATGGACGAGCTAGTCGAAAAGGGCGTAAAAAGGCTGGAATGGGCCCGCGCGCACATGCAGGTGCTCAGAGAGATCAGGGAGCGATTGGTCAAAGAGAGCACGCTGGACGGACTTAAGATAGGGATGGCCCTTCATGTGGAGGCAAAGACCGGGGTGCTTGCCCTGACACTGGCGGAAGCCGGTGCAAAGATAAGGCTGGCGAGCTGCAATCCACTTTCCACCGATGATTCCGTCTCCCAGGCCCTAAGGCAAGAATACGGTCTTGAGGTGTATGCAAAGAAATGGGAGTCCAACGAGGAGTACTATCGGAACCTGAGCTCGGTCCTGGACATGGGTCCAGACTTCGTGATCGACGATGGAGCGGACCTGATAACGATCCTCCATACCGAGCGAAGGGACCTATTGCGCAATGTGAAGGGTGGGAACGAAGAGACCACCACCGGGGTCGTAAGGCTAAGGTCGATGGCCAGCGAGGGAAAGCTCGAATTCCCTGTGGTCTCTGTCAATGACGCTCATATGAAGTTCATGTTCGACAACCGTTATGGGACGGGACAGTCCACGATGGATGGCTGGATGAACGCAACGAACCTTCTGATCGCAGGCAAAAAACTTGTCGTCGCCGGTTATGGCTGGTGCGGACGCGGGATCGCAATGCGGGCCAAAGGCCTGGGAGCGAGCGTGATCGTGACCGAGATAGACCCAATAAGGGCGATAGAGGCCAAGATGGACGGGTTCGACGTCATGCCCATGATCGAGGCCGCCAAGATCGCAGATATAATAATCTCGGCGACCGGGAACAAGGAGATCGTAAGGGAAGAACACCTCAAGGTGCTCAAGGACGGATGCGTCATGGGCAACTCGGGGCATTTCGACAATGAGATATCCAAACCCGCGTTGGAGGCCCTGGGAGGAAAACCGAAGAAGGTCCGGGAGCTAGTAGATCAATATACCTTCCCTGACGGCAGGAAAGCGTATTTGATCGCTGAGGGTAGACTGATGAACTTGGCCGCTGGACAGGGTCATCCAGTAGAGATCATGGATATGAGCTTCTCTATCCAGGCGCTCAGCATGGAGCATCTTGCCAAGAACCATCAGAGGATGGAACCAAAGGTTTACAACGTTCCCGAGAGCATCGACCAAGAGGTCGCAAAGATCAAACTGAGGACGATGAACGTTCAGATCGATGAGCTAACGAAAGCGCAGAGGAAGTATCTTGAAGGTTGGCAAGAAGGGACGTGAATGACATCCCCATATCTGTGCGTCTATGGCCATGTATGTCTGGACCAGATCCTCTCGCTGGTGAACCTGCCCGAACCAAATACCTCGGTGGACGTGCAGGAGAAGCACGCGTATTACGGCGGAACGGGTGCGAACATAGCTACCATCGCGGCCTCATTGGGGGTCCCCACCGCTTTGTGCTCGTTCGTTGGACCGGACATGCCTATCGATTTCAGGAGGTCGATGATCGATCATGGTGTGGACCTCGGTGACATGGTCACGATGGATGGATATGAGACATCCACGGTCCTGATAGTCTCCGATGAAAGACAGGACCAAGTGGCCTATGTTTATCAGGGACCTATGAGGGACATGGGGAGGTTCGATCTACGCCTGGATTCTGCGAAAGGGTCCACCATCGTTCATGTGTCCACGGGTCGTCCTGAATATTATCTACGATTGATGAGGGCGTGCAGGGAGATGGAAAAAGAGATCGCGTTCGACCCTGCACAGGAGATACACCATATTTGGTCTCAGGATACGTTCAGGGAAGCGATGTCGATGAGCGATCTGTTCTTCTGCAATAAGAACGAGCTCAGGACAGCTCTTGGGTACATGGGGGCATCATCTCCAGAAGAACTGTTGAGATCGGTCGCTTTATTGATCAATACAAGGGGGGCGGAGGGCAGCCTCGTATTTACCTCGAGGGATACCAGGAGGGTGCCATCGGCCAAACCCGGAACGGTCGTGGACACGACCGGCGCAGGGGACGCGTTCCGAGCAGGATTCTACGCTGGAAGATACAGGAACAAGAGCCTCATCGAATGTGCCGCATATGGGAACGCAACGGCATCTTTCATCATAGAGAGCAGGGGATCGGTCACGAACATCCCCACCTGGGAGATGGTGGAGGAAAGGGCCGGACCGATCTTGGAAGAATTGATCATATGACCAAGCGAACATCTCCGCCCTTTCGGACCGGGCCTCCTATCCCATCCGGTCGGCCCGCTTTGAACGCAATTATGCATAGATGCCGTTAGTTCACATATCGAAAGCAGTTCACAAAGTTCCGGTCCTTGTCGTCCTCATCCCCAGCTTTCGCATGGAGGACCTCCCGCCCGCACGAAGTTGAACAAGCAGATGTTTGATCATCGTCCAGTATTATCAGGTTACGAAAGATTTAATATTCAGGATTCTGTAATGGGTCGCTAAGGTGAGAGTTTGGCAGTGGGGTTCGTTCTAATCAGCACGGCGCCCGCCAAGGAGCATGAGGTCTACAACGAGCTCTTGAAGGTGAAGGAGGTCGTGGAGCTTCATCCGCTTTTTGGCGAATATGACCTTATAGCCAAGATCGAAGCGGAGGACTTCAATCTCCTAGGGCAAGTAGTCGTAGACAAGATAAGAACGATCTCTGGTGTCATTGACACAAAGACGCTTACAGGTATCAAGTTCTGAGATGAATACAAGGTGAGAAAAAATGACAATAACCCTGATGGGATTCATGACTATACTTTTGATGACTTTGGGTCTATTCCTCGTCCTCGCGGGGATCTTTACCGCCTACTTCGGTAGTGGAAAGAGCCGGACCATCGGCGTGGCCCTTCTTCTCGTCGGCCTATTGATCGGTATAGTCTGGGGCCTTATCAGATGGGCTTCCCCCAGCACCATCGACGTTAGCATTATCGACACCCTGTGGACAGCCTTCGTCTACATCATCGCGGCCGTTATTGGTGCATTGATCGCAATCGGTGCTTTCCTTTTGGCGATAATGAAATCCTGAAGGCAGTTCCAAACCCCTTCCCAAAACACAATTTTATTAGGTCGTGATCATTTGCATGGCCTAATGCCGCAAGTTCTCATTGTGCTAGGTAGCAAGAGCGATGCACCGGTCGCAAAAAAGGCCGTTGAGATACTGGACAAGTTTGGTGTGACGGTCGAGGTATCGGTCGCTTCCGCTCATCGCACCCCAGAACGGGTCCGTAGCATCGTGACGGGTTCGAACGCTGATGTTTTCATTGCTATTGCAGGACTATCGGCCGCCCTTCCGGGTGCGGTCGCGGCGGCCACGACCAGACCTGTCATAGGCGTTCCTGTGAGCGGAAAGGTAAATCTGGACTCCATCCTTTCGATCGTCCAAATGCCGGGGGGCATCCCTGTGGCTGCCGTTGGATTGGACCGAGGGGAGAACGCGGCATTGTTGGCCGTTCAGATCCTGGCGATCAGGGACGACCAGTTATCTTCGAAGCTCATCAACCATCGCAAAGAGATGGCCATCGCCGTGGAAAAGGATTCACTGGAGGTGATGAAGGACGTTCGGGCCTGAAAAGTTCGTCAATGAGAAGGTGAAGGAGCTCAAGGAGCAGATCAAGGGAAGGGCGATAATCGCCTGCTCTGGAGGGGTCGACAGCACCGTCGCTGCCGATATCGTTGGGAAGGCCATCGGGAAAGATCTCCTGGTGGTCTATGTCAACAATGGGTTCATGAGGAAGGGCGAGACCGAAGCGGTGGAGAGGATATTCAAGGGCCTGGGCCTCAACTATCGCATGATCGATGCATCGGACGAGTTCTACTCTGCGATGAAGGGGGTCATCGACCCAGAGAAGAAGAGGCGGATCATCGGAGAAATGTTCATCCAGGTCTTCGAAAGGATGGCAAAGGAGTTCGAGGCCGACTACCTGGTCCAGGGGACCATCGCACCAGATTGGATCGAGAGCGGTGATGACGTTCGAGATACGATCAAAAGCCATCACAACGTAGGGGGCCTGCCGAAGGACATGAACCTGAAGCTGGTGGAGCCATTACGTGACCTTTACAAGGATGAGGTAAGGATAACGGCCAGATACCTGAAGGTAGAGGTGGCCGAGAGACAACCGTTCCCTGGACCAGCGCTCGCCATCAGGGTGATCGGTGAGGCCACCAAGGACAACGTCGAGATAGTTCGTGAAGCATGTTCGATAGTAGAAGAAGAGATCGAGAAGGCCGCCAAGCAGGGTAAGATGGACCGCCCATGGCAGTATTTCGCTGTGCTCCTTCCGTGCAGGTCCGTCGGTGTCCAGGGCGACAATCGTGCCTATGGTAGGACCATAGCGATCCGTGCGGTGGAGTCCATAGATGGCATGAGCGCTGCATATTCGAAGATACCTCATGAGGTACTGGAGAAGATCTCCGTCAGGATAACGAACGAGATGAAGAAGGAAGTTAACAGGGTGGTCTATGATGTCACTCACAAGCCCCCTGCGACGATCGAATGGGAATGATCCTAGATCGTGCTCAATAATCGTTCGAACTCGTCCCACCGAGATATTTTCCCGGTGGGGACGATCCCTCATCATGCACGTAGAAGGTCGACTCTTTCAATACCGCTCTCATCCCAACTCCGAGCGCACCTTTGATATCCGCCTGCAGGTTGTTCCCTACAAAGATCGATTCAGATGCCCCCGCTCCAAGATTGGATAGCGCTATCTTGAACACCTTTGGATGAGGTTTCCTTAGACCCACATCGGTCGAGAACACCATATCATCAAAGAACTGGTCAAGGTCATAGAACCTCATGTCCCTCAGCGGGAACTCTGATGGGAGCCCCCATGCAACGTCCGAGATCAGACCTATGGTGTAGTCCCTCTCGTGCAGCCGCTCAAGGACCTCCTTCGCTCCGTCCACGATCGCCCTCTTCTCCTTGAGCTGTTCGTAAAAGATCTCCAGACCGGAAGAAAGAACGTCCTCGTCATCGCAACTGAAACGTTCCATGCATCGGCCTAGGCACTCGACCAATGGTACCTCTACCATCTCTTTGGTCTTTCGCTCCCTTGCCGAGGTCATTATCTCGGTGAGGCATTTGGAGACCTCTTCCCTGTCCGCCATGGCCTCTTTCTCCAAGATAGCGGCGAACGCATCTATTGCCTTCTTTTCTGGCGTTCTCCACTCATCGTTGTAATTTATCAGCGTGTGTCCCAGGTCGAAAAGGACCGCCTTCATCGACGTCTCGGAGGAAAAGGTACGATATATTTTTTGCTTTCAGAGGATCCATTATCACGATGGTCGTGCAGGGCTCTTATCTGCTGGCCTATATCTTGACGAAGATCGCCCGGCCCAAGGCCCAGAGGTATGACCGGTCCCAGCTCACGAGAAAATATATAAATCGTTCCCCTTTTGAGGATCATGAGGGTGTTCGTCGTCGACAATGGTGGGCAGTGGACCCATAGAGAATGGAGAGTCCTGAAGTACCTCGATGTGGAGACGAAGATCATCCCGAACACGACCCCTTTCGAGCAGCTCGATGTGGATGCTCTGGTGCTTTCCGGTGGTTCTCCGCACGTTTCCCTCGATGCTGACAGGATGGGCAGTAATGGGGATTATCTGGACAGGGCCGAATTTCCCATTCTTGGGATCTGCGCCGGGATGCAGTTCATATGCAACCATTTTGGCGGCAGGACCGAGCCAGCGGCGCTTCCTGAGTTCGGAAAGAGCGTCCTGACGGTAGATAACGAGGACGAGATCTTTAGGGACCTGCCTAAACAGTTCACGGTGTGGGAATCGCACAACGATGAGGTCACCTCCCTGCCTGAAGGGTTTGAGGTGCTTGCCCATTCGGACAACTGTCCGATCGAGGCCGTGAAGGTCAGGGGGCGGCCCATCTATGGACTTCAGTTCCATCCAGAGGTCGAGAACACCGAACATGGCAGTGACATATTCAAGAACTTTCTCAAGGTGGCCGAAGAATGGCACCGTTGAACGACCTGAAGCGAGATATGATCAAAGAGGCCCTGGCCGAACAGATGAGAAAGGAACCGTTCGAAAGGGCGCTAGGCAAAGTTCTTAGGCGGAGGGGACTGGACTTCGAGGTTTATATTTCGATCATGAGCGATGTCCGGGAAGAAGCGAAGAAGCTTGACCTCCCTTTGGAGGAGACCGCCAAGATAATGTCCTCGAACGGTCCTGAGATCGAAGCGCGGACCGATGGATAAGGGGCCCCCACACCTGGACGATACGGGCCAGTAAGGAACAAAGAGGCGGAAAATGTTACCATCATGGGGCTTCAATCATTGTGAGCGAGAGGTCCCCCTGCGCCAGCTGGGGGATGAGAGCGATCGATGCACTTTCGACCATCATGTCCAAAACCTAAAATACCCACTCGGCTTCTCCAGAGGCAATACGGTCGGAACGACCGGAACATACGCCTGTCCGACATCATGTAAGACCTCTCCGGAGGCGTTCGATGGATGATGCAGGAAGCCTCCTCCTACAAAGGAGGGGCAGTTCACTATAAAACAGCATGATCCGAGGCTCGGTGCGTTCTTGACATCTTTGAGGAACATAATCATCGAGATACTTCAGTCCAGGGACTTCGAGGTATCGGACAGAGATGGCTTTCTGTTCGCCAAGAAGGGCGATTCGGAGACCATGTTCTATCTTTTCTCTTCTGACGAGCGCGCCAACATAGAGCCTTTTCTCACCAGAGCGAAAAACTATCCAGGTAAGAAGGTCATAGCGACGCTCGACATACTTCCTCCAGCGATCATGGAGACCTTCGACCCGAACACGATGGTATGGGACCGCGAAGCGCTGGAACACGAGATAGGAAGGTCCAGGATCGAGAAGATCATGGGAGAACGGGACCATGGGCTTGTCGATGAGCTAACCGCGGACGACTATCCTAAGATGGTCACCAAAGAGGAATTGGAGAACCTTCCTGACACTTCGATGGGGGAGAAGATAGTCCGTCCTGTGATGAGCTTGGCGGATGTGAAGGAGGTCTCACGACAAACGGTAGGCGGTTTCAGACATCGGCTCGAGCTGATACCTTATTACGTCTACGGTTACACGTGCTCGCTGTACTCAGATACGGAAAAGGTCAGCGATGAGAAGGGGTTGCTCTCGGTGAACGGACTGACCCAGAAGGTCGAGGCGTGGGACGAGCGGGCCGATGTCGTTTACACTCTTGACATCAATCATAAGAGATTGGAGCCCGCGATTGATACCGGAAGAGGCCAAAAAGCTGGCCAAGAACGAGATCATGAGGGTGAACAGCTATGACAAGGAGCTGATCAGGGAGGAAGGTCATGTCACCGTGACCGAGAAGAGAAAGATCTCCCCGAAGCAGGACGAGATCATCCTCCAGGACAAGGGTGTCTTCTATCAGCCGATATGGTGCGTCGAGGGGGTCCACGGTGTGCTGATAATAAACGCTGGGACCGGCAAGATCGTGAGCGAGGATTATTACAAACTTTGATCCCGATCGGCATGGATGGAATTCATGGTCCTTTTTATCTTATCCCAATGGGTCCCCATCCAGTAAATGTGACCGCAGTTCTTGCAACGGAAGAACATTTCATGTCTCTCCAGCGCTCCTGGGGGCACTTTGTCCATCACCTCGTCCCTGGGAACCAGATCCAGCTCCCCGTTACAAACGGTGCATCTTGATGGGGTCTCCCCGAACCTGAGATGGAACCTTTCAACCATCATCGACAGCTGGTCCTCCAGCAGATCGCTCGTTATCAGGAACCCCTCATCTCCAGCGCGGAAGGCCAACTGTTTGTCCCTTGTGATCAAGAAACGCTGCTCCGCGGCCGCCCGGTGCAATAGAACGGTGTCATCGATGTTCCCTTCATATGTGGAGTCATAACCCATGATCCTAAGCCATCTGGCCAGGGAACCGAGCATCCCATCGATCGCGAAAACGTGGTCTATCCATTACCTTCGACCTCGTAGGTCAACAGTACCCCATCTCCCAGACGCTTCACCTCCATCAATCTTAGATCGAGGATGTCCCGGTCAGGGAACCCTTCGCCATCGGCCGGGGTCGGAGAGCATTTTCCTCCGATCACCTTGCTTCCTACGAAAACCATGTATCTGTCCACCAGCCCAGCCTCGAAGAACGAGAAGATGGTCTCCCCACCCCCCTCCACCATGAGCCTTTTGATCCCCCGCTCATACAGGGCGGACATAAGTTGCTGAAGATCGACCCTACCTTTCCCCACCCTGATGGTCTCCGTCCCTTTCCAGTTCCTTGTGCAAACCTCGTCCGTTACGATGATGGTCCTTGCACGACCATCCAGAACCTTCGCGCTATCTGGAGTCCGGCCAGAGGTGTCCAGGACGATCCTTATCGGATTGTTCGCGATGGGGTTCCCCTTTATTGTCAGGTGAGGATCGTCCGATATTATCGTCCCGACACCTACAAGGATACCGTCCGAGCTTTCCCTGAGGGACCTCACTCTATCCAGATCCTCAGGGGAGGATATCCTCACTTGCTTTCGTACCTTTCCGGCTATCTTCCCATCGGCCGACATGGCGCAGTTCACGGTAACGAACGGGCGCATCAGATATAGCATCCTCACACCCCCCATAATGATTGCCTTGGCCAATGATCCTATGCGGGCTGCTGGGATTTATGATCGATAAGCTCTATCGAGGTCGTCGAGATGGAGGAGGTCAACCACCCCACCCCATATCCTCAAGGAGCTGGGGATGGTGCTGATGGATCTGGTCGAGGACCATGAATGCCGTCTATTGATAACACCAGAAGGATCGAACGCGAGGCAGAGCGAAAGAGGCCCTGGACCGGACGAAGGGAACTCCCAGGTGCTTGGTGTGGGATCCACTACCGGGGCCAGGGAGGAATTGAAGGCCAATGAGGTCCCGATCTTCGAGGGAGATGTCCTCGCCGGGCTGTCGGGAGCTCTGCTCAACGAGGGGGTCGATCGTACTTTTGATGTCATCACCCCTCTTTCGGGGGCCAGTGCAGAGATCCCAGATGCAAGGGTGGTGGCGGAAGGGACCCGGTCGATCAGCAGGATGATGCTCTAGGACCATCTGGACGGTAAGGCCCCTCCTGGAAGAGGCAGAGATCATAGAGAATGGGTTGAAGGATGTCTATAGGAACGCCGGAAAAGAGGAAGAGGTCAAAAAGATAAGCCCTGTGACTTATGGATGAACGACCTACATACGGGCGGCGTCCTGTTCCGACCGGCCAACCGACCTTGGAGCGCGCATGTAGGGTCTGTCGTCCGCGGACGTTGATCATGGTGTCCCGAACACTTACCCCATCTTCGTTGGCCACCGCCCCTATGGTCCCCCGTTCGCACAGTGGACGCACCGCTCGCTCAGGTCATGGGCGAACCTCTATATGGTCGACCCCTTGGGATCTCTCGACGTTTATCGAGGTACCCAGAAACCTCTCTATCAACCATGCCTGGGTTCTGAAATGTTCGCTGACCTCCCGCACCCTGAAATATGATGACCCGTCCGCCAATGCAAAATATGGCAGCAGCTGATCCGCCGCGTGAACGTCCAACGTACCGTCCCCCTCGATCTCATTTCTGAGCGCGGATGCGGCCAAGGAGCCGACCTGCTCCGATGGAACGCCCCTCTCCCCCAGGGCATCCGCCCCCAGTACGGTATTGGTGAACAAGGCATGCAACTGGATACCTGCGCCGGGGGAAGGTCCGATTCATCCTTTCCTTCCGTACCTTTATGTCCCTCCCAACGAACGCTGCCATGACCGCGTGGGAGATGCGCTCGCACACATGTTCTGGGAGGTTCTGTGAGAAGCATGTGCCCCCGATACCTTCACTTTGACCTCGTTCACTGAGGTCCAGGGCCTTGAACCTGTCCGCTCCCAGGATCGATGCGATCACCCTTCCACCTCCCTTGGGATAGAACCCCCGTCCTAGGACATCGATCCTAACATCCAGCCCCATTCTTCTGAGGAACGGAAAAAGGACCTGTTCATAATAATCGATAGGGGGGGACATCCTGACGTTGGTTCCTCCAGTGATGTCGAGACGGATCGGCCTGACGGTCCTGGCAGATGCTAATAGACAGGCCTGGAGGACCAAAGGTATGCTGCCTGCGGTCCCTATGTCCAGTACGTACGACCCTGCCAACATCTTGCCCGGTCGGAACGTCAGTTCCTTGGAGCCGACCGAGGCACCCTCGACCTCGGCGGAACAAAGGGACGCCACCCCCAGGACCGCAGTGAGATGCTGTGCCGCTAAACCCTGTCTCTCCCTCTTCGCCCTGATGTTGGTGATCGATACGCTTTCTCCGGTCAGGGCGGACAAGGCCACAGCGCTCCTGAGTATCTGACCACCCCCTTCCCCATAGGAGCCATCGATCTTCATCTTGATCTCCTCATATCGACCTCATGACCCATCCTTCCATCCATGAACAGCATCGATCGACCATTCAAGGCCTTGTGCAATGGGGCCTCCAACGATCTCTTCGTGCCCCGTATGCGACATGTTGACACGGGTTAGAAAAGCTTTAGTATGGCCGAACGGTTACTTTGATATGGGATGCACTGGGCTTCTGACCAGGCGGTCGGGATGCAATAAAGGGGATCCAGATGGGCAGACCCCCTAACTAGATAGTTTGCCCTTTCTATGTTCCCCGCTCACCTCGATCATAGTCTTGGCTCTCAGGCCGATCGAAGGTAGCTGTGATGGCGATCACCGATAACGTCATGCTTGAACAGATCGGGGCGGTCTTGCTCGTCGCTTTCATAGGGGCGGCTCTGGCCAATAAAGGCAAGCAGAGCGTCATACTCGGCTACATGGTCGCCGGGATATTGATCGGTCCGTTCATCCACATCAGCATCTTCGGTCTGAACTATAACGGCATAATCCAGGACACATCCTTTATATCCAGTCTATCGGGGCTTGGGATCACTCTCCTGATGTTCTTCGTCGGGCTTGAGTTCTCGGTGAGCAAGCTGAGAAGGGTACAAACCCCAGCGATAATATTGTCGGTGATAAACGTCGGGGTCAACCTGTTCACTGGCATCCTGTTGGGCACTGCATTGGGCTGGCCACTGGTGGACACGATCTTTCTGGCCGCTGTGGTGGCGATGAGCTGCGCCGCGGTCGCCATGAAGACCTTGATCGAACTGAAAAGGCTAAGCAACCCAGAGACCGAGTTCCTTCTGGGTGTGATGATAGTCGAGGACTTCATTTCCGCTGTCTTCCTGACGCTTATCGGCGGTCTGTTGATAAAGACGGGCGGTGACCAGACGTTCTCCGGGTTCTTGATCGGTGGGCTGGTGTTCATAGGGTTCTTTGCATTTCTGGCAATGGTCGTGGTCCCGAGGACCATGTCGCACCTGGCAAAGATGAACAACGATGAGATGTTCGTCCTTTTCGCCCTTGGGATGGTGTGCATATCGGCGGCGATAGCCGACCTTTGTGGCATCCCCAGCATGATAGGCGCCTTCATCATCGGGATGATATTCGCCGAGACAAAGGTGACCTTGAAGATGGAAGAGATGATGGCGCCGTTCAGGGACGCTTTCGTCGCCATATTCTTCGTGTCCTTTGGCATGCTGATCGATCCTGCGATGTTCCCCGTCGTCATCGGGATCGTTCTCGTCGCAATACTATTGGTAATGTTGGACGATGTGATAATAACCGCGATCCTGTCATATTTCATGGGATTCTCTGGTCGTTCCTCAACGGCCGTGAGCACTTCCTTATGTGCTAGAGGTGCTGAGTCCATTCTGTACGCGAGCGTAGGTAGCAATTCTCCGAACGTTACGAAGGGAGCGGAGCTGTATCCGATGGCCGGCGCGTTCACCTTCGTCATGAGCACGATATGTCCTGTGTTGATGAGGTCCAGTAACAAACTGGCCGACGCGACCTCGCGCAGGGCCCCGCGTTTCATGAAATACAGCGCATCGGTCATATCAAGGACACTGAGCAAATTGATCATGCCCGCTGGCCTCAGACTGTATCGTGGATCGAAAAAGATGGTGGCGGCGCTCTTCGCCTATCTCGCTTCGGTCATATGCATAATATTGACCCAGGGAGAGATACATCTTATCGCCTTCCTTGCCTCCGCCGCGATCACCCTGATCGTCCTGGGGATCGTTCTCTATGAGCTTCGCCCTATAGTCCGTCAGATCAACTACATGAACCTGGGAACGGTCCCGGGTCACGATGGATACATCAGTCGGTACGTGGCATCCCTGGTCTTCATCACGATGTTCACCGCCTCATCGGTATCGTTCCTGTTCTCGATCTATTGGCAATGCGTACTGGTATTGCTGCTCGCCTACCTCCTCTGGTTCATCTTCCTGATGAAAGTGACCTACGATCGCACCTGTGACACCTCCAGATATGTCCGGTCCCCAAAGGAGGAACGACCGACCACATCGGTCGGACCGGCCCCCAAAGAAAAGAAACAAGAAAATCCACAGTTCAATTATCGACATCGATGGAAAGGGTTCTGAACCTTATTCTTAGTGCCTATCGGACCGACCTATCGAGGGAGGTTGAAGAAGAGAAGGTTTCCGGGCATCGTTCATGCAAACATACAATGATCTGCAGGGGCACAGAAAGTAGTATAGTGGTCAAGCTCCAACCATATTGGGATGGGCCTTACGAACGAGACCATTTTCGGGTTCGGCCTGGTCCCGATCATCGAGTTCGCTCTCCTTATATTGATCAGCTTTCTGGTCGGGAGATTAAGCTATCTTCTGGTACGAAGGGTCCTTGATGTAAGGGCAGGGAAGAAATCATCAAAGGTCGTCGCCAGGCTTGTCCAATACGCCATCGTGATCGTTGGGCTTGCCATTGGCGTCGGTTACATACTTCAATTGGACCTGAGGGCTCTTGTGATATCGTTCGGTCTGGTCAGCATCGCCATCGCCTTCGCGTCCCAGCAAGTTCTTCAGAACATGATCGCAGGCATAATGATATCGATCATTAGACCCGTCGAGTTGGAAGATTGGGTCGAGATCGGGGGGGCACCTGGAGGGCTCTCTCGTGTGACCGACATAACCCTCATGAACACGGTACTTAGAGACGTCGATGGGCGCTTGGTCTACGTGCCGAACTCGATGATAATCGCGAGCAAGGTCATGAACTATACCCGCGCTGGGTTCGTTTCGCTCACCGTGGCTTTATGGACGGACGATCTTAAGGACATAGAAAGGATCCGCTCCATAGTTTATGACGAGGCGTACAAGAACCCATACATACTTCCCAATGTGAGGGACGGGTCCAAGAGCGCCCTCCCGAAGATCCTCGACGTCTCAGCGATAAAGGCCCATTTTGGACCGGGGTTCGATACGGTGACATTGAACCCCAAGGTCAATGTTGTCGATATCCAGGGTACAAAGATCAAACTTCTTGTCAGGGTCTGGACCAGGGAGATGGCCAACAGGGAGGAGCTTCTGTCCGACCTTCTCGAGGCGTTGAAACGACAGTTTTGAGAGCGAGGGGATATCCATAAAGGACGGATGAACGACTGGACACATATGATGCAACACCGTATCGGTCAGATCACCAAGGGCCATCCTTTCTTGGTCTTTTTGACCTCTTCGTGTGGTTCTGTCGACAGGTGTTCTTACCCCTCGATGATCGCTCAGTTAGCTTCGATCGACCCTGCAGGGTCCTGTTGGGCCGTTCCATCTTGGTCAGCGGTCCCCGCTTGTCAGGGCCGGCGTTCGAACGAGCTCGTCGGTTCGCACCTAGCGCATCTTGACGATCCAGAACATCTAGTTCGTGGATGCTCCACCACAGTTCAAAACATTCGTCGCCGTTCGTCCCACGAACAAGCTCGCGGGTTTTCCGGTGACGTTATTTCTGGGATCACCTCTCCATCGGTCCGGGATAACACGGACCATGTATGGAGTGCGGGCGCCGGGATTTGAACCCGAGTTTGAAGCTTGGGAAGCTTCAGTCCTAACCGCTAGACTACGCCCGCTTTTTTGGTCTGATCGTTCATCGTCCTTAATACTTTGTCGCTGAAAGGTATCCTATTTCACGGTCTCCAGTTGGCTGATTATGTTCCAGATCAATGTTCTTCCATGCAAAGGAATATTAGGATCATTGGCCAGCTCGTCCAAGATAAAGATCGCGCTAGCTGCTCTGACGTCCATTGCCTCGTTCGTCTGTAACAATCGCGTCTTTGCGTCCGTAGCACCGCGTCTTATGTTCCGTGGCACCGATGTGTCCTCAGCGAGCTGGTCGAGAACGTCCATTACTTGTTTGAGTTTAACGTTGTCCGTCATTTACACACCCCCATCTAGGTGGGGAAGATCATTATTTATCGCTTGGCCCTTTCACTGTTTCCTCAGGCCTTTCGAACTTTAGTTCACCGCCCTCCTTGAAGGTGGTGACCACCATGAATGTCTTGGTCTCTTTGATCCCCGGAATGCTGGACAGGGTCTCGACCAGGAACTTCTTCAATTGACCATAGGTCTGGAATTTGACCCTGACCACGATATCGGTGTCGCCGGTGACCAGGAACACATCGTTGACAGCTTCGTGCTCAGCGATGCGCTCAGCTATGGTGTCTGCATCCTTCGTCTCTACCTTAAGGTTTATCAGGGCTGAAACCTGATCGTCCCCGAAATAGCTGGACATAACCTTGTCATATTCGGTCTTTTCCCGGTTTTGCATACCGACATCACCGACCTAGGTGTGGAAGACACGCTTCACCAAGCATAAAATGTTGACGGAAGATCGGGCTTAAGGTGGAAAACCTTCAACCCGCCGTCTCGAACTCTTCCTGGAGGTCGATTATGACCTGTTCAAGAACCTCTTCTAATGAAGAGCTGCGATATTCTCTGAGCCCACCGATCTCGCTCTGAACCCTGGCGATAAAGTCGTTGTTATCTTTGATGAACTCAACATTGCAAAGGGTCTCTTCCATCTTCCTACACCTCGAAGCCAACATCCGTAAAAGATGACAGTATCGGCGAATAAGACATTTGCTATATAATGATTTTTCCTTGAAAGTACATCTCTGGTCAAGAAAAAACCATTATTATTTTTTTTGAGGATCGATAAACGAGAGCGGACCCACAGAACTCCAAGCACGGTCCAGCGATCAAGAGAAATGCCGGACACGGATGATCGTGACCGGGTGGAACATGAGGGGATTCAATTTCGTTGGGGTCTTGGGCCGATCAGGCAGCGCTAAGCATTTCTTCGGGTATTCCCAGGATATCGTATGTCATCAGCTCTACCGTTACCTCCCCAAGACCTATGATAAGGCTCTCCACGTTGTCGACTATCGAGGATGGCACTATGACACCCACGTAATAACCCTCACTGGCGATCTCAGCATATTGTAAAAGGGCGTCCGGACGTTTCCAGCTGTTCTCCGACTCGAGGAACTCGAACCCGAGAAGGCGCTCCCCCTCCCTGACGGTTATGAGGCCCCAATCCCCCTCCTTCATCTCATACTCCGCCGAGACACCATCCTTTCGGGCCTCTAGCATGCTGCTCCTTCTTTCCAAGGCCGTCACGAGGTCCTTTTTTTGCATCGGAATATCCTTGATCTCCTTTGGTATAACAAATTTGCCTTGATGGGACCATCAGGAACACCGGATACTGGGACCCACCTATCCGCGCACTAGTGTTCTGGTGATCTGATCGGACAATGCAGATCATTATGAACGCTCTTCACGCATGTTATTAACATGCCAACATCTGGAAAGATCGTATGGCCACCCCACTACGACCCGGCGAACTGTCCTGTACATGTCCATAACGAACTGCAGATCGAGGCCGAGCCAGAGAACATCTGGAGATGGCTGGTGAGGGCCCAGGAATGGCCTTCGTGGTACCATAATTCCGCCAATGTCCGCTTCTTGGAGGGCGACCCTCCCGATCTTGGTCTTGGCACTCGTTTCAAATGGAGGACGTTCGGGGTCGAGCTGGAATCGACCGTGAAAGAGGAGGTCCCCTATGAAAGACTGGCGTGGGACGCTCATGGGACGGGCATCGACGCTTTCCACGTTTGGCTCATCGAAAGGAACGAAAAAGGCTGCCTGGTGATCACAGAGGAGACCCAAAAAGGGTTCCTGGCAAGGGCCCAGGGCCTTCTTCTCCCCAATAGAATGAGGGTCCAGCATCAGGCATGGCTCGAAGGCCTTCGAGAGAAGGCTTTGGCAGGTGGCACCCCGGGCACCGGGACCGCACGACGATCATGAACTTCAGGACCACCATCTGACATCTCCTAAGGGCATCCGCTGATGGGGTCGACATCTATCTCCCTTATTTCGATCGCTCCTATCGATAGTACCCTGATCCCATGGAACACGAACACATGTCTCCTGATGTCCTCTATGATGACCTCCCGTCCCCTCCCAAGCGATTTGTACGGGCAATCATCGACCGGACACTTTGCCTCCAGGATCATGATCGGCACCTCCCCATGATCGTTGACCAAGAACTGTTAGCACCATTGCCATTGTGGGTCATGCTTTGAAGGATGGTGGGGGCGTCGTCCCCATCAATGGGCGCCATGCGGTCACCGACCCTTACTTGGTCCGTTGCTCCTCGATGAACTTCATCGCCCCGGAGTTCATGCAGTATCTCAGGTGGGTCGGCGGGGGTCCATCATCGAACACATGACCTAGATGTCCCTCACATCTGGAACATGATACGCCTGTCCTTGTCATACCGAACTTCTTGTCCGGTATCTCCATGACGGAATCTTTTGATATCGGCTCCCAAAAGCTGGGCCAGCCTGTTCCAGATTCGAACTTATTTTCTGATGAGAACAGAGGATTCCCACAGCCTGCACAGACATAGATGCCCTTCTTCTTGTTGTCATAATACTCATTGGCAAATGGAGGTTCGGTCCCATGTTGCCTAAGGATCCTGAACTGGTCCGGTGTGAGGGAGCGTCTCCATTCGTCCTCGGACCTAATCACCTTATCCTTGGTCTCGGGTATCATGATGTTGACTATGTCAGCAACCTGTGAATAAATTCATGGGCCTGCGACATCGGTCGGCCAATATCGACCCAAAAGATCGATCATGAGAACTGGGTATGGCCGAGTCCCTTCTCCATGTAATAGGCGTCCTTGCCTGGCCCATAATAACCTTTGATGTTCCCTAGGACAAGATACCCGTTCGATGTGTATAGGTCGATGGCGGAAACGTTGTTCACGCTCACTTCCAGGGCAATGAGCTTCGCTCCCTTCTCGTGGGCAGCGTCCTCGATGCGGTGCAATAATGTGGTGGCGATCCTTTTTTCCTATGTTCAGGCAAGACGGCGATCGAAGCCAGTTGAGCGCGTGCACGGCGGTCCTTATGGAACATCGTGGCATAGGCGACCCCTGTCCCGGCCTCCTCGGCGATCAAGGTCAGGAAGCCTTTCTCGCGTAGCATGGCCCTCAGAACGTCCAGAGGAAAACGCTCGCTCGTGAAGCACACACGTTCGATATCGTTCAGCAATGGAAGGTCCTCACCTTTCGCGAGCCTGATGTTCATGCATGGGCCTGATGGGTCCATCCAAATTATAAAGACCGTCGCCAGAAAACCCGCATTTTAAGTGGGATGGGCAGTTCGAACGCGTAGTGCGCGGGTACACGCTCGACGCTGACCCGAAGGTCTCAAGCAACATCGCTCATCTTGGACATGCCGAGGCGAGCAGGCCCTCGGTCAGCGGTCCGAATGCGGCGGGCGATGAGCCCGAAGACCGTACGCCGATCGGGGTCGGGCCTGGACGCTGGCCAACCAGCTCGTTCGTGCGTGGCCGACCTCTTTCGAACATGGATGGGCTGTGAAAGCAACAGGTACGATGCGAAGTGCGGTATGGTCCTATGGACCCGATAACATCGCCGAAAATCTCATCTCTGCAGGAGATAGGGAGATACCGGCAAGAGGATGAGCGCACAGAACAAGGAGCGGTGGGGCGATGGTGTTCGTCGTTGTGGGGGACATGTCCCTAATGGTCCTGCACATATCTAGCGATGTGGGAGAACAGGTCATATGTCTCTTCCAGCTCCTGGACCTCGACGAACTCATCGATCGTGTGCGCCAAATGAGGGTCCCCTGGTCCACATATGTAGACGTTGGGATTATGGGCTGCGTATTTCGGTGCCTCGGTGGCATATGGTACGACGATGGGCGCCGTCCCCAAGAACCTGGCCATCTCCAGTCCCACCTGTGAGTTCGGATCGGACTCGTACGCTTCTATCGTATATTCGACGTCCAACTGAAAATCCTCCCCCCTCAACCGGTTCACGATGATGTCTCTAATGTCGTCTTCCACCTGGGGAAGCGGAAATCGAACATCGACCTCGGTCGTGCAATGATCGGCCACGACATTGTTCTTGTTCCCACCATGGATCGTGGTGAAGCACATCGTCATGCCGGTCGATTCCAACCTCGCGCTGGTGGCGAGGTCCTTGAGCTTTGACAGGCAGGAATGCATTTTCAAGATAGCGTCATCACCTAACCATGGCTGGCTCGCGTGGACGGCCCTACCCCTGGTCGTAAGTCTGAACCTGAAGACCCCCTTCTCCCGATAGGCAGGGCTAGAGATCCGTGGGCTCGCATATCAATACCCCTTTTGCCTGGCGAACGATATCGAGCTGACAGAGGGCCACCGCCCCGTCCATCTGCTCCTCCTCATCCGTAGTTAGGCAGACGGAGAAAGGTACATCGTCCTTGACCAGCTCTTCGGCGACGGACAGCATTGCGGCGCAAGCGCCCTTCATGTCCGTGGTCCCTCTCCCATATATCCGGTTGTCAACGATCTCTCCCTGGTCCCGGGTCCAACCCGAACCGATAGGAACGGTATCAAGATGGCCTGAGAGGACGATGCCCCCGTGACCGTATGTTGCGCATATCCCAGGAAAATCGGGGGGCCCATGTAAGGCGACCTTCATCCCTGCATGCTCTAGCACGCTCCTTACATAGGCGACCATGGGGGTCATGTCACTGTTCAGGTCGCTCTCTATCGTGAGCAGTTCCAATAGTGTCGGTATGACCTTATCTCTCACCTTGTTACCCCCAATCTTCGTTCCTTGATAGGTCCCGGTCCAAAGGCCTGGTGCATGGCACGGTACCTTCTAGATATCATCTTTTGCCCGGGATGAAAGGAACGTCCCTTACACTCGCTCTCATCCTCATGTCCCGTATAGCTACATCCACGGCGGTCCCATCCTTTTGATGGTCCGCGTCCAAATATCCTAAGGCGATGCCCTTGTTGAGCACAGGTGAAAAGGTCCCACTTGTGACCTTCCCTATCTCGATGTTCCCCTCTATCACCGGGTAACCATGTCTGGGGATCCCTTTGTCCTCAAGCTCGAGCCCCATGAGCCTACTCAACGGCCCCCTTTCCTTCTGACCTATTAGGGCTTCCTTCCCTATGAACTCATGGTCCCATTTTACTACCCAGGGCGGCCCTGTTTCGAGGGATGTCTGGGAACCGTCGAAATCAGTTCCGGAGAGCAGGTATCCCATCTCAAGCCGGAGCACATCCCTTGCCCCGAGACCTGCAGGCCTTGCGTTCAGGTCCCTGCCCCCCTCGAGGATCGCCCTCCAGATCGGAACCGCCGAACCGTTCGATGAGATGATCTCGAAACCATCCTCACCAGTATAACCGCTCCTGCTCACATAGCAGGTCACACCGGCCGACCTCGCGGGGCCCATGCTCTCAAGGAAACCACCTTGGTCCTTCGTCAGGCCTCCCAAGTTCAATCCGATGAGCGTTCCATGCATCCTTTTCAGGGAGGCCAGGTCAAAGTCGGTGATATTCTGTAGGATGGTCTGGGCCAGGGGTCCCTGTAGAGCGACGCAAGCAAGATCGTTCGTCAGATCGATGACCTCCATCCCCGGTGAACTAGTTCTGAGCCATCTGACCACTTCCTCTTCCTTTGAGGCATTGGCCACCATAAGGTACTGACCAGGGAAGATGTGGAAGGTGATGATATCATCGATCACCCTTCCCCCCTCGTTCAAGATATGGGAGTATAGGCCCTTTCCGATAGGAAGGTCTTTAATATCGTTGGTCAACAACCTGCGTAGCCTTCCCTCGGCATCATCACCCCTGATGAGGATGTCTCCCATATGAGATACATCGAACAGCCCCGCTCTTTGTCTTACGGCATGATGTTCATCGAGAACGGTCGTGTACTGGATGGGCATTTCCCATCCTGCGAACTCGATGATCTTTGCACCCATGGAGATATGCTCCCCGTAGAGCGGTGTCCTTCTCATGCTCCCCACGATTGATCTGGACCGGTAAAAATTGTTTTGTTCGATCCTAAAGCCCAAAGAGCGTTTCGCTCCCTATCCCGCCCTTCCGACCGTCCAAAGGTCGACGGGACATCGACCCACATCCTGCGTCTAGAACATGGAACGATGGGTCATCCTAGTTGGCTCATAGGAAACCTCCCCCCCCACATAATCTAATTAAAGCGATCGGCACATTGACCCAACATGAACGTCCGATCCATTAGACCCGAGGACAGGACGATCGGTCCAGGAGCATCGCGCATCCTCCCCATCCGAGGTCAATGAGGCCCTTTCCATGGCAAGAAGGGCGCAAAAGAGCTGGTACGCTGGGACGACCAAAGAAGATAGGATCGGGCTGGTCCGCGAGCTGGAACGGGTCTGCAGAGATCACATGGAAGATGTCGTCGGAACGATGAACTCTGAGGTCGGCATTCCTAAAAGATCTCTCACAGCGGCGTACAAGAGCGTGCTCTCAGGGGTGGACCATTACATAGAGGAATACCGGGCCATGACGGACAAAGGTTATCCGCTGGATGAAAGATCTTGGCCCCTAACGACCGCGAAGATCGAATACTTACCACATGGCGTTCTTGGGCATATCGGAGTGTGGAACTTTCCGTTCTGGCAGACGATGATCACGACACTGCCGGGCCTGCTCACCGGAAATGCGATCGTATACAAACCATCCGAGCTCTCCACCATGACGGGGTTGAGGATAGCGGACATGGTCCATGAGGCCGGATTCCCGAGGGACGTCTATGTCCCCATCGTCGGTGGTCCGAAGGTCGGGCGTCTCTTGGTCAGGAGCGATGCCGATGCGATCGTCTTTACGGGCAGTGTTGGGACCGGTAACGATATCATAAGGAACGCTGGGGTTCGTTCGTTGATCCTTGAGCTAGGTGGGAACGATCCGGCCATAGTTTGCAGTGACGCTGATATGGAACAGGCCGCGAGAGGGATAGCATATGGGACGTTCAGTCGAGGGGGGCAGGTCTGCATCAGAATAAAGAGGGTCTATGTCGACGAGGAAGTGGCCGATGAGCTGATGGATCGATTGATCGGGATCGCCTCACGCCTTGATCTCGAGGAGGATGTGGGGCCATTGATCAGGGAAGAGGCGCGGGCCAAGGTGGATGCGTCCGTAAAGGATGCACTTCTCCATGGTGCCAAGCTCATGTATGGGGGGAACCCTGTAAAAGGACCTGGGTACTTCTATGAGCCGACGATCCTTCTCCACAACGACGATTCATTGGACGTGGTCCGTAACGAGACCTTCGGACCTGTCTGCCCGATAAGGACCTTCAAGGACGAGGATACGGCAGTGGAACTGGCCAATGGTACCAGGTATGGACTGGGAGCTTCGATCTGGACAAAGGACACTGAGAAAGGGAGAGGGATTGGCCAGAAAGATGGACGCTGGGAACGTTTGGATAAATGAGTGCTCCAGGACCCTTCCTGGCGGGGACCATTTCCAGGGCTGGAAACAGAGCGGCATAGCGACATCCCAATCTCGCTTACAGATGTTCCAGAGGAGGAGGACGATGGTGGTCAACAGATCGCCCGGTCCAAGGGTCCATTGGTTCGCATGATACTATGACCTGGTTCGGATAGGGACCTCAAGAGCAGAGCGATGACCGACCCAACCGAAGGATCACGCGGGTTGGCCCGAGGGTTTGCCTTCTGAGAGCATCTTCTCGAGCTGTTCCTTAAGCACCTTTACCGGAACGTCCGATACCGTGATGTAAGTGGTCCTCCCACCGGACGGGTCACCGGATACCTTTGCCTCTAAAAGGCCTTCGTTGGCGATCGCTTGGATGTATGCCCAGAACTGAGTATGCCCCCGAGGTCGCTCTCCGTGCTCCTCTGCGGCTATGTGATAGGCCTTTTCCACGTCCCTTGTGGTCACGTACGCCTGGTCCTTCAAACTTCGGGCCACTGCAAGTAGGACCAGCTTTTTTTGGACATCGAGCTCCTCGATCTTCGTCTCGGTGACCACATTGAAGGTCATGGCCTTTGCGGCGCGAACAGTTCTCGGGGGATACCATGCTCTGTCCTTCTTCCTCTGCCAGCATGGCCGACTTTTCAAGGATCTTCGATCGCGAACCTGGCATCGCCATACTCCGACGAGGCGTCCGCGATCAGGTCCATCGAATCATCGGAGATGGTATCTTGATAGAAGGCCAGTTGGGCCCTGTCCGCCACGATATCACGAAGCTCAGGAGAGCTGTATCTATCGAACATGATGGTATTGGCCCTTCTGAACGTTGATTGAGAGGCTTTGTCCAATTGGTCTAGAAGGTACTTCTGAGAGAATCAAAATGACCGACATCGAAGCCTTTCCCCCGCCGACCCTCTCCTCATCAAAGCGGGACAGATGGTATATCAGATCCCCAGCTCCCTTCTTAAAGAGCATGTCCGCCTCGTCCAGCACAACGACGAGATGCACCTTGTTCTTCTCAAGTTGTCTTCTTAGGGAACGAAGCATCTCTATGGTGGAGAACCCCCGGTCCGGGAAACCCTCATCGAAGTGCGTCACAAGTTTCAGGAGCACACTGGACTCCGTGCTCCTTTGCCGACAATTGACCACGACGAAGTCAATGGGCCTGCCTCTTATCTGGGCCTCCTTTGCCAGAATTCAGGCAGAACCGCTTCGAGGTCGCGGTCTTTCCCGTTCCGACATTCCCGATCAGGAGCGCGGTCTGGGACGTCCCGGACTCGAGCACGGGACGGAACAACATCCATAGCTTCTCCATCTGAGCTTCTCTGTGAACCAGTCTTTCTGGCACGTAGTCAAAAGATAGCTTGGATGGGTCCTTGAGGATCCTAGATGGAGGCCCTAGGTGTTGGTTCTTCAATTTCTGCTCACCCTTATGAAACCGGAACAAGGAAGGATAGACACTCCCATCTTTTCAAACTTGTCAGCCATGAGATTGCATCCTAGGGAGTCAGAGGCCATGTGGCTCGCTATGACGATGTTGATGTGATGCTTTCGAGCCTCTTCTATATGATTATCTGGAACATGCATGCAGATGACCGTGCCTACACCAGCTGCAGCGATCTGTTCGTACATCTCCTTTGGCGCGGACGTGTACCTCCCGCCATCTTTACCACTATCTTTCCTGCGCTCCTGTTCCTGTCCCCAACAAAGATCTCCGGGGGGTTGCTCTCTCTAATCGCCGCGTCATACTCAGGGACGTCCGATAAGATATCAAGTATGTCCTTCAGATGCTTTGGGTCCCTTTCGTCCATGAGGTCCTGGACGAATCGTTGTACCAGCATGTCCGGGGCACAATGCAGGCACATGAAAGGGATGTTGAGCAGACGGCAGGCATCGACCGCCTGGTTGTGATTGGACGAATGGGAGCCGGTCATGACCTCTCTGATCCTTGGGACCATCAGGTCCTCGGCCACGTTAATGGGAACGCCCCAAGAGGACATCATCTCTTCCTGGACATGCATCACACGATATAATGCCGCAGAAGCCCTGCCCCGTGGATGGTGGCCTATTATGGCATCTATCTTCCTTCCTTTCTCCCGAAGCCTATCACATAGCAGGACCTCGCCAGTAGTTATGTCGATACCCCAAAGAACGCTTGTGATGTCATTCTCAGGGTCGCCGAACAATATCCGACTATCATCGTATGGGTTCCAAAGAGAGTCCCTATCGAACCTCTCCTTGTCCCTTTCCTCGAGCTTTTCATATCTATCCTTGATGGAGGCGAAGCCGGCCTGCAGGTCGGCCGCCCCACGAGGGTCGACCTTAATGGCCTCTTCAATGGCCAGCTTATAGATGTCCTTCATTTTCATTAATGTCACAGAACAGATCCCACTACGCTCTTTTAACTCTTACGAGCGCGGGACGAAACTACGAACGATGGGGAAATAGGCAGTGCCAGAGAGCTATCGAACCTCGAAAAATCGCGAAGGGTCCAACAGTTCAGGGAGGGACCTTCACCACTAGCATGTTCGATATGCCTGTGGGGGATCCGGCCTAGGGGATGAGAAGGTTCTTCAAGGTCCGTTGGACCGGGAAGAGATGCCTCATATGGTATGGTTATGAAAGTGTAGTTTCTTCATGTAACGCGCATCTTATTTCTGCCTTTGTGCTCCAAAAGTGAACTAATTATATGCGTTATTACGAAATAGTGGTCATGACGGAGGGAAGTGAACAGCTCGCGTCCTTGGTGAAGAACCCAATGGGCGCTATCCAGGTCGAGGACCTTCTGATGGATTCGCTTCGAGACCTGCTCAAAGACGAGATCAAACGATATATCAAGAAGATTTTGGAGGAGGACCCGAAACTGAAGGACGAGATCCGGGAGACGATCGGGGAGCTTATGCAGGCAAAATTGCTAGAGACCTATGCTATGCTACGTCTGGGAAAATGTGGCGCAGAGCTAGGCATGGCCATGGTCCCCACGGACCTCAAAAAGCGGATCGATAAGGACCTTGCAGGGTTGCTCGAGAGGGAGATGTCCGACCTGATGAACAAGATGGATTGAAAAAAAGGATGAAAAAAGGAAATGTTTTGAAAGGAAGGGCAAGAGCCCTTTAACGTTACTGTTCTAACCGAACAGAGCGCTCAGGCCAGCAGCGGCTTCTTCCTCAGTGACCTCTGGCTTTTTCTCTTCCTTCTTCTCTTCCTTCTTGGCCTCTGGTGCTGCAGCAGCAGCAGGGGCAGCGACCGGGGCAATAGCGGCCGAGGCGATGGCCTCGTCGATATTGACGCCCTCAAGGGACGCCGTCAATGCCTTTATCCTGGCGGCATCGGGCTCAACGCCCGCGCTCTTCAGGAACAGTTCGCGATCGACTCCTCGTTGACTGTCTTTCCAGCGGCATGAAGAACCAAGGCGCTGTATATGTACTCCATTTTTATACCTCCTTATTTTTGATTATCCGAACAGAGCGCTCAGGCCAGCAGCGGCTTGCTCTTCGCTGACCTCTGGCTTCTTATCCTCTTCTTTCTTCTCTTCTACCTTCTTCTCCTTGGGCGCAGGTGCGGAGGCTGCAGAGAGCTTCTGCTTTAGCCTATCGTCCTCCAGTCCAGGTACACGGACGGCAACAGCGAGCATTTCTGCGTTCGCCTTTGCCAGGAGAATCTTGATATTATCCTTTGTTGGAATGGCCGCTTTGACGCTTAATGCAGTAGCCTCACGATATGCCTTAGCCAATAGCGGACTTATGGTCTGCTCGGTCGGATAGACTATCGAGACGCCTAGAGCTGTTGCGTTCATAGCTCCGGTCGCCAACATCGACTGGTAATATCCAGCCGGTACGTTCAGAACATCTCTATTATAGATAAGGCCATCCTCATATGCGGCCCTCAGGTCCAGACCGACGATCATCGGAAGGATCTCGAGCTTCGGGAGGATCTTCGCCACCTCATCGGTGATCTTGTGCCCCTTCTCTACCAATATCTTGTCCTTCCTTATGACGATCTTTCCGCCCTCTATCGCCGCTGGAATGCCGACCTTCTGTAGCTCACCAACGATCGGACCGGGCTTGAAAGATGTCTCTCCCTGTTTGACAATGATGTCCTCAGGTGCGATATCTCCGGACTTCGCCGGGGCATTGCTCTTCGTCGCTTCCATCTGCTGGAACAGCCTGAACGGGTTCATGCCAGTAGCTATGACCGCGCACTGTCCAGTGACCTGGGACTTCAGGGCCTCCAATCCTGGCTTCTGCTTTGCCGCCTCGTCGATGGCGATGTTCACGAGGTTGTTCCTTGTCATCATGACAGCGGAGTTCTTCCTCATGCCTTGCCTGATCAACTGCATCTGTGGCGAAGGAATGCCATGGACGTCGACGATGGCCACGACCTGGTTCTTGAGCATGACGTCGGTCAGCTCGTGGACCTTATCTTTTTTCCATGCTGCTACATGTGCCATGTTGGACCCTCCTACATTAGTCTCTCTGCAGGACCCATTGTCGTCTTGACGTAGGCCGACTCGATGTTCATTTTGCCCTTCTCGAGCTTAAGCGTTATCCTCTTGAGGACCGCATCGATGTTCTCTGCGATCTCCTCGGGGGCCATGATAGCTGTGCCAACAGGTGCCTGGAAGGTTCTCTTGTCCCTGGTCCTGACCGATACCGTCTTACGAAGGTTGTCGATCATGGGTTTCGGGTCGCTTCCAGGAGGTATGGGCTTCGGCATTTTTCCGCGTGGAGCAAGTACGATACCCAATCTCTTACCGATCATGGGCATCAAAGGGGCCTCAGCGATGAAATAATCACATTCTCCGGCCATCTTCTTTGCCTGCTTCTTATCGTCCGCTATCTTGCCCAGCTCATCTGGGGTAACGATGAGGTCAGCGTTGCCTTTCGCCTTGGAGGCCATTTCACCTCCACCGATAACGCAAACCTTCAGGGACTTCCCACGGCCAAATGGCAAAATGACATCTTCCTGGATCCTGTTCTTTGGAATGGACAGGTCCACATCCTTTAGGTTAATTGCTAGGTCAACGGTCTCTACGAACTCCCTTTTAGGCGCGCTCTCGAGACACTTCTTGACGGCTGCAACCGTTGATTTTTCTGCCAATAATATTCCCCCTGTAGTACGAATGAGCTAAACGCTCTCCTACAGTGCGGGTTCCCTTAACAAAGCTAGATTAATAAGCTTTGTGGAGACGACCAAGTCCAGTTTTACTCACTGAACTTCTGGTCGTACTTCCCTGCGAGAATTTCCGCACGGACAGCTTTTGGTTCCTGGCCTTCGATGGTCACTCCCATCGATGTACATGTACCCACCACTTCCAGGACCTGCCTTTTGAGGTCCTTTCCAAGCAGTGAATCGCTCTTCATGTTCGCGATCTTTATCGCCTGCTCGATCGTCAGGTCACCGACCTTCTGTGCCTTAGGCGAACCTGAGCCTTTCTCGATCCCCAGCTCCTTGGTCACTAACGCCGAGGTCGGTGGGGTGCCCACCTTAATGTCGAAAGCCTTGGTCTTTGAGTCGATGATGATCTTGACTGGAACTCTCATTCCCTCGAAGCTCTTGGTCTTTTTGTTTATCTCGCCGACGATCTGTACAATGTTCACTCCTAGCGGGCCCAAAGCTGGACCAAGGGGCGGACCGGCAGTGGCCTTCCCACCCTCAACTAGCACTTCAACCGTTTCTGCCATAACTTCATGTCTCCTTTTCGAGGACCCTTACATGGTCCCCTCTAACGGTCACAGGGATTGGGACGACGGCCTCAAAGAGCTCGACGGTGATCTCTTCTTTGGCCTCATCGATCTTCTGGACCCTTGCCTTTTCACCCTTGAACGGTCCGGCGACAAGCTCTACGACGTTGCCTTCCATGATACCAGATACCAAGGGCTTGGGGGCAAGATAATGGTCTATCTCGGAGAAGTTCATTTCTCCCTCGATAAACCCATGTGCTTTTCTGACACCTTTGACAGCTTCCCTCAGGTTGTCCCCGTTCATTCCCTCTATGAGAACATAACCCCGTAATGTGGTAGGAGCAAGGATCGCCGATATTCCGGATTTTCCGGCCTTTGCACGACTCGCTATACTATCGACGACATCTCTTTCCTTTCCGATCGAGGTCTTCAACGCGAGGACAGATTGTCTTGCAAAGGCGGAGAACTCCATTCTCTCGCATTCTGTCGGCGTGTCGATCAGACACGCCTCGATGGAGATGGACACCCTGTCCTGATAGTTCGCCCCAACAGGCGCATGGGCCTCTAATCTGATCCTCCTTTGGTTTCGTTCCTTCGATGAAGAACTCGAACTCAGGTGTGGAATGGGAGCTGTGACTGTCATACATCGGTGATCCAGTGGAATCAAGTACTCGGACCCCCCATTCGGCCGCATCTTCTGGGGCGACCTCGGCTTTTACTTTGAACCGTACCTTCTTTTTGGAAGCCTCCCTGCTCTTAAGTTGGAGGCTCCATCCTGAAACACCCGAGGCAGGTACGCTGACTTCGCTGCCTTGGCCGATCAACGCGATCCCGCCTTTGACCTGTGGCGGTAAGGTCTGTGATTCTTCGTTCATATTTACCAATCCGGATCGATAAGATCAAGTGATATTAGGGAAGAAGTTCATTATTAGGTAGATGAGAAACCCAAGTCCACCTATAAGCGCAAGACCCAACCCGGTGATCTGAATGACCTTTATATATTCTTCATTACTGGGCTTCCGGGCCATCTTGATCACACGGCCATACTTGCCCTTTCCTATGCGTTTGACCCTGTCCTCAACGTCCTTTTGGACCTCATAGGATTTCTCGATTACTTCCATGGTGATACGCTCTTGTGATGATCAGTTCGCTTAGGTTAGAGACATCTACCTTATAAAGTCGACGTCTACTGATTTAGCGGATTGCGCGGGCTTTGGCCCGATGATGTTCTTCGACTTGACCCCGGTTATGACGACCATGACCCTGACCATGTCCTTTAGGGTCGGGTCCACAGCTGCACCCCAGATGATACCGTGCGTTCTGTGAGACCTTTGACTGGATGATCTCCGCGACCCTCTCGGCCTCTGAGATGCTCATATCGTTCCCGCCCGTAACGTTCGACCAGGGCACCGGTCGCCCCGGTTATGTCCACATCTATCAGGGGAGAATTGATGGCCTCGTTCACCGCATGCTCTATGCGGTCATCCTCTTCGCCTTCCCCGAGGCCGATCATCGCCACTCCAGCTCCCTTCATGATCGTCTTGAGATCGTTGAAATCGAGGTTGACCAGTCCCGGCTTGGTGATGAGCTCGGTTATGCCCTTTATCGCCCTGACCAGTACCTCGTCGGCGACCTTGAAGGCCGCGTTCAGCGCCAATCTTGGGCAGAGCTCTAGAAGTTTATCGTTGGGAATAACGACGACCGTGTCCGCTACGGCGCGAAGCTTCTCAAGCCCCCACTCCGCGTTCTCTCCCCTTATAGCGCCCTCCGCTTTGAAAGGAGAGGTGACCACCGCGATCGTCAGTGCCCCCATGTCCTTTGCCATCTTGGCCACGAACGGAGCGGAACCTGTCCCGGTCCCTCCGCCCATTCCTGCTGTTATGAAAACGATATCTGCGCCAGTTAGGACCTTCCTTAGTTCTTCTTCTGCCTCACGTGCGGCCTCCTCCCCGACCTGGGGAAGCGCGCCTGCCCCCAATCCCCTGGTTGCCCTACCGTCCCAATAATATCTTGTGCGGGGACCTAACCGCTAAAAGATGTTGGGCATCGGTGTTCGCCGCATAAAGATCGGCACCTACGATACCCGCCTCGGAAAGCCTGTCTATAGTGTTCGTCCCGCCGCCACCGCAACCGATCGATCTTGATGTTGGTCTTCAGACTCTCAAGTATCTTGACAAGGTCCTGGTCCTCTGATGAGTAACCCTGATATGGGGGGGATATTTGGCCTCCCTGGGCTCCCACACGGGATATGGCGTCGCTGACAAATGATTTCATGACAAGCCCTCCAGGGCTTTGCTCAACATGGAGAGAGCTGAACGGTCGCCCGGGCAGAGGCTAACATACATTTAGCCTTTAAAAAGTTTCGGTAGTAGGCCGCAACATCGGAATGTCTGGGCTAGATAGAAAAAGAATGGCCGAGGGAGGCTCGGCCGGGAGGTGCGCTACTTTCGCATTGATAAACCTTACTTGATCATATCGACGTCGGTCCCTTTTAATCGGGTCGTGTCGCCGACCTTTCCTAAGATCTGTTTTGACTTGACCCCGGTGATGACGACCATTACCCTGATCTTGTGCTCCAATGTCGGATCTATCGCAGCTCCCCATATGATCCGTGCATTGGGTGATACCTTGGCTTGTAGCACCTCCGCGACCCTCTCGGCCTCAGAGATCGTCATGTCAGGTCCGCCGACCACATTGACCAGCACACCGGAGGCCTGACTTATGTCCACATCGAGCAACGGTGAGTTCAAGGCATCCTCTATGGCTTCCTGTGCTCGATCATCGATATGGCCAGTGGACTCACCCAGCCCTATCATCGCCACTCCAGCTCCCTTCATGATCGTCTTGACATCGTTGAAATCAAGGTTGACCAGTCCCGGCTTGGTGATGAGCTCGGTTATGCCCTTTATCGCCCTGACCAGTACCTCGTCGGCGACCTTGAAGGCCGCGTTGATCGAAAGTCTTGGGCAGAGCTCTAGAAGTTTATCGTTCGGTATCACGATGACCGTATCTGCAGAGTTCCTCAATCTTTCCAGGCCCCATTCAGCGTTCTCCATTCGAGAACGGCCCTCTCCACGGAACGGTAATGTCGTGACAGCGACCGTCAACGCGCCCATTTCCTTTGCGAGGCTTGCTATTATTGCCGCTGAACCAGTGCCGGTCCCCCCGCCCATTCCTGCTGTTACAAAGACGATATGGGCATCGACCAAGGCCTTCCTTAGTTCTTCTTCTGCCTCACGTGCGGCCTCCTCCCCGATCTGAGGTAGGGCACCTGCCCCAAGTCCTCGGGTCAGTCTTCTACCTAATAGTATCTTGTGCGGGGACCTGATCGCCAAAAGATGTTGGGCATCGGTGTTCGCCGCATATAGTTCGGCGCCAGAAATGCCTTCTTCTGCAAGTCTTGCATTGTGTTCGTCCCGCCGCCACCGCAACCGATGATCTTGATGTTGGTCCTTAAGGTCTGGAGCAGTTCCAGAAGTTCTGCGTCCGCCGAGCTAGCCTGTTGATAGGCTGGCTGTGGGGTCGGAGCAACGTTCGCAGGAGCGAACTGTGCGCCCATGGCCCCTTCTCTAGCTAATGCTTCCTCGACTAAAGATTTCATAGTGCATCCCTTGCTGCGGGAAATGCTTATAATATATATTTATAGATGCGGTCGCCAGAAAATCAAACGCTCTATGCAGAACTGTGGCCTGATATAGAAGGAACAGATGTTGAGGTGGACATATCATGAAATGCAGAGCAGATGTCGTCTTCATAGGAAAGGTCCAAGGCGTAAATTTTAGACCATTTACAAAGAGGTTCGCGATAATCCATGAGGTCAACGGATGGGTCAAGAACCTACCAGATGGTAATGTGGAGGCCGTCTTCGAGGGAGATAAGGAGAACATTGATGAGGTGATACGCAAGCTGAAGGAGGAGCATCCCTTCGCACGTGGGGACAAGGTCGAGATCATGTGGTCGGACTATTCCGTAAATATGAACTTTTTGATATCAAGATCTAACCTCTTACAGGCGGGAAGTTCCCCTGCGCCATCTGGTTGAGGCAAGAAGCTCCCCCGAAGGGGGTAGTTCACTCGATATCTATATCATAGACCTTTTTCGGATTGTCCTTATGGATGATCGCGGCAGCCTCTTCCGTCAGCGAACCTGACCTCAGCATGGAACATGTCCTTTTTGGTACGGTGGTAATGTCAAGGACCGCGCCCGGTCTTTCGGGGTCATCGATATAATCCGTTTCCATCATGAACCGCGTGCCCTTACTTATCGCCTCCAAGATGGCGTCTTTACGTGTAGCACAGATGGGAAGAGCCCATGGTTCTCTGCCTCATGATCAACGGTGGGGAATAGTGTTTTATCACCTTTCCGCGCGCCAGCCCTACACGGTCCGCATGGCCGGCCAGGTCTGCCATGACGGCCGGCGTGCCCGCCTCCGTATGAAGTATGACGGGACAATCGGTCTCATGGGCGAGCTTCATCCCATACTCCATGATATCGTTGGAGGCGTTCCAGATTCTCCGTAGGGACCGGGAAATGAGGACGGCCGATTTCACCGATACCTATAGCCTTGTTCTCCTGAACTAGGGCTTGGGCGATCCCCATTCCACCCTTCATCACCTCGACCGCCCTATCCAATCCAAATCGCTCGGCCAGACCGATCAGCAGTATTGGATACGGTCCAAGGGTGACAAAGACCTTGACATCGGTCTCTTGTCTTCCTTTGTCCGCCATGTCCAATGTTATCTTATAAGAGGCCGCGAAGTCCTCCGGTGAGCTGATCACTACCTCTGAATAAGGCACATGGCAAAGGACCGCATGGGTCCCGCCCGCTTTAGAGAACGCCCGGAGGGCCTCCACCCCCCTACCAGAAGGCTGGAGGTGCAGATGGTTATCGAGGATCGGTATGGTCATGCTCAACGCAACAATCCTGCTGCCTTGAGCTCTACAGTGATCTTACTGACCGCAGCCTCAACGTCCTGGGGCTTTTTTGCTCCCGTGCATACGAGCTTACCAGACCCAAAAAGAAGAACAACGACCTTTGGCTCGTCAAGCCGATAGACCAATCCCGGGAACTGCTCCGGTTCGTACTCGACCCTTCTAGCCCCAGAGAAATAGCTATAGCATTAAGATTCATTTCTGCTCAAGGTCCGAGGAGGCCACTATGTTCTGTACCTCTATCTTTGGCTCCACCTTTATTATGATGCCCGCTTTCTCTATCTGTTTCACGACCTTGCTAATGGCCACCTTGACATTTTCAAGACTCTTGGCCCCGGTACATACGACCTTGCCACTTCTGAACAATAATGTCGCGGTCTTTGGCTCCTTTAATCTATAGATGAGCCCAGGGAACTGCTCGGGTTCGTACTCAGCACCCTCCAAGGCCAGAGCGATGGCTTGCAGGTCCAGTTCCTCACCCAAGGAGGTGGAAGCGACAACGTTCTCTATCTCTGATCTTGGCCATCAGGTCACCTGGTGCGTGGTATTTATATACCTTTATAAAGATTTTGTGTTTGAACGAAGCATATTTTATGGCATTTAGCGAACGCAAATGAATGCATCTGGCAAGAAAGATCCAAAATGCATTTCGCAGAGGATCCGGGCCGTACCATCATATGCTCGCCCGTCGCTACGAGACACGGTGAGAGGATCGATGCGCTCGCCAGGGTCGTATTATTTTTGAATTATCACCAACTAGAAAAATGCTCGATCATCAAGGCGATATGATCGCCTGACCTGCATCGGACAGGGCAGATATCCCGCTC
>CAVUGW010000048.1:0-16998 GCA_963741025.1 Methanomassiliicoccaceae archaeon
CTAGAAGTTTATCGTTCGGTATCACGATGACCGTATCTGCAGAGTTCCTCAATCTTTCCAGGCCCCATTCAGCGTTCTCCATTCGAGAACGGCCCTCCCACGGAACGGTAATGTCGTGACAGCGACCGTCAACGCGCCCATTTCCTTTGCGAGGCTTGCTATTATTGCCGCTGAACCAGTGCCGGTCCCCCCGCCCATTCCTGCTGTTACAAAGACGATATGGGCATCGACCAAGGCCTTCCTTAGTTCTTCCTCTGCCTCACGTGCGGCCCCCTCCCCGATCTGAGGCAGGGCACCCGCCCCAAGTCCTCGGGTCAGTCTTCTTCCCAATAGTATCTTGTGCGGGGACCTGATCGCCAAAAGATGTTGGGCATCGGTGTTCGCCGCATAAAGTTCGGCGCCAGAAATGCCCTCTTCTGCCAGTCTTGCGATCGTGTTCGTCCCGCCGCCACCGCAACCGATGATCTTGATGTTGGTCCTTAAGGTCTGGAGCAGTTCTAGAAGTTCTGCGTCCGCCGAGCTAGCCTGTTGAAAGGCTGGCTGTGGGGTCGGAGCAACGTTCGTAGGAGCGAACTGTGCGCCCATGGCCCCTTCTCTAGCTAATGCTTCTTCGACTAAAGATTTCATAGTGCATCCCTTGCTGCGGGAAATGCTTATAATATATATTTATAGATGCGGTCGCCAGAAAATCAAACGCTCCATGCAGAACTGTGGCCTGATATAGAAGGAACAGATGTTGAGGTGGACATATCATGAAATGCAGGGCAGAGGTCGTCTTCATAGGAAAGGTCCAAGGCGTAAATTTTAGAGCATTTACAAAGAGGTTCGCGATAATCCATGAGGTCAACGGATGGGTCAGGAACCTACCAGATGGCAATGTGGAAGCGGTCTTCGAGGGAGATAAGGAGAACATCGATGAGGTGATACGCAAGCTGAAGGAGGAGCATCCCTTCGCACGTGTGGACAAGGTCGAAATCAAGTGGTCGGACTATTCCGGATCATATGAACTTTTTGACATCAAGATCTAACTTCTTGCGAGTGGGAAGTTCCCCTGCGCCAGCTGGTCGGAGCAAGAAGCTCCGCTCGAAGGAGTGGTTCACTCGATATCGATATCATAGACCTTTTTCGGGTTGTCCTTATGGATTATCGCAGCAGCCTCTTCCGTCAGCGAACCTGATCTCAACATTGAGCAAGTCCTTTTTGGTACGGTGGTTATGTCAAGGACCGCGCCCGGTCTTTTAGGGTCATCGATATAATCCGTCTCCATCATGAACCGCGTGCCCTTACTTATCGCCTCTAAGATGGCATCTTTAAGTGCTAGCACAGATGGGAAGAGCCCATGGTTCTCTGCTTCGGTGATCAACGGCGGGGAATAATGTTTGATCACCATTCCGCGCGCCAACCCAGCGCGGTCCGCATGGCCGGCCAGGTCCGCCATGATGTCCGGCGTGCCCGCTTCTGTATGAAGTATGACGGGACAATCGGCCTCGGAGGCGAGCTTCATCCCATATTCCATGATATCGTTGGAGGCGTTCCAGATCTCCGTAGGGACCGGGAAATGAGGACGGCCGATCTCACCGATACCTATGGCCTTGTTCTCCTGCACCAGGGCTTGGGCAATCTCCATTCCACCCTTCATCACCTCGACCGCCCTATCCAATCCAAATCGCTCCGCCAGACCGATCAGCAGTATAGGATATGGTCCAAGGGTGACAAAGACCTTGACATCGGTCTCTCGTCTTCCTTTGTCCGCCATGTCCAAGGTGATCTTGTAGGAGGCCGCGAAGTCCTCTGGTGACCTGATCACTACCTCCGAATAAGGTACATGGCAAAGGACCGCATGGGTCCCGCCCGCTTTAGAGAACGCTCGGAGGGCCTCCACCCCCTTGCCAGAAGGCTGGAGGTGCAGATGGTTATCTAGGATCGGTTTGGTCATGTTCAACGCAACAATCCTGCGGCCTTGAGCTCTTCAGTGATCCTATTGACCGCAGCCTCGACGTTCTGGGGCTTTTTTGCCCCTGTACATACGAGCTTACCAGACCCAAAAAGAAGAACGACGACCTTTGGCTCGTCAAGCCGATAGACCAGTCCTGGGAACTGCTCCGGTTCGTACTCGACCCTCTCCAGCCCTAGGGACATAGCTATAGCATTAAGATTGATCTCCTGCTCAAGGTCCGAGGAGGCCACTATGTTCTGTACCTCTATCTTTGGCTCCACCTTTATTATGATGCCCGCTTTCTCTATCTGTTTCACGACCTTGCTAATGGCCACCTTGACATTTTCAAGACTCTTGGCCCCGGTACATACGACCTTGCCACTTCTGAACAATAATGTCGCGGTCTTTGGCTCCTTTAATCTATAGATGAGCCCAGGGAACTGCTCGGGTTCGTACTCAGCACCCTCCAAGGCCAGAGCGATGGCTTGCAGGTCCAGTTCCTCACCCAAGGAGGTGGAAGCGACAACTTTTCTCCTATCTTGATCTTGGCCATCAGGTCACCTGGTGCGTGGTATTTATATACCTTTATAAAGATTTTGTGTTTGAACGAAGCATATTTTATGGCATTTAGCGAACGCAAATGAATGCATCTGGCAAGAAAGATCCAAAATGCATTTCGCAGAGGGATCCGGGCCGTACCATCATATGCTCGCCCGTCTCTACGAGCACGGTGAGAGGATCGATGCGCTCGCCAGGGTCGTATTATTTTTGCATTATCACCAACTAGAAAAATGCTCGATCATCAAGGCGATATGATCGCCTGACCTGCATCGGACAGGGCAGATATCCCGCTCGTGCATTGTTCACTTCGTGTTGGTCCATATCTGGGGATGCACAGGGAGATATGACACAACGATTTCCAGAATGTTCTCCGAAAAGATAAAACCTTGGGAGAAGGGACAAAGAATGGTCAAATTCCTTTAATTTTTTCTCTGAGATCTGGTCAATATAGCATATCGTCCGACATTATATAAGTAACCGATTTTAAATGCTCACCCAGACGAAAAACTTAATCTATTTAGCAGCTGATCATGGTAAGATTGTTATGCAAACCGTCCTGGTCGGAAGATTGGTCGTAAAAAATGGTGTTCAATATCTTGATGATGTGCCGCTGTGCTCAGTAGACATCATCCATGATCTTACCCTCCCTTCTGACATTGTACGCTATCGCTCGAAGTCGAAGCTCTTTGAACTGATGAGCTGAGGAACGTGCCAGCACATCGTTCCTCATCGTTCTTTTGATAACGGAGTTCGCCGTCTCAGAGAGCGGTCGACGATGATAACGTCCGATGTCGAACTCGGCCATCTGCTTCTTCCGATATATGCTGGTCGTCCTGCCCCCGTGCTTCCGCCACTCTCTCAGGGGTATGTGCGCCTCCGCCCTGAGATCGTACCAGATGAAACGACGTATCTCCTGCGAGTCGTACCCCTTATCGCCGACCACCACGGCGACCGAGCGTACGCTGGCCGCCGCCAGCGTGGGTATCGCATCGCCGAAGTCGTTGTCAGGACCGTAGCGAAAGCGGACCGACACAACGATCTGGCATCGTGTCTCCAACGCCATCGTCATCTTGATGTGATGCCTGACCTTCTTTTTCCCTTTCTTTATCCTGTCCTCGTTCCTCTCCAGTACCGTGATGTAGTAGTACGAAGCGGATGTGAGCTCGATGCCGGTCGAGTCGATGGACAGCTCGAGCGGTCCATCGATCAGGTCGACGAACGAGGCGAGCAGTTCATCGAGCAGTTCGCCATCGATCCTCGAGACCAACTTCTGGAGCGTCGTGAAATGAGGAACTGTCCCTTAATCCCACCTCTCTCAGTACTGGCGTCATCGTCCCGAGCATCTGGACGAGCTCCCGGTACGATGTCCCGAGGTACTGTCGAAGCACAAGAAGAACGATCAACTGGTGCTGCGTGTACACATGCTTCGAGCGCCTCGTTCGATAACGAGGTGCGACGCGCTCTACGCGTCGCTTCAGTCTGCGCACCGACAATAACAACTTATTCGTTCTGATCCGATGTCCTTTCCTCGACACTAGGTCATTCCGTCCCGAGGCCAGTTGTCCGTGCAAGACGATGAACCGACCTCGAACAGGACCATTTCGTGCCGAGACCTCATCAAATACGTCCAAGAACAGCGAGCGATGATGTCTACTGAGCATGCCGCTGGATAATTATAAGAAACAATTTGTTGGATGTGAGCGACTTTTCACAGGGATAGAACATCTACCTGAAGGAAGGTCTAGAGTGATGATCTCGGACAGGCCGATACACTAAGCTAATAAAACTTAGCAAGACATCGATCCCAAACGGTGGGAGCTCTTCATAAATGGGTCTAGTTCAAAGAAAGCACTTCCTCGGCGGTCAGCACTTTTACGTCTTTGATCTGCTTCATGTTTTTGTCGTATGTGCAGACCACCGAATCCGTGATAAATCTTCCAACCGCCAAGACCATGGCATCTACTGTCGAGATCCTGTCGGGGTCTTCCCTATTTTTCTCGATTAATCTCCCTGATTCGGTTTCAAAATTCACCCTGATGTAGTACTCCCCAGATGTCGAGGAATGTAGCAGCTCGACCGGACAGACCGAGCAATTGTTCAATCGAGCGGAAAAATTATCTACGACCTTCTCTGCATCGCTCTTCGAGGTCACCGACCGGACCTTATAGTATACCTCGGCCAGGACCGGCGAAGGTATCACTCCTTTGAACGCCCCCATGCTGATGGCCCGTATCAGGTTGGCAGAATGGGTGCACTTGGCATTTCCCTTCTTTCCAGAATACTCTTAGAATAACGTTCGTATCCAGAACAATCGTTTTAGGTCTAGTCATCCTCAGCCCACTTATCGAAGTCCTCAATGTCCAAGATCGACCCTCTAGAAAACCGATTATTTCTTCAGGGTCCTTTATCTTCTTAGTTTTATCGATCTCCTGGCCCTTCCTCTCTTTTTCCCATTGAAGTTTGAACTCTAGGAACGCTCTATGGAGCTCGGCATTATCTCTCTCCAATTGATCGATACGCTCCTCGGTGGTCAGATTTTTGCGGGGCAATGGAAGGCCTTCGAAACTGCTCCCCATATACTCTTGACGAACGAATTGATAAAGGTTAGCGCTGAACTTCAAAGCCTCCACCGACTTCGCGATTAGCTCCTTCTTTGTGAGATCGTCCTGTTCCATTATCTCATAGGTCGTATCCTTATCGCTGTCCATTTTATGCCCCATCGATCTTTTTCTTGGGAGGTGTCGGGTTCTTAACAGCCCCTCCCTCCTCCAATATCGAGCTAAGCGCCTTTTTCTTAGTTTCGTCCCCATGGAAGAAAACAAAGGACGAACTCTCGTCCTTTACCAATATCATGACGACCAAATCTTTAGCGATGCCTGATGGTGACGGGTCCTTGATGTCCTTAACGAACGTGACCGCAATCATATCGGACGATAGGCCTATCCTGTCCATTCGCTCTAAAAAATCCTTGTTGAATATTTTGTCGTACTCCAAACTTGAGTACAGGGAAAGATTGTCCATGATCGATGACGGATCGAAGGGGAATAGCGGTAATTGGACGCTAGGCTTCTTTTGAGCCTCGATGACCTGCCCCTTCTCCTCGTCCGTCATATCTAAGGAGCATGTTATAGCGAATAATTAAATCAATTCGTCTAAAAATGGTTCATTCATAGAAGAAGTAAACATGCTTGACGACCGTATCTTTCGTGAGAACAGGAAACGAAAGCCAGGGACAAAGGTTTTTGACCGCGGTCGCCAGGTTCGGAACGAGGACGGCGAGGGTTCCTCGACTCCGACACGATCGAGATAAGCTTTCATCCCTTGCCGTCCTCACCAGAAGCGGGAGCTATTTTTCCGATAATCATCGGACCGATCCAGTGGGTCCAATGATCTCTCCATCCTATGGACATACTTCCGTAAATAACAAGTTTTTATGGTAAATGAGCAATATCCCGCTCGAGGAGCGGACCGAGGTAGTTAAGCACAAAACCCCGGACTCGTCTTCTGTCCTCCACCGCTCCTCCTCTTTTCTTACAAGTACGAACGCCCAGGAGGAGGTGGTGTGCGACCAGGCAGAAAATGGCGGGGTCCTTTTGAAGGGACTCATGAGGGTCGGACCCGAAACCTGCCAAAGGACCTCCCTCGAGGGCTCGTGGTACGTTCGAGCGTATTCTAGATATTGATGATGGTCAGGTCTCAGATTATTCAAGGTGGTGAGAGAGAATTTCATATGATTTTCTTTCGTTTTTCAGCAGAATGGTTGATGAAGATTAAACCCAATCATATGACAAGATCATTGTATTTGATTGCTGATTAGTCGATTTGATTGGTCTTATCATTAAATATATCAACTTTGAAAATGTTTAAGATTTAAAAATAGTCAATTATCATTAAAAAGTCGAAGGAAATCATACTTTAACCGCATTAAAATCAATCTCAAACCGTTCATTATCAATGATTAAAGGTCGTTAGAAACCTTTAATTATGAATAAATTGGTCTACTTACTTAGAGATCGGGAGCTTGAGGATGGAGCTAATTTCTTTGAAAAAGATGCCGAAAGAGGCAAAATTGTCGATATTGATGGAGCTAGGATACTCCTCGGATGGCACCTTTGTATTGGAGAACAACGGTAAGAAGAAGATCGATCCGTACATAAACGAACCGATTAAGATAGACAATATGTTAATTCTTCCAGGAAGCACGGTCATTTTGGACAACAACCCTATTAGCGTTACTGGTTATTTTGAAGATTATGGTGACGTTTTGTAAGGCAGGTTGTGATGTCGCCCGACGAGCAAACTGTTGATTTGGCAACGGGTGCGACCATAGGTACTCTTGAGTGGTCAAAGGAAAAGATTCTTGGTGTTCTAGGAAGATTTAAAAATAAGGACATAGCGTTCATCGAAGATCCACAAACAATTGAAGATCATCAAGACCCAACTGTCGTAGTACCGAATGGCAAATATTATCTGAATACGTCCAAGATAAAAAGTTAAGAATCATCGCACAGATGGGACTTACTTTAAGAAAATTGGAAGGCGATATGGAAGAAGTAGAAAAATTGCGTAATACCATTTTGAATACCTTCGGATTGGAGGGACTTCACATAGCCGAGGCAGTTCAGAATGAGGTACTTAGCACATACATCGGAATTAATTCTCCAACAACACAGAGGCCCGCTGATTTAACAAAACGCATCGAGAAAATGTTGAACGAGGTCGATAAATACATAGTTTATATCAGCGTGGATGATAGGGTCGAACAAAAGATCAGGGAGATTGAGACCCGTATCTATGCAGATGTGCCGGACACGCTTATACTCTATGGGTGCAGAGCGGGCGCAATAACGAAGGTCCGTTCCATAGCCACCAAATTGAAGAAATCGATCTCGATGAAAACGTATAGGTTCACGGCGTCGGAATCTCACCTCAAGATAATCGTCGTCATCTCAAAAGAGACCTCAGTGGTAACTTCTTCCTGCAAAAAGGCCATTGAAGAAGAATAGCTCGGTGGCTATCGATTGGCCAAACGGTCCAATTTACGGGATACTTATCGGTCGCCCTTCGAGGATAAAATATCAACTATGTCGGAACCACCCAGCTCCAACTTGTTACCAATTTGAGCAGATCTTTAACGGGGAGAACTTGAACGTTATAGTTGTTAGATATTTCGTTAGAGTATGCCACAAAGTGCATATCATCAGACACCAAGCTGACCGGAGAATAACCTAGGTTGTGTGAGCATACTAATAACCTGAGATCATGATCCTCAGGAATCGGGTCCTTCACCCTCCCCGGTTCTAGGTAAGGGCTAAGATCCTTTTGATGGGCCTGAAAATAGAGCAAAGCTGCTATGAGCTCAGGATCCGTGTATTTTTCGGGGAACTCGACCAGTTTAGAGAAAAGATGGTCTAAGTTTATCTTCCCCTTCTGTAATAATTTCAACCCTTCATAATAAGGTATATTTCTTTCTTTGCATAGATTATTTACAGCTTTGGTTATGTTTTGATAAGAATGGCTCTTTTCAGTGGTGAAATGACCAATCGGTATCGATTCAACAAGACAACCATTGACAAATCCTCTTATCGGGATGCAAAAGAAATCACGCACTGACCGTTTCACCACTACAAAATATAGAGCATGTTTAATGCAAGCATTGGCATCCATAACAACCGCGATGGGCTTCGACGATCAGCTACCCCATTACTACATCTGGACAAATGGTTTCCTCGATGATGAGAGGCTGAACGATTTTGTATAGTGAGCCATTATACTCGATGCTATGCATCTTTTGCATGGCTTCTGCTCTAGGTTTTTCAAAACTATCTTCCATAAATCTAACATCATTGGACCTTGACGCTAAACTAGTTCGTTGAGTTAAAGCTTATCCAGGCCAGCATCCTGATGTTGTGCGCCGCGATCTTCGAACGGACCTCGTTTTTTCGACCTGTCAAAGAACGACACCTTATCCGGTGGCCGAACCGGCCACCGATCATGCTGAACGCCGTTTCAGCATGGTTCCTCTTGCCGTACAACTCGGCAGCTCGATTCGGCCAGTGCTTCCAGAACGAGGCCATCTTCTGATACAACTGTCTCAGGCTTTGAGAAGTGTCGAGCGTTCTTCTTTATTCCATGGAGCGGTGTTGCCCCATGCTGCCTGGCCGCTGCCAGGCAGACCTCTCCATGATAGGCGGAGTCGGCGAGACTACGCTTTGGCGAGACGTTGCCCGGTAGCCTGTTCCAAACATCGGAGAACATCTGGCTATCATGAACGTTGGATGGTGTGAGCTCATATGAAAGAACTACGAACGAGTCCACCTCGATGGCCGCGTGCGTCTTGACCCAGTCCTGGTTCGCCTTGATCGAATGTTCCCATTCCCTCCAAGGTCTTTTTCTTCCAGAGAAACCCGTGGCATCCGTGGCGATGACGACGCTGCGCGATGGCAGCGTCCCCACGACGAAGTCGTGGAACCGCTGCCAGATCGTCGTCCATCTGGCAGAGCGGTTCTTTCTGCTCAGCACGGTGTGATGAGGCACCTTCTCCAACACAAAGTACTCCCGGCACAGCTCCAGGAGCGCCTGGAGCTGTCTGAAGGTCGAGTTGAACAGCTGTCTGAGAAGAAAGGCGATCAGCAGATCGCGCTCTCTGATTGACGGTCTGCCGGTCCTCTTGCATCGTTGCCAGAACGGGAACTTATCGGCCAGTTCCTTGATCCTCTGCATCGTTAGATGCAGGTCCGCGACCAGCCACCTACTGTATCGAGCACCGCTCGATACGAGCTGGTCCCTGATGGACCAGCTATCGATCTGCGCTTGACCGGAGAATCTGAATACTTCGTCGTCGATGAGGATATCGGTGGCGTTCATCTTTATACCTTGCCTGAACAACTGGGTATATAAGGTGCGCCACCTTAATATTTACGATAATAATATACAAAATATTGGAAATATTGAACCGGGAACCTAGTTTTCAAAGAGCTTTGAGTTTAGCGTCAGAGCCATCATTGATATGATTGTGGTTCCTTAACAAGTTACCAACCTTTAATAGCCTTTCCGAGTTGTAAAGAATGAAATTTTTCCCTGCCTGCTTATCGGTCCACCTATCCCTCTCGATGATTTCCAAAGCTCTTTGAGAGAAGTCCAACGCCCCTAGCAACTCTAAGCATATGGGGCAACCGTCATCAAAGCGTTTTTCATAATTACACATCATCCTCTTCGTCATAAAGTTCGTTTCTTTTACCCTTTGTAAATATAAAGCTAAATCGTCCAAGTAAAGATCTGTATGTACTTTTTCAACCAGATTGTTCGTTTTAAGTTTGATTTCATCCTTGATTATCTTATAATTGTCTTGCAAAGAAAGGACATATGGTTCTCTTGTGTAGGATTCCAAGATCTCCTGTGCATTCTCTTGATAATATTTCTCTCCCTCTCTGGTCAATGAATATATGTAGATAGGATCGGAGTAATTAGTTGGCTTTGCATCGATAGATAGGATATGGTCCTTTTCCATCTGCTCCGTTGTGACATCTATTTTTTTATCATATGGCCCCATCTTATGATTAACAAAAATGTTGGGGACTGGAAAACCATCACGTTGGAGCATGGCCAATGCTTTGTTCATTCTAACTTTGCCTTCGATTCGGCCTGAGCACATGTTCAGAGCGAAAACTCATGCTCCACTCTTCTGGCCATGGGTCCAACATTATCCTTTCTCCGAACCGATCTTTGGGTTTCTTTGTGCTCAAAGATTTTCAAGTGGAAATATATATTACTTTCTTAAAAACGAAAAGTGGGATGGTTTAATAATATTGGCTTTGTTGCTAAACTCTGAACAGGTTTCCTGAGCACAATTATCGTTTGTTATCTATACTGTTATCAAAATGTATAAGTGTGGTCCAATCCATATAGCCAGTTGCTTAGAAAGGTGAATGGATTGGGTGCCACGAATGTCCTAATGCCTACGGGAATATTCAATTTTACCGGTCAAGCGAAGGTCGATACCTTCGTTATCGACCTTGCCTCGCTGCTCAATGAGCGGCGAGCGTACGATGAAGCGATGGTGAACAAGTACCGTCTCTCGCTGGAAGCGATAAGAACGTATGCGAACGAGTTCTCCTTCTGGCAGCGCCAAAAGAGCACCGGCCGACCGCCGGTGCTCGAACGCGACCTGCTGATCGCGTTCCTCGTTCGTCAGCTGTTCGATGCTACTTTCCGCGAAACGGAAGGTCTGATGACGATGCTGGCCGATTACTTCGAGCTAAGCGACGTTCCTGACCACTCGGTGCTGTGCAAAAAGAACTCAAGCAAACGCTGGCTAATGCTTTGGAAGAGGTTCTTCTCGTTCGTTCTTGAGAGCATACCTCAACGATCGGTCGTCGCGGCGACCGACGCTTCAGGCTTCAGCGGCCGGAAGCGCGCCTGGCGCGAGACCGACCATGGAATCAAGGCGACGGAGAACTGGGTCAAGATCCATGCGGTCATCGAGGTCGATGAGTTCTTCGTCCTGAGCTACGAACTTACAGAGTCGAACGTCCACGACAGCCAGATGTTCTCGGAGGTGTGGAACGGGCTGCCCTCGAACGTTCGCGTGGTGAGAAGCCTTGCCGACTCCGCCTATCACGGAGAGGCGTGCCTGGCCGCGGCCAGGCAGCATGGGGCGACGCCGCTCCATGGCATCAAGAAGAACGCGCGACACTTTTCAAGACCAGAGACGCTGTACCAGAAGATGGTCTCGTTCTGGCATCACTGGCCGAACAGGGCCGCGGCCCTGTATGGCAAGCGGAACCATGCTGAAACGGCGTTCAGCATGATCCAGCGTCTGTTCGGCTATCGGATCCGATGTCGAACCGAAATCGGTCAGAAAAAATGAGGTGCAGGCGAAGATATCGATGTTCAACTTGTTCCTGCTGGCTCGAAAAGAGATGAGGTCAGGGAGCTAGTTTAGCAACAGAGTCTTTAATACATATTCCGCCACTGGATCATTCGCTCGACTCAATACTTATTCTCCTTAGCTTACAGCGCGACATGGGATCATATCCTTAGTGGCCAGTGCGTTGAGATCGCACTTCCTTAATGCCATGAAAACACTTGGACATCTTTTGGGGTCGGGTATTCTGTGGAGGTGTTTTAATAAATCAAATCGGTTTACAACTGTCTTGTTCTTGGCATGTATCTTTGTTCTCACAGATCAACGCGGGGCTTTTATTGGTCCTCCTGAAATAAAACAGCTTGATCTTCTGCAGAGGGAAGGCCAGGAACATTCTCCCCTGACGACATGCTCTGCGCAGTATTGCATCCTCCGACCAGTATCTCTTCTTGATATCCGTCAGCTCCTCCTTGGGCGATAAAAAGAGATATATCGGAACTCCGACTGCCATTAGTAGTAGGGAAATGAAAATTTCGGTCGGGTCCACTAGAATGATCAGGATCACGGAGAATATCGCCCCGACCAATGGGATCGCCGTTCTCCATCTGAGCCTGGACGCGATCTCGCTGTGTTCCTTCTGCAACACGATCGCCGATATGCATGTGGCCAGATAGGTGAAGGCCAGGAGGAACACCGAAGAATTGATCAGGGCCGACAGCCCTCCGAACAGGGAGATAATGAAAGCGGTGATGCAGAGGATCGTCAGACCAAGATAGGGTGTGTTGAATCTTGGGTGAGTACTGCCGAAGAGCTTGGGCAACTGTCCATCAATGGCCATGGCGTATGCGAGCTGCGAGGTACCAATGGTCCCTGACTCATCGGAGCCGACTATGGACAGCAATGCCCCAACTCCCACGATCCCCACTGCCAGAACGGTGAGAAGGACAGGACTGCTGAAGATCGCCGAAGCGGTGGCGATCAGTGGGCCACTGGACGTGGATAGTGTACCTTGACTTACGACGCAGATGACCACAAGGTTGGTCAGCAGGTAGAAGGCGATTACGATGAGCATTCCGAAAATGATGGCCTTTGGTATCGTTCGCTCCGGGAGATCAACATCATCCGCGGGCAGACTGGAGATCTTCGAAGCCAGCATATGCCCAGAAGATAAGTACGAGCGCCTGTCCGAAGTCGGTCGCGTTACCCGTAAAAAATGGTTGGAGATTGGATATGGCGATGCTTGGCCGAGCGACGACGAGGAAGAGCCCTCCCAGTATGATGAGGACGAGTGGTGATAACTTAACGATGGTCAGTCCATCGTTCAATCTACCCGCGGCCTTGACCCCCACCAAGTTCGTGATAAGTATGATTGCAATGAAGATGGCCTTGAGCACTACCTGAGCGGTACCATCTAATCCCGGGATGAGGGCCACGAAGTACTGGGTGAAGGCCACTGGGAACACCGCTAGGGAGAGCCACTCCGCCAGGAGAAGGCTCCACCCGACCATGAACCCCGCGAATGGGGTGGATACCTCCCTGACATAGGCATAGGGCCCGCCTACCTTGGGGGACATCATAACGCAGTAGGAGAACGATATTGCAATGACCGCGGCCATTATCCCTGCTAGCAACCAGACAATGAGGGAGGCCGGACCGATGAGCTTTGACCCGATGGCCGTGACCACATAAACATCGGCACCGATTATTGAGCCCACCACCAAGTTCGTCACATCAAAGGTGTTGAGCTTTCTACATTTACAGACTCCCTTTTTCAAGCGATGAGCATATAAGCAACACGGACATTAATTATTATGGGATCATCAAAATGATCAGATGCCGATCCATTTGGTATTCCATCATGGTCATCGCGAAACAGGATGGGGGTATCTAGAAGGGAATGAAGGATGGAAGAGACGGTTTAGGAAATTCAGCGAGGAAAGCACGGTCATTTTCCAATGGTCAGAGGTCTTGCTTTTTTATTGGATCGTTCAAATCGTACTTCCGTACATTCCGCAACGGATAGACATGCAACCTTATCGCCTATAATGGTCGGCCTCGTTTTTGTCCAAACAAGAGTTCATCAAAGACGATGTCGGACCTGGAGATGCCCCCTTAAAGGAATACGGAAGGATCGGACGAGTCTCGGGGTCTTTGTTCCCTTTCGTTCTTGAACGATGAAGAACGAAGTCATCGATGAACTCGAGCAGTTCGATAACTCCGGGCCATGGATCATCAAGCTTTAGAACGTCATAGCTGACGTCCCTGCTCCAGAAGTTGAGCGCCTCCGTCAAGGACCTCAACTTCTCTTTGATGGAGCGTTCCGGGTCTTTGAATATATGGACCATCCTCTCCAGATCCCCCTTGACCCATCTGGAACGATGGCCCGACCTGTAATCCATCGGTCCATCTGGTCTTTCCCCCATCATCTGTTGGAACAATAGGAATGGGAAGTCCACACCGGACCGCGCCGCCAGGTCCAGGGACCCCCAGAATCTACCGTTCATCTTCATCAACTTTGGGACATTGGTCCGGGCATCGAGCTTGAACTCGACCATGGCCACGCCGTTCCAGCCTATCTCTCGCAGCAGACCAAGACCGTGCTCTTTGACCTGCCCATTTGTCGGGACGCCCTCCCGGAGCGTGCTCGCTCCTCCGCTCGGGTTGACCTCCCTGAGGCGGTGGTGAGCAAAGGTAGCGAGCGGAACGCCATTCTCCGTCAGGGCGAACAACCCCACGCCGTCCCCTCTCACCACCTCCTGTATCATGGGTAAAGGTATCTCGGTGTTCATCTCCTGATATGCTAACAATAGCTCTTCCTCGGAGCTTACGAACCTTCGGACACCTGCTTTGGCCTTCCCATCCTTCCAATACCAAGACCATCGAGGCTTTATCACGACCGGATATCGGAGCTCCTGCGCTAAAGGAAAGATGTTCTCGATATTTTCGATGAAATATGTCTCGGGTACCGGAACGCCCAACCTGATTGCCGTCCGAAGTGTGAGCGATTTGTCAAAAACCTCTTCCATCATCTCCTTGTCCGGACAGGCCACACATGTGAGGTCCTTAAGCTTGGCCTTGTTCTCCACTATGGGGTAGCATGTCTTGTCGCTGACTGGGATCGAGTAGATCAACATCATTAGTTCCAGGAAGGTCGATATGCTCTCGATGAAGGCTTCCTTATCATCTATCGGGGAAGGATAGAGGAATCTTTGGTCGCAATGCTTGGAATAAAAAGCGATAGAGCGCGGATCATCGGATGCCATGATGATCCGGTTCCCCCTGCCGCCCAGGGACCTGGCGATCGCTAGGGCACTTCGCGTATTCCCATCTGTTATGAGGACCGACGACCTGGACCGACCATCCTCCATAATTAAAAGTGGTCTCTATAGTTACTTAACTTTATCCATATCGATAATTTTAAAAATGCTAATAATGACGATACATATTTTCGGGTTGTCTAAGTGTTTCCATATGGGTAGGTTGAAGCACCAAGAACTGTAAATGCGCCCCCAGGAGCGGCCATTGTCATTGCAGCCATAAGCTCAACCGCGGTCATAATTCTTGGCCGCTCCTTCGTCCCTTCTCTAGAAGTGCATGATGATTGACGGCAATATGGCGCTGAAACCGTTTTTGGGTCTCGGAGGGGAAGTTCAGTTCTGAGAAGTTAAACCGAGAAACTCAAAGAGGAAGCTGTGATCGTTTTCTGGCCTTTCCGCTGGACCATGGATGATCTTTATACAAAAAATATATGATCATGGGCAGACCGGTTTTTGGATCCAGTTTCAGTTTGAGTACATGACCGATCGTTGCTACTGAAGATCATACTGGTTGACCTACTTGCGTATCCTCTCTTTTAACCTCTCCCCCGTCTCGGCGACCTTTTCCACCACCAAAGACCCCATTATCTCAACATCGGCCTCGATCTTCCTCCCTTGCTCCATGATCTTCCACCTTTCAGCTCTAGACCTCGTCTCTTCTAATTTGGACATAGTATCTTTTATTTTTCCCATGCGACAGCACCTCTGGTATGATCATCTTGTCCACAACTTGTATATAACGATCGACCATGCCTTGCAAGGGACCTTGGAAACGAACGTATGTGACATATCTAACGAGATATGCCATTTGGTCGTTCTCCTGCCTACCTCCCCTCGAGGCCCTCTTTGAGGACACTATCTCTATCCTCGTTCATTCCAGTAAGCCATACATGGGGGTCAGCATCGTGATGGTCCACGGTAGAGATGTTCTGCATGTCGTACATGAGGGACAAAGATCGCATTTCTTCTTGATGACCATGTCCATCACCATTTTGATCTGCTCGTCCGTTAACATGATCCGCACCCTTTCCACGGATAAGTCGTGGTCATTTGACGGATACAAGGTTCGAGGACAAGGTCACGGTCCCGGTGATAGTTCGGACATCCTCCAGCTCTGGACCAGATCGAGTAGGACACTGAGGAGGTACCTAGTGCTCAGCGGCGATACGACGCAGGAGATAATGGACCTTGTTTGTTTGGAACTATACCCCAAAATCTTGACCTTTTCATAGATTCATAAAAAAATAGATGGCCAAGGCGTTCAGTTCTTATTGTCCTCTGTCTTCAGTATCTCACGATCGATCGCTGAAGTATTTGAAGAAAACTGGAACGCCCGGTCGTTTCCTAACAACTTTCAGGCATGAGCTTATCTAAATTGAAGATCGGTAATATGCTATAAATGTAAGAGTAGCGTATCTTATGGCGATCAAGAACGCCTGCATCATGGCGAGAGATTGGGATGAGGACCTTATGTATCCACCTAACTTGATGAACGATGGATATACTATCATCAACGTACAGAATGGAATAGAAACGGAGAATGGACCGTTCGATATCATCATGAGCGCCAGGACCTCACCGGATATGGTCAGGATGTATCGGAGATGATTCAGCACGGTTCTCGTATCATGATGGTCCTTCCACGCTGGTCCTATACTGACGAAGAGATACTAGGATATCTTGAGGTTATTTGGCTTGGTCTATTTTGTGTTAGATCCGATAACGGAGAGGTCTGGAAGTGCCCCACCATATTTAGCACTGAAGGTCTGGTCCACGACAGGTTAAAGCTTTTCACTTACAAGCCCCGATGGAACACTAAATGAATTTGACCATGCCAAGATAAAAAAGGACAAAGCTTGACCGGCCGATCGGCCCATAAATAATGCATTTCCTAAGTCCTTAACACGAAGACATCGCCATATGGCCTCACGATACCCCGATGAGGTGCTGCGTATTATGTTCCCAAAGACGGATGGTTTTTGTCGATATTGTGAAAAGAAGCAATCATTTCATAGCTATCGTTTTCATAAAGATCAGGCAAACTTGAACTTGGATCTGGCTGTCCCTGAAGCAGGGGCGGGTCATATGCTTAAGCTTATTCTTTCCCCAGCCTGTATCAGCTGCAATTCCAGAAGGATACCCAACATGGCAGGGATTTCAAACGAAAGGTGAGAAGTTCACCCGATAAGCGAGGGCGATAAGGACAAAAGAGATGTTGCTCGGACAAAGGTAAGACCGGGCGGAGATCTGGTGTTCATTCGGTCAAGGGAAGGCTGAGGGAGGGCATGATATAATTCATCTATCGAGCATGCTCGGAC
>CAVUGW010000049.1:0-76957 GCA_963741025.1 Methanomassiliicoccaceae archaeon
TTTGACTGGATCATTTCCGCGACCTTCTCGGCCTCTGAGATGCTCATATTGTCCCGCCCGTGACGTTCGACCAGGGCACCGGTCGCCCCAGTTATGTCCACATCTATCAGGGAAGAATTGATGGCCTCGTTCACCGCATGCTCTATGCGGTCATCCTCTTCGCCTTCCCCGAGGCCGATCATCGCCACTCCAGCTCCCTTCATGATCGTTTTAAGAATGTGAAATCAAGGTTGACCAGTCCTGGCTTGGTGATGAGCTCGGTTATGCCCTTTATCGCCCTGACCAGCACCTCGTCGGCGACCTTGAAGGCCGCGTTCAGTGCCAATCTTGGGCAGAGCTCTAGAAGTTTATCGTTGGGAATGACGACAACCGTGTCTGCGACGGCGCGAAGCTTCTCAAGCCCCCACTCTGCGTTCTCTCCCCTTATAGCGCCCTCCGCTTTGAAAGGAGAGGTGACCACCGCGATCGTCAGTGCCCCCATGTCCTTTGCCATCTTGGCCACGAACGGAGCGGAACCTGTGCCGGTCCCTCCGCCCATCCCTGCTGTTATGAAAACGATATCTGCGCCAGTTAGGACCTTTCTTAGCTCTTCTTCTGCCTCACGGCCGGCCCTCTTCCCCGACCTGGGGAAGTGCGCCTGCCCCCAATCCCCTGGTGGCCCTACGGTCCTAATAGTATCTTGTGCGGGGACCTTACCGCTAAAAGATGTTGGGCATCGGTGTTCGCCGCATAAAGATCGGCACCTACGATACCCGCCTCGGAAAGCCTGTCTATTGTGTTCGTCCCGCCGCCACCGCAACCGATGATCTTGATGTTGGTTTTCAGACTCTCAAGTATCTTGACAAGGTCCTGGTCCTCTGATGAGTAACCCTGATATGGAGGAGATATTTGGCCTCCCTGGGCTCCCACACGGGATATGGCGTCGCTGACAAATGATTTCATGACAAGCCCTCCAGGGCTTTGCTCAACATGGAGAGCTGAACGGTCGCCCGGGCAGAGGCTAACATACATTTGGCCTTTAAAAAGTTTCGGTACTAGGCCGCAACATCGGAAGGTCTGGGCTAGATAGAAAAAGATTGGCCGAGGGAGGCTCGGCCGGGAGGTGCGCTACGTTCGCATTGATAAACCTTACTTGATCATATCGACGTCGGTCCCTTTTAACCGGGTCGTGTCGCCGACCTTTCCTAGGATCTGCTTTGACTTGACCCCGGTGATGACGACCATTACTCTGATCTTGTGCTCCAATGTTGGACCTATGGCAGCTCCCCATATGATACGTGCATTGGGTGATACCTTCGCTTGTAGCACCTCTGCGACCCTTTCGGCCTCAGAGATCGTCATGTCAGGTCCGCCTACCACATTGACCAGCACACCGGAGGCCTGGCTTATGTCCACATCTAGCAATGGTGAGTTCAAGGCGTCCTCTATAGCTTCCTGTGCTCGATCATCGATATGGCCAGTGGACTCACCTAGCCCGATCATCGCCACTCCAGCTCCCTTCATGATCGTTTTGACATCGTTGAAATCAAGGTTGACCAGTCCTGGCTTGGTGATCAGCTCGGTTATGCCCTTTATCGCCCTGACCAGCACCTCATCGGCGACCTTGAAGGCCGCATTGATCGATAGTCTTGGCAGAGATCTAGAAGTTTATCGTTCGGTATCACGATGACCGTATCTGCAGAGTTCCTCAATCTTTCCAGGCCCCATTCGGCGTTCTCCATTCGAGAACGGCCCTCTCCACGGAACGGTAATGTCGTGACAGCGACCGTCAATGCGCCCATTTCCTTTGCGAGACCTGCTATTATCGCCGCCGAACCAGTTCCGGTCCCTCCGCCCATCCCTGCTGTAACAAAGACGATATGGGCATCGGCCAAGGCCTTCCTTAGTTCTTCTTCTGCCTCACGTGCGGCCTCCTCCCCGATCTGAGGTAGGGCACCTGCCCCAAGTCCTCGGGTCAGTCTTCTACCTAATAGTATCTTGTGCGGAGACCTGATCGCCAAAAGATGTTGTGCATCGGTGTTCGCCGCATATAGCTCGGCTCCAGAAATGCCTTCTTCTGCAAGTCTTGCGATCGTGTTCGTCCCGCCGCCACCGCAACCGATGATCTTGATGTTGGTCCTTAAGCTCTGGAGCAGTTCCAGAAGTTCTGCGTCCGCCGAGCTAGCCTGTTGATAGGCTGGCTGTGGGGTCGGAGCAACGCTCGCAGGAGCGAACTGTGCGCCCATGGCCCCTTCTCTAGCTAATGCTTCCTCGACTAAAGATTTCATAGTGCATCCCTTGCTGCGGGAAATGCTTATAATATATATTTATAGATGCGGTCGCCAGAAAATCAAACGCTCTATGCAGAACTGTGGCCTGATATAGACGGAACGGATGTTGAGGTGGACATATCATGAAATGCAGAGCAGATGTCGTCTTCATAGGAAAGGTCCAAGGCGTGAACTTTAGAGCATTTACAAAGAGGTTCGCGATAATCCATGAGGTCAACGGATGGGTCAAGAACCTACCAGATGGTAATGTGGAGGCCGTCTTCGAGGGAGATAAGGAGAACATTGATGAGGTGATACGCAAGCTGAAGGAGGAGCATCCCTTCGCACGTGTGGACAAGGTCGAGATCAGGTGGTCGGACTATTCTGGATCATATGAACTTTTTGATATCAAGATCTAACCTCTTACAGGCGGGAAGTTCCCCTGCGCCATCTGGTTGAGGCAAGAAGCTCCACCCGAAGGGGGTAGTTCACTCGATATCTATATCATAGACCTTTTTCGGATTGTCCTTATGGATGATCGCAGCAGCCTCTTCCGTCAGCGAACCTGACCTCAGCATGGAACATGTCCTTTTTGGTACGGTGGTAATGTCAAGGACCGCGCCCGGTCTTTCGGGGTCATCGATATAATCCGTTTCCATCATGAACCGCGTGCCCTTACTTATCGCCTCCAAGATGGCGTCTTTACGTGCTAGCACAGATGGGAAGAGCCCATGGTTCTCTGCCTCGGTGATCAACGGCGGGGAATAATGTTTTATCACCTTTCCGCGCGCCAACCCAGCGCGGTCCGCATGGCCGGCCAGGTCCGCCATGATGTCCGGCGTGCCCGCCTCTGTATGAAGTATGACGGGACAATCGGCCTCGGAGGCGAGCTTCATCCCATACTCCATGATATCGTTGGAGGCGTTCCAGATCTCCGTAGGGACCGGGAAATGAGGACGGCCGATCTCACCGATACCTATGGCCTTGTTCTCCTGCACCAGGGCTTGGGCGATCTCCATTCCACCCTTCATCACCTCGACCGCCCTATCCAATCCAAATCGCTCCGCCAGACCGATCAGCAGTATAGGATATGGTCCAAGGGTGACAAAGACCTTGACATCGGTCTCTCGTCTTCCTTTGTCCGCCATGTCCAAGGTGATCTTGTAGGAGGCCGCGAAGTCCTCTGGTGAGCTGATCACTACCTCCGAATAAGGTACATGGCAAAGGACCGCATGGGTCCCGCCCGCTTTAGAGAACGCTCGGAGGGCCTCCACCCCCTTGCCAGAAGGCTGGAGGTGCAGATGGTTATCGAGGATCGGTATGGTCATGCTCAACGCAACAATCCTGCGGCCTTGAGCTCTTCAGTGATCCTATTGACCGCAGCCTCGACATGTCCTGGGGCTTTTTTGCCCCTGTACATACGAGCTTACCAGACCCAAAAAGAAGAACGACGACCTTTGGCTCGTCAAGCCGATAGACCAGTCCTGGGAACTGCTCCGGTTCGTACTCGACCCTCTCCAGCCCTAGGGACATAGCTATAGCATTAAGATTGATCTCCTGCTCAAGGTCCGAGGAGGCCACTATGTTCTGTACCTCTATCTTTGGCTCCACCTTTATTATGATGCCCGCTTTCTCTATCTGTTTCACGACCTTGCTAATGGCCACCTTGACATTTTCAAGACTCTTGGCCCCGGTACATACGACCTTGCCACTTCTGAACAATAATGTCGCGGTCTTTGGCTCCTTTAATCTATAGATGAGCCCAGGGAACTGCTCGGGTTCGTACTCAGCACCCTCCAAGGCCAGAGCGATGGCTTGCAGGTCCAGTTCCTCACCCAAGGAGGTGGAAGCGACAACGTTCTCTATCTTGATCTTGGCCATCAGGTCACCTGGTGCGTGGTATTTATATACCTTTATAAAGATTTTGTGTTTGAACGAAGCATATTTTATGGCATTTAGCGAACGCAAATGAATGCATCTGGCAAGAAAGATTCAAAATGCATTTCGCAGAAGGATCCGGGCCGTATCATCATATGCTCGCCCGTCGCTACGAGAGCACGGTGAGAAGGATCGATGCGCTCGCCAGGGTCGTATTATTTTTGAATTATCACCAACTAGAAAAATGCTCGATCATCAAGGCGATATGATCGCCTGACCTGCATCGGACAGGGCAGATATCCCGCTCGCATAAGTTAAATAGTGCGTACTACATTAATGACATTTGTCTGACAAATTGAATAAAAACGTCGGACGGACATTACAAAAAAGAGCCAGCATCATGAGCGACACTGAAAGAATAACGATCAGGATCCCGAGCGATAAGGTCGAAGCATTGGACTCGTTGGTAAGACAAGGTAAGTTCCCAACGATATCAGATGCTATTAGGGCAGCGATCGATGGTTTCGTAGAGACCCATTTTACCCCAGAACATATCGAGCGAGTGACGGTCGAGCTGCCAAAAGGCAATGTAGTAGAACTGGAGTGTCTCGTTAAGGATGGGGACTCGATATCCATCGATGACGCCATCCGAAATGCGGTCAGAGAATACACCAGAAAGAGGCTCAGTCGCGCCATGGAAGAGATGCATTAGGCTCTCTTAGTATATGGTTCGGGAAGGGGATGGCGGGATGGCGGGATGGGAATATACCGATGAGGATCTGAAGGCCGAGTGTGCCAAATTGAAGATCCTGGTCATTGGCTGCGGGGGCGGGGGGTGCAATAGTGTCAATCGTCTCAACGAGATAGGCATCCAAAGCGTCGAGACCGTGGCCATCAATACCGACCGCAACCATCTCCGGACGGTAAACGCTCATAAGCGCCTATTGATCGGTGCAGGTACTACGCGAGGGCTTGGGGCCGGAGGTATACCTGAAGTGGGGGAGGAAGCCATAGAGAACGCCTTGAACCCGCTCGGTCAGATCCTAAGCAAGGCCGATCTTACTTTCATAACTGCAGGAATGGGCGGAGGGACCGGGACAGGTGTCGCCCCGGTTGTCGCAAGGGAAGCGAAAAAGACCGGGTCCCTGGTGATATCGATGGCGACCACGCCGTTCGATTTTGAAAAAGGGAAGAGGATGGAGGCGGCAAGGAACGGCATCAGCCGACTTAACAAGCACTCCGATATGCTGCTCCTGCTCGACAACAATCGCCTTAACGACATGGTCAACAACCTACCCATGAAAGAAGGGCTATCGGTCATGGACCAGCTCATATCCGAAGTGATAAAGGGTCTTGTGGAGGCGGTGACCCAACCATCCCTTGTCAACCTGGATTTTGCCGATCTCAAGACCATCATGAAGTTCAAAGGTGTCTCGACGATCCTGTATGGGGAGAGCACAGATCCGGACAGCGCTGTGAGGGATTCCCTGAGCAATCCTCTGCTCGAGGTTGATTACGAGGGGGCCACCGGCGCGCTGATACATGTTACAGGTGGGGAAAAGCTCACTCTAAAAAAGGCGACCAAGGTGCTCAAAGGCATGAGCGAGCAACTCGATCCTAATGCCCATGTCATCTTTGGTGCAAGGCTCGACCCTTCATGTGGGGACATGATCAGGGTGATGGCCGTAGTGACCGGCATCAAGGAAGATGGCCCCCATAAGGGGGACGATGAGTTCGAAGAGACCCTCGAGAAGATCGTAGTGTTATCGAGGCGTTAGGTCCGGTCCCTCTTTTCTCTGTCGATCTTTTTGACCGCATCGCCGATGACGCCCATGATTGTATAGAACTCCCATTTTGTCGGGACCGATCGTCCCATCAGGCGCCGGAACATTATCTCCGTCTTCTCTCGCCTGAAATCGGGGTAATCGATCGCCACCAGTAGATCATGAAAGAACTCGAACAGGAGCTCCTTCTCTTCCGCTGCGGCCGGAGAAGGATGATAAACGCGATTATTTGTCTGAAAGATCTCGTACAGGACGATGGTCACGGCATGTGAAAGGTTCAGTACGGGATAGCCTTCATAAGAAGGGATGTGTACCAGCACATCACATCTCTTGAGCTCCTCTTGAGATAGACCAAGATCCTCGGGGCCGAACACCAGTGAGATGATCCCATCGTGTTCGGAAGCTTTTTGGGCGAAATCCCTTGGGGTCTCGGGGATACGTAGAAAATGTCTCTCTCCAGCCGTCACGATACCTGTTGTCCCGACGATCAGGGACGAATCACGGACCGCTTCCTCGAAACTATCGACGATGATCGCATCCTGAACGATCTTACCGGCATGCTTCGCTCTTTTATAGGCCTCTTCGGTCAAAGGACATGGGTTCACCATGAATAGTTCGTTAAAGTCGAAGTTCCCCATCGACCTTGCGACCGCTCCAACGTTCCCATCGTGCATGGGAGAAACGAGCACGATACGATATGCTGCCATCCTTTCCCGGAAGCCTAAATACTAGTTCTCTACTTAATGTTGATGTGGTCTGGAGAGCGGCGGTTAAGCTTGCATATGATGGTAGGGACTTCATGGGGTCTCAACGCCAGCCAGGTGAGCGGACCATGGAGGACGACACCATCCTTGGTCTGAAGAAGATCGGTGCCATTCGATCTGTCGAGACCTCGCGTTTCAGGACAGCGAGCAGGACGGACCGGGGGGTCAGTGCGCTTGGGAACGTCGTGGCCTTCAACACCGACTTTCGGGAGGACCCCCTCTTACGTGCCTTGAACGCTGCCTCGCCAAGGGTATACTACTATGCGGTCGCATCGGTGCCTCTCACCTTCTCACCCAGGATCGCTAAGGCCAGATGGTATAGGTACCTTCTTCCGGACGAGGGTCTTGATCACGGTCTGGTCGTGGCATGTGCCAAAGAGTTCGAGGGAAGACACGATTATCGCCGGTTCTGTAAGGTGGATGGCCGATCGACGATAAAACGGATCGACAGTATCGAGATTTCAGCTATGGAAGAATACATCATTATCGATATTAGGGGCAGGGAGTTCCTTCGCAATATGGTCCGAAGGATGGTGGCGGCCATCGAAGAGGTCGGGAACCATCATGTCGACATAAAAGAGGTCGAGGACGCGCTGGCCGGAAAGGATATATCTTTTGGTCTGGCCCCGCCCGAGAACCTTACCCTGATGGACATCGAATATGATGTCACGTTCCGATCGGCGATCCCAATACCCTCTCTAGGAAGATGTCGGAATACCGGAGGGACGCCATCGCGAGAACCACCTTCATCAGGTCGCTGTCTTCGCGTGTGAACGATGAGGAAATAGGTTCGTGATTCAGGGGCGGTCGCCTGTCAGGCCCTCTTCTGGACCAGATATGATCCGGAACATAATGTTGGCCAGGACCCTCCTCTCTTCTGGAATGGCAGCGGTCCACATCTCTCGGATCAGCTCTTCTTCTGGGGTTGCCGGGCATACCTTTTCCGAAAGAAAATCGCCCAATCTAACGGCCATGTCCCTGATCTCTTCGTCGGAAAGCCCGATTCCTTTGGCGGTGGTGATCGCCTCCTTAAGTGTGGACCTCCAGGTCTTCCAGTCCTTTGTGAAATCAAGGGCGTTCATGCATTTGTCGACGCTCTGTTGCTGGATGTTCCCTTTCATCATTGAAATGCCTCCAGATAGCTATTGGAACCGTCTACTCCAAGGCATCCCATATATCTCTTGCTGCGAACGATCGTCCACGTCCGAACGAGCACGGTCCACCGGTCCAAGCGAACGCCCCGCCGTTGTGGACGATTTTCCTAGCCCGCTCTGGGCGGATAGCGATACATCAGCGGGGCCAAGGTAGGGGTCCGCTGTCCATGACCGTGAGCTCCGGTCGTTCCTACCTTAGCCGCCCACAACGTTCGCCATGTGCTAGTACCAATACCCTCGATCGCGCAGATGGCCTCCTGCTCTTATTTAAACCTAATTTAAGCATGCTCTCAATCCATTTATTACCATCAACGATGTTCTTTTCCTCAGAGCCCGATGGTAAATGGAGAAGGTCCACGGGAACATATATGCCGGGGCCGCGCCCCGGCGACCTACCCGGGATAGGTTTTTATCGCTTGGCCGAATAGCACTTGCGTGATCGTGTCCATAACCGGAACACCAGGGACAGGAAAAACGACCGTGGGGAGCATTCTATCGTCCAAAGGTGCATCGGTCATAGAGGTCGGGGATTTCGCCAGGTCCCATGGACTATGTCGTTCGATCGACAAGAAAAGGCAAAGCTATGATGTGGACACAGATGAGCTTGACGAAGTGATAAAAAAGGAGCTCGGAAGAGGTAGCTCCATCCTGATCGGGCATCTGTCCCATCATCTAGGGGCCGACCTTATAATCGTTCTAAGATGCCGTCCATCCGTACTGCGAGGACGACTAGAAGGACGGGGATGGAGGAAAGAGAAGGTCCGGGAGAACATGGAGGCAGAGGCCTGCGATGTGATCCTCATCGAATCGTTGGAGAAAGAGGTCGAAGTATTAGAGATCGATACGACCATCATATCACCTGATGATGTGGCGGCGGCGGTCTTGGAGATAATGAACGGGGAAAAAGAAAAGTATGCAGTAGGGAATGTGGACTGGAGCGATGAGGTGCTAGGTTGGTTCTAGACTCGAAGCGTAATTCGGTCAACTTTATTCTCGATCCGATCGCGAAAGTGTTCAGCAAGCTACATCCTAACACAATATCGTGGGCATCCTTCGTGGTCGCCTTTCTTTCCGGGGTCGCCATCTTTCTAAGCCCCGGTGATTGGCAGATACTTCTTCCCGTATCGGCGGTCCTGGTGCTTCTGAGCGGCCTATTCGATGCGATCGATGGAAAGGTCGCTAGACTGACCGGACGAACCTCGAAGCGAGGGGACCTTTTGGACCACATTCTGGACCGTTATTCGGACGTGGTCATGATAGGGGCGGTGGCCTTCAGCTCTTGGTGCGACCCATATCTGGGCATGTTGGCTTTGATCGGTGTCCTCCTCACAAGCTATATGGGGACACAATGCCAGGCGGTAGGAGGCGGTCGATTGTACAGCGGTCTTCTCGGGAGGGCCGACCGGATAGTCCTGCTCGTCCTGGCCCCGTTGCTTGAACTGGCCTTACTAATGTTTGGCGATGGCAGGATCGTTATCGCAGGTATCGGACTAACAGCGTTCGAACTAGTGATGTTGTGGTTCGCGGTCGTAGGGAACATAACCGCCGTTCAACGGGCGGTCAATATCTGGAAGATGCTTGACCAGGCCTAACATTGGCAGTTCCCCGAGGCCCAACTTTTTTGATCGGTCTGTTCTTTATCCTGTAGTATGAAAGGGGATGCTTTAGACCTCGCCCATTGCACAATGCATCTGGCTCATAACAAACACCATTGCTCTTCATCGTTGAGCACTCCGGAGGGGTGTATTCGGTACCTGAGCTCTCTCCTGTGATATGGTCGATCTGATACTTTGTCTTCGACTGATCGAAGTCGGGTGACTGGGAAAAGATGAACAGTATTTCATCGCTAGATAGCCCGATATGATGTAAGAAAGTTGTAAGAGCGAACCTACCCGCATGTGATAGGTTCTCCCCGGACTGGGTCATGTTCATCAGGCGTTTCATGCATGGAGGGAAACTTGCGAGCGTCACATCACCAAGGTCCTCTGTGATGTTCTGATCTTTCCATTCATCCAAAGATACCTTGATCTCCTTAATGTCCGATCCAAGTTCTTTGTACACCCAATCTGGGACATCCTTGTTGGGAAAGTTCTCGTTCAATCTGACTATCAATACCTGCTCGAGCATCCTGATCATCTTGCTGCGATGCATCAGTATGTAGCCCTTGGTCACTTCTGTATTGACGAGCTTCCATGTCTTATCCCGAAGGGTCGTCGTATGTTTTAGGAAATCAGAAAAATGGACATCGAAGAAGTCCTCTTCCTCTTCCCTGTTCTTCTCGATGTGAGTGGTCCTCGTTACGAGGTGGACTCGCACACCGAGCTGGGACGCGATCTCTTCTATGATGGAACTATCTCCATAACCAGGCTTGCGGGAGGACAATCTCGATTGCATCGTTTTCGATTCTGCAAGGACTGTACCTCCGTGTAAGCGTCTTGTCCTTTATGCATGATACAAGGACCCTGGCTATGACATAGCTGAGGATCTCATCGATGTAGTCGGCCTCGGTGGAGAACGGGGTCGGGTTCTCTGGGTCCTCGAGGTCAACGACGAGATGATTGAGCCCGATGATCACCCTCTTCTTCGCCCTTGCACGAACTGACGAATAGACGTCACTGGTGATCACATCGTCCAGGGACAGCTCCTTGGACCTGATGTATTCTGAGGAATCCCTTAGGAAAGGATAGAGAGCATATTGTTTGCTCTGCAGGGGTTCCATGCCCATGTACAGGTCATGCGACGATAAATAGGTTATATGTTGACCTTATAGATCGACGCCGCTCGCAGGGAGTAAAGGTTCACAAAGGCCGCTCGAACGACAGATAAGGTAGTATCCCTTCGGCGACACTGGCATCATCCAGGGCCTTCTCGAGGTCCTTTGGCCCGGACATGGGCCTCTTCATGAAGAGCCTGATGGCCCTTTTCCTTCCTAGCCCCGGAAGTTCTTCTAACGCGCTCAGGGGGCAAGAGTTGACCAAAAGAGGGTGCTCGACCGCCGTTATGCTCCGGTACCCCCAGCCGACCACCTTTACATCGATGAAGCGCCCTATTTCCATAGGATAAGGGACCCCTATCAGTAATGGATAGCTACCTATCTGCCTGCAAAAGGTCATCTTGCCATCCCTGATCTCGGTATATACCTTGCGAAGGACGGCACCTTGAGGAGCCAACTTCTGGAGCATGGGTCTATCGATGGTCTCCCTGACCGCTTGTTTGAACTTAATGAACTTGGATCGGTCCACGCCCTCTTTGAACTTCCGTCTCACAGGACTTACCTGACGGATATTGATCCTTCTGAGAAGCAGACCTTGGGCCATCACTTCCTGGAGAAATCGCATGTCCAGGTCCAATGTTCTATCGGTCTCGCCATCAAGTCCCACAATGATGTTGATGCCAGGGAGCATTCTCGGGAGACCGTTCTCGCCCGTCTCCCTTCCCTCCTCGTTTATCGTTCTAACAGCGGTCATGACCTGCTCCTGGGTAGCATTAAGGTTATTCCTCGTGATGACCTCTGGGTCGGCGCTCTCCATACCAAGGGCCAGGACATTACCGCTCGTGCAATATTTCGCTAGGCTCTTCAGGATGGCCCTGGACTCGTCAGGATATGTGGCTATGACCGCAGGATTAGCATTATCCACGTGAAGTACATCGACCCCGAGGGAAGATATCGATGAGAAAAGGCGCTCGATGGCCACAGGGTTCGGTCGTGGAGGGTCCCCTGCGTCCATGTCGGCCATATAGGAGATGATGCAGGTCTGGGCACCAAGGCGAAAGTTCCTCACGCCCAGGTCGTGAAGCGTCCTCACCTCTTCGATGATATCCTCCACCCCTCTGAACGCTGGTCTCCCTTTCAGGGGCTCAACGCAGAAGGAGCATCCACCGGAGGCGAACCTAGGGCATCCGCGATATGTCTCGATCTTCCGCGATCAATGGCTGTGGGTAGTCTGGATGCATCTTTGCTATCTTTGCTCCCAATAACAACCATCTGTTCCATTCGTCAATTGTCCGCCACCTTTGACCGGCCCCTTCCCCGCATAGAATGTCGTGGACCACCGCTGCAGGATCGTTCTTTGCTAGAACATCGTAACGTCCCCCCTCCTGTTCGATGCAGGAGAGGGTGGCAGGACCCCCTAAGACCTTGAGCCCTGGAAGGATCTCGCTCAATCGTGAGACCTCCTTTCCTGAGGCTGGCATTGCCCTTAGATATTTTCCGGGGACCGCCGTCCCTGCCATGACCAAGCTTATGTCCGCAGCGGGTGGTCGAGCCCCTTGTCTTATCTGATCGATCGTCAGATAGGAGACCTCGGCCCCCGAGTCCAATGCAGCGCCCGCTGCCGCTCTCACCTGCGGTGAAAGATAAGGTGGCACACCGAGACACGCTGGCTCGTCAACGAAACCATCTATTATGATGGCCCGGGCGACCCTGTTCATGGGTCCCTATAATATGGCCTTGATATATGTGAACTATCCTGCCCTTGTGGATATGGCCTATCGCTATGACCGACCGACCCATGTCACATTGGCCTGGGCCTGTCCGAGGTCTGTGGTTCACCATCATGAGCTACGTTCGTTACGACCGTTCCTTTCGCTAGTTCCTGGCCCGCTCCCATCTCCCAGATGACCTAAGATGTCCCTCTCCCGAACCTATCCGATATTTCAGGACCGGTTCGAATCCAGGGAAAGGACCGAAAGATGGCGTCGTTCCCCAATGTCGTGATCCCCGACGCCCTGATGGGACAGGACCCCCAATGGGGGAAAAGGGGAGGGAAAGGGTCGAAGGTCCTGTACAAGAACGCACGTTGTTACTTACGGATCCTGATTTTATTCTTACGAATGTTACTGACATGTTACGAATTACGGACAAAATGGGATGGGGATTCTCCCAGAAAATGTTTTGAAATGATCTATACCCACAGAATGCTTAAATAATAAGATATTAAATTTACGGGGGCCCGGGAAGTGCGTGGAACGGCACACCGGTTTTGAGTGATTCTCATGACCATCGATAAGAAGAGCGAAGAGGAAATGCTTAAGAAGGCATATGAACCGGCCAGGTTGGCAATGAAATATCACCCTTTCTACGCGGGTAAGATCGAGATAACTGCCAAATGTCCGGTGCGCAACATCCAGGATTTTGCCATATGGTACACGCCAGGGGTAGCAGAGCCATGCAAGGACATCAAGAAGAACCCTGAGCGGGTCTACGAGCATACCTCGAAGGGAAATATGATCGCGGTGGTCTCTGATGGTACCAGGGTCCTGGGGTTGGGGAACATAGGCCCTGAAGCGGGATTGCCGGTGATGGAGGGAAAGGCCCTTCTTTTCAAATATCTTGGAGGCGTGGACGCGGTACCGATATGCCTAGCGACGACAGATACCGAGGAGATCATCAAAACGGTGAAGTATCTGGCCCCTTCATTCGGCGGAATAAACCTAGAAGATATCGAGAACCCGAAATGCTTTGAGATCTTGGACAGGCTCAAAGCCGAGATGGACATACCGGTCTGGCATGACGATCAACAAGGCACCGCGACGATAGTGACCGCCGGAGCGCTCAACGCTCATAAGGTCGTGGGAAAGAAGATTAGCGAGTCCAAGGTGGCGATGATCGGGGCCGGGGCGGCGAACATCGCCATATCCAGGGTCATGGTATCGGCAGGTTTCAACATAAAGAACATTGTCATGGTGGACAGCAAGGCGACGCTCCACCCGGGCAGGACGGACATAAAGGAATCTCACGCTGAGAAATGGTTCATGGCCACCCATTCGAACGCGGAGGGTATCGTGGGCGGGATCAAAGAAGCGATGAAGGGTGCCGACATAGTCATAGCGGCCTCGAAGCCGGGACCAGGCGTGATCACCAAGGACATGATCAAGGGCATGGCCAATGATGCGATCGTTTTTGCTACCGCCAACCCGATACCTGAGATATGGCCTTGGGAGGCCTTGGAGGCTGGTGCAAAGATAGTGGCGACCGGCAGGTCGGATTTCGATAACCAGGTCAACAACTCGTTAGGTTTCCCGGGCATCTTCAGGGGAGCCTTGGACGTCAGGGCAAGAACGATAACGGACGAGATGTGCATAGCGGCAGCAAAGGAGATCGCGAAGACGGCTGAGGATAAGGGCATATCAGAGAAGTACATCGTCCCGACGATGGACGACTGGGAGGTCTTCCCCCGCGAGGCGGTCGCTGTCGGTATGAAAGCCATGGAGACAGGGATCGCAAGGATCAAAATGAGCAAGGCAGAGCTTTTACATAAGGCCGAAGAGACCATCAAAAGGGCCAGGGCTGAAACGAAGACCCTGATGTCCGAGGGTTTCATAAGACCACCGCCAGAGTGATCTTTGTCCTGTCTTGAGGATAAAACCCTTTATCTATCCTTTTCTCTTGAGGTGTGGTCGGATCGTGATCGGATGAAGTTCTCTGAGGCCAGGCAAGGCAGGGTGTTCGTTCTCAGGCTTGAGGAGGGCGAGGTCCTCAATGATGTGATCGAGAAGTTCGCTGAGGACATGAACATACGGGCCGCAGGGCTCATCGCTCTAGGAGCGGCAGATAGCGGAAGCAGGCTGGTAGTTGGTCCAGCAGATGGGAAAGCTCGACCTATCGAGAAGATGGTCCACATGCTGGAGAACGTCCATGAGATAGCGGCCGTAGGGACATTGTTCCGGAACGAGAGCGGAAAGGCGTCGGCCCACATCCATTTGGCCGCTGGAAGGAAAGGGAACGGATCAGTGGGATGTGCCAGGGAAGGAGTAAGGGTCTGGCAGATCGTCGAGGTGATTCTGTTCGAGCTGTTGGACACTAGCTCGATCAGGGTGTTGGACCCGTCCACCGGGTTCGAGCTGTTGGACCCTAGGTGATCAAAGGCTCACTAAGAGCTCCATTTTTTATAGGCCCGGGAGTGGACGCTCCGCAAAAGAATAAGGATCTTGAAAGGGTTTTGACAGACCTATAGAAAGGTCACTTCAGATCAGTGTGATAGTCACACTATCCACGCTTTGCACCTGGGGGACCGATCTCAGGCTCTCTTCGAGCTTCTCGATTATCCCCTCAGCATCGTCCATGATGCAGGTGACCTCTATTATCTGGAGTCCAAAGGCAAAGGGTTTCACGTCCATTTTGTTGACCTCTACGCCCCTTGGAACGACCTTAGGGATCTCTGCTTTGATCTTCTCGACGGGTACCTCGGGACTCTCCGGAATTATGTTATAGACCGCTGCGACCTTTCCCATTCAATTCACCTAAGGTCCGGAAAAGCCACATTTTTTGCAAACGTAATTTATGCTCTGGTCCCTGCATTTCGGGCAGCGACCGATCTCTACCTCTCCACAGTTTGGACACTTGAAGAACGTCATGCCATCGTTCTTCCCAAGTCTAACGCCACATGAGCTGCAAACCTTCTCGTTCTGCATACTAAACACCGATTTGAGCCATGACAGCTTTCTTTTGATATATAAGGATGTTCCGTTGTATGCAAAAAAGAGCGGAAATAGTTGGTTCTCTCATCAGACCCCAGTTGGATGCTGGCCATTTGTGATCGGATCAAAATTCGGCCATGAAGACCTGTTCATCGATCTCGTTCGTCCCTCTTTTTTGGATGGCAGTGAAGTGCGGGTGTAGAGACCATTTTGTCCACATCGACCTCCATCATCCTGATGTCACCATCCTCTATGTTTATCATGCCCATCGCTGGATGTGATCGTCCCTTGAGACGACGGGTGGTCGCAGTACCTGTCGTTATGAAATATGTCCCATCCAATTTCCATGTCCAGGGAAGGTGTTTGTGACCAGAGAGCACCAGATCGACGCCAGCTTCTTTGCATATACCAAGCACGTCGCCCGCGTCGACGGGGATCTGTCTCTCCCTACCGGTCCCCGGTATCGGGATCAGGTGGTGGTGAAGGGCAAGTATCTTTATTCTATCGTCCCTGAAGTTCTCACGGATCGTGTCGTAATGTTCCCTTCCAATATGACCATCGTCCACGTCCGGTTCGGTCGAATCAAGGCCGACCACGGAAACCTGGTCGTTCGAGAACGTCGGGAACCTTGTTCCAAAGATCTCCTCGAATATTTCATACCCAAGGTTTCGCGCATCATGGTTCCCCGGAACGATGAGGCGTTCCTTTACGTCAAGAGTGTCCACGAAGCTCTTGGCGATCTCGAACTCGTTCGCGTATCCATTGTCGGTAAGGTCCCCGGTCACGATCATGAGGTCCGGTGCTTGGGCCTCGATTATCTTCACAAGGTTCTCTCCCCACCTCTGGACGAAATATGAGCTGGTGAGATGCAGGTCTGAGATGTGCGCTATCTTCATCTGTCTCCCATTTCATGATCGGACAACATCTACAGATAGCTACCGACCAAATCGGGGGATTGTTTGATGAGCTTGGATGTGATCCAAGTACCCCATGAAGGTCGACGGGAGGAGCGTTCAAGAAAGGTCGGAGCAGCTTTTGGTCGAACTTGATCCTTGTCCGACCCAGTGCGTGTAAAGGGAATGATGAGGTTCGGGATCGCAGCGGAGAACGCGTTGGGGGTTCCCGTTCCTGATCTTAGGCGGATCGCAAAAAGGGTCGGGAAGGACCATGATTTGGCCATTTCCCTCTGGGCGATGGACGTTCATGAGGCGAAGATCCTCGCATCGATGGTGGATGATCCCAAGCTAGTGACAGAAGAGCAGATGGATACTTGGGCCATGGACCTTTATTCATGGGATATTTGCGATCAGTGCTGCATGAACCTCTTTGACCGGACACCTTTTGTATACAGCAAGGCACGCGAGTGGTCGATGCGGTCGGAAGAGTACTGTCAAGCGGGCCGGGTTCGCATTGATCGCGGCCAGCGCCGTACACGATAAAAAGGCCGATGACTCAGTGTTCTTGGACCTACTGCCTCTGATAAGAGAGGGCGCGTCCGATGACCGTAACTTTGTAAAAAAGGCCGTTAACTGGGCGCTGAGGCAGATAGGGAAGAGGGACCGGGCCCTGAACCAGGCGGCCATCGAGCTGGCCGAGGAAATGTCAAGAACCGGCACTGGGCCGGCGAGGTGGATCGCCTCCGATGCGCTCAGGGAGCTCAGGAGCGATAAGGTCAAGGGAAGATTGAGGAATATAGAGGCTTCAGGAGAGGGATGAGCGAATAGATGCCTGCGAATTCCAGCGATATCCATTTTTCTTCTGGGTCGAGTGAGAGGAATCTTTATATAATCAGAGTAGTTCATGGGCTTCTGCGCAATGCCGAATTAGCTTGCCATGGGCCCGTAGCTCAGCTAGGTAGGACCCTTGACGCAGGTCAAGGCTCCCTAGAAAGAGCATCTGGCTTTTAACCAGGTGGTCCGGGGTTCGAAAGGTTCACGGCCATCCCGTGAACTCCGAAAATCCCCGCGGGCCCGCTTCGGTATGGGAGAGAAAAGGATGGAGAACGAAAATGTTGGGAAGCCAATGCGGCGGTATTTTATAAAGTTTATGCTTAACAGAAATAATATCTTGAACGTCCAGAAACGTACAGCGAGGTGATGTTGTGGTCGACGCGAACTTAAATGTTTTAGAGCACGAGCTCGTACCCGAGCACTATCTGATATCGGATGAGGAGGCGGAGAAGATGCTCACGGGGTTGGGCATTACAAAGGACCAGCTACCCAAGATCAGGAGGGGCGACGCCTGTATCAGATTGCTAGAGAAGATTCATGGACCGATCAATGAGGGGAGCATCGTCAGGATCGTTCGGCGAAGCGCGACCGCAGAGTCCTTCGTGGTCTATCGGTTGGTAGTTAGAGGGTGAACATCTTATGCGTGATCTAATAGATCTTTACTTCAAAGAAAGGAGCATAGTCAACCATCATATTTCTAGCTTTGACGATTTCCTTTCGACCTTGGACAATCCGAGCAGCAGGATGCAAAAGATCGTCGATAATCTGAGGGTATCGGCCGACGATATTGACAGGGGGATCATACGGTTGGACCCCGATAGGACCGACGGAAGGGCCGTTGAGATACGCGTCGGTAGGAGAAGGGACGAAAAGACAGGGAACATCGATCCCCAGGCCAGACCGACCATCCATGTCCAGTTGCCGGTGGTCCGCGAGGCGAACGGTGCGACCCATCCTCTAACGCCCATGGAGGCCAGGCTCAGGAACCTCAACTATCTGGCGCCGATCTTTCTGGATTTTACGATAATCGAGGATGGTATCGAGAAGGAGCCGGAGAGAGTGCACATCGGGGACCTGCCGATCATGCTCCGCTCCAAGAGATGCAACCTCTTCAAAGAGAACATGGAAGAGGAAAGGGAGCTTAGCGAAGAGGAGTATAGGCTAAAGCTGATGCAGGCCGGAGAGGACCCTGCGGACCCGGGCGGATACTTCATAATCGGAGGAACAGAGCGGGTCCTGATATCCCTCGAGGACCTCGCACCGAACCGAGTGATGGTCGAGTTCAATGAACGCTATGGCACCAAGATCGAGGTGGCCAAGGTGTTCTCACAGAAGGAAGGATACCGAGCCCTCACTCTCGTCGAGAAAAAGAAGGACGGAATGTTGATGGTCACCGTCCCGGCCGCGTCTGGACAGATACCACTGGTGGCATTGATGAAAGCGCTCGGAATGGAGAGCGACCAAGAGATCTATGATGCCATCGTCTCCGTCCCAGAGATGGCGAACATCGTTTATGCCAACATCGAGGAGTGCCATGACAAGAAGCTGTACCCTCCAAACGGCATATTCACCACTGAGGACGCCATACTTTATTTGGAAAGGAAGTTCGCTACCGGCCAGGCCAAAGAATATAGGGTCAAGAAGGTCGAATCGATCATAGATCGGTCGCTCCTCCCACACCTGGGCGATGTGGCCGAGGACAGATTGAAGAAGTCCATATTCTTGGGCAGGATCGCAAGGTCGGTCCTTGAACTGTCACTTGGATTAAGAAAGGAAGACGATAAGGACCACTACGCGAACAAGAGACTGAAACTGTCCGGGGACCTCATGGAGGACCTGTTCAGGGTCGCCTTCACCAACCTGATGAAGGACCTCAAATATCAGCTTGAGAGGAGCTTTGTCAGAAAGAAGGACCTTCGCATAGCGAGCGCGATAAGACCTGATCTTTTGACCCATAGGCTCTTGCATGCCCTAGCGACCGGCAACTGGGTCGGTGGAAGGGCAGGAGTCAGCCAGCTCTTGGACCGCACGTCCAATATGAGCACATTGAGCCACTTGAGGCGAATAACATCATCGCTAACAAGGAGCCAACCGCACTTCGAAGCCCGAGACCTTCACCCTACACAATGGGGCCGATTGTGCCCCAACGAAACGCCCGAAGGTCAGAACTGTGGACTGGTGAAGAACGCCGCATTGATCATCAGACGTGTCCGAAGGCTTCAGGGATGAAGACGTTCAATGGCTGCTTCGTGACCGGGGAGTGCTCGAGGTCAAGGGAGAACAGAGGATAGGTACCAGGGTATATGTCAACGGAGACCTGATAGGGATCACGGACAACGCTCGGGTACTGGTCTCCGAGATCCGTGCCGGTAGGAGGCAGGGCCTTCTTTCCCACGGATTGAACGTTCGCCACGATGAGGAGATGGACGAGGTCATCATAAACTGCGATGAGGGACGGCTCAGGAGGCCCTTGTTGGTGGTACAGGACGGTCGTCTGGTCATAACCCGTAAGCATATCGAGGACATGAGGGACGGAAAGATCAGATGGAGCGATGTCCTAAGAGAAGGCATAATGGAATGGATAGATGCCGAAGAAGAAGAGGACTCGTTCATAGTGGTCGAACCTTAAGTTCCACCCGAGAGATGCACATCATGCGGCAGGGCACTATCACCTACGGACGTCGACTGGATGAACCCGGGGGTAGATACCAAAGAGGCCGCTCTGAGGTGCAAACATTGTAATGCGGAGCTCAAGGCACCACTTCTTTTGAACAGGGAGCATACCCATATGGAGGTCGACCCGATGGTCATACTCGGAGTTGCGGCCGGGGTCGTGCCCTATCCGGAACACGACTCGTCCCCAAGGGTAACGATGGGCTCAGGTATGGCGAAGCAGTCGCTGGGACTCAGCTGTACGAACTACAGGAAGAGACCGGACACAAGGGGACATCTTCTCCACTATCCGCAAAAGCCAATGGTGCAAACGAAACCTATGGATTTCGTTGCATTCAACGAAAGACCTGCTGGTCAGAACTTCACGGTCGCGGTCATATCGTTCCATGGGTATAACATGGAAGATGCCCTGATCTTGAACAGGGCGAGCATAGAGAGAGGTTTGGGGAGGTCCACGTTCTTGAGGACCTATCGGGCCGAGGAGCGCCGGTATCCAGGTGGTCAAGAGGACCACTTCGAGATACCTTCGCCGGATGTGCGAGGCGCCAGGGCCGACCTGTCCTATGCTAGCTTGGGAGAGGACGGGCTTATAAGTCCGGAGACCGCGGTCTCGGGCGGGGACGTACTTGTTGGAAAGACCTCACCGCCGAGGTTCCTGGAAGAGGAGACCGATTTCCTGACCCCTCAAAAAAGGAGGGAAACCTCCATCACGATCCGCCCTGGAGAGAGCGGATGGGTGGACAGCGTCATGCTGACCGAATCCGAGAACGGGTCGCGTCTCGTCAAGGTGAAGGTCAGGGACGAGCGGGTCCCCGAGCTTGGGGACAAGTTCGCATCAAGGCATGGACAGAAGGGGGTCATCGGTCTGATCGTTCCACAGGAGGACATGCCATTCACAGCTGACGGTGTCACCCCGGACCTGGTCATAAACCCGCATGCCATCCCGTCGAGGATGACGGTCGCTCATGTGCTAGAGATGATAGGTGGGAAGGTCGGGGCCATGGAGGCTAGAGCGATCGATGGCACGCCTTTCAGCGGAGAGAACGAGCAAGCGCTCAGGGAATCCCTCGTGCGCAACGGCTTCAAGCACACCGGCAAGGAGGTCATGTACGATGGCCAGAGCGGCCAGATCATCGGAGCAGATATCTTCACCGGCGTGATATACTATCAGAAACTACATCACATGGTGTCCGGTAAGATGCATGTCCGGTCCCGTGGTCCAGTGCAGATACTTACCCGCCAACCTACAGAAGGACGGTCCAGACAAGGAGGTCTTAGGTTCGGTGAGATGGAAAGGGACTGCCTGATAGGACATGGCGCAGCGATGGTCATCAAGGATAGGTTACTGGACGAATCGGACGGTACCTTCCTCTATGTGTGCGGCCAATCCAATTGCGGCCATATAGCGATGATGGACCGCAGGGGAGCTATACGATGCCCCGTCTGCGGTAACAATACGAACGTGCATCTCGTTCAGACATCATATGCGTTCAAATTGCTTCTGGACGAGCTATTGTCACTTGGCGTAGTCATGCGCCTTCAACTGGAGGATCTAAGATGATGCGTGGTGTTTCAAAGAGGATCGGGTCCATTAAGTTCTCGACACTTTCCCCCGATGAGGTCAGGAGGATGTCGGCCACCAAGATCATCACCGCCGACACATACGATGATGATGGTTTCCCGATCGACATGGGCCTTATGGACCCTCATTTGGGCGTAATAGAACCTGGCCTGAGATGCAAGACCTGTGGGAACAAGGTCGATGAGTGCCCAGGTCACTTTGGTCATATCGATCTAGCAATGCCGGTCATCCATGTTGGGCTGGTAAAAGAGATAAAAAAGCTTCTGCAATCGACATGTCGCTCTTGCGGTAGGTTGCTGCTAACAAAGGAGCAGGCGATGGAATATACCGCCCAGATGGAACAGGTGGAGGAACTGGGAGGGGATGCCATCGACTATCGTCTTCTGGCCAAGGATACGGCCAAAGATGCGGCATCGAGACCGATCTGCCCACATTGCGGGGCCGAGCAGCTCAAAATAACATTGGACAAGCCGACCACTTTCAGAGAGGACGGACACAAGCTCACACCGAAGGAGGTCAGGGAAAGATTGGAGCGGATACCCGACGAGGACCTTCCTCCATTGGGGATGAGTCCGGCATCCTGCCGTCCTGAGTGGATGGTCCTCACGGCATTGGCGGTCCCCCCGGTCACGGTAAGGCCGTCCATCACCCTTGAATCTGGGGACCGTTCGGAAGATGATCTGACCCATAAGCTGGTAGATGTCCTAAGGATCAACCAGAGGCTCAGGGAGAACAGGGATGCGGGTGCACCGCAGCTCATAGTCGAGGACCTGTGGGAGCTATTGCAATATCACGTTACCACATACTTCGACAATCAGACATCGGGAATTCCTCCTGCGAGGCACAGGTCGGGAAGGCCCCTGAAGACCTTGGTCCAAAGACTGAAGGGTAAGGAAGGAAGGTTCCGTTCCAACCTCTCGGGTAAAAGGGTCAATTTCTCTGCACGTACGGTGATATCTCCGGACCCGACGCTTTCGATCAATGAGGTGGGCGTCCCCTATGAAGCGGCGAGGGAGCTTACCGTCCCTGTCCATGTGACCCATGCGAACCACGATTTCCTGAAGATCATGGTCAAGGGAGGGAACAACCCACCAGATGTCAATGGAAGATATGTCCCCGGGGTCAACTATGTCATCAGGCCAGATGGCCGAAGGATGAAGGTCACCGACCGCAACGCCGAATCGATATCTGAGGGGCTCGAGCCGGGATATATCGTCGAGAGGCACCTGATGGACAAAGATGTCGTGCTCTTCAACCGGCAGCCGTCACTTCACCGAATGTCGATGATGGCCCATACGGTCAGGGTCATGCCCTGGAAGACGTTCCGGTTCAATCTCTGCGTATGTCCACCATACAACGCCGACTTTGATGGCGATGAGATGAACCTTCACGTTTCTACAGAGCGACGAGGCACGTGCCGAAGCGATGATCCTAATGAGGGTCCAGGAGCACATATTGTCCCCCAGGTTCGGAGGGCCGGTCATCGGTGCGATCCATGACCACATCACGGGAACGTTCCTTCTGACACACCAGAACCCCGAGTTCGACAAGCAGGACACCATGTTCATGCTATCCAAGCTCCGCCATAAGCCGTTGCCACTTCCAACAGAGGTGAACGGCAAGGAGGTCTGGACCGGCCAACAGTTGTTCTCTTTGATCCTTCCGGAAGATTTCAGGATCACGTTCAAAGCGTCCATCTGCAGGAACTGTAACGTATGTCAAAAGGAGAAATGTGATCTGGACGCCTATGTCAAGATCCGGAACGGGATCCTTTTGAACGGTACGATCGATGAGAAGGCCATAGGATCCTTCAAGGGCAAGATCCTGGACAAGATAACGCGTGATTACGGGCCGACCGCTTCCAAGGACTTCTTGGACGCCGTCACCAAACTGGCGATCGGGGCAATCATGGTTAAGGGCTTCACGACCGGTATAGATGATGAGGACATCCCCGATGAGGCAAGGAAGCAGATCGATGATGTGCTCACCGAGGCCATTCACAAGGTCGGGGACCTTGTCTCAGCATACAGGGAAGGTATCCTGGAACAATTACCGGGTCGTTCCCTGGAAGAGACCTTGGAAGTGGAGGTCATGAAGGTCCTTGGTCGCGCTAGGGACGAGGCCGGGCAGATAGCTGGACGACACCTTGGGCTCGAGAACTCGGCAGTCATCATGGCAAGGTCCGGGGCCAGGGGATCGATGTTGAACCTATCCCAGATGGCTGGTTGCATTGGGCAACAGGCCGTTAGAGGTGAGCGGCTTTCGAGAGGATATTGGAACCGAACATTGCCACACTTTAGAAAGGGCGACCTGGGAGCAGAGGCCCGAGGCTTCGTGAAGAACTCTTATAAGAGCGGCCTGAACCCGACCGAGTTCTTCTTCCACTCCATGGGAGGTAGGGAAGGGCTTGTCGATACTGCGGTCAGGACATCAAGGTCCGGTTACATGCAGCGCCGTCTGATCAATGCCCTGGAGGACCTAAAGCTCAAGCAGGACGGGACGGTAAGGAACACCGCGGACATGATCGTCCAGTTCAAGTACGGTGAGGATGGTATCGATCCGTCAAGGAGCATCCAGGGTGACGCTATCGACGTCGATGACCTCCTCAGCGAGGTCCTCGGAGATGAGGCAGATCTATTGGCCAAGATCGAAGAGAAGAGATTGGCCGGTTATGCAACGATAGAGAAGGACCTTATGGAGACCTCTGAGGAAGAAGAGCTTGAGGAACCCGAGTTCGAGGCCGGAGGTGAGGACTGATGGCCCGAAAGGACACCATGAACGCCCTTAGAAAGCGAGGAGTGGCGGACGAGGTGATCGGCAAGGTGCTCAGCAAGTATAGCACCATGGGAGAGATCTCTTCAGCAAGCAATGCTGACCTTACCGCCCTGGGCCTCAAGGATGATGAGGTGGCGGACCTACAAAAAAAGGTAGGGAAAAGACCAAAAGAGGTCCCTAAGAAAGCCGCAAAGGTCGAGGAGCCGTCAGCAGGGGCGGAAGAAGGGGTCAGGGCCCCTTACGTTCCGGACAAAGGACGCCCCCTGACCGGGATGGAGAAAAAAATGGGCGCAATGGCGAAGGAGATGAAGATCGACCTTCCCCTAAAGGTCATCTCGGCGATCGCTGAAAGGATCGAGGGCGTCGACATGCCCGATGATACCATCAGACACATCGTCCAGAAGACGGCCCAGAAATTTAACGAGCATCTGATGGACGCCAACGAGTCCGCCGGTATTCTTGCAGCCCAAAGCATTGGTGAGCCAGGTACTCAGATGACGATGCGTACCTTCCACTACGCCGGAGTGGCCGAGATCGAACGTTACGTTGGGTCTACCCAGGCTGATCGAGATCGTCGATGCTAGAAGAGTGCCATCGACCCCAATGATGGAGATACACATCGTCCCGAAGATCAGAGGGGATGTCGAAGCGGTGAGGCGCGTGGCCTCCCGTATCGAGATGACCACTTTGCTGGACATCGCGGACATCGAGACGGACATCACCAACATGAGGGTCGTCGTCCATCCCGATGAGCGAAAGATGGAGCAAAAGGGCATCGCGCTTGACGAGATCCATGAAAAGCTCAACAAGCTAAGGGGCCTCCGTGGTCTGGTCGTACTGGATAATAATCATCTGATAATCACGTCCGATGAACCTTCGTTCAAGAAACTGCAAGGCATCGTCGAGACGACAAAGAACTCCAAGATCCAGGGGATAGACAATATACGGCGTGCCATCCTGAGGAAGCAAGGTGATGAGTACGTCATCTATACCGAAGGTTCGAACCTTGAGAAGGTCCTCGAGGTCGATAACGTGGATAGGACAAGAACGACGACCAATGCCATCCAAGAGATCTATGAGGTGTTGGGGGTCGAGGCGGCCAGGAACTCTATAATCAATGAGGCCTCAAAAACGCTTGAGGAGCAGGGTCTGACCGTGGATATCAGGCACATCATGCTCGTTGCCGACCTGATGACCAACGACGGAGATGTAAAGGCGATCGGCAGGCATGGTATATCTGGAAGAAAGTCCAGCGTATTGGCCAGAGCGGCATTCGAGATAACAGCTACCCATCTCTTACATGCCGCACTGACGGGTGAGACGGACCATCTCGACGGGGTAGCTGAGAACATCATAGTAGGGCAGCCCGTTACACTGGGCACAGGTGCTGTGAATCTGGTGTACACGCCCAAGCCTAAGGGGGCAAAACAATGATAGATCTAGGAAGAGCGATTAAGGCCGCCGCGACCACAGGTAAGGTGGTCTATGGCGTGCAGCAAGCAGAGAAGGCAGTTTCGAGCGGCCAGGCCAAGATGGTCATCGTCGCGGACAACTGCCCGAGCGAAATCCTCAAATCTGGCGACCTCACGGTTAAGGTGGTCAAGTACGAGGGAACGAACATGGAGCTAGGAGCTCTTTGTGGTAAGCCTTTCTCGGTATCCGCCCTAGCGGTGATCGATAAGGGCACCTCTAACATCCTTTCGTTGTGATGGTATGCCGACGGAAATCACATTCACAGAGGATACCCTGAGATACATCAACCTGTTCGAACAGGTAACGAAGACCAGGGTCAAGGATTGCATGGAGACCGAGGACAAGTTGGTCTTTGTTGTGGAGCCCGGTCAGGCCAACAGGGCAGTGGGCAAAGGCGGGGAGAACGTGATCCGCCTCAAGAACTCGACCGGCAAGAACATACAGGTCATCGAGTACTCGGACGAGCCAGAAAAGTTCATTCGGAACGTTTTCTACAACTATAATGTACAGAACGTCGTGATCGAGAACCGAGGAAACGTTGTGCATGCGACCGTGACGGTCGACCCTAAGGTCAAAGGCAGGGCAATAGGTAAGAACGGAAGGAACCTGAAGATCGCCCGGGATATAGTGAACCGGCATCACAACGTACAGAGCATCAGCGTCGCTTAGTCCTTAGGGGCTCCCGCTCTACCTCTAAGCGGTCGGCGGTAGGATATTCTTCAACGATGTAGGCATCGTATTGGAGATCTGGGGCGATTTCCTTGAGCACCCACGGTGCCACTTCCAATCTTTTTTTTATTTCGTCAAAGTGCATGAGCTCTTCCGGCACCTCATAGGCGCTCCTCAGAAGCGTCATTATCTCCTCTGCAGGTCCGTCTATCACCCCTTTCAACAGGGTGCCGTCCTTGGTGATGACATCAGAAGGCAGCGCTAGATTATTTGCCCTGCGCGATATCCTTTTGCGAAGCTGAACATTGTCCTTGAACGCCGATGAGCAGTAATGCAACGGTATGGTCACATCGAGCCTGAGCATTCCCATAGCGACATCCTCACTGCCCAGGACGGCGCTTGACACATCGTCCTTAATATCGAGGTCCCTGGTCTTCAATTGTTGCCAGTTCCCCTCTGAGAACTCGAGCTCGTTCATATTGACAAAGTCCATACCGACCCGGTCGGCATATTCTATCAGTGCCCTCAGTTGCTTCCCCGTACCAGGTATCGCGGGTATCTCGAGGCCTATGTCCATCTTGGTTGAACTGACAAAGCCCCCTAGTTCGGTCCCATCCATCCTATCCCAGAGGTCGATCGAGGGATGTACCCGCAGTTCATCGAGACCCGCCTGCTCCAGCCTTTTGAACGCTTCTATGTCCAGAGAGGCGGTATAGAGATGGATGTGATGACCCGGTCCGAACTCCTTTTTAAGAAGATGAACATATTCGATCGTCCTGTCGATCACCGCTAGAGGGTCTCCTCCGGTCGATCCCGGTCCCCTCAGCGTCTATCATCCTTGCTTCGGCCAGAACGTCCTCTTCTCTTTTTGACCCTCAGCTCGTTCGCGAAAATAACATCTTTTGTCTTCTTTTCCAATGATAGTGGGCAATAGAAGCAACCTGAACCGCACCGACCCGTTACCAAAAGGACCATCTTGGAGCCCCTTTTGCAATATATGCATCCCTTCGGTAGCTTACCCTTGTATCGGGACCCGGCGCCCATCGATCTAGTGACCATCTTAGGTTCGCACGTGACCGTGTATATTAAAACTTCCTAGAACCACCCTCGCCGGGCTTGAAGTGTCCGATCACGGACATAGCGCTTTATTGAAACCGTTAAATACAATGAGCTAAAATAATTATTAGCGGAGGAAGTGGGTTGTTAGGAAAGGATGGAGAAACCGGAGCGTACGAGACCCCCGGGAGGGACATGCCTGTGGTCAAAGAAGCGGAAAGGGCCATCCATACCCCCGCAAAGGACATGTCCATCAGGAACGGGGACCTCCCAAGTAGATGGATGGAACAGAAGGTCAATGTCCTGAACCAGCCTAAGTTCGGGCAAACGGACTATCACATCAAGCGGTTCGCGCTCGATGAGGATGGCTCGAGGAAGGCGCTCATCTCTTTTGAGACGATCGTTTACAAGGACCATGTCCAGGCATCGAAGATGTTCGTGACGACCGTAAGAAAGTTGGGTCCTCTGTACCTGTCAAAATTGGATATCGGCGATATAGCCGTCATGGTAGAGGTGAAAGGCCATCCTACACAAGACCTTAAGGCTTTGATATTTCTTGAAAGGAACGTCATGGGTCTGATCATGCTATCCAGCTCGTCCAACCATCGAATATCGGACCAGTGGATCGTAAGTATGGCGAGGCTCATGTTGTCCAGGACGAAGTGATGCTCTGACCCTGTGATGGCGCGTTCAAATATGAGAACGCCGATCCATAGTGGTCCGGAAGTATCGTATGAGGGCGAGGTCAAGACTTATCCTGGCACTGGACGAGACCGACGAAAATAAGGCTATCCAGATAGCGGAGCAGGTAAAGGATCTGGTCGATGCCATCAAGGTCAATTGGCCGCTTGTTCTATCGACCTCCCCGGACATCGTTACTAGATTGTCGAAACTTGCACCGGTCGTCTGCGATTTCAAGGTCGCCGACATACCGAACACCAATAGATTGATCGTAAGGGAAGCGATAAAGCTAGGTGCCACCGGGGTGATAGTCCACGCGTTCACCGGAAGAGATTCGGTAAGCGCCGCGGTCAAAGAGGCCGGCGATAAAGACATCTACGTTGTTACGGAGATGAGCCACCCGGGGGGTCAAGAGTTCACGGCCCTTCTCGCTGAGGAATTTGCCATGATCGCGGTGGAGTCAGGGGCCGCCGGTGTCATCGCTCCAGCGACCAGACCGGACCGCATCAGGAAGATAAGGTCCATCGTCGGAGGCCTGTCGATACTTTCACCAGGCGTGGGGGCCCAAGGAGGGTCGGCATCATCGGCGATATCCATGGGGGCGGACTTTGTGATCGTTGGACGATCGATATACGAGGATCCAAGACCTAGAGAGGCGGCATCGAGGATCTGTGAGGAGATCTCTAGCATCGTGGGGTAGAAGCAGCATTAACCGCGCTATCGACCGACGGGCTTGGAACGCAGGAAGGTCCGACCTGTCCATTTTGATGATACCTTTGGGAGCAGGGGTAGGAATAGTACCGAGGCGAAAAATAGGGTCCTTGAAAGGGATGAAGGGCGTCACAATACGGTTGCCGTCTACCCTTTTGAAAATGAGAGCCTTGTACGAGGCCGTTCAGCCGGAACAGATAGCATGGCCAGCAAAGGAGCGGCGGTCCGCAGGCTTTCGATTATATGCACCATTAGGACAAGCCATTTATACTGGACCAGTAATCAGAGGACGATTCTCTCAGGTGATTCTGAAATGGCAAAAAAAGAGGGAAGGCAAGATACTCCTTCCCCGAGCGAGAAGAAGCCGACAAAGGGCTCATTCAGATCCCGCTTCAAACAGTCGTGGTTTGGCGAGAACTGGAGCACACTGGTCATACTTATCGCGATATTCATGGTGGCCCTGTTCGTATGGAGCTTCTTTGCGTATTCGACGACAGTGAACAGCAATTTCTCGCCCTCGGGTGGCTCGGACCCATACTATCACATGCATGTTATCAACTATATCGAGGCCACAGGCTCACATCTAGTGAACGATCCTAACCTGAACTATCCTCTTGGGGTTAGGAACGAGAGGGCACCGTTGTACGATTGGTCGGTGGCCATTACGAGCATGTTCATAACGGCTATCACCGGAGGTGCCATCAGCCTGACGACATCCACAGGGTTCGTTGAGATATTCTCAACCGTCTTCTGGGGCATCATGGTGATGATCCCGACATACCTGATCGCTAGACAGGCTTTCGGGAATCGTGCTGCATTGATAGCAGCGTTCCTGCTCTCGATAATGTCAGGTTATATCAGTAGGACCGTTCTGGGTTCTGGTGAGTACGATGTGTTCATCCTGTTCTTCACGGTTTTCACGTTGTACTTCCTGATGATGTCGCTCAAGAACATCAAAGGTAAGAATTGGGTGGCATCATGGAAGAAACCTGGAGAAATAAGGAGCGGCTTGAGGTCGTTCCTTTCCCAGAATCAGAAGTCATTGATATATGCCATGCTGGGTGGATTTTGCCTAGCAATGGTCGGAATGAGCTGGACCGGATATCCTTATGTGATGGTCATCATCCTCGTATATCTGCTTGTCCAGATACTCATCAACAGGTTCAGGGGCATTGATTCTCTTGGGATCTCGATGTCCGTGGGAGCGCTATTGCTCATAGCGTTCGCCGTGATGGCCCCATTGTACTGGCAACTTAGCTATTGGGAAGAGTGGTACAACGTACCGTTCTATCTGTTCGCAGGGGCGATGGTTTTCGCAGGAATATTCGTCGTCACCAGGGACTATCCTTGGACCTTGGTCATACCGACGGTCGGAATTTTGACCGCGCTAGGTCTGATCGCGTTGAGCATATTTGACAACTCCATATTCCAGGCCATCATATCCGGTCAGGGATACTTTGTCAAGAACTCACTTTACTCTACGATCGCTGAGGCACAAGCACCAACGTTCTCTGCGATAGCCTATGCGTTCGGGCCGGTCACGTTCTTCCTTGCGATAGCGGGTCTAGTATGGGCCGCGGTCAAGATACCGAAGAACGACAACCCGTTCTACCTCTTCGTAGTGGTCTGGATGCTGGTCACGGCATACATGGGAGCGTCGGCGGTAAGGTTCTTGTTCGATGCCGCACCTGTGTTCGCAATAGCGGCTGGTTGGATCCTTTCCTTGATCATAGGGATGGTCCATTTCGAAGATGTCCCAAAGCTCATGTCAGGGTTCTGGACGAACAAGAGAGCGGTTCTCAGGCGCACCTTTAAGCTGCGTTATGTAGCAGCGGTACTGTTCCTTGCCTTCCTGGTCATACTACCGAACACCATCGGGGCGTTAGATGCGGCGATCCCCTCGAACGATGCGAAGACATACGATAACCAGATCTATTATGCATTGCCTGATCTGCTTCACCCGAGCTCGAGCTATTTCAATGTGAACAACAACACACTTTGGTATCTCACAGGATCCTATGAGATACCGGTGCCGTCCGATTACTATGAGGCGGCATGGAAATGGTTCGCTGAGCGGGATGCGAACATGAGCGAGAACGAGAAACCCGCATACCTATCATGGTGGGACTATGGTTTCTCGGCCGAACAAGAAGGATTGCATCCGACCGTAGCGGATGACTTCCAGAACGGATATCAGATAGCCGCAAGCTTCATGCTCGCCCAGAACGAGACGGCCGCGATATCTCTTCTTGTAGCAAGGTTACTGGACGCGACCGGTGTCACCGACGCGAACGAGGCACTGTTCCTGAACAACAATATGACCCAGGCACAGGTGGACCAGCTAAAGGACATTCTCGCTAACCCGAACAAAGATGTAACATTGGTCGAGAACAATCCCGACATCTATGGGCAGTACGCTCCGAATATGGACCCACAGAACGCAAAGTACGCCGCCGAGAGGGTGTTGTTGAGCTCGATCGGTGAGGATAACTTGGTCAACCTGTATCATGACCTGAGACAGGAGTCAGGTTACAACATCGGATACTTTGCAATAGACAGTCGTCTGTTCCCGTTGTCGGCCTCCGACAGCGACATATTCTATGCTCCGGCATTGTTGGGTAGCACGCCGGTCGATTCTAACAACAATCCGACCAACTTCTACACGATCTACGCTGTCGACAACGATGGTAACTACATCGCCCTCAACAACGTGACATCATCGGAAACGATAGTTGGTTATCAGATAGTCTACACGGACGCGTTCTACAACACTATGCTCTATCGTGCGTTCATGGGGCTATCCCCTAGCGATGTCGGTGCGACAGAGCAGGGCCTGCCAGGTTTGGCAGGAAGTCTGGCGAACTACGCTGGATCATACCAGGGCTACATGCTGCAGCACTTTGTCATGGTCTATAAGACGGCGTACTATAACCCGTACAACGCCACAGAGGTCGCGAACCATACGGACGCATGGACCGCCATCAGCTATGATGAGGCGCTGGAACTTCAGGCCCAGATCAACGCTGGGAAGTTGAACGGCACGATCGACGATTCGGCGGATACCTTGGAGAACGGGGTGGTGTTCCTTCAGTATTACGATGGAGCGATAATACAGGGAAGGGCGACATCTCCGGACGGATCACCGTTAGCAGGTGTCTATGTGACCGTCCTTGATCAGTATGGCATACCCCATGATGTCGTCCAGACGAACGCCACCGGATACTACTCTGTCATCGCTCCTTTCGGGAACGTCAGCGTGGTCTATTCTACTGGGACCTTGAACACGCCCTCGCAGATCGCGTCGACGAAGCTGGCCGCAGAGAATTATACCATCAGCTACGCCCAGGCGATGAGGGAAACGAACAACTACACCTTCGATGGGAACATCTCACTACCAGTGACGACCGTCGAAGGAAATGTTTTCTGGGATGAGAATGGCAACGGTAGGTACGAGAGCAACGACGAATACATTCAAGGTGCCAATGTCAGTTTGTCGAACACGACCACTGGCTTCTCAGAAAACGTTACGACAGGTTCCGATGGTAGCTACAGCCTAGTGGGCCCTTCCGGATCGATAGCGACCCTGACGGTGACATATGAGGGGCATGTTGTCAGCAATCAAACAGTGACACTGACCCCAGATACCACCGTCCAAAGGAACGTCGCAGTGGCACCGGCCACCATATCCGGTGTGGTCACTTTGTCCTCGGGTGGTGATGCGAGCGGTGTATCCCTGACGCTGACCGACCAAACCTCTGGAACGAACCAGACCACAACAACGAGCTCGACGGGAGGTTATTCGTTCAGCAAACTGTTGGCTGGGCGGTATACCATAACTCCGACGGATCAGAACCTTACTGCCATGGCACAGAGCGTCAATGTGACGGCAGGGAAGACCTTCACCTCGGACCTGACGATCTACTCGGCAAGCCAAGTGAGCGGAACGTTGGATGTGAGCGGATCGCCACAATCCAACGTGACGATAGGGTTCCAATCCGGTACGGATGAGGTGTTCGCCACCACCAACTCGAGCGGTGGTTATTCGACCGTCCTGCCCCAGGGGAACTATACCGCATATAGCATCATCACGAACGGCAACGCCAATTATGTCGTCTTCGCCAACCTCACAGCGACCTCAGCTTTGGAGACCCTCGACCTTACTGGTTACCCGGCGGTGGTTACGTCAGGTACAGTAACGAACAATGGTTCGGCGGTCGGGGGTGCCAGCATCGTGATCGTTGGCTCCAATGGAGCAAGGCTAAGATCGACGGCCAACTCCACAGGCTATTACCGTATCGAACTTCCGGCAGGAACATACTTCATCTATGCGGAAGGGAGCGACAGAGCGTTCTGGAGCAACGAGTCCTTGAGCTCGAACGGAACGTTCAACATCCCATTGAACGATGCTCAGACCCTGTCGGGAACGATAACGTATTCCACAGAGTATGTGCCGAACGCTTTGATAACGGTGACGGACATCAACAATCCCGCCCAGTCGGTGACGGTCGTCAGCGGAACGTCAGGCTCGTATCAGATCAGCCTGCCTACTGGTGGAGGATACAGCATTTCAGTGATGAAGGATGGTTTCGACACCGAAGGTAGCACCATTAACCCGTTGACCTCACCTCAGACGGCCAACTTCAACCTGGTCCCGCTCAACAGGACGGTCAGCGGAACGGTAACCAACGGAGGTTCAGGCCTCTCTGGTGTGACCGTCAAGTTCGTAAATGCCGGGAGCCAAGGCGGAAACCTAACCACGAGCACAGGGACGAACGGAGCGTTCTCCCTATCGCTCCCTCCAGGAAGCTACTATGTCGTGGTGGACCAAGATGTAGTGGCAGGTTCGAACATGAGCATGTACCAGAGCAACGAATCGCTCATCGTCCAGGTGGGAGAGGACCCTGCACCCCTAAGCATCAATGTGACCGAAAGGGTGCTGGTGAACGGTACGGTCGCTCTAGATGGAGCGGCAGGAACGATCACATTCTCCGGTCCTGAGAACAAGATAATCGATGCGGCGACCGGGTTCCCGGTATATCTCGAACCAGGGTCATATAACGTGTATACCCTTGTCTCGAAAGGTTCTGCCTACTGACGTTAACATAACGAATGTCAGCGTGACCTCCGGAACATCGCTCAGCATATCGTTACAAAGGGCTAGCCTGGTGAACGGAACATTGTCGGGTCCGGCGGGACATCTGAACGCAGCGACCGATGTTAACATCACCTCTGCGAGCGGTGCGACGGTGACCGTCCCAGTTAACCTGGGGGCGTTCGTGACATATCTGCCGAACAACTCAACGTACACGGTGAACGTCAACTATCACACCGAGACCTCGATCAACGGATCGATGAGGTATGTCCTGTACAGCGGGAGTCAGCACATCGCGTTGGCACAGAACAACCTGGGCGTGAACATACTGACGCAGCAATCGCTCGACAATGTCACGGTGAGCGGGTCGATAACTGGAGCTTCATCGACGGTCGATTGGACCTTCGTCCCGTTGGATGAGACATCGATGAACTTCAATGGCAGCAGTTCGGCGTCGTCCTACTCTTTCCAGCTGGCACCCGGTAACTATAGCGTGTATGCCGTATCTGGGAGCGATGTATACTTGGGTGTGATCCGATGTCACACCACATGCGAGCAACAGCATGAACTTCGCTCTAGCCCCAGGGAACACCATAACAGGAACGGTCACCTATAGCAATGGAGGGACGAGCGTTCCGCTAGTGGCAAATGTCACCTTCTCGGACTCGGCGTCCGCAACGGTGCAGACCGGGTCCAATGGGGCCTACTCCATCGTCCTTCCGATCGGTGTGTACAAGGTGACCGCGATCGGATATGTCGATGAGAAGGGAGTGCCTGTGACATATTCCACCTCGACAGATGTGGATGTGAACGCATCGATGACGCAGAACATCATCGTTCAGAGACAGGTTAATCGGAAAGGTCTCCCTGACCTGGGACGCGTCGGAGCAGCAGACCGTGAACGCCGGGGCATCGGTAACATACGATGTTACCATCACGAACACCGGAAATGTGAACGACACTTATGCCCTGTCCTCAACCTCATCATGGGGGATCAGCTTCTCCCAGAGCACGATATCGATACCATGGGGCTACAACAATTCGAGGACGGTCCAAGTGACGATCAAGACACCGACCAACGCAGAGGTCTCGCACTCGCCGATCGTCATCGTGGCCACCTCGACCAATGGCACTGCAGCGAGCGGCACGGTCTCCCTGAACTTGGGGATAGTGCCGAAATATTCGGTCTCGATGACCCTCAGCTCAGCGGAACTTACCAACGCCACATCGTATGTTTATCCGATAGCGGTGCAGAACACCGGCAACATAGAGGACACATACAATGTGACGATAACGAACGCAAAAGAGCTGGCGGCGGCAGGCTGGAACATCGTGTTCAGTGATGGCAACACCTACCAGAACGTTACGGTCGGGGCAGAGAGCTCTCAAACGGTGGACGCGCTGCTGACAAAGAACAGCACGCAAACACCGAACACGAACGTCTCGGTGTCCCTAAACGCGACATCTGCCAACGCCTCGGCTCAGGCCAGCATAGCTCTTCAGAAGATAGATCTTCAAGTTCCGAGCGGAGGACTGAGCGTTAGTGGAGGCGGTATATCGATGACAGCACCGCAAATATCGGTAGGTACGTACATCACGGCCGCTTTGGTGGTCCTGATGGTCGTATTACTCATCTACCTAACCATGAACAGGGGGGTGTTCGGACGCCGAAGAAAGCGCTCGATCGCGCTGGTCGTGCTTTCACTGCTGTTGATATCATCAACGGCAGCGTTGGTATCTGCCAGTTCCCCGCCTTCGTACGTGGTGAGCTTGAACGGGGACAACCAATATCTGGGCCTTGGACAGACCGGGATCTTCAATGTGTCGGTGTCGTCAGGGGCCGGCAAAGGCGTAACCTATACCTATACCGCGGTCGTGAGCAACAACGCATCGGTAACGCCATCGACCGGCCAGACATCGAACGGGACGTTCTCTGTCAGCGTAGTGGCACCCACGACCGCTCAGGACATCTCTCTATGGGTCAATGTAACGGCAAGCACTTCGTCCGGCTATTCGAACGGATCTGCTGAGTACACCATCCATGTGATAAACCCGATCGTGCTAACGGCCACTATAAAGAACACCGCGAACGTCGTTGCCTACGATGTGCCGATCCAATTTTGGGTCGATGGTAACCTTGTGAACTCAACGACCTTCACAGCTCCGGCGAACGGGGAAGAGGTGGTGACCTACAATTGGACGAACCCCAACATAAGCAATGGCGAACATACGCTCGTCGTCAAGCTCGATCCCAACGATAAGTTCGTCCAGATGGCCAATGGGGGTTACACGAGCAGCAGCAACTTCTATGTGGGGGACTCGGGACTTGGTCTCTTGAGCCTGCTGCTGACCATAATCCTCGTGATATTGGTGGTCGTGGTCGTTCTTACCTGGATGAACCGGGGAAGAAAGAAAAGAAGACGGTAAACCTCTTACCAACCTTTTATCCTATTTTTATTGGTCTCGACGCTCATGTTCTAGATGTTCATTTTAACTATTGCGAGCGGGAGGTCCTCTGGCGAAAGCTGAGATGAAAGAAAATGCCTTCGATCCAAAGGACGTGGCGCTCTCATAAGGAGTATATACCCGTGGATTGATAGATCGAACCATGCAAATGGCGGATAACCTTATCGAGATCACCGAGAGCACGTTCGATACGATAATAAAGGAGAATCCAAAGATCGTGGTGGACTTTTGGGCCGATTGGTGCGGTCCCTGCCGTGCGATGGGTCCCGTGTTCGAGAAACTAGCGAAGGACTACAGCGGCAAAGTGATGTTCGGCAAGGTCAATTGCGACAAGAACCAGAAGCTGGTCACAAGGTACAAAGTGCTGGCCATCCCGACGATCCTTTTCTTTAAGGACGGAGAGGTGGCAGAGACGAACGTTGGGCTGGTATCGAGGGATGAGCTAGAAGAGACGATCAGGAACGTGTTCTGATCATCTTTCCATCATAGTTTTCTGGATAGCTCTTCCATCTTATCTTGTAAACGGGCCGAGTACATAGCGACCGCTATATCCCCCCTTGTCTTCTCGAGCAGGGAACGGGCCACGTCCTGTTTCCTTCTGATCTGGAATCAAGGCGTCTGGAAAATCGAACCGCATGATGACGAGGAACATTTCCTCCATGGTCTCAAGGAACACGCTCGCTTCTTCTATCTTTCCCTCCCTGAGCTTTTCCAGTGCGAATCGCCTGAGCTCACCGATGGCATCGGCAAGACCAAGAATGTACGCGGAACCGGGGATCCCTATCTCATCGGGGTCGGGAAAGTTCTCACCCATCACCAAGGAACGAAGGATCGCAGCTTCAGCCAGCTCCTGAAGGGCGTCTTCGACCATTCCAGACTCCCAAATATCAGGATAATCCTCGAGGAGACTTCTGAGGCGATGTGCCTCATCTAGGGCCTCGTGCATCATAGGTCCGACCTCTTCATGTTTATGTATCGCATGAACGATCGATCCCGATATGCGATTGATCGCCCTGGATGATTTGAACGCGACCTCACGGACCGTGTCCTTCTCTTCTAATCTGGATTCGATCCGGCCCGCGATGTCCTCGAGGTTCTTCATGAGCGGAAAAAGGGTCGGATGATATTTAGCTTTGGTGCGAGCGGAAGGCCCCCGGGATCTGGGAGATGGACCAGGAGGTCCTACCCTTCGGGGCAGAGGGGTTCACCCATGACGACGTATCCTCGCCATATGCTCGACCCTGCGTTCCACGACCTCTGACCTTCCTATGTCATGTCGAACGTATATCGCCTCGCCCGTGACGAACTTGAGCGCCCTCTCGCACGAGCTCTCCGCTCCCTCTAGCGTATCATCGATGCCGACGACCGCGAGCGCCCGTGAAGTTCCGGTCATTATCTTGCCGTCCTTTTCCTCCACCATGGCATAGTAAAGCCTGGCGCCTTCCTTCTTGATGGCACCTTCGTCCGCCCGGACCTCCTTTCCGGCACTGGGCTCCATCCCATATCCTTTAGGTACCACGTATTTGCAAACGGTCGCCTTGTTCGCGAAATCAACGCCCTTCGTAAGATGCCCATCAACGATATTGCTGCAGACCTCTGAGAAAGGTGTCGATATGAGCGACAGGACGTTCATCGCCTCCGGGTCCCCGAAACGAGCATTGAACTCGATCACCTTTGGGCCGTCCCTCGTCAGCATGAACTGACCATAGAGGACACCGACATATGGGCATCCTTCCCGGTCCATTGCCTCGACGACCTTTTTCATAATATCGAGCGCGGTCCCCCTCTCCTTTTCTGTAACGAAGGGCATGAGATGGTCTTGCATCGAATACGAACCCATTCCACCCGTGTTCGGGCCCTCGTCCCCTTCGAAGGCCCTCTTATGGTCCTGGACCAAAGGCATGGGAACCACGTGCGAGCCATCACAGAACGCCTGTAGGGTGAACTCCTCCCCTTCCGCCCGCTCCTCAAGAACGACCGACCCTCCGCCGATCCCCTTTTCGAAGATCTCTTCAAGATATTGGATCACATCGTCCTTTGTACGGAGATGTTCGCCCTGGACCTTTACTCCCTTGCCCCCCGTAAGACCGACCGGTTTTATGGCCAGCTCTCGGTCCGAGCTCATAACGTAATCTTTAGCATCCTCAAAATGATCGAAAGTTGCGAACCCAAGGTTCCCTGGTATGTGATGTCTGCTCATCAGTTCCCTGGTGAAGCGCTTGGACGTTTCTAATCTCGCCGCGGCCTTTGACGGCCCGACGCATCCGATCCCTAGATCGAGCAAACGGTCGGCCAGGCCCACCTCAAGAGGGGCCTCTGGCCCGATGACCGCCAATTCAACCCCTTTGACCTTTGCAAAGGCAGAGACCTCATCGACATCCGTCTCCTTTACGATCTTGATATCCTTGGACAGCCTGATGATGCCAGGGTTCCTGTTCCTCATCGCCGCATAGACCACCGCACCGCTGCCTGAAAGGGCGGTGGCGATGGCATGTTCCCTTCCTCCCCCGCCGACCACAAGGACCTTCATTCTGAGCACCGGGAATGAGAATCCGGCATGGGTTAATAATCATTCCGATATGGCAGGGAACAGACCCAGCTTTCAGATATGAACATTGAGCGCATTGAACAGGTCTGAAATCCCTTCCCCGGTCTTTGCACTTGAACGGAACAATCTAGCTCCCTTCTTGACCCTGCCATAGTCCCTAACGAGAAGGTCCACGTTAATGTCAACATAGGGCAGAAGGTCTATTTTGTTAAGGACCGCGATGTCGGAATGAACGAAGATCATTGGTTGTTTCCTGATCATATCATCGCCCTCCGTCACCGAGATGACGACCATCCTCGTATCGGTCCCCAAAGGAAAATCCGCTGGACAGACCAGATTTCCAACGTTCTCGATGAAAAGAAAATCTAATGAGCCCAGATCAAGAGAGTCGATGGCATTATGGACGAGATGCGCGTCCAAATGACATTCCTTTCCTGTATTGACGTTGATCGCTGGAACCCCAGCGGCCTGGAACCTGTCAAAATCATCCTGCCCGGTAACATCCCCGGCCAGAACGGCGGCCCTGATCCCCTTCTTCTTCATCTCCACTGCCATTCTTTGGATCAGTAGCGTCTTTCCAGACCCTATCGAACCCATCACATCGACGGACCTGATCCCATGGGACCGAAGTTCCTGATGGTTCTCCTCTGCCAGCCTCCGGTTCTCTGCCAGAACGTCCTTTTCGATGCTAATATCGGAGATCTTGTGCACGATCGAACAAGGGCGAACATCATCTTAACTTTTACGAATTGGAAGCTTGTTGAACAATCCCTCGCGCCTCATCGAGCTCCGGGTCCAGAACTTGCCCTCGACCTCCGAGAACATGAGGTCGCGTCGCCGCGACCTCACCTCGCCGCCAAGCGTACGTTTCACAGCTGAGAAGATGTATTCGACCATCCAACGAAGCGAGCGTTCGTATCTCAGGCCATGTGGCGACCTCTGCCAACCCCAGCGAAGGAACGGCAAGCCCCCTGGATGAAGCAGGGGGCCCTGTCCGCAGGGGCGGGGGAGTTCACCGGTCATGCAAAAAGCCTCACCTTATGCTTTCCATTGCTGTCCTGGACACCCTGGTCCGATCCTTGGCCAAGGTCCGCGTTCCATGGGCAGCGCCCGGACGGTCCCGTGCGGCGGGCGATGCCGACGGCCTCGTCCCGATATCGGTCAAGGTCTGCGCTAGGGCCGATCGGGGGTTTGCGCGTTCTTGGGGATACCAAGAACATCGACAATATATTTCGATATGGTCACATTTTTCCCTCGGACCGGGTCCCTTCCCACCCGACGACCCTACCCAGGTCTCGGTCGCACCTATATCTCGGAAAAGTTAAGGTAATAGATGGCATCACGAAGGTGATCAGGAATGAACGGTTCATCTCATGTTCATGCATTATTGGAGCGGATAGGGGCCGAGGAAGGGGACACCCTCAGGATCGAGACGGATGGCCAGGTGCGGACCGGGACATTGATGCCGCATCATGCTTTCAGTAGGCCGGACGTTATCGTGATCAAGCTGAAGAACGGGTACAATATAGGGATCAGACTGACCGAGAGCACTGAGGTCGTCCTGCTCAAGAAAGGCGCTCCGAGGGAGAAGGTGCCAAGGCCTCTTGCTGGATCTCCGGGAAAGAAAGAACTTGCAGTGATAGGGACCGGAGGAACGATAGCAAGTTACATAGACTACCGGACAGGTGCGGTGCATCCCGCTCTTTCCGCAGGAGATATGGTCGCGGCAGTTCCAGAGATGTTGGAGATATGCAATGTCAAAGCAGACGTCCTATTCTCGATATTCAGCGAGAACATGAAGGTCTCCAATTGGAAGCAGCTCGCCATCGCTGTGGCGGACGCCATCAATGCGGGCGCAGATGGTGTGCTCGTGCCTCATGGGACGGATACGATGGGATACACATCGGCCGCCCTCTCGTTCATGCTCGATGGTCTTACGGTCCCTGTTGTACTGGTCGGCGCACAAAGGTCATCGGACCGCCCATCATCCGACGCCTATACGAACCTGCTGTCTGGAGCTAGGTTCGCCGTCACTTCCGATATTGGCGAGGTCGTTGTCCTCATGCACGAAACGTCCTCGGACACAGTGTCCGCGGTACACCGGGGAACAAAGGTTCGGAAGATGCACACGAGCCGAAGGGATGCGTTCAAGAGCATCAATTCAGACCTGGTGGCCAGGGTCCATCCGGACGGAAAGATCGAAGAGCTGTCCGTGCATCGAAGGCGGTCCAAGGGAAAGGTGTCAGCAGATACGCAAATGGAAGAGAACGTGTCCCTGCTCTATTTCTATCCGGGAATGAGCCCCTCGAGGTTCCGTACTGTTCTGAAAGAGAGCGCCGGCGTTGTCATCGCGGGATCGGGCCTGGGCCATGTGTCCTCCGACATAGTTGAGGAGATATCTCATGCGGTAAAGGGCGGTACGAAGGTCGTCATGACATCTCAGTGCCTTAGCGGTAGGGTCAACCTGAACGTATACGATACTGGGAGGGACCTTCGATCGGCAGGCATCATTCCCGGTGAGGACATGCTCCCCGAAACGGCCTACGTCAAGCTGATGTGGGTGCTAGGAAGGACAGATGATATGGAGGAGGTCCGCAGGCTCATGCTCACAGACCTGAAGGGAGAGATCGCCGCAAGGAGGGAGCTTGATGAGTGAGGAAGTGATGATCGGTCTTGAGATCCACCAGCAGCTCGATACGAAAAAGCTGTTCTGCGACTGCAGGTCGGAACTGATAGAGGACATCGGATGTTCGGTCCAAAGGACATTACGTCCGACCCAGAGCGAGCTTGGTGAGATAGACAGGGCGGCGATGGCACAGGCAGAGCGAAAGATGAGGTTCAAATATCAAGCGCCTCATGGCACGAGCTGCCTTGTGGAAGCGGACGAGGAACCGCCTCATGATGCGAACGCCGAGGCCACGGACGTGGTCCTCACGGTAGCAGCATTATTGAACGCACATCCAGTGGACGAGATTCATTACATGAGGAAGCTGGTCATCGACGGTTCGAACACGTCCGGTTTCCAGAGGACCGCCCTGATCGCTCTCGACGGACACCTGGACATCAATGGAAGGAGGATAACCGTTCCGACAGTTCTGTCTCGAGGAAGATGCTGCCAGAAAGGTAGAGGTCAAGGGCGGGGAGGTCACATATCGGCTCGATCGCCTTGGCATACCGTTGATAGAGGTCGCCACAGGGCCTGATATACGAACACCGGAAGAGGTCAAGGAGGTGGCGCTCCGCCTTGGCTCCATCATGCGGGCGACCAGACGGGTGAAAAGAGGGATAGGGACGATAAGGGAAGACCTCAATGTCTCTATTCCCGGAGGCTCAAGGGTCGAGATCAAAGGTGTTCAGGACCTGAGGATGCTGCCTCTCTTTGTCGAGAAGGAGATCGAAAGGCAACGGTCCCTCCTGATCATAAAGGAAATTTTGCGCGAGAGGGGGGTTCGCCCAGCGGAAGTAGAGATACATGACCTGACCGAGGCCCTTAGCTCGTGCGGCTCGAAGGTCATCTCTTCAGCGATAAAGAAGGGAGGGAAGGTCCTTGGTGCCAGGTTGGTCGGGTTCGCGGGCCTGATGAAGAGCCATGACTCTAAGTTGAGATTGGGGGCCGAGATGGCCCAATATGCTCGGACATGCGGGGTCGCAGGAATATTCCACTCGGACGAGCTTCCTGCGTATGGTATAGAAAAAGAAGAGGTCGAGCGTACAAGAGATCTGTTAGGACTATCCGACGGAGGAGTCTTCGTCATCTGCGCTGACGATGGAGCAAAGGCAAGGGCGGCGATCATTGCGGCGATAGGCCGGGCGAACGAGGCCCTCATAGGTGTTCCAGAGGAGACCAGGGACCCTCAGCCGGACGGGAGCAGCACATATAGTCGACCCCTGCCCGGGGCGGCCCGAATGTATCCTGAAACGGACGTACCGCCCATATTCGTCGAGAAGGAAAGGCTCGACAGGATCGATGCGAACCTGCCAGAGCTTCCAGAGGAAAAAGTGTCCAGGTTCGTAAAGGAATATGGAATGAACGATCAACAGGCCAGGCAGTTGGTGAGGGAAGGTAATGACGACCTGTTGGAGGACATGGTCAGGACGATGGTCTCGGACGGGAACATGATAAGGATAATGACAGGAACGTTCACAGGCACATTCTCCGAGCTGGAGAGGGAAGGTGCGGACCTGTCCAAGCTCGAAGAGGGAGCTATCAAGAACGTCTTCTCCCAGCTCTCGAATGGAAGGTTCGCCAAGGAGGCTCTACCGGACATCTTCCGTCTGGTCTCCAAAGGCAAGAGCGCAGAAGAGGCGATAGTGGAGCTTGGTCTTCAATCGGTCTCGACCGATGAGGCATCGGCCACGGTATCTCGCATCGTCAAGGAACGAGAAGCTTTTGTCCGTGAAAAAGGGGCAGGCGCGATAGGTCCCTTAATGGGACCGGTCATGACGGAGCTGCGAGGGAAGCTTGACGGGAAGGCGGCCAGCGACCTACTTCGCAAGGAGATGAAAAGCTACTGGCAAAATGATGCCGTTCCATCGGATGATATTTGTCCAGGGCCCACGCTTTAGCGGTTGGACCCTGGGTCTTTCGTCCGCACGCCGGTCAAATTTTTTAAATGCCCCGCCCCCTCGACGTGATATCGAGCCCACCCGTTCGAGGTGGATCGATGACCATCCTTGTCGAGAGGGAAAAACATGACCACTGGTTATTCTTCGGAACATGCGACATTTCCCAGATGGCCCTATGTGCTCTCGTTGATCGCTGGAGCCCTGATATTGATGGAGGGTGTGATCGTTGCCATCGCCGGGACGGCATATACAGTATATTCCTTCGGGGCTGGCGTGACCGCATTGGCCATAGGCATAACCGGTGTGATGTTCGGGATCGTCGCGGATCCTCGCGGGGACCCGATTGAGGACCTCACCGGGTGGTCATGTGGTCTATGGTGCGATCGTTCTAGTCATATCTATCCTGGCATTGGTCGTCATGGCCGGCGGGTTCCTGGTGGGGTCGATAATGGGAATGACGGCCGGTATTTGGGCCATCCTCTGGAGGACATGAACGGGCAGTGGAACGCTCAGAGCTGACAGAGGCTCAATCGTTCGACCCAAAGCTCTTCAAAAAAATATCGCTCGCTGGCGATCTTCTCTCTCCTGAATGAGGACAATACGCTGCTGAGGGAGGTCGTGGACATCTCGGACGACAAGAGGAGGAGGACCCTCCCACCCGGTCGAAACGTGCTCCCTTACCTGAACAAGGAACCTCTCTAGGACCCTGACCCCATCTGTTCCCCCCGACCATGCCTTTTCCAGAGCCCCTTCCTCTTCGACGGATAGATATGGAGGGTTGAAGATGATCTGGTCGAACCTTCCCTCCACCATGGAAAAGAGGTCCGAGACCAGCAAGTTGGATCTCAATCCGTTCCTGGTCAGGTTGGACCTTGTGCACTCGATCGCCAAGGGATTGATGTCGACCGAGGTCACGCTCGCCCCGGCCTTCGCAAGATGACACAGTTATAAGTCCGGTCCCGCAACCCATCTCGAGCACTGGCTCTCCTGGGCCCACATCAATGTTCTTAAGAAGTAGAAAGGTGTCCTCTTTGGGAGGGTAAACGTACGGACACTCGATAATGCTGATGTCTGGGTCGTACCTCATAGGGCCTTCATCTCGCCGGTTCGGTCCTCATGTCCAATGCCGCATGAATGGTGAGGTTCTTCACTCTTTCCATCTATCGGCATTCCATTTAGATCTTCGATCGCGAACATCTTCCATGGAACATCTACCATTTTATCGACCCCTGGAATGGTCGATCCGGTCCCATATACTGGATGTCCCTATCCGCCGCCCGATGGTCTCCCACGGCAGGTCGCCGGGGATCAGGTCCGGACCTAGCGCACTTCAATATCTCTGAAGCCACCTCGATAGAAATCGTCTTATCTGGTAAGCCTATACCGGGAGAAAGGTGCTCTCATGGACCCTCTTTCCCTGATCGCGATCCTGGTGATCTTTCTTACATTGGCGATCGGCCTCTATAAAAAGTTCGACCTGGTACCGGTACTGGTCATAGGTAATCTGATAATCTATTTCCTGGAGATATTTTCTGCTGGTGTTCAGACAGATCTCGCGTTCCGGCCGATGTACCTCATGTCCGGATCCAACATCTATACGGTCTTCACCCAGATGTTCGTTCATGATAGGACGGACTTCTTGGACATATTGTTCAACATGCTGTTCCTTTATCTGATAGGATCACCGCTGGAATCAAGGATAGGCAAGTGGAGGCTCGCCATAATATATGTCGTCGCGGGCATCATCGGGGTTCTGGTCGAGGCCATTGTGATATCCGGAAGTCCGGGCGCCTACATAATCGGTGCGTCGGGCGCCATATCTGGACTTATGGGAGCGATGCTCATATTGTATCCAAGGGATGAGATCCCTATGTTCATTGGACCGATCTTCCTGCCGCGGGTGCCGGTCTGGATATCGGTCGGGAGCTGGTTCGGGCTCGAAGCGATATTGGCCCTTGGGGACCCGAACGGTCCGATAGCTTATTCGGCCCACGTCGGAGGTTTCGTGGTCGGCATCGCACTGGCGCTGGTGCTAGCATCCAACATCAAGCAGAGAACAAGAACGGAGAAAAGATCGATCGACCTCTCCCAGCTCGAACCTCTTGCCACGACCCCTGAACTTAAGAACGCACTGGAAACGGTCAAGAACGAGACCCAGAAGGATGTCCGCAAGGCTTGGTTGGAATATTTCGCTGAGCATGCTAAGTGTCCAAAGTGCGGCGGAAAGATGAAGTACAGAGGGAACAAGATGATATGCACCAACTGTCAATTCGAGATCGAGATTCGATGATCGACGTTAAGATACTTTTCATCGGCGTTCTAAAAAGGGAGGGGGATGTCCTTCTAGAGGCCCACTCAACGGTCACGCTGGTCCAGAGCGGGGCAGCGAAGATCATCGTGGACACAGGGACGCTGGAGCATAGGGGAGACATCGTTAGAGGTCTTAGCGATCTCAACATCGATCCACTTGGGATCGATATGGTCGTTAACACCCATCTTCATTTTGATCATATATCCAACAACGAGATCTTCGCAGCGGCAAGGTTCTTCGCACATAAGGACGAGATGCCGAGCGACCGGTTCCTGCTCGCGGACGATGGCATGGAACTAGCCCCTGGAGTAAGATTGATGCATACACCCGGACACACTAGGGGTAGCATGAGCGTGGTCGTATCGGCCGATAGAACATACGTGATGGCCGGAGATGCCATACCTACGAAGGACAACTATCTCAAATGGGTCCCTCCAAGGTTGAACTATGATCCGAAGGTGGCCTTGGAGAGCATGCATCGCATAGCAGATATCGCCGACGTGATCATTCCAGGACATGATCCGCCCATCGATGTTCCGTGAAGAGAGGTCGCTTTGATCGGGTCGATGACCGTCAAAGAGGTCCTTATCATCGTTAGAGATCGAGACCAAGGGCGCGTTCTTCGAACGGTCGATGTTTTACGTAGGTCCGTCGAAGGTCTCAGAGAATGGTCGTTCATCAATGTCATGACGGATCTGGGAACGAGCCTAGGTGGAATGATGGACGGGGGGACTTGCCCGCAATGCCCGCATAGCGTTAAATACTCGCCTGAGAGATGGAATATCTCATCCCGGAACCGATAATTTTATTTCCTGAGATCGTACATGGTTCCGTTCGGATAGAGATGACGGTACCGAACGCGCTTTACCTGGATTGCCCTTCTTGCGAGGAACATTCCGTGCATGAGGTCTTAAAGGGAAAGATGGGAAAAAAGCAAGAGACATTGGAAGCTACCGTAAAATGTCAGGAATGTGGACACATATACACAACGGTGGTCCGAGAGCAGGAGCTGGTCAGGGTCCCCTTGATAATAAGCGATCAAGGGTCCTCCAATAGGACAGTGATCGAGCTGGAATCGGGAGAAGAGCTTACCGTCGGGAACGAGCTCTTCATGGATGAGAACCGATTGCTCGTCACGGCGATAGATTGCGGGGACAGGAGGGTCGAGCACTGCCCGGTCGAGAAGATAGGAACGATATGGGCGAAAAAGTTCGATAAGATCATAGTGAAGGTGTCGATAAACAAACATACAAAAACGATTCCGACCCAGCTAGAGGCTCAACCGGACGAGGAGTTCTTCATCGGGGACCTGATGACGATAGGAAGGGATAAGGTCGTCATACACAGCATCAAGGCAAGAGATGGAGCGGTACGCCAAGGCGGGGTCCCGGCAAGGGACATAGTAAGAATTTATACCAAGGCGGTGCGAACTACATACTCTTGAGGAGATGTAGTTCATGGGAGCCGAGGAAGAAAGGAAGGAGATGGTAAGGAGACTCCAGCTCTCTGGATATATCTCCGACCAAAAGGTCCTCGATGCCATGATGAAGGTACCTAGGGAGGCATTTCTGCCCGGGTCGCAAAGGCCATATGCCTATCGTGACACGCCTTTGAGCATCGGGCTTGGTCAGACCATCTCTGCCCCACATATGGTCGGGATGATGCTCCAGATCCTCGATCTAGCACCTGGGCAGAAGGTGCTCGAGATCGGGACAGGTTCCGGTTATCATGCCGCACTGATAGGGGAGCTCGTGAGACCCGGCGGCAAGGTCTACACCGTCGAACGTCTCGGGGATCCTGGCGACCCCGGCAAGGCATAGGCTCGATGAGATGGGTTACTCTGATGTGGTGGAGGTGATCACCGCGGATGGTTCGAAGGGGCTTCCGGAACACGCCCCTTATGATAGGATAATCGTCACCGCTGCGGCACCCTCGGTCCCGGATTCCTTGAAGGAGCAATTGAAGGATGGCGGGAAGCTCCTCCTGCCGGCCGGAGGGAGGATGTACCAGGATCTGATGCTCATCATCAGAAATGGCGATGATTTCGAGGAGTCCAATATGGGGGAGGTCGTCTTCGTTCCTCTGATAGGACAACATGGTTATGTCGAGTAGGATCATCACCTTTCGAGCAATGGAGGGACCACCACCCTCAGGTCCTTGGAACAAAGGACGAGGTCCGCGTTCTTCCGAACAAGGTCATCTATAGGGTTGAACGCGATCGAGAACCCCCCTCCTCGGAACATCGATACATCGACAAAACTGTTCCCGATGCAAGCGGTCCTCTCCTTTGATGCGTCGAACCTTTGCTGATATGTCTCCAGGGCCCTGCGTTTGTTCGACAGCTCCACTCTGAGCACCCCTTCCCCCGTCAACCTGCCTTGAGCGTCGCACTCTAGACTGTTGGCCATGAAGTCATCGAACCCGAACTCCTCGGCTATCCTCGAGGCGGTCATATCGAGACCTCCACTTATTATCACGCACCTTATCCCGTGGGAATGAAGATCATCTATGGTATCTTTTATCCCTGAGATTATCGGCACGGGTCTTAGGATGGAGTCGATGTCGGCCATGCAAAGGTCGTTCTTCTTCTTCAGCCAAAGAGATATGTCCCTGCGCATGAACTCCATATCATCTATCTCTCCATCGATGTACGCGGCCAGAGAGACCTCGTTATCGACATTGAAATGCCTGTGGACCCATGTCCATGATGAATCATAATCTACCAGGACCCCGTCCATGTCAAACGCGACGAGGTCGAGACCGTTCTTGTGGTCCATAATGGAACCAACATGAAAACCTTATTAAAAGGATAATGTCATGAATTCGTCGTGATAGTCATAATAGGCGTCGGGCATGTGTTCGACATCTCCGATCAGGTGAGGAGCATCATCCGTGAGGAGCACCCCGATGCTGTTTGCGTAGAACTGGACATAGACAGATACAATGCATTGATGAACCCCTCCCAAAGTTCCAATGCCCAGTTCGCTTACAAAATGCTGTCCGCATTCCAAAAACGACTGGCCAAGCAATACGGGGGGGAGGTCGGAAGTGAAATGCTGGCGGCGACCCAGACGGCACAAGAGATAGGAGCGGACGTTCTTTTCATCGATGCCAATGCGGGCATTCTCTTTCAAAAGCTGTGGAAAGAGATGTCGTTCAAGGAAAGGGTGCTATTGGGGCTCTCTGCGTTCACCAGCCTGTTCATGAGCAAAAAACGGGTCGAGAGGGAGCTGGATGACTTCCAGATGAACGAAGAGAGATATCTCGACTCGATGGGGGAACAGTTCCCTACCCTCAAACGAATGCTGATCGATGATCGCAATGATATCATGGCCGCAAGGATCGATGCCGCAGCGTCCAGATACCCCGAGGTGTTGGCGGTCATCGGGGACGGCCATGTGGAGGGCATAGTCCACATCCTGGACAGGGACGATCTAAAGGTATACCGTCTAAGGGAGATAAGGGGCCAGGACGAGGGACCGATGTCATCGCGGGACGGCTCGAACGCGCAGGTCCGATTTCACTTTGGGTCGGCCCGGTGAAATGTTTATCCTTTCGACCCCCTTTTAGGGCACCATGAGGGTCGTGCTCCTCTCTTACACCAAGGACGCGGAGAAATTATGCGCCGCTGCTGCCCATTCATGTTATTCTGAAGAACCGGCGAGCGAGCTGATGAGATCATGGGAGGAGGAAAAGAGCATCAAATGGCTCTCCGCACCTCTCGCGAGCGGGCACCACTCGGTGATAGAGCATGCCAGTTTTACGTTCAGCCTTGAAGGGGTATCGAGGGCTTTGACCCATCAACTGGTGCGCCACAGGATCGCGTCCTTCAGCCAAATGTCCCAAAGATATGTCTCCATGGGTTCCGCAGGTTTCGTAGTCCCCCGAACGATATCATCGAACGAGGAGGCCAACAGAAGGTACCTCGACCTGATGGACCGTATATGGGAGGAATATTGCTGGTTGAGCGAGAACGTTCCCATAGAGGATGCTCGATACGTTCTTCCCAATGCATGTACGACCAACATCACTGTGACCATGAACGCAAGAGAACTTTGGCATTTCTTCGAGCTACGGACATGTAATAGAGCGCAGGACGAGATCAGGCAAGTGGCGGACGAGATGCTTCATCTGGCAAAGGAGGCCGCCCCGCTACTTTTCAAGAACGCGGGCCCTCAATGCATAGGCCGGGGAAAATGTCCCGAGGGTAAAATGAGCTGCGGGAGACCAAGGAACGAGCTCCGGAAATGAACGCAATTTGAACATGCGCTAGGTGAAAAGCGGGAAGGAAGAGAGCTAGGGACCGCCCATCCCTGATGAACGACCCTCTACAGGCCGTGGGGGAAGAAGGTCCACAGATCTCCGTTCGGGGGAGCGTCATTATGTTTCCAGTCATCTCTCGGGGCCCCCTGCTCGCAAGAGTTATATAGGCTCTTCCCTTAACCCGTAACATATAAAAGGTGCGTTTCATGGGCAATATTCGACCCACTTACATCAAGAGGATAGCTCTCGAGCTTGTTCAGAAGTATCCGACGGTATTCAACGACGATTTTGAGAACAACAAGATGCTCGTGTCCAAACTAACGAACGTTGAATCGATCGTTATGAGAAACAGGATCGCCGGCTGACGTTACACGTTACTGGCAGCACAGAGAGACCTAGGCGATATATTTTTTATCGAAATAACGATCCACGGGCCCGATGATTGCTGTCATCGAGGTCGGATTCGATCTCCAGGAAGATCCCTAAGGAAGGGCTCGTCCTATGGATATGTGGACCCGAGAAAGGAAGAATGTGATCCGTTTTGTCCGCCAGGTCCTTAATGTGACCGGATCATCGTTCTGCTGAGAAGATCATTTAGGACATGGTCTCGAACGAGCTGGTGAAGCCATGTGCGTTCTCTCGGCCCAAAGGCGCATGAGCGTGCATACCGAGATCCAATGAACGCTGATCGACATGCAAGAAATAAGCAGGATCGACCTGATCACGACCTATCGTTCTCTGCACGAAAGGTTCGAGGTCCGTGCTGGCCAGGTCATCTGTACGCTTCCTTTCCGCAATTACATCTTTCAGGCCCGTTCCCACATGAAAAACAATGCGAACCCTCTGCCCGGGGCACACCCGCCCCCAGCTCGTCCTCTCCAAGCGTATGAAAATCATCAGTGAGCTTGTTCATCATGGTCTCGAAGCAATTGGCACAAATGTTCGTCGTCTTGAGCGAAAGCCCTTTCTCTCCTATACGGACCATCATCGAGCCTTGATCGATGTCCTTTCCGCAGTTGTGACACTTGCGTCTCTTGCGCGTAAGTTCGACCCAAATAGAAAGATCTCTCATAGCATCCCGCTTTGTGATCTTTGGTCCGATTCATCAATCTTACTGCCTGGTTCGCCATAATAGAAACATCCTGCCTGAGCATGAACGGACCGGTCCCGAGAGTCCATAGATCCGTCCGATGGGCCGGTGATAGTTCTCAAGGAAAGGGCGGGCCCTGAAAACATTCCCTCCTCGACGGTCATCGTGAATGGAACACTGTCCGGTTCGACCTCCCCTATGCGATCGACCAGTGGTCGTGATGAGAGAAAAGGAATTATAGGGAGATTGGATACAGGAGAATGCCCGAGTGGGGTAGCTTGGATATCCTAAAAGATTGCGGATCTTTAGACCCGGGTTCGAATCCCGGCTCGGGCGCTCAATCTCCTATCTTCACCCCATGCTCTTCTACGATCTTGATCGAACCGGGTGGAAGGATCCGTGAGATTTCCTCTTCTGGAACCTCGAACACGTTCGCCAGTCTGGCAGAATCCCTTGTGTTCTTCTTATCTCCGGGCATGATCACGACGTACTTGCTGGACCTGGCCTCGAGGCTTGTCCTTGGGCCGCACATGATCTTTCTGGCCCCCTCATGCTCGATCTCACCCACAGCAAGCTCAAGAGGAAGATGATAGACGTAGTTGCGCTTTCCACGGATCACGAAGGCCCCCCTTGGAACGAACTCTCCTGCCTGGGCCATCTTGCTGACCTGATCTGGAAGCACCCAATATGCCGTCCCCTCGGACGCTCCTGCCATCCATGCCTTTGAATGGGCCAGAGCGAACTGGCAAGCTTCCTTCATCTCCTCTTCGGTCGCTTCTTGACCGTTCTGAACTATCACGCTCGGGGCACCATGTATATCAGCGTGGGCGAACCTGTCGGTCGGCCTGAGATGTTTCTTGACCAATTGATCATTGGAATGAGCATCCCTCCCCCAATACTAGTTTACCCCCAGATGTGACGAACCATTTGTAACGTTCGAACCATAGTTCCTTGGTCTTTTTGACCTCCCTCTTTGTACCGATCTTCTTCTGAGCCCCTTTTCTGGCCGATACCAATCTTGCCTCGGCCTCTGTGACCGCCTGCTTTGCCCCCTCAAGTTTGTCCTTGAACTCTTTCGATCTCTGGTAAAGGGCGTTAGCATTTCCTTCGAGTCCAAGCTCATAGTCCAACGGTACCATCTGGTCCCCTATCTCGACGGTCACCATATGCTCCTTTGCATCGAACCCCTTTACCTTAGCTTGCTTCAAAGAATAATCACCAAGTTCCTCCCAGCCCATGGTCTTAGATGCCTCTCTGATCTTTGACAGGAAGGACTCGATCCCCGCATAGTCCGTATATAACAAAGCAGCCTGCTCGGAAAAGATGTTGGCCTCTTCCATCATGGAACCGATAGCGGACCGCTGCTGTGCCAGTTGTCTTTCGAGCCGCTGGACCTCTGGATCTTGTTGAGGGGTGGGCTCCGGTCTAACCGATGAAAGGTAGGAGCCGATAGCGGCAGAGATGGTGGCATGCTCCCTTGCCTCCAGGGTGGCATATTGGACGAGCGGGATAGGTGTGACATCTATCGAAGCATTGTTCTGAACTATCTCTCTGGGTTTTGCTGCTGTCGTGGTCTCATTGATCATGAACGCCAACAGTTCGAACATCTTGCCGATCTCTTCGTCCGTGAGCGTCTTCGCTTTTCGCTCTTTCTCGATCCCGGTGCGAAGGCATATCTCTTCGGCATACTGGCCCCCGATGTTTACCGTGGTAGCGAGCGTCCTGATGACATCGGACGAAGATGTCAGGAGCGTCTTTCGGAACGACACAAGGTCCATCGTTCTGGGGTCGAACCTAGATGCAGGGAACTCATATGGAATGCCCGGTCTTATCTCTCGGTGCTTCCATTTCCTGGAGTATACAGAGTTCAGGATCTTGTTCTCTGAGACCAGAAGTAGGTTGCCGTCCCCGAAGAGCTCGATTATCAATTTGTAACTGGCAGGTCCCTTCTCGAGGTCTATCACCACTATTCGGTCGAACTCCCTTTGGTCGACCGCGACGACACGGGAGTTGGTGATGTACTTTCGAAGGTTCACCGCGAACTGGGAAGGTATGTCAGGGATCTCGGGCCTTTCCCCGGAGATGTACAACCACCTCATCCCCTGGAGGAGAAGCTCTTTCTTCCCCCTCTCCTGGGTATTGATAGGTATGAGCATGTTCTTGCCTTCCCATTGGAAGACCTTCTCCATGTAGCCCCCCACCAAGTATTGCATCTCGCTCGTCATGGCAAGAATGTCGAACGCGCTCATCTCTTCCTTCATCGCCACCCCTCTAACATTGCAAAAAGATAAGCTTTGCGAACCGTCCTGATCATTTTGGACGTTATGCTTATCCATAAGCATGTGGTACAAGTATTGATGATCCTTCGGGCAGGACAAGGGGACCTTCCTGAGATACTGGAGCTCCAAAGGGCCGCATTCAAGGAAGAGGCGGAAATGGTCGGCGATCCCAACATAAGGCCGATGACACAGACATTGGAAGAGATGGAGGCCGAGTACGAACATGGAACGGTGTTCCTCAAGTTCGTCGAAGAAGGCAAGATCGATCGGGTCCGTAAGGGCATATAGAGAGGGAGATACATGCCACATCGGCCGTCTTGTCGTGGACCCCCACCATTGGAGAAAGGGGATCGGCACCAAACTGATCCAAGCGATCGAGAACGAGTTCCAAGGGGTCAGCAGATTCGAGCTATATACCAGGATAGATCAACCAAGGAGCAGGCCTTTCTATTGCTCTCTAGGATACATGCCTTTCAAAACGGTCAAGGTGAGCGATTCGTTCACTTTCGTATACCTCGAGAAGAGGAACTAAGGTAGTGAAAGGACGATAGAGAAGTGTTCAGATGGTTACCTGAGCAAGGTGACACTGCCCTCCCACAAGCGGCCATCCAGGGATAACGAAACCTTTATCAAGCTTAAGTGGATTGATGGTGAAGACCCGCCACTGTGGCTTAGTGGTATAGCGACGCCTTGGTAAGGCGTAGGTCGAGGGTTCAATTCCCTCCAGTGGCTCCACCATATCAAATTCTCTATTGTCTGTTGCTTTTCAAAAAGGATGGTCCGTTCTTTCGAACTGTATCATGCCCAGTGGATCCGTCTTAGTTGCTTGATGATCTCGTGAGCGCGTTGTATCCATAAATTTTGATATATTTTTACGGATAGATATGTTGACATATGTTCAGAGATCCAGGTGGGATGTATTATCCATCGACTTGGGAGAGAAAGAACCGGCCCATGAAAGAAATGGTCGGCCAAATAATTGGATCTAAAATAATAAACTAGGGAAAAGGTTTGGTCTTCCGATATTTTATCGTCTCTGGTCCGCGATCAGCCCTGAACGGCCGCCATCGTGCCGAGGTTCGTATCGCCACGATAGTTGCCGGACGCGGTGCAGCCGGAGAGCGTTATCGTCTGCGTACCGCTGCTCCAGATCATGTAGCCGTACCCGTAGCCGGTCCCGCTCGGCGCGCCGTCCGCCTGACCGTTGTTCTGTGCCACGCAGTCGACCAGCTTGCAGTTCAGCTCCGAGTCCATCGACTCGAAGTGGAACCCGTTCTGGTAGTTCTCGGAGGCGACACAGTTCTCGACCACCATGTTCTGCACGTTCGTGCCCTCGCACAGGTCGAAACCGACCACCCAGTCGTTGTCCCGTCCGTTCACGCCGCAACCTATCGCCTGACAGTAGTTGAACACGATGTTCTCGGTGAGCGTGTTCTGCGTGTTACCGACACCGTTCACGATGAACCCGTAAGTGTCGGCGTCCATCGCTATGCAGTGATAGTACGTGACACCGTTGAACACCGATCCGGCGAGGTTGATCGTTATGAAGGCGGAGTTGAACGACGAGCTCGTGTCGACCGCCGTGATGTACTCGAACCGGACGTTCGTCTGCGTCGTGTCGGCGTACGCCCAAGCACCTATCGCCACGTTGCTCGTGAGCTGCATGCCGATGACCGCAGCGTTCGAATCGTCCTGAAGCTCGATCATGTACGGCGAGGACGCGGTGATGATCGTCGAGTTCGGACCGTCACCGACCAGCTCGGAGTTGCTGGCGACCTCGACGTTGTTCGCTATCACGTACGTCCCGGTCGGCAGGTACACGATGCCGGTGCTTCCTCCCAACGAGCTCATCGCCCAGTTGATCGCCGCATCGGCGGTCGATGCGGTGTAGACGACCGAGCCGGCCGAGGTCATGACCTCGTACGAGGACGAGGTCCTCACGACCTTGTAGTTATAGCTCGAGGGGGTCGTCGAGGTCGATGATGTCGACGTCGTTGATGTAGTCGTCGGTGTGGACGATGTGGTCGTGGTCGTCGAGGACGACGGGGACACGATCACACTGACGAGCGAGGAGCTGGTCCAAGCATATATGTTGTTATTATGGTCCCAGTCACATTTCACGGTCCAAACCCCCGGAACATTAGGTGTGAAGCTTACGCTCGATACACCCGAGTTGTCCGCTGGGGTCGATGTTGTCAGAACGGTGGTTTCACCGTTCGGGGCGGTGAAGGTATAGGTTATGCCGGTCGTAGCGGCTCCCCACCAGTTACCGTTGACATCCTGGACCTCGAACATGACGCTATATGTCTCGGTCGTGTTGGCGACCATGCTAGTCGGGCAGGACTCCCATGTCCATCTGACCGCTCTAGCGTTGGAGACCGGTACTGGTGATGAAGATACCGAAATTTTCATCACGGCGGAACTGGTCCAAACATATATGTTGTTATTATGGTCCCAGTCACATTTCACGGTCCAAACCCCCGGAACATTAGGTGTGAAGCTTACGCTCGATACACCCGAGTTGTCCGCTGGGGTCGATGTTGTCAGAACGGTGGTTTCACCGTTCGGGGCGGTGAAGGTATAGGTTATGCCGGTCGTAGCGGCTCCCCACCAGTTACCGTTGACATCCTGGACCTCGAACATGACGCTATATGTACTAGAAGTGTTCACCTCAATGCTCGTCGGGCAGGACTCCCATGTCCATCTTACTGCCCGCGGGGATGAAGTGCTCGCGGCACTTATTCCTTGAGAGGACAGTACAACAAGCATCGTCGAACATAAAAGTATAGAAACAGCGAATACTGTCCATATGCGTTTGTTTTTTATTCCCATCCATTTTTTATTATTCATTTAATCAACTCATAGTTTTACTTTTCACCTTCTTGGCGCAGTTCAACACGCTCAGTGCGTAGTTCAACTCGTTCTTCCTCATGCCATTTTCAACAACAGTTCCTGAGCTCCAGATGATCTAAGTTCGCACCTCTGGGCTTTGATAAACAGAATATAATATATACGTGTCATTCCCAATGTTGATAATAAAAAAATCGGGTCCATTTTAATCAAATAGTTATATTGGCCAGTGATGGATTATATGATCACCCAATATAATATATCATATAGTTAATTTTAAAAGATCGAAAGTACGATCTGCGACCCTCATCGTTCACTTATTCCTCGTTGAAGGAAAGATGGTGAAAGATCGAGGAAGATGCTCGTTAGGTCGAGGTCGCATCTTTTTCTACCACGAGCATGCCCTGAGAGGGACCGGAAGCACGCGGTCGGTCTGATGTATGTCGATCACGGGCATCAATCTCTCCTGAGCCTTTCCTGCTCCATCCTCGGTCGCGTAATGGGACCTCATTGCTGGGTCAGTCCATATTAGCTGGAGCCCCCCTCCTCCAGCTGGCATGTGAGCGAGCCACGCAACTTCGATCTGCCTCCCAAAATATAAAGTACCTCGCTCGCCATCCCCAGTGACCATACGGTCGGAACGATCGGAATCAACGCCTGTCTGACATCATGTAACACCTCTTTGGAGGTGCTCGATGAATGATGCAGGAAACCCCGTCAGATAGGGCGGGGTGGTTCACATTTACCCGATAGCATTCGCACCGTCAGGGATGGGATGGATGAGGCGTGCAATAGCTTTAGGTCTGGCCTTTATGATACTGGCCAGTTTGGGTCTGGCATTTAGTGCTAACAATGTGGCCGCTCTTGGGACAGGGGGCACAGAAAGTGGCGCTACCGATCAACAGATAGTTAACATCACTTCGCCCACAATGGATGAGTGGCTCTCTGTTCCGATCGTGACCGTTTCATGGACATCAAATGCCACCGATATAGTAGGTTATCAGGTCAACTATGATGGCAATTGGACGCCTATCACCACGAACGATTATCAGGTGCTCTATGGACCATGGACCTGGATGAACACCATCGATGTACGGGCCATACTGTCCACCGGTCACCCCATCGATACATCGGTGACGTTCTTTTTTGACGATGCGCCACCATCCGTTCAGATAACATATCCTGTGGAAAACGAGTACCTGAACACTTCGAACATCAACATGACATGGCAAGGCTCTGACGGAAATGGACCGGGGATATCCTACTATGAGGTCATCGTGGACGGTGGTGATCCACAGGTCGTCTATGATACATGGTTCGATCACTCTTTTGGTGCTAACGGGAGCGGGGACCATAAGATCGTCGTAATTGCGTTCGATGCGCATGGTAGCAGCAGCACTTCGGTCGTGGATTTTACCATAATTACCACCGCGCCGGAATTGAACATGATATCTCCATCCGATGGAAGTTATTTCAATCGGACCGACATTAACATCGAATGGATTGGACAGGATACCAGCGGGATATCTTATCGGTATCAAATATATCTGAACGATAATCTGAGGGCCGACCTGCCCTCTCAGGACAACAATTATTCCTTCGTCGGTCTGGTAGATGGATACTATGAGGCAAAGGTCGTGGCCACGGATCAGGCAGGGAACGAGGTGATCCGCACGGTCAACTTCACCGTTGATACCAAGGTCCCTACCATCGTTCTCCGAGCGCCGACCGGGAACGATGTTGCGGTGAGCTCCCCCATCCAGGTGACGTTCTCTGAACCGATGGACCGGAGCACCACCATGGTGATAAATGGCGTCACAGGCGACATCTCATGGAACGGGACCACCATCACATTGGTACCGAGCAGGCCACTTAGCTACGGCTCGTCCTATACAGTGGTCCTCGAAGGGACCGACCTCGCCGGTAACGCTATCTCAGGAAACGTGGACGTTCAATACCACGGACCTGGGCAAGATGATCGGAAAGGTGATCGATCAAGAAGGAAATCCCATCGCCAATGCGGTAGTGACCCTGGACGACGGGAATGTTACCACGACCAATGCCACGGGGGTCTACTCTTTCCAGGCCATAGCGGGACAGCATACTCTCACGATCACCAAGGATGGATATGCAACAGGAACATTGCCCGTCTCGATATCTCCAGGAAGCACTACCGATGTCGGGGACAAGGTGATCGACCAACTGACGATAATCTCTTACCTCGGATGGATAATCGCTGCCATCGGTGTCCTGGTCGTAGGTCTCTTGATCTATGTAATGTACCGTCGGAGAAGAAGAAAAGAACCACAGATGAGGGGTTCACAGACGAAGGCTCCAGCGGCAAATCCGAAATCCTGGCCAGGAATGAACAACAGAAGGAGAGGGTCCAAGCCCGGAAAGGATCTGCCGGAGCCTGATGGAGAAAAGGAGGAGGAACCGGAGTTCTGAAACCCCCTATCCCTTTTTTATCTGCCAAGAGCGAGCGGAAGGGCTCCATTAGAAAATCTTAGTATCAAGGCGGTGAGTTGAGAAAGTCCGCCGGAGCCTGTCCAACCCCATCTTGTTATGCGACCAGCCGACCCATCTCTAATTTCCTGCACACTTTCCGGTGCCGGTCATCCCGGCAAGCAGTTTCATTCGTAATGGGGAAGAGTTCACGCGCAATGGGTCGGTCACCCACGAATAAATTCGTTGTGCGACCAACCCCTCGTCGCGATCCCTTACGGCGATCGGCAACAACGCTCGCTGCGTTCGGTCTGCTGATGGGGAGACGGCCACTGGCCCATCCAGAGAATGGGGTGCTCCTCTGGACGGTCGGGTCAACGCGAAGAGCTAAACGCGCTGGACGAATTTGGACCGTCCGTCCCAACTTTGAAAGGGGGTGTTTTACCATGACGTTCTTTATATATATCCGAACAAAAGATTGATGGTCTCGGGCGGAACATGAACAAACGCAAAAGAATAGCATTGTCGGCCGCGGCGTTCTTTGGGGTCATCCTCTTCGGGACCATCGCGTTCTATTTCACAGAGCCGACGGCCCATGGTCCGCTAGATAGTTTCTTTCTTACCTTGACCACGGTCACCACTGTAGGGTATGGCAACACCTACCCGACGACAACGGCATCTAAGCTGGTCGCGTCGGTCGTGATGATCGTAGGCATAGGTGCCGCGCTCTCGTTCCTTCAAGGTGCGTTCGATACGGTGCTGAGACAGGACATACGACAAGAGCTGGGTTTACCGGACAGGAGGACAAAGATGAAGGACCATTATATCATCTGTGGTTATGGAAATGTCGGGAAACAGATAGTGGGGCAGCTCAAGGAAAGAGGGGAGAAGTTCATCATCATCGAGAAGGAACATTCAAAGATCCAAGATATGGTCGATAAAGGGCTGCCGGTGATCGAGGGTGATTCCACCCATGAAGAGGTGCTCGTCAGGGCAAACCTCGTCGATGCGAAAGGCCTATTGGCCTCGATGCCTGACCAGATCAATATAATGGTCGCGCTCACCGCCAGGATGTTGAACCCTGGACTTAACATAGTAGCAGAGGTCGAGGACGATCGAAACTCTCAGAAACTAGAGCGGGCCGGAGCGAATCAGATCGTTCATTGCCATGAGATGGGGGCGCGCGTCATGGTATCAAAGGCCCGGAGGGCCATAATCGACCCCGTTTGTGGGGCGGAGGTCGACCCGAAGAGAGCGAAGTACTTCTACATCTATGATGGGAACGAATACTACTTCGACTCAGAGCAGTGCCAGGAAGCGTTCAAGAACAACCCTGAGCGGTTCATAGAGATGCAAAGGGCGGTCGACTCTAGCTGCATCGTCAGGTGATCGAGCTTACTTCATACGATAGAGAACGAACCCCGACCATATCTTTGGCCAAAAGTACGTGGTCTTTTTGGGCATCTTCCTTCCCGAGGCCGCCACGTTCCAGACCGATTCCAGTGACGGGGCCCTGACCATGATGACAAGGTCGACCGCGCCTTCCTTGAGCTTTTTTTCTGCAGATAGGACGTCATGATCATATTCTATCTCTATCTCGTTACCCTTGGGGAACGAATAAAGAACGCTCTTGAAGATGACCTCTTGACATACATAGGTGTCCACGCTCCAGAGTATGTCTCCCTGTGGGGCCGTAAAATCGATGATGTATTTTTTCCCGTTGGAGAGCATGATTCCAAAGGTCGGTACCTTGGCCGCATCCAGTGCGGACCCGATGGCGGCGGTGTCCTTCACCTCTCTGACGGAGAAGTGTTTTCTTAACGCCTCGATCAGGTCTTTTTCCTGGACCTTCAGGTTCTTTACCAATCTGTGCGTAGGTCTGACGAACATCCCTTTGTCCTGGGCGGACACCATGGTACAAAGCACGTAAGCCTTTCTGCTGTCCAGAACGTTCTCGGTGGAATACTTGAGGGCCGTTTCGTAACGATGGTGGCCATCGGCAATGAGCACCTTCTTCGACGACATCATCTGTTGGATCGCGTTCACATCGTTCCTGTCGGAGACCCTGAAGAATGCATGGATCGTCCCCAGATTATCGGTGCAATCGAACAACTTCTGCGCCCTTTTACCGATCGCCTCCAGGTCGACCTCGGACCTATCAAAAAGACCAAAGATGGACTCAGTATGGGTGGAAGTCGCACGTAAGAGGTTCAGACGGTCCTCTTTGACCTTGGGGAACGTCTCCTCATGAGGTATAATCTCCCCCTTATCGTAGGGCTCGACATGAAGAATGCCGACTATGCCGTTTCGACTTAGCCATCTGTCATCGTCCTTGAAGCTTTGGCGGTAGATATAGAAACATTCGTTCTTGTCGGCCACCAACTTGCCCGAGGATATCCAGGAATCTAAAAGGGTCGCGGCTTTTTCATAAGCACCGTTCTCTGCGCCCAATGTGATCTTCGTGATGTTGAAAGGATGTGACTGGAGCTTTACTAGCTCCTCCTGGGATATGATATCGTACGGAGGAGAGACCCGGTCAATTATCATTTCGTTCTTAGATAGGTTGGGAACATGACCGCGAAAGGGGCGGAAGTCGACCATTTTACACCGAGTATGGTAAAGTGGAAGGCGTTCAATATGTTTGCTGTCACCCCCTCCTTTCTTGGTAGGACGTCTTTCATCTATCGTATTGCCTATTTATGAGCACTATTGGTCCGGCCGATCACTAGCCTCGGATGTCCACAGCTCGAATGTATAAAGCAAAAGGCCCGGCCCCCAATGGCGAGGTGGGTCGCGGTCGAGTTCAAAATCGATCTTATCTTGCCATGTGTCAAAAAGTTTGCCGCCACGATTCCCGGCCCGATATAGGATAGTGAACTACCCCGCCCGCGTGGGTGGAGCTTCTTGCTCCAACCAGCTGGCATAGAGGGACTTCCCGCTCGCGATAGTTAAATTATTGGGAGATCGAATTCTCAATAGGAGACCCCACGCATCGATAATGGAGATGAACCTGACCATGACCCCTCCCGTGAAACAGACCGAAAGACCGACCCAGGACAGGTCGGAAAGGTATGTCCGTCCAATGAACGAGCTTTGGGAGATGTGGAAGCCCCGGGTAAAAATGGGGACTCTACCCCTTCACCTACGCCTCGTACGACGATGTAGAACTGGTGATGACCTCTCTATCATCGTACGACAGGGACGAGTGGGCAGCGGCCTTCAGTAAGGTGGCAAAGACCTACGAGGAGAAGGCATTTCGTTCGGAAAAGGAGGGCGATAGCAAAGGCTCTAGGGACAACTACCTTCGCGCTTACCAGTACTATCGCCTTGCCCGATATCCCACAACAAATTCGGAAGGAAAGAGGAAGGCGTACCGGGCTTCACAGGGGATGCTGTTGAAAGCCTCCCGCTACTTCGATGTTCCCATAGAACGCGTTGAGATACCGTTCAGGGGGAAGAGCGGTGAAGGGGACAGGATCATCGCTTACCTTCGCCTGCCCAAGACGGGCGTTGTTCCTTACCCCCTGCTCATAAGCTGGGGTGGGATCGACGGGTTCAAGGAAGAACAGCTGAACGACCCCGCCCTGGGGAAAGGCCTTGCCACTCTGGCCATTGACGGACCTGGGGTTGGGGACTCACCTATCAAGGGCTCAGAGGATGCCGAGAGACTGTTCGGGGCAGTTCTCGATTGGGTCGCGACCATCGAGACCTTCGATCCTAGAAAGATAGCGGTCTGGGGATACAGCACTGGAGGCTATTGGGCGGTCAAGGTAGCTTATGTTTACAGGCACAGGATATCCTGCGCGGTGAGCCAAGGCGGCCCCGTCCACTACGCATTCGAGGTCGACTGGATGCAAGAGCAGGAGCGGGGGGAATACCCATTTGAGCTGTTCGAGACCCTAGCCTATGCCTTTGGATTGTCCAGTTCCGAAGAATGGAAGGCATACGCTCCGAAGCTCTCCCTGCTGAGGCAGGGGATACTGGACCAGGAGAGCGCGCCTCTGTTGCTCGTCAACGGGGTCCACGACTCGGTGTTCCCCATCAAGGACTACTACCTGCTTCTGGAGCACGGTACCCCGAAGTGCGCTAGGTTCTATAACGCTGGCCACATGGGATTTACCAAGGACACCTTCGGAACGATCCTGGACTGGATCATAGAACGTTTGGAGTGCACCAAATAACGAGATGTTTGACCAGCGGTCGTCCCGAGGAGCGAGATCGGTCGTGTGAAGGGTCCACGTGGCGATCCTCTCGAACGAGATAGGGGTTCTTGCGGTCGCCACTCTTTCTGGGGTCGGTGGAACAGCCCTTCAACGATCTAGCCTTGGCCAACGGATCCCCCTCGATCAAGTGGTGAGCGAGCTCCACCGGGACCACACATCGCTATCGCCAGATAAGAGGATCCGAAATTCAATTATTACGCGATAACGCAGGGCCAGATCAACAAACCTTTTGACTACAATCATTTGGTGAGGGGATTCTTTTTCATGTGAACCATCCCGCCCTTGCGGACGGAGGTTCTTGCTTCATACGGCCTACATGCGTCGCATCCGATGATGCACGTAGAGGTCGGTGGCCGCTCGGCTAAACACCAAGGACGTCCATATGGATCTCAAGAACTTGTTCTCGACCGAGGACCAGATGGTACTCGAGTATGTTCACCGTGGGATCATCACGGGGAGCAACGACATTCCCGTGAAGCTCCCAAAAGAGGGCGTGGAGTTCGCGTTACCGATCTGTTTGGTCTGCCATGTCAAGAACGGTAAGTTCGACAGGATCGACGAGTACTTCGATGTCAGCACATTGATCGGTTCCCAGAAGAAGATGTATTCCTGAGCGGAACCGAATAAATGCGGTGAAGATATGTTCGATATGAAGTACCAGGACCTGGAACAAGGCTCTACCAGACCCCCTCTAGCCTCTTCTGGGCGGGATGTAGGACAGGTTTGTACCTCTTGTTCGCCCCTGAGCACCATGGATGCAGTTCACGTTCATCAATGTAAGTAGGTCAGTATGGGTCGGGCGATCTCAGAAGTTCGAGCAGATGATTTGCTCGAGAAATGGTCCCTCGAACCCTCAACTTAGGTAGGGCAGGATGGCGCCACATAGCGTGTGATCCATCGCGGATAGCTCATACGTTCCCCGCCCTGCAGGCTGGGTACGGCCCCTCTTTTGGTCAACTCGTCGGCCACCATACGCAGGTTACCAGCTATCGTCATCAGGTCCCCGAAGGACTCGAGACCGAAGCTGTACCAACTCTCATCATTGGGAGCGAGTATCTCGGTCAGCTCGACGTTGCATCCTTGCGTCGGTAGGTTCTTGAGATCATCGATGGGAAGCTCATCAGGGCCTAGTGGAACTTCTGCAGGAAAGGGGCCAGCAAGATCGAACTTCCTCAACCATCTGACCTTGTATATCTCACATCTTCGTGTGCTACCTATGTCCAGCCCTGGGAAGGTCCATTTGCCCCAGATCTCGATCGGCCCGGAGAACTGTTCCGGATGTCAGCAGTGTGGTCCTCGATGGCGATAAGGCCCTTGATTCTCGACGGAGTTGAACCTGGGACCGGTCGAAAGATCGACCTTACCTCCATCTTTCTTGCCTCTGGTCTTGATGCCCAGCTCGCACTGATGATTCCCGATCAGGTACACATCTCTTCGGCCAGGTGGACCTCCTCCCGGCCCATGACCGTGCACGTTCACGTCCATGAACCATTCGATCAGACCAGTTGGTGCGCCCCCCCTCCAAAACCACCTTACCTCCGCCGAGAGCATCATATTCTAACGACCCCTACCTTGACCTGGTTAATGATCTGCACCTCTAGATGGAAATAAATTATCGATCGCGGTGAGCGTCGGTGAAGATATGTCCTAGAAAAAAGGAAAGTTCGAAGGAGGTTCAGGTGAACCTGATGACCGCCTTGGTAAGCTCGTCCCTCTTGTCGAACTCCTTGTACGTTTCGGGAGCCTGATCTATGTTGATGTGATCTGACACTATGAAAGAGGGCTTGGCCTTATTATCGATGATGAGGTCCCTGAGCAAAGGCTGGTAGTTCTTGCACGGTGCCTGTCCTGTACCCATCGACAGGGCCTTGCTCCACATCAGTCCGAACGGGATGTGTAGTACACCGTTCTTATCGTCGTTGGTCCTTCCCATGGGGTCCTCAGGTAGGTAAACGCCGATGATGCCAAGATGACCGGCCGGGTTCACCAGACGGATCAGATCGGACATGACCTGACTCGGTTCGTACTCCGAAGGATCGGACTCGTTGAACGCCTGGTAGCCGACCGCATCGATGCCGCACTCGACCCCCCCTTGTTTCTCCTCAGGGTGCAGGGAATCTCGAACGACCGGGTTCTCCTTCCTCATCTCCTCGATCTGCTTCACCGGGTCACCCTCGGTGAAGTTGATCGGTATAGCGCCGATCGATTTTGCCAGTTCCAGCCTCTTCTTGGATTTGTCCACCACGTACACCTCGCACGCCCCTTTTATGATCGAGGAGTAAGCGGCCAATAGACCAACGGGACCGGCGCCGAAGATGCCTACCGTCTTACCTGACGACACCGCGGCCATCTCCGTCGAATGGTACGCCGTTGGAAATATGTCGGCCAGGAGAACATAATCGTCTTCTTTATCATCACCGGGCCTTCCAGGAAGTTTGAGACATGCCCAATCGGCCCTTGGTACTAGAAGCATCTCGGCCTGGCCTCCTCGATAAGGCCCCATGCCCACGTAACCGTATGCAGCGCCCGCATTGTTAGGGTTCATGACGAGACAGGCGGAGGATAGACCACGGATGCAGTTATAACATGTCCCACATGCGATGTTGAACGGCATGACCACCCGATCGCCCTCTTTGATCGTTTGCACCCCGTCCCCGACCTTCTCCACAACCCCCATAGGTTCGTGGCCCAAGATCACACCCGGTTCGGCGGGAGTATGTCCTTCGTACATGTGCAGGTCGCTCCCGCAAATGGCACTGCTCGTGATGCGGACGATCGCATCTGTGGACGAGGTCAACTTTGGATCGTCCACCTCTTCCACACCTACCTTCCCAGGTCCTTGGTACACAACTGCTCGCATCTCGTCAACTCCTTCATCTTGAGCTTGTTCTCCTCCAGACCATGATATTTACTCATTTCCGATCCTAAGTGCGGTCGGCCATCTTTCATGATCATTGATAAACAGGTCATCACTCTCGATGGTCACGTTTCACCCGTCAAAATCGATTGAGATCTGATGTCGGTACACAAGATCAATATGAACCGATCGGTGTCTGATATGATATCGAACTATACGATGCAAGAAAAACGACGATCGCGACGACGAAGCCGATGCATTTAGGGTGCGCGGAAGAGAAGGATGTTATCACCACTGACACGTCATGCAGCTCGATGCCGATCTTGCGTCCCTGAACGGTATCCTTCTCCTGACGAACGCGTGCTCTGCGTAAGCGGCCGGTCGATCCGACCTCGTACTTTCATTTTTTCTTTTTTTCCTTAGTCTCTCCTCTCTCTCGCCTCTCCTTATTGACAGTTGCTGCGGCGATCCTTTCGGCGTCCTTCTCCGACCGTCCTTCTTTCTTCTCTTCGGACTCCTTGATGTGCTCGTACTGCTTCTCTTCCTTCTTTGTTGATCCTCTTGGCATGAGACCTCTCCTTTGGATAGATTGGACATGATATGTTCATATACGCTTTCCACCGGGCCGACCGACCAATCGATCACTTGGGACATGATCTTTAAAGCATCGCTGTTTCAGAACGTTTCCCCTGATCTAACCTACCATCGACGTCGTCTTGATCCGATATTTGTAGTTCAGATCCCCAACGTTACCATCACGGTTCACCAATCGGTGCCAGATCTCCAAAGGATGTCCGAACGGATCATTTTTATAGATGCCGCTCAAATTAACATATCCTAGCGATGTTCTCGCCATTGGATGGAAAGATATGGACCTAGCACAATGGATCATCTTCATAATCGTTCTTTTGATCATATGGGTGATCGTTCTCGATCCCTCTTTGGCTCGCCGCAAAAGCGATGACCGGGGGAAAGGCAACGATGGGCGCGGCTATGCTAGGTTACCTTCTAGGTGGCATAGTGTTCGCGATCGTTTATGTTGTCACATATCATTTCACGAACATCTTCACCAGTTCAAGGACCGCTGAGATCGTAGCATTGATCTTGAGCTTCCTCGCGTTCCTTGGGCTTTATAGGGTTTTGTTCGACGTCGGATGGCTCAGAGCATTGGCGATCGCCATCTTGGCCATAATATTTACTGTCATCATTGCGCTCGTGCTCGCGGCGATCTTGCCGGGACTGGGATTTACGTTCCCGACGACATTTTCCCTATCCATTTGATGAACCTAAACCGATGGGTGATGATACCCGATCCTCTAGCCTCATGTTCGAGCGCGAAGGTTCGGTCGGTCATTTTCGTATGCCACTGACAAGAGTCAAAAAATGGGAAAATGGTGGAAGATCACTTTTCCTGTGTTCCCTCTTCTTCCGTTTCTTCCACCTTGACCTCTCGTTTCTTTACCTTGCCCGGTTCGGACGAGGCCTCCTCGGATGATACTTCCTTGACGGTCGTCTCTTCCTTTGAGACCTCCTGAACCGGTCCTTCACCTTCGCTCTTTGACGGTCTTCTTTTCGGCGGTACGGGTTCCTCACTTCGAGTCTTTTCGTCCGATTGCATGCCCTTGGAGAACCCCGAGGTCAGCTCTCGTACCACTGAGGTCACCTTTTTGAGCCCTCTGCCGATGCTCTCCCCGGTCTGGTGAGCGATGTCCTCTGGCTTGCCTTCCTGACCGATATCGCTTACAGTTCTCGCGAGCCTTCGAGCTCATCTCGCGCGTTTTCCCAACGACCTGTCCACCGACCTCCTTGGTCTTCTCCATGGCCGCACCTCCAGCGGCCTGTGCTTCCGTGGCAGCTCCGCTGGTCGGGGTCGCGGTCACGGTGGGATGCTCTGTCATCGCCATCTGTGGAGATCTGGATGCCCCCCTCCCTTCCAGCTCGCGTCTTGCAGCCTCCGCTCCGGCCGCAGCGCCCGCGGCCGCGCCTGCAGCGTATGCCGCTTTGATGGCAGAGCTCTCCTCTTCCCTAAAGGGAACACCGGACATCTCTGTCGTCCTCATAGTTCTGGAGCTGCCTTCTCCAAAGGATGATTGCGGAGCAGCATCACCGGTCGGTCTTTCGAACGTTTCCGAGTAATAGCTTCCTGTGCCTGGATTATACAATGGCCAGTCGGTCCCTTGTCGCATCATCTCCTCTCTTTTCATTGGAGGCTGATTCCTTTGGGACATGCCGATAGGTACCGTTCTCGTCGCCTGTACTCTTCTGATATCGCTTTCCCTGATAGCTTCTGACCCGGCCTTAGAGGACCCTTCCCCAAAGGATGATTGCGGAGCGGCGTCCCCAGTAGGCTTTTCGATGGATTCTGAATAATAGCTTCCGGTGCCAGGTCCATAGAGCGGGGAATCCGTTCCCTGGCGGAACCTTTCCTTCTCGCTTAACCTGTCCTGGTGGGTCTCCGATCCCCCTGAAAAGGACGTCCCTGAAGAGGAGGTCGCCGAACCCATCGTTCCAAGCTCCTGCTCCCTACGGGCTACGTCCGCTTCTCTTCTAGAGACCTCTGCCTCTCTTTCCTCGATGCTCTGTCCCCTCTCCTTCTCTTGCTTCATCTTCTCGTTCATCATATGATATCTCACCTACGTTTCCATTTCATTTCCATATTTACGAAAACGGTTCGAACAAGACCGGGGAACGGGTGCGACCTCCCCTCCATACGAATTCACCTGACGAACATCGACCACAGGCCACCGACCAGTGCAAGTATCGAGCCTATGACGAAACCGCCGCCTGTCAGTATGAGCGCAAGTACCGCTACGATCACTATCACAGCACCATACTTGACATGTGCCGATGCGCTCCCTCTCACCATGCTGGCGGACCAGACGATCACAACACCGAATATGATCCCAAGGATCCCCAGGGCGACCGCGCCTACACCGGTGTTGTACGCCATGAGGAACGGTCCTGTAACAGCGAGGACGATCCCTCCGATGAGTACCAATAATCCACCGATCAGCGAAAGCCAATATGGCAGGCTGTCGTACGGACGTAGCTCGCATCGTTGGTCTATCATACTCTTTCGTCATGTCAAAGCCTCCAAGGTCGTTCATCTTGGTTGGTCCCGTTTCCCTGGACCGTGCAGATCTATCATAACTTAGAATTCAAAAGACCTGCTCGTAGAACGATCGAAGAAAATGAGAACGGACGCTGGAGCATCGGACCAAGCTCCTTCCCATCCGTTTTCTTGACTTTTGGATGATCGTCCTTGGCGACCAAGCTCCAGAACGATCGAGCGTGATGGTCTTAACCGAAGAAAAAATCCGAGAACCTCACTTTGGCCCCTCCTTGGGTCGTTGGGATGTTGGTTGCTGTTGCGATGGCTTTGAAGTGCTCTTGGCCTTGTTCATGTTATCGATGAAAAGCCAAATGCCCACGAGGATCAAGGCTATACCAACGAGCCAGTTGAGCAGGTCCTTGAACACGATCACCAATATCCCGAATATGATGACGATCAGCGCCAGTATTCTTATGTCCATACTTCTCATGTCCATATTTATGCCCACGATTATTTAGGCAGAGAACGGTATTATAAGCTATTGTCAATTAACGAGGGAGCGTATCGTCCTAGACATAAAGCATAAAAAGATCATTTTATCACTGTATTCGAGCCGGGGAATGACGGCCACCGAAGCGGTCGATCATCAGGAAGCAGGTCCAGTTCCTGAAGGACATCTGCCCTGAATGCGATGACCACAAGCTCAAGGACATGCTCTAGACAGGGGGATGAGTGGGCTCAGCCGGATTCGAACCGGCGATATCCTGCGTGTAAGGCAAGCATCATAACCACTAGACCATGAGCCCTTTCAGGATATGGATGAATAAGACAACGGTATAAAAAGATGCTCTTCTCATCCTTCATGTTGCGGACGGCGGACCTGCGGTCGCAATTTCTTTTGCCCGAAACGATCATTATGTACGACATCGTTGGAACCCATTGAAGGTAGAAGATTGTCGGAAGAAGGATTCATCGAAAGGATACGGAGCGTACTAGATAGCCCTGGCACAGGTCCAACGCTACGTAGGTTCTTCGTGACGACCATCTTTGACTCCACCTTCGTGATCTTGGGGATCATAATAGGACTGGCGCTAACGAACAACGCTCATACGAAGACCGTGATAGCGACCATACTCACCAGTACGGTGGCGATGGGGATATCGACCGGAATAAGCATCTTCGAGGCCGAAAGGCTCGAGCAGGACATACGCCTGAGGAAGATCGAACGAGCATTGTTATCATCGCTCGAAGGGACCGACATACAGAGGATGTCCCGTGCCTCCATCACGCTCATAGCCATCATCAACTTCTGCGCACCTATCCTCACCGGCCTGATAACTTTGGCGCCTTTCCTGCTACTACCACAGGACGAGATATCGATGGCAGCCTGGTTGTCCGTTGGTCTGGCGATAGCCCTTCTGTTCGTGGTTGGTGCCGTCATGGGGAGGCTTGGGGAGAAGAACCCTCTTCTCCAAGGTGGGCGTATGGTCCTGATCGGGGTCTTTGCTTTCGTGGTATGTTTTATTTTAGGTTCCTACCTGTGATCAACATATCCGAGGAACGGGATCCCCCACCGGAGGGTCCAAGACCCGATGCCCGCCGACCTCGGTCCTTAGGACCACCCTTTCGAACCGTTTGGTGGCCTCCCCGACGATGGCAGCGTTCTTACCCAGAGGGTTCTTCCTGAGGACCCGAAGGATATCCTCTGCCAGTTCTGGAACGCAGCCAATGATGACCTTCCCCTCGTTCCCTATGGACAATGGGTCTAGTCCCAGAAGCTCACAGGCGTTTTTGACCGGTTCCGCCAATGGTATCGAGGTCTCGTCGATCTCGACCCCGGTCCTTGATTTGGAGGACCATTCGTTTATTGCATTGGCAAAACCGCCCCTGGTTGGGTCCTTCATACAAACCGCTCCGCCCGACCTCAGGACATCTTCGATCAGATTATTGAGGGGGGCCACATCGCTCTTCACATCCGCCTCGAACCCGTACCCCTCGCGGAAGGACAAGAGCGCCACGCCGTGATCTCCCAGGGTTCCCGATACTATGATCGAATCCCCCGCATGGAGATTATCGTCCGTGAGCCATCTTGACGCCACAGGACGATACTCCCTTGCGACCTCCAGATTATGGTCCATGAACGGGCTTCTCTTCCCTATCGCCGAAGTCGTGATTATCATATTATCGACCGCTCCCTGTTCGACCACCTTGGTGTCTCCCGTCACTATCGGAACGTTCGCAAGTTCGGTGTACTGGCCTATGCTCTTCATCACCCTTTCAAGGACATCTATCTCCAACCCTTCCTCTAGGACCATGGCACAGGACATCGCTAGTGGTCTCGCCCCCATGACCGAGATATCATTGACAGTGCCTGAGACAGCTAGCGATCCGATATCGCCCCCAGGGAAGAACAATGGTTTCACCGTATGTCCATCGGTGGTGAACACGACATCATCGACGACGGCGGAGTCGTCGAAAGAGCGCAATGGTACCTCGACCGGGAACTGTGGAAGAAATGGAATGATGTGCAGGCTAAGCAGTTCATGCATCAGCTCGCCTCCGGCACCATCGCCCATGGTGATCCTTTTCATGCATAGGGATTAGGAACATGAAGTTTAAAACTTGCCTCGTTCGAACCCCATGTTCCTGAGCCCTCTAACTCTGATCTCCTTCTGAGGTCTATCATAGGACGGTCAGCTCCCGAGGTATCATCGGCGACCTGGGGGATCCATCTATAGAACGTTCGAACCGCGCTGGTTCATGGCGATAATAGCATCAAGATCGCAGTGAACGGAGAAAGGACCATGCTAGTGCCGGGTCGTACATCAGAGCCAGTATGGAACATACTCACGCTCGCTTTCGTGTGGGTCGTTCGAACAATAATGTGGCCAATGGATTTATCAAGGGATTTGACGTTAGGTGGTGCCACATGGGCCCGTAGGGTAGTCTGGATTATCCTTTTGGCCTTCGAAGCCAAAGACTGGGGTTCGAATCCCCACGGGTCCGCTCCATGCTCCATCCAGTAATTCATTTTTTTGCGTCAATAAAAAGGAAATTGCACCAAGGGCGTTCCAAACATCTTCCAACATTTTTTTAATTCGATATGAGTTCTAGGGAATGTGAACATTTCCCGGCCAGATCATCGTGTTTTTCTTTAATCAGCGGGAATTGAAATTCGGGGGTAAAACCATTTAATCTTTTTTTACTTTGACTAAAAGCGCGGCTTTTGAGGCATCACGATGTGTTCCGTTTATAGCTTGCGCTAAGGAAATCGTCCGTGAGCGCATCGCCGAGACGTCAGGAACATCCCAATTTACTTAGGCGGCAACGTCCGCAGAATGACATTTCGAGCATGGACCTTCGGACATCTCCATAATTTTAGAAGGCGGCATGATCCGCAAAAAAAGACGATGACATTGTCCTCGGTCCTCATCCCTTCATGTCGGCGTGCGGTCATCGAACGCGGAAGAACCGTCCGGAAGGACGGTTCATGCGGTGAAGGGCGTGCCCCTCTTCAGCACCGCGTGTATCACGGCCAGCATCTTTCTCGCTGCCGACATGAGCGCTTTCTTCATCCCCATCTCTTTCGTCTTCCTTTGGAAATAGGCGGTTATCGTCGAATCGCAGAAGCGTATATGGCTCAGGGTGATACGCTCCACGATGGAGCGCATCATCGGATCACCGTTCCTGGTCATCTTGCCGTGATGCTCCTTTCCTCCAGAGTCTCGAACCCTCGGTGCCATGCCGAAATAGGCGCACAGCTTCTCTGGATCTACAAATCGTTTTACATCAATGATCATCGACATCAGTTGGACGGCGGTCTGACGACCGATACCAGGTATCGACTCGAGCAGCTCGACGTTTCGATCGCTCGTTCCTCGTTCCTCGATCTCCTCAGCCACGAGCTTCGACTCGTTGAGCAATGCTTCGTAACCGCTCACCCTCTTCATCAGCGTATAGTCGTTGCCATACGCCCTCGCTATAAACTCTCTTGACCTCTTGGTTGAGATGTTCTGGAACTCAGGAGGAAGCTCCTGGCAGTTGCGGTGCATGTGCGATCTTATCCTTCGAACCTCGTCACCGAGCTTGTTCGACATCTCTTCCTTGTACCGGCACAGGTCCTTCAGCTCCGCCTCCTTCTCTGTCGGAAAGTAGGACATCGCTAGTTCGATCTCGCCGTTCTTCCATAGTCTCAAGCATCGACCGATCGCTTCCGCGTCCTTGCGATCGGTCTTCTTGTCGGTATCGGTTATCATCTTGAGGCTTCGAGCATGGACCACATGCGTTTCGATGCCGAGCTTGATGAAGAACCGGTAGACGATGTAGGAGTAGGTGCTGGACTCCATCATCACCACGTATTCGGACCCGTTCATCCGCTCGTGGATCTCTCGAAGCCCCTCAGAGTTCGTGGTAACTTCGGCGCTCATCACTGCCTTGCCGCCTGCGCCGATGCGCAGGCCACGGTGTTGTCTTTATGTACGTCCAGACCTATGTATTTCATGCGGCATTTCTCCTTTTTGTCCAAACTAAAGGTATGAAATGCCGCGCTTTTAGTTAGATGGTCATTTTATTTGTCATAGGTATATTGTTCCTAAAAGCGTTGATCTATCTTCATGGAGAGGTGCTTCGTTATCGGCATACTCTCTACCCATCATACGAAAAGCCAATCTCTTTCCCGAGCTGATGAACAAAGTTGGCGACCGAATCGATCCTTTATATCCCCGCCTGCCCCCGGAAATCCTGGAATTAGACGTTCTCCCACGATCGAGGTCCATTCATCATAGCCGACCGTATTGGTTGGGGTGACGATGTTCGCGCTCCTATTGTTCTTGATAGCGGTCAGCGCGGTATTGCCTGGTCATATCGCACCCGCACAAAGATGAAGTCATAAATGTCATCATCCTGAAGCGTTTCTATCACATTTACCGACGCCTTCTTTATGGTGCCTTTTTCGTTATATCGAAGCCCGTTCTTTTGCAGTTCTTTCAATCGGCCACCACGGGCCAGTATCGTCACGTCCATTCCTGACCGTATGAACTGCAATGCATAGAGACTGCCAATGACACCGCATCCAAAGATCAACAATCTCGGCCTTTTATCATCCATAGATAGACCTCTTCTCTTAATACACTGTATGCATAAGCAACATATGTATTATAAAAGACCGTTGCATTCTTGCGTAAGATACGATGATTAATATTGGCATTGTGTTGCTTAACCATCAGATCGCCATATTTCTCTCTTGAAAGGAGGATGCCATGATGAGCCACGACACCCCAGGGTGAAGAATCTGGCAGCTCATACGGGAGGCATTTGTAAATTGGTGAAAGAACAAGGCTTTGATGGTGTTACGGTACATGATATAGCGCGCAAGGCTTGGATCAACCAAGCAACATTTTATGCACATTATACGGACAAATATGAATTGCTTGATGAGGTCACATCTCTGGCATTTGAGAACATGATACCGGAACAGATCGTCCAGGCACAAGATCTTACAGAGGGACGTATGCCGCCTGTTCATCGAATTGACCTACAACTACATCATTACATTTTATCGGACATGCGGGTTAGATACCAGGTCGTTCGCTGTGCATATAGATGGTAAGGTGAAGCAGATTTTACAAAGTTCGATAGCATCTGTTCTGCAAAAAAGCGGAACATCTACCAATGTCGAGATCAACGCGGCCATAATCAGCGCTGCCATTAATAACGCCCCTTATTATTGGTACATGGCAGATATGGGAGATGATATTGAACAGCTCGAAGATGCGGTGGTCCCCTTCATAATCAACGGCTTGCAAAATTAACGTCAAGGCTCATTATCACATGCGCAGGCCCTGTTGCAAAAGTCTCATGACCAAAACTTGTTTCGCATGGCCAGTTGGACACGATGTCGAACAGCACGAGCTTGACCCGGATCGTTTTTTGGATTTTTTTAACAACATCTCAGACAATGTCCGAGAAGTGCGGAGATCATGCTGAACACTGTCTCGGCATGGGCACCCTTGCAATCCATCTCTGTAGCACGGTTCGGCCATCTCCGCAGGCTTGACCGTCCAGGAGGTCTCGGCCATAGCCAATGGTTCGGGCATGCGGTCCGGGATGAGGAGACCCCCTGGGGTATCGACATCCACCCTGATCGATCCATAGATGTTTTCCGGGATCAACTACCAGGTCTCAGTTCGCCCGGCGAAGATTTTTTCTTTCATCCAGGTCGATCGATGACACAATTTTCATGCTCGTCCTAACTAACACCTTTTAGTTATCAATGACGGTCCTGCCCATGTCATCCTTCGTTGACCATGCCCAATGATCATCCGGTATGTTTCGACCGTCCGATATCATACCGAGACCGAGACCAGGGTAGTAATTTCATCGTTATCTTCATTAGTTAGGCCTCCAACAAATAAAAGAGGTGGACTGATAAGAGAATGAAATTCCCGTCTTGGCGCTTTCTTCTCTCTAAAGGCTGTTATTGAGAACATTATATCTGTTGCCTCCATCATGCGGCCCTTTCATGGCTGTTTCAGCCAAGCCATGGCTTCTGCAGGATCGAGTGAAGATTCCAGTTAAAGTCCCAGGTCATAATTCATTGGAGACGGACCTTAGTCAAACCAGAAACCCAGATGTTCCGTTGCGTTCGGATGGCGGGTATCCGTATCGCATGGTGGTCCGACAGGCGAGCACCCCGGGGTTGCCCCAGCTGCTGCCACGGTCGACCCGCCACAGAGCCGCTGCTGAGGAGGCGAGAGGTCGCCCTGGCTGGAACGCGGAAAGCCAGCCTCATCCCACCAGTCCTCGCACCACTGGAAGACGTTTCCCGCCATGTCGAGCGCGCCGCAGGGCGACGCTCCCATCGGGAAAGCTCCCCACAGGTGAGGTGTAAGGGTATCCGCTGTTGTACTCCATGTCACGACCACCAAAGGCCGCCATGTGGCTGATCCAACGTCTTCCCATTGCCCATCATCGTTTTTTATCCCCGGGACACGATGCATCTAGGAAGTTCGCATTCTTCAGAATCCCACGGAGTTAACCCACGGGTACTTCCGACCATCGGCGCCTTGCGCTGCCCTTCTCCCATTCGGCTTCGGCCGGCAACACGAGCCCCAGGCCCATATTGCAGTAGGCCTTCGCGTGGTACCCATGAGACCATGATCACAGGGTGACGAATCATATTCCCCAACCAGCTCGTCGTCGAAATGGGCTTTCTCCGGTTCGGCTCTGTCCTGTCGCGGAACAAAACGCCCTGAATTGCCCACGGGTCAAGTCGGTCCGGCCAATCCAATAGGAGTGTTCCATGGGGTGGATGTGCTCGGCTTGTCCCAGTCGGGCGCCTCGGGTCGTCCGTTCCCATGACGAAGTCGCCCGCTGGTACCGCGACCATTTCCATGTCCGAGCCGTCTGGTAGCCGGAACAGATAGAGTGGAACCTGCCTCCCATCCGCCGCCGGCACGTCCCGGCTCGAGAGCCGAAGCCCCTCGGGCAGCTTTCCCTGAATGATCGACTTCATAGTACGCGCTCCTACTTATACATTCAAGAATCTGCCATCCAGCGCGGTCCTTTCCGAGCCGCGATATCTCTTCGCCAGGTTCTCCACATGAACCCCCTCGTTCTGTCCCGTCCCGCTCGTTCATTGCATCACATAACGGAGTTAGAATGAATCTAACAGTGTTAGAGAAGATTGACGAATGTTCTTTGTTAAATAGCTTTCCGTCCATTCACCATCGATGAGAGACCATCCGAAACCGAGAAGCCCCAGAATTAGTCCAGAGAACATGGTCGTCGGGCTGCCCTGGTGGTGCTTGACGAGGAGGGATTGGATGATGTTACACTTCGAAAGATAGCCTCCAAGCTGGGCATTCAAGACCCCACCTTATACTGGCACTTCAAGAACAAGTCCGATCTGATCGACGATATGGCCGAGGCCATCCTGAAGGACGGAGGGATGTAAGTTTACAACCGCCCAGTGATAGGAACACTTGGGCAGAGTGGTTGACCCAGACCGCGCACTCCCTTCGACAGGCGATGATCGCACACCGCGACGGAGGGCGTGTGGTCGCGGGCGCCTCGTTAAGTTCAAAGGTTATGCAGAAGCTCAAGCTGACCAATTTCCGGGTCCTTCATGACGCGGGATTCGATTCGCTTCACGCCCCTCCTAGAGTCAGATACCATCACCGATTATGTATGGGGATATGTCATCGAAGAGCAGGCAAATCCTACAATGACCCCAAATCATTCACCAGAGCTATCAGTGATGAGAGGGATGTTGGAAGGTCCAGATATGGTATTGATGGACCAGATAATGAACGAGTGG
>CAVUGW010000050.1:0-14407 GCA_963741025.1 Methanomassiliicoccaceae archaeon
CTTTTTTACTTTGACTAAAAGCGCGGCTTTTGAGGCATCACGATGTGTTCCGTTTATAGCTTGCGCTAAGGAAATCGTCCGTGAGCGCATCGCCGAGACATCAGGAACATCCCAATTTACTTAGGCGGCAACATCCGCAGAATGACATTTCGAGCATGGACCTTCGGACATCTCCATAATTTTAGAAGGCGGCATGATCCACAAAAAAAGACGATGACATTGTCCTCGGTCCTCATCCCTTCATGTCGGCGTGCGGTCATCGAACGCGGAAGAACCGTCCGGAAGGACGGTTCATGCGGTGAAGGGCGTGCCCCTCTTCAGCACCGCGTGTATCACGGCCAGCATCTTTCTCGCTGCCGACATGAGCGCTTTCTTCATCCCCATCTCTTTCGTCTTCCTTTGGAAATAGGCGGTTATCGTCGAATCGCAGAAGCGTATATGGCTCAGGGTGATACGCTCCACGATGGAGCGCATCATCGGATCACCGTTCCTGGTCATCTTGCCTGATGCTCCTTTCCTCCAGAGTCTCGAACCCTCGGTGCCATGCCGAAATAGGCGCACAGCTTCTCTGGATCTACAAATCGTTTTACATCAATGATCATCGACATCAGTTGGACGGCGGTCTGACGACCGATACCAGGTATCGACTCGAGCAGCTCGACGTTTTGATCGCTCGTTCCTCGTTCCTCGATCTCCTCAGCCACGAGCTTCGACTCGTTGAGCAATGCTTCGTAACCGCTCACCCTCTTCATCAGCGTATAGTCGTTGCCATACGCCCTCGCTATAAACTCTCTTGACCTCTTGGTCGAGATGTTCTGGAACTCAGGAGGAAGCTCCTGGCAGTTGCGGTGCATGTGCGATCTTATCCTTCGAACCTCGTCACCGAGCTTGTTCGACATCTCTTCCTTGTACCGGCACAGGTCCTTCAGCTCCGCCTCCTTCTCTGTCGGAAAGTAGGACATCGCTAGTTCGAATTCGCCGTTCTTCCATAGTCTCAAGCATCGACCGATCGCTTCCGCGTCCTTGCGATCGGTCTTCTTGTCGGTATCGGTTATCATCTTGAGGCTTCGAGCATGGACCACATGCGTTTCGATGCCGAGCTTGATGAAGAACCGGTAGACGATGTAGGAGTAGGTGCTGGACTCCATCATAACCACGTATTCGGAACCGTTCATCCGCTCGTGGAACTCTCGAAGCCCCTCAGAGTTCAATTTCGGCGCTCATCACTGCCTTGCCGCCTGCGCCGATCGCGCAGGCCACGGTGTTGTCTTTATGTACGTCCAGACCTATGTATTTCATGCGGCATTTCTCCTTTTTTGTCCAAACTAAAGGTATGAAATGCCGCGCTTTTAGTTAGATGGTCATTTTATTTGTCATAGGTATATTGTTCCTAAAAGCGTTGATCTATCTTCATGGAGAGGTGCTTCGTTATCGGCATACTCTCTACCCATCATACGAAAAGCCAATCTCTTTCCCGAGCTGATGAACAAAGTTGGCGACCGAATCGATCCTTTATATCCCCGCCTGCCCCCGGAAATCCTTGAATTAACGTTCTCCCACGATCGAGGTCCATTCATCATAGCCGACCGTATTGGTTGGGGTGACGATGTTCGCGCTCCTATTGTTCTTGATAGCGGTCAGCGCGGGTACTGCCTGGTCATATCGCACCGGCACAAAGATGAAGTCATAAATGTCATCATCCTGAAGCGTTTCTATCACATTTACCGACGCCTTCTTTATGGTGCCTTTTTCGTTATATCGAAGCCCGTTCTTTTGCAGTTCTTTCAATCGGCCACCACGGGCCAGTATCGTCACGTCCATTCCTGACCGTATGAACTGCAATGCATAGAGACTGCCAATGACACCGCATCCAAAGATCAACAATCTCGGCCTTTTATCATCCATAGATAGACCTCTTCTCTTAATACACTGTATGCATAAGCAACATATGTATTATAAAAGACCGTTGCATTCTTGCGTAAGATACGATGATTAATATTGGCATTTGTTGCTAACCATCAGATCGCAATATTTGTCGCTTGAAAGGAGGATGCCATGATGAACCAAGACGACCCCAGGGTGAAACGTATCGGCAGCTCATACGGGAGGCATTTGTGGAATTGGTGAAAGAACAAGGCTTTGATGGTTACGGTACATGATATAGCGCGCAAGGCTTCGATCAACCGAGCAACATTTTATGCACATTATACGGACAAATATGAATTGCTTGATGAGGTCACATCTCTGGCATTTGAGAACATGATACCGGAACAGATCGTCCAGGCACAAGATCTTACAGAGGGACGTATGCCGCCTGTTCATCGAATTGACCTACAACTACATCATTACATTTTATCGGACATGCGGGTTAGATACCAGGTCGTTCGCTGTGCATATAGATGGTAAGGTGAAGCAGATTTTACAAAGTTCGATAGCATCTGTTCTGCAAAAAAGCGGAACATCTACCAATGTCGAGATCAACGCGGCCATGATCAGCGCTGCCATTTATAACTCGCTCATTATTGGTACATGGCAGATATGGGAGATGATATTGAACAGCTCGAAGATGCGGTGGTCCCCTTCATAATCAACGGCTTGCAAAATTAACGTCAAGGCTGATTATCACATGCGCAGGCCCTGTTGCAAAAGTCTCATGACCAAAACTTGTTTCGCATGGCCAGTTGGACACGATGTCGAACAGCACGAGCTTGACCCGGAATCGTTTTTTGGATTTTTTTAACAACATCTCAGACAATGTCCGAGAAGTGCGGAGATCATGCTGAACACTGTCTCGGCATGCAAATCCTTCCAATCCATCTCTGTAGCACGGTTCGGCCATCTCCGCAGGCTTGACCGTCCAGGAGGTCTCGGCCATAGCCAATGGTTCGGGCATGCGGTCCGGGATGAGGAGACCCCCTGGGGTATCGACATCCACCCTGATCATCCAATAGTAGTTTTCCGGGATCAACTACCAGGTCTCAGTTCGCCCGGCGAACATTTTTTTCTTTCATCCAGGTCGATCGATGACACAATTTTCATGCTCGTCCTAACTAACACCTTTTAGTTATCAATGACGGTCCTGCCCATGTCATCCTTCGTTGACCATGCCCGATGATCATCCGGTATGTTTCGACTGTCCGATATCATACCGAGACCGGACCAGGGTAGTAATTTCATCGTTATCTTCATTAGTTAGGCTCCAACAAATAAAAGAGGTGGACTGATAGGGATCTGAAATTCCCGTCTTGGCGCTTTCTTCTCTCTAAAGGCTGTTATTGGAAACATTATATCTGTTGCCTCCATCATGCGGCCCTTTCATGGCTGTTTCAGCCAAGCCATGGCTTCTACAGGATCAGTGAAGATTCCAGTTTGAGATCCCAGGTCATCATTCATTGGAGACGGACCTTAGTAGAACACGGAAGCCCAGATGTTCGTTGCGTTCGGATGGCGGGTATCCGTATCGCATGGTGGTCCGACAGGCGAGCACCCCGGGGTTGCCCCAGCTGCTGCCACGGTCGACCCGCCACAGGCCGCTCTGAGGAGGCGAGAGGTCGCCCTGGCTGGAACGCGGAAAGCCAGCCTCATCCCACCAGTCCTCGCACCACTGGAAGACGTTTCCCGCCATGTCGAGCGCGCCGCAGGGCGACGCTCCCATCGGAAAGCTCCCCACAGGTGAGGTGTAAGGGTATCCGCTGTTGTACTCCATGTCACGACCACCAAAGGCCGCCATGTGCTCGTCCAACGTCTTCCCATTGCCCATCATGATTTTATCCCCGGGACACGATGCATCTAGGAAGTTCGCATTCTTGGGATCCCACACATTCCCCCACGGGTACTTCCGACCATCGGCGCCTTGCGCTGCCTTCTCCCATTCGGCTTCGGCCGGCAACACGAGCCCGGCCCATCTGCAGTAGGCCTTCGCGTCGTACCATGAGACCATGATCACAGGGTGACGATCCATATTCCCAACCAGCTCGTCGTCGAAATGGGCTTTCTCCGGTTCGGCTCTGTCCGTCGCGGAACAAAACGCCTTGAACTGCCCACGTGTCACGTCGTTCCGGCCAATCCAATAGGAGTGTTCCATGGGGTGGATGTGCTTTGGCTTCTCCCAGTCGGGTGCGTTCGGGTCGTCCGTTCCCATGACGAAGTCGCCCGCTGGTACCGCGACCATTTCCATGTCCGAGCCGTCCGGTAGCCGGAACAGATAGAGAGGCACCTGCCTCCCATCCGCCGCCGACACGTCCCGGCTCGAGAGCCGAAGCCCCTCGGGCAGCTTTCCCTGAATGATCGACTTCATAGTACGCGCTCCTCTTTATCATTGAGGCCGATCCCATCCAGCGCGGTCCTTTCCGAGCCGCGATATCTCTTCGCCAGGTTCTCCACATGAACCCCCTCGTTCTGTCCGTCCCGCTCGTTCATTGCATCACATAACGGAGTTAGAATGAATCTAACAGTGTTAGAGAAGTCTAACAATGTTCTTTGTTAAATAGCTTTCCGTCCATTCACCATCGATGAGAGACCATCCGAAACCGAGAAGCCCCAGAATTAGTCCAGACACATGGTGATCAGGGCTGCCCTGGTGGTGCTTGACGAGGAGGGATTGGATGATGTTACACTTCGAAAGATAGCCTCCAAGCTGGGCATTCAAGCCCCCACCTTATACTGGCACTTCAAGAACAAGTCCGATCTGATCGACGATATGGCCGAGGCCATCCTGAAGGACGGAGGGATGTACGATCTACAACCGCCCAGTGATAGGAACACTTGGGCAGAGTGGTTGACCCAGACCGCGCACTCCCTTCGACAGGCGATGATCGCACACCGCGACGGAGGGCGTGTGGTCGCGGGCGCCTCGTTACGTTCAAAGGTTATGCAGAAGCTCAAGCTGACCAATTTCCGGGTCCTTCATGACGCGGGATTCGATTCGCTTCACGCCCTCCTAGAGTCAGATACCATCACCGATTATGTATGGGGATATGTCATCGAAGAGCAGGCAAATCCTACAATGACCCCAAATCATTCACCAGAGCTATCAGTGATGAGAGGGATGTTGGAAGGTCCAGATATGGTATTGATGGACCAGATAATGAACGAGTGGAGCAAACGATCTCCAGATGAAGTGTTCGATTGGGGCCTACAAACAATCATATCTGGATTGAAGGTGATGTTAGAAAATGAGCGGGTCGGATGATAGCTGAATCGTCAATTCTATTCTGATCTTCGAAATCTTTCGTGCCGAATGGGTTTGAATGAAAAACGCATCTCTTTTCGCCCAACAAAAGAAAAATCTGACGGGGTTTCCGGCGATTGATCGTTCGACATCACTGCTATTAACAAAGATAATGAGCTATCTCGCTTGTGGTTGTTGGAGGCCTGGCAGATTTGAACTGATCCTTTACAAAAAGAGAGGGTTAAGGGTTTTCTTGCTGGCCCCGCGTTTTATGAGAGAATTGAATTTTAGGTCTAGTTTAATGGCTCGAGCACCGTGTGGTCTCGACCGAGCCTATGACATCCCGTATTGTATTTTTGAGATATCCCAGTTTTTCATTTGCATTCGACCCGGCCCAGTTCCTTGAGCTCCGCAAAGCCGAGCATACAGCGGGCCAAGCTCGGTCTCCTGATTAGATTGCCGTGCTGAGGTAAGCCCGGTATCATGACAGGAAGACTTCTTAGCATCAGTTAAGATCAGGTTCTTCGCTCTGTCCCCATTTCCTGTGAAAAAGGCCGAGAGACTATTTTTTCTTGGGGAGAGGCAGCGACTCCCCCCACGTCAGGATCTCTTCGAGCACCGGTAGGATCGCTTTCCCGTGCTCTGTCAGCGAATATTCGACCCTGGGAGGTATCTCGGCATACATCACCCGATCGATGATATTGTTCTTTTCAAGGAACCGCAGGTGTACGGTGACCGTCTTCGAGTTCACTTCGCCCATGCTCTTCTGCAGCTCGGTGAACCTCATTGCCCCATCTTTTAACTTCCAGATGACCAGCAGGTTCCATTTGCTGCCCAGGACCTCCATCACGTCCCACCCTCTCTCTGCTCTTTAGATATCTCATACCGATTTCCCATTACTTACTTTAAGGTTACAATGTTGCTTTTACACTTCTGACGCGTTCATGTACCTATGGGATATTAAGGTATTTGATAAATAAAACAAAGTGGTGGTGAGATGTTGTCGAAGAATCTCGAGGGGGTATACGGCCTGGACGATCCAGCGGGTCGAACACCTACATACTGATAGATGGCGGGGTGACGCTAATCGATGTGGGAATGAAAAAGAACTGTTCCTAAGATCAAGAAGGAGCTCGAAGGTCTCGGCCTCTCGATGAAGGACATAAAGCAGGTCGTTATCACCCATGCTCACCCCGACCATATGCAATGCTTGGCCGAGATCGTTTCAATGAGCTCTGCGAAGGTCATGATCGGTAAGGAAGATGCGGATGTGATGAGCGGGGCAAGACCGATTCCGATTCCTAAAGGCCCGATCGGGCTGGTCTTTCGCATGTTGGCACCGATGATGCGGTTCGAACCTGTTCCTGTGGACGTTGGGCTGAAGGACGGTGATACGGTCGATGTTCTTGGAGGGCTTAAGGTAGTTTCCCTGAAGGGACACACGCCAGGGAACATCGGTCTGGTACATCCGTCATCAGGGATCATGTTCTCGAGCGACACCGTGAGCAACCGCAAGGACCGGTTGGGGCCCCCCGCGCTGTACAAGCAGAATGAAGAAGAATGTTTTCGTGCGATCCAACGGCTGTCCGAACTGAACATCGAGATCATGCTTCCAGGCCATGGACCGCCTATCAGACCAAATGCTTCAAAGAAGGTCCGGACCTTCCTAGAAGAATTGAGATAAAGGTGATCGGTATAACAGATCCTGAGGAGAGAAGCAAAGGACACGGATCGGACGACACCAATGCGAGCCGGCATGGAAAAGAATCCGAGGTACGGGCGGGTCGTTCTATCGGTCACGACCGTCGGTGCGCTCTTGGCGACCATCCAGGAATCGGCCCTGCTCATCGGCCTTCCGACAATGCTGAGCGCCCTCCAGATGAACTTCCTGACGATGTTGTGGGTCCTGCTCGTCTACCTGATCATCGTAACGGTCATGGTCCCCATATTCGGTCGTCTCTCGGACATGTTCGGCCGCAAGCGTCTGTTCGTTCTAGGGTTCGGTCTGTTCACGGTAGGTTCGCTGCTCTGCGCTCTTTCCCAACCTCAATTCCATGGATGGGACCTTGTGGGGTATCGTATCATCCAGGCCATAGGAGGGACGTTCCTTCTCGCCACCGGTGCCGCCATGATCGCCGATGCGTTCGAAAAAGAACGCCTTGGCTTTGGCCTTGGGGTCAACCAGATCGCGGGCGCATCCGGCCTGGTCCTGGGCCCGGTGGTCGGCGGTATACTAGCACCGTTGGGTTGGCAGTGGATATTCCTCATGAACGTACCCTTTGGGTTGTTCGGAACGGCCTGGGCGATAGCTCGGCTCAGAGAGCCGAAGAGCGTCCCCAAGAGCCAGACCTTCGATTGGGTGGGAAGCGCCACCTTCTTTATCGGCATATTTTCCCTATTGCTCGCGCTCTCCCTCTTATCTTTCCCTCTGGTTGGTGGGGACATGGTCGACGTTCTGCTCATCGTCGCCCTTGTTGGTATCATTGCCTTCTTTATAATAGAGTGGAAAGCAAAACACCCGATGATGGACCTCAAGCTGTTCCGCAACAGGGAGTACGCTGTCGGAAATGTACCAATTTCCTCAACGGACGATGTCTAGGGGCGGCCACCTTCCTGTTGGTCTTCTTCTTTCAAGGCCCCTACGGGTACGATCCCCTCACCGCCGGTCTCAGTCTCGTACCGCTAGGTATCACGATGATGATCGTCGGTCCGTTATCGGGTAGGATGTCGGACAAATACGGACCAAGGAACCTGACCATCCTGGGTCTCGGTCTGGCAGCAGCTGCCCTGTTGGCATTGGCGTTCATCGATCATTCCACTCCATACTGGCTGATCGCCGTTCTCATGATCGCGCTGGGGGCCGGTAATGGTCTGTACTCCTCCCCGAACACGAGCTCCATAATGAACACCGTGCCGCCGGAGCGCCGAGGAACGGCATCCGCGACCAGGACGATGCTCAGGAACACGGGGTCGATGCTCAGCCTCTCATTCGCCTTCCCTCTAGTGCTTGCGGGTCTGTCCATGAAGGACACACTGAACCTGTTCCTGTACGGAGGAGGTATCAGCACTCAAGCCCTGGTCGTGTTCGAGAACGGGTTTCATGAAGCGTTCCTGTTGTTCTTCGTCGTCGCGTTGGTGGCGATGTTCGTAGCCATGATGCGGCCTCGGCGTAAAATAGTGGGAAGGAGCTCAAATGGAAGAACCTAAAGTTCCATGAAGGGGGGAAATGCCAGAACGATCGAGGTCGATGAGAGCTGAAAAGGAACGGAACTCGACAGAGGGCCTCACGGATGGTTTCAATATGGTCGCGCTGAAAGGGTCGGGTCTTTGATCAAGTATCGGAAAGATGGGGGGGCATTTCGACCTGCTCGACCCATTTGATAGAGCGATTACAGAGCTCTCATCAAAAGTCCATTTTGTATTTGAAGATCGATCATCGGATCTATGTTTAGGTCCAGCCCAGACCACACACATGAATATTAAATGATTAAAAATCGAAATTCAATTATCTCGTCTTGATGCGGGGCCAGCTCGGAAAACCCTTTTATACCTTTTTTTATCGTTGGGATCTGTCCGATCATGGCCAGACCCAATATGGTTTCTGAAAAAGTTCAAAAGGTTCCTTCCTTTGCGGATGGAGCGACCTCTGGGATCTTTCGCTCATTCCATTGGTTATATCTAATGCTCGTCTTTTCGATCCCTTAGTGATGGAGGCACAGGGCCATATCCAAGGCATGCAGGGGGTCCAGTGCCCATTGTGAAGGATCTCTTCCAGCAGGGCAACAATGACCGTCGCGATGCCATGGTAAGATGTGGTTTTGTCCATGACCGCTCGTGACGGTGCGGGCCGAACCAAGCTGCGAAAGAGGGATCTACTGCGGATGCGTCAGGTCGTGAAATTCTTTATCCAGTTGCATAACCTCTTGTTTCCCGGCATAGGCATGATCGCCATACATGACATCCCTCGTAAAGGGAACGCTCAACATGATCTGAAACATCAATATAATGACAAGACTTTTGCACTTTTTGACTCTGGACAGCTAGGCTAAAGATGCATGGCCTCGAACATCGGGGCCATGGTCTTCGCCGTCTCCACCTTCCCCCTGGCCGATATGCTCGATGAATATCGAGCATGTTTCAGCAAACCTCAGTTCCGGCACTTCCAGACCGTTCTAGCCGGGTTGATGCTGAACGGCAAGGGCGAAAAGAACATCATGGACCTCGCCGACAACGCACTGGACGGTCGTTCGCAATCATCCCTGAACCGTTTCCTGCACAGCAGGAAATGGTCAGCTGAGGCGGTAGATCGCCACCGCCTCGAGCAACATGCTCGAGGTCATAAAGGCGGTATACTGGTCATCGACGATACCTTGATTGAGAAGTCAGGACACGAGATGGAAGGTACAGGTTATTTATTCGATCATTCGCAGCATCGTAACATCTGGTGTCATTGCTTTGTTACATCGATGTACAGCAACGGCGATGAACGAGTGCCATTGCATCTGGAACCGTACATCAAGGAGGAGGCCTGCGCCTCCTCCGGTAGACGGTTCAGAACGAAGAACGAGCTCGCCGTAGAGCTTGTTGATAAAGCGTTGGAACATATCGCTCCAGATGTCATCGTCTTCGACTCTTGGTACGGTTCACAGGAACTAATGAAGCACATCGACTCTCGTGGCCTCGTGTTCATTACCGAAGCCAAGGGCAACCGGCTCATCGATGGCAAGGACCAGGCCAGGGACCACTTGGCCTATCATCGGGACGACTTCAAGGAGGTACGAACTGGAACCGAGCATCGTTTCGTTCACGAGGTCGTATCGAAGATAAAAGGTGGCATCACGGTAAAGTTCGTCTTTCTGAAGGAGGAGCGTGAGGACAAGAAGGCGTTGGTCCTCATGACCAACGCTCTCGATATGAGCGTCCAGGATGTTCTACTTTCATATAAGCGGCGTTGGGATATCGAGGTCTATTACCGAGACTGCAAGCAATGTCTGGGAATGGGCGAGTACCAGGTAAGGTCAATCGACGTAGGAGTTATACACCTCCTTCTGGTCAACCTGGTCTATACCCTCCTAAAAGACATTGCTGGCAGCGCTCTTTTTCAACACATCTTCAATGGTGCCAAGAGCATTGGCACCATGTGCGAAGCGCTGAAGCGCTTCGCCACTGTGCGACTGCCTAGATCATCACGAGGCCGAGGGTAAAACTGCAAAAGTCTTGTAATGATTCAAAATCGAACAGGAGTGTATAGGGAGCGGACAAAGGGGTTCGGTTCTCTCTTATTTTGCTCTCTGAGGAATCAAAGTGGAAATTTGAGGCTTGGACAGCGAGATTCAGGTTCGGTTGGTATAGAGAGACCTCAGATCACACCATAGCACTCATTTCTTCGGATCATGGAATCCGAGCGAGTCAGCGGTCGGCTTCAAGTCCTCGATTCGGTCCGCTAGGTACTTGGCCCCTGGTCTATGTCGAATGGGGACCGGTGGGGACGCCTCCTTGAGCCTGCCTGGGGGGTCCTCCTCGAATTCCCGGTGGCACCTCATACAGGCCCACCGGCCCCGCCTTGGGACCTGGGTCGGGTCGGCGCAACCATGGCCCCGCACCCTGAGCAGGTTCCATTCATCGGAGGTTTCACGAGGTTGAAGCAGTCTGGATGTGCGGTGAGGAAGGGGCCCAGCCCTCCCTTCTCATCCTTGCTGATAGCGAATGGACGTCTTGCCAAACGATGGTGTCGTCCCGTTCTTCGGGAATCGATTCCTGACAGATCGCACAAATGTAAGCCATGCGGCCAGAGGCCGAGGAATCACAAAATCATTGCGGTACGATGACCACCATATGAGCCAGGCAATATGAACTAATGAGAAGGCCGAAGCTCAATAGGTTGATCGCTTCCCTGTCAAACAGTACTATTCCCCCTTTTCTTGTTTGCATAATGGTTTTTTTATCTCTTGGACCTATTCTCAATCGAATGTCGCGGGGTGTTGGACCGATGCTAATGATGAAGATCGTTGATCAAGGTTATGACCATCTATGGACAGCGGAAGCGACCACTCCGGAGGGGACCTGGAGATCGCCCCAGCCGATGCCGTTGCGCGAATTACGCGGGATACTTATCTCCATGGGATTGGATAAGGACGAGATTTTTAAGGCCGAGACCAAAGCCTACGTCGAAAATGCCAACTCCACATATCGTAGGGTTGAAAAGAAATATCTACCGTTCATTCAAGCGGCGTTAGCAGGGGAACGAGAGGTTCCAGAGCAAAAACCATTCGATGAGGGGTGGTTGGCGTATGCTCTACTAGCTCACCCTACGAAGGGATTGCATCCACTATGGGAGGTTCTGGGGTCAGCCGATGCCGAAAACCATGCAATTCCCGCATATAAGACGAGATCTCTTGGGCGTTCTTGCGTCTCAGAAGGAGGGGATGGCTGACGATCGAAGGAGATACGTATCGTATGACGCCCGAGGGCTATCGTGCCGTCAAAGAGATCGTGGATAAGGACGAACCTCCATGGCCGGACTGGAGTCACGAGCAGTGGACGAGAATTACGTGAAAGGTAATGTACCTCGCATAAAGCGAACATGGTCGCTGAAAAACTTGAGAAGTGGATCCTAGACCACCCTCCAGGTGATGAATGAACGAAAGCCTACGCTAGGAACCAAAATAACTCGTTATACCGCAAATATGACGAAATGAGGATAGCTAGATAAATAGTGGACAGAGCGGGATTTCTGCCCATGAAACCATCTGGATTTCTCAAAAATTGCCCTCGTCAAGGCAGAGCCGTTAGTATAGTTCTACCGCATCGGTAAAGGCTTCTTGAGAGGGACGACCTCTTTACTTAAGTTATATCGAAAGCTTTGGAGAGTGCTTTTCTCTTACATCTTCTCTTAATCCTAAAAGAGTAAGCAAAATATCATTATATCGTTATTTCAGCTCGATTTGTTGTCTACTGGATAGGCAATAACGATATTTTCAAAATATCGTTACAATATCGTTATTTCTTGAGAATATCGTTATTTCTTGAGAATATCGTTATCAACCCGAATTCCGGGGCCAAAACAACGAAGTAATCATAGCCGCAAAAACAAATAAAACAATTAATCCTGGCAATTCTTCTAAATTAGCCAGGAACATAAATAATGAGGATATGAACCCAAGCGCACTTACCAATAGTCTTTGGGACATAAACTTAATAACCACTATCCATCCGAAGACAAAAATTGATGCCTGAATAACGAACGCATAAACTGGAAATCATCGCTAATACATTTGTCAACTGGATAACGATGACCATTAGTATGGCATCCCCGACCGCAGAAACTACTATGGTCTTCGGGTTTTCACTGGACATCAATATTGTATCTTCATTTTATTAAAGAACCTATGTTTTATATAAGAATTACTGGAAACTATTTCAAGAGTTTAATATTACTGGTTTCCCGAAGGTGCAACAGTAAAAGTTCAAGTTGCTCTTAAGACTACCTAAGTCGGACCCCGCCGGGCTGACCCCGTTCGAGGAGCCGGTGGTCGGGGGCGAGGGCGAGATCGTAGATATGTCAAAGCTCTCGACTAATTCCTACTCGATCCCATACATTTCAAAATATCTTCAAAGGTCCTTTCTCTCCACAAACCTGTGCCCTTTGATGATATTGACATATCCGTTTCCAGTTCCCTTTTGAAAAACTGATATGTCCCATTCCTTGTTTATAATATCTACAGCTTCTTCTTGATCGTCTCAGGAGGTCTCATTCCCGATGCTCTCCTTCTCCCGTTCTTTAGATGAACGATGAACTCTACTGGTGCCTCATGCCACCCAAAAGCGTCCCCGTTCCCGAAGGAGGCCTCGAAACAGTTTTCGCCTTATGATCTCTATGTAAGCCATCTTCTCTTTCTCGATGAAACCCTTCCTTCTTGTGTACTTCCTAAGGTAGATTGGTGGTATATCCAAACCGTTACTATATATGGCCAAGGGATTGGATGAAAGGGTCTTGTTCATATAGAGCAGTTCAGTAAAAGAGAATATCAAGGCGGCGGCAAAAGGACCTAACACATACGGTATTATGGCAACGTAGGGATTGTTTATAGCTTTCCCGGAAATCTCCTGTTGCACCATCGACGAAAGAGCAATTAGAACCAGTACGCCGCAAATCCTCATGCCGTTGACCCCTATGGCAACCGTATCCCTCCAAGATCGAGTTGTGATTAGGAATGGATACAGTTTCTCTTTGTAAACCAGTGCGCCCTTGGAGACTTTGTCCATTTTCTCACCCCTGTTGATTATAATCGTATGCAGTCGTTAATGATGCTAGGGCTGATAAACCAAAGCATATTAATGATGAATATTTAAGTGCCGCTGCATAAAGAGGACTTATCCCCATAACGAAAGCTTGAGCTTCTTCGTTTGGAGCTAACATCTCAATGAAAACTGCGACGTCCGACACCGCTAGACCAATGATGGCAACATCAACATATAATATCCCTACAGGATGCCCACTTAGAAGTTCAAGAGCTTCAAAACTACAGTACCCTCCAATCAACACCAATACGAACGTGGCCAAGGTCATTGCGCAAGCTTCTCCCATCGCTCTCACCGCTATTAGGAGCCCCCCGAACACCGAAGCGATGATGGAAAGTGCAATCGTCGAAATTGCGAGAAACTGATTCCCCAAAATATTGTTCAAACATGTGGTAAATCCCGCTGTTGTTATGGAGTCTGTCGCCGTTGTTATCGCGTTAGCGATCGTGCTAAAGCTGGTCTCCAGCACGGTTTCCAAGATCAGTGGCATCGCCAGGTCAACGACGAACATGAACGGATCTACCACCGGGTCCAAAATAATCGAGGATAGGAACATTACTCCTCCCATCACCTCGAGCATCGTGAAGAGACTGCTGTCCAATATGTAGCTTATGACCTCGTTCGCCGCCCCGCTCACGGTGAGGCTTCCAGCGCTGACCTCGGCCGTTAGGTTCATGATAAGAGATCCAATGCCCATAGCCCAGCCCATCGCCCCATTTAAGGCGTCTTGAATCATCGTTGTTAACGGGGAAAGTATGGTGTTCACAACGTAGCTGACCAACCATGTGATGAGCGAATCGAACGCGGGTCCGCCACTAGCCATAGCCAGACTTGCTCGATTCTTGATGATTAGCGGAATCAAAGCATGTGGAGACGTCCCTGCGAACCCTTTTTCATTTTTTGTATTTCAGAGAATTTCAGAGAAGAAACAGAGTG
>CAVUGW010000051.1:0-119918 GCA_963741025.1 Methanomassiliicoccaceae archaeon
ATCAAATGGCAAGGTGGATGCTCTGTTATAATTATCGAGAGATTTTTTATACTTTTATAATGATCCATCACTATGAAGATAACAGATCGGAGAACGAGTAAGGGCATAACCGCTTTGGTGGTGATTTCAATGGTCATCTTCTCTGGCTTCGTGGTCCTTTTTGCCACAGTCCGGATCGATGGCCGCCCCTGCTACCTGGAACACAGGTGATGAATGGGCCTTGGCCGGGGGAATGAACGTCGGAGCTGCTTACAGTTCATTGAGCAGCGTCCTTTCCATGGGCGGTGGGAGCGGAGAGTTCAGGAACATGAGCGTGAGCGAAGTGGGCGCGTCTGGATACATCGGCGATTATCTTTTGTTCCAGGTCATCGCGGTGAACTCGACCGAGTACACTGTGCAGGTCACAGAGGTCCAGAACATGACCATAGCATCATCTTTCAACTCGACGGCCGACCTGGTGGTTCCAGGGTCGTACATCGATCAGTGGAACATGTTCGGCTCGAAGAACCCGGACGACCTAAAGAACCTGAGCGAGGCCAACACGACCTTCCAGAACATGGGGTACGATATGAAGATCGCCTTGGGGGTCAAAGAGGTCATCACACTTCAGATGGACAAGGCCAACCTGGGAATAAGCTCCATGCAGGTAAATTCGATATCCTATGCTCGCGGGTACATGAACGGTACCAATCTACCCAACACGACAACATGGTGGGATGGGCAGAACGACAGGGACATCACGAACGTGACCTATGATACTTTCAACACCGTGATAACCATGGATGCCCAGTTCGCAGGTAATGCTACATTTCTCCCCAGCGCTCGAGATCTGGAACGACAGCATGGCGGTGGGAGACACATGGTATCCAACATCGAACATGAACTTCACGGGAACGATCGCTGGTGATATCAACATGACAGGTCTCACCTCCGGGATGAAATACCTCATCATCGGGCAGGATCTCAGTGAGCTTAAGAACTATGGAATAAATGGCTTCCCTATCGACCTCGCAAAGATATATGCGCCCAGCAGTGATGGGTCCAGGATCGATAACGGGACGATATCCCTTACCAACATATCGGTCGCACCAACCGTCACCAACCTAAACAATATGACGGTGAACGATCGTGTGTTCGGTTCTATCCCGGTCAATGATATTGGATATATGCTCGAATGGATCATACTCCTACTCTTCGTTCTACTATTATCCAGCGAAGGGGTACATGGTCAGAATCCAGAGCATGGTGCCATATGGGGACATGAACCTGGCCTACACCATGAGATCGGTCCCTGTCAGCAACATGGTCAATGCGATAGGGAACATCACCACCCAAATAAACAACAAGATGACCTATGATCAGATAGTCGCCTCGGAAAGGACCAGTGCCTCGAGCAGTGGTAGCAATGACGACGCACTCTTGATCATCGGATTGGTAGCATGTGTGGCCATAGTCGTCATAGGTGCTTCCTATATCATGGTGAACCGTAAGAAGAACAAGGGCCCGTAAGGTCAAAAAGGTCAAACCGATGTGGAAAAATGACAGGGGGTACCAAAAGATCGGTGCCTTCCTCGTCATCATTATTTTATTATTGTTCTCGTTGGACATCGTCCTCATCTCATCGAACCCCGTGGTGTCCGAGTTGGGATCGGAAGAATTGGCCCTGAAATATGCGCCGGTGCTGCATTTCGACCCGAACGAGACCACATATCCTGTTGATGCGGACTATTTCATAAATGAGTCATCATTGTTCGAGTACGAGCTTGGCGGACCGGTTCTCATTAACGCGACCCCGACCCCTAGTAGTTTGGCGTCGATCAATGGGACCAACTATTATCTTGACTACAGAGGTTCGGACAAGACGAGCATCATCGACCGCTATATCCAGGACAGGAATGGACTGGGATATGACGTGTATTATCATTTCGACAAAGAGGGAACGGACTATCTTATCCAATATTGGTTCTTTTATGTGTACAATTCAGGAGAACTTAACGATCACGAGGGGGACTGGGAGATGGCGCAGGTCGTCCTGGGGCCGGACCTCTCCCCCATCTATGCGGCCTGCTCTCAGCATGAATCGGGGATCAAGGGTCGATTGGTCGTCCGTTGTTCTTGATGGGGGCAGCAACATGGACCTCTATGTCGTTCTTGGCAGCCATACGGTCGGGTTCTACCCGTTCCATGACCCCGATGGTAACGCCCGAGATAACGGCCTTATCATTGGACCTGAGGATTACAGGTTGGAGGCCTTGACCGATTGGGCCACCTCTGAACCTAACTTCCCTTGGCTTTTGTTCGAGGGCAGATGGGGAGCATGGGGCGGTGCGTTGGGCGACCTGCTCGGAACAAGAGGGCCGCAAGGGCCTATGTTCCGCGAATCCGGGATGATGTGGGACGGGATAAGTTGGGAGGAACAGTTCAATATCACGTACTCTTCGAGCGAACAGATCGGGCAAAACATCACCGACCTGATGCTCATGGGACATGCTCTTATGCCATTGGACGACGTTCGGCCCTATCTGTTATTGGATGATCTGATCGGTCGGGCGTGAAAAGATTCAGGATGGATGAAATGATGTTCCATAGCTACAACCGCATAGGGACGGTTGCCACCCTTTGTCTGGCGATACTTGTTCTAATAACTGCGGTCCTGGGATACCTTTCTTTGTCCATCATCTTTCTGGTCGCAATGCTGGTGGTCCTCCTTTTGCTCCACCTTTCCGGGCGACACATGCGCTTGGTTAGGCATCAGGAACCTTAGGAGGAAGGCGATCGCCTGGTTCTTCATCTCCCTGGCCATTTCCGCCACCGTTGCCTCGTTCTCTGCGCCTCAGATGATCAAGGGATCTTGGACGATTATGTCATCCATTACGCCATTGGTTCGACGGGTAGCGCGGATATCGTTCTCGGACCTTCATCGGATGGCAACATCTCGTTCTATGATCATGATCAGACCAGCTCGGTCATCAGCGCGATCATGGGCCTCGGGAACATTCGAGCAGTGCGGACACGGCATTGACCGGTAATGTTCCTGTGACCGGATCGAACGGAACGGGTTCGATATCCGATGTCGGGTTCATGGGTATATATCAAGGTGGGGTCGATGATCTAGGTGGGTTCACCTCTGTCAACGGTGAACACATGGAAGATCAGGTCGATTTTGGATCGGTCTATATCAATGAGGTGTTCGCCGATACCTCAAAGGTCGAACAGGGAGAGTACATCTATGTCCTATCAGGCAACAGGACGATCCTCTGATGGTCAATTATATAGTTGATGGTTCTGGACTAGGGGGGTATGATAGCAGAACACCGTTCATGTTCGTCAGCATGGACATGGCGGCCGTCCTTGACAATACGATGGGGACAGTCGAACTGCATTCTCGTTAACGTTTAGCCAAGGAAATGAGATTGATGTCGCCAAGGTCGCTGCGGTCAGCGCGGGAATAAACACCCTTCTTGCCGGAAGGTTCTCTTCCCTTCAAATGGTGATAAAGGCGGACATATCGAAAGAGCTGCCGAACGAGTCAAGCACTGCTCGAAGGTCCGCTCAGCTCCCTAGATATGTTCAGCATTTTCGCGCTCATAGCTTCCATCTCGATCATCGGAAGTCTCTTGAACCTGATCGGGGGAAGAACATGCAGTTTCGAAAGACGGAACCTCAGGGCATTGGGCTTTAGTACGGAGGACATCAGGACCTTGGAACTTGACGAAGCAATATTTTACTCCGTACCTGGTGCCGTTCTTGGCGTGTTCTTCGCCGGGGGGCTGACCCTCCTCTTCCTAGGTCCTTTCCAAAGCATGGTCCTCATGGGGATAGCCCGGGTGATCTCCGGGGCCGTATCCTTATAAAAGGGGTTCTCGCAGGTATATCGTCCACGATCATAGCGGTCCATCTTTGGCGACCGAACAGGTCGTCCAGAAACGCTCGTTATGGGATCCCCTCCTCAAAGGAGGGGGACAAAGCACCAGGCCGATACTATCAGGAACATTTGCATCTATGCAGGTATCATTGGCGGGTGCATTTCGCTCATCATCGGGCTTGGTCTCGACCAGACACTAGCATCTCTGGTCGGTATATCGTTCATCGCGATCTCGTTCGCAAATCTGCCCCCTATGGGACAGTCAAGTCTTGACATGGGCCGCTCTATCGATCCTGATGACGGTGTTATGGACCACGGAGGGGGAAAGCGCCATAGTGAACGATGGCAGGCTCGACAGCTATGCATTTGTTCTTATGGGGGCGCTCGTTCTTTTACCCCTGGTCTTCCTATCGACCCTCCTCATCCAGAGGGCGGTGACCACTTTGGACCTAAAGGCCTCTAGGTCCACATCAAGGTCTCCTGCAATCCTGCTCTCATCAAGACATTTGACCGAAGAGATGTCAAGGACCAGAACCGTTGGTCCTATCTTTCGCCTTGGTGTTCCTTTTATTGTCTTTGTCCACGGCCGTCTCTGGCATGGTCGCGGAGAACATAGAGAGCTCTTACAGCTCAGCTTTAGGGGACTATGAAGCGATCGCGACCAAAGCTCAGATGGCCCCCTTGCCATCGGACGTTTGGCAGGACATCAACGATACTCAAGGTGCCCTATACCCAGAGAACGTGACGATGATTACTCCCGTCTACTCCGTCCCTAGGACGATCTCCTACAATTCGACGGACCTGGGTGTTTCGGTCCTCCAAAGCGATTATTCGATCATTGGCGTGAACAAAGGAATGTTGGGAACGTTCGATCTCTCGCTCCAGTCATACGACCGGACGATGTTCAAGAACCAGAGCTCAGTATGGGAAGCTGTGGAAAGTGACCCGTCCTTGGCGGTTATCGATGCGAACCTCATGAAGGGCCTGACCGGTGATATAGAGGGAAATGCAGGGATCAGCGTTGGTATCGGGGACAAGATCTCGATCATAGGTAATGGCGTTCCCCAATACAACGTGACCGTTGTTGGGATCACTAACCAAAGGTTCCTCGATGGGGTCTTCGTGAGCGATGGCCTGGTAAGGGACCAGATGCATGCAAGCTCGCCCACGATCCTTCTGATAGATTTCAAGCAAGGACTGGACCCAGAGCAACAGTCGACCTTACTGGGGGATGAGCTGTTGAAGGACGGTATCATAGTAATATCGATCGAGCAGGCAACACAAGAACTGGAGAACGGGGTGCTCCAGGGGACAGTGATATTCGACGCGTTCCTAAGCATTTGCGTGATCACGGTCCTGACCGGTGTGACCGTTCAGGCCCTTCGTTCTGTCCAGGAAAGAGGGCGGGAGCTCGAGCTATTGCGGACATTAGGGTTCACAAAAAGAATGCAGACCGTAGGGATGCTGTTCGAGACGATCGTACCAATAATCACGGGTCTTTTGATAGGACTGGCGACGGGGGTCGTCCTCAGCTACATGCTATGGGATGCCCTGCTTAGATCGACGGGGTTCTACCTTTCCTTCTCCTTTGGTCAGATCATTATGATCGACCTCGTTGCGGTGCTCTTGATCGTCTCCGTCGTCTATTTGGTCGTCAGCAGGTTCAAGGACAGAAAGAAGATCCTTGATAGATGATGGCGATCAGCATAGGAGGTCCCTTTTCGATCTATCGAAGTGGGTCCATGCAGGTGTTGATGAGCGACCGATAATAACATCGATCAGGGGCCTGATGCAATGCCGTGCACCATACATGGTCCAAAGAACGAACTCTTTTGATCGTCAATCTTTCGAACGTCGATGATGTCGAACCCGATCATAACGAAATAATGTCTTACCGATCATCAGAAATTTCTCGATATTAGATTATGAGAACTGATAAGAAGGGACACTATTTTATCTTATGAACGAATATATCTTATGGGGGCACTCTTATAGAAAGATTTGATATACACATTTTTAGTGATGACCCAAGGGTCGCAAAACAGCTTATGAAGAAAGAGAGGGTCGCTCTGGGGGACAGAGTGACCTTAGGCAAAGGGATAGATGCGATCTATGTATACAAAAGGCGTCCAGGACAGAACGAGTCCGGTTCATTGTTCTTTTTCATCATAGAGTTCGGAAAGGACGTGGCCATGGATGGTCTTGCAAAAGCTTTGTACCAATGGTTCGATGGAAAGCGGATAAGGAGCGTGAAGGTGGAGCAGACGGATATGGAGCTAAATAACGACTGGTCCATCATGTCAGCGATCGAGGACGCGAGGGCGGATTACATCGACTAGGATCGTCACCTAAAAAGCATCGATGCAATCGAGACCGACGGCCTTACAGGAGCTGACGATCTTTTCCTCGCATCCCACATAACGGTCCGAAGCGCATTGAAAGATCGCGTTGGCCAATCGTTCATCATGCTTGTGCATTGCATCGTATATGGCCTGGTTCATTCCTGGCCTTAGATTAAGGGGGTCCATCATCACCCTCTTCGTCCCTGTTGTGGAGATCTTTCCTAGGAACGAAGATATCCTTGCCTCGATGATCTCTGGTATGATCGGACCGATCATCACGTATGTGTCGATCCCTGAACGGTTCAGTTCCTCTAGTGCCTTGAACCTTGAACTTGGCGGAGGCGCACCAGGTTCGACCATCTGGGCGATCCTGTCATCATCGGTCGTGATCGTGATCCCTACCTCACATCGGTCGATGTCCTTCAGCACATCAAGGTCCCTTGTGATCAGACCGGATTTGGTGAGCACACTGACCTGCGCGCAAGCGTTCTTGATCGCTATCAGACATTTTCGGCTCAGGCCCCACTCCTTCTCGGCGGCCTGATATGGATCGGTGACCGTCCCCAATCCGATCACACCATGCTTTTCCTTCAGCTCCTTTTCCAGGAGCTTGGAGATGTTGGTCTTGGCGATGACCTTCCTCCCCCATTCGGACGGCGGGGTCCTGAGCACATAGGGAGCATAACAATAGATGCATCCATGCGAGCAACCCGTATATGGGTTCAAAGCGAGATCGAGACCGGGTAATCTCGATGGTGACAGAGCGACCCGGCACTCTCTAGGTTCAACGATCCCATGTACCGCCCCGGTCCTTTCGAGGTCGGTGCCGAAAGAGAAGAGATCAGGCATAATCCTCGATCCTCTTCTGTGTGAACAGGTCCGTCAGGACACCGCTCTTGTTTATCCAAGTGGTCATTGGGATGTCCATTCGGGACGAGACGTGCTTCAAGGCCTGATCAACGGTACCGAACCTCCGCGGTTTGGTACGCAGTGCTGCCCGGACGTTCTCCCTGACTGTTCCATACACCTACCGGCATAATGTAACCCGGGTGGGCCTCCCTGAAGATGACGGCCCCCGCTTGTCTCCTTTCCTGTGATAAAAGTTCATTGACCGCTAATCTCGCGGCATAATAACATCCACCGATCTCAGCATAATCCTTCCTTCCATCGAAGAACTCATGACTGCTTATGACCTCTATCTCCCTCCCAAGAGGGTTCCATGCGGTGTTAGGGTACCATGCCTCGATAAGCTCATAGCGCCATGATAAGGGCATCAGAAGGATCGACCATCTGTTATCAAGCTGGTCCCAGTCATAGACCCTCCAATCATCGATCGTCCTGTAGGTCTTAGTTCTGAGCAAGAGCGTTTTTCCCAGGATATCGTCCACAGCGGTGATCGACCACCTGGTGGGAACGAACTTTCTGTTCTTGTTGATCCCGAAGGCCCCCACGCTGAACGCTTTCTGGATCCTTGAGACCAGCACGCCATCTTTATAGAGCGCCCGGACCGCCTCTGTGGCCTTTAGGTCGGTATCATAGAACGCCTTCTCGATATGATGTTCATATTTGGTGTTCCCAACGCTCAGATCGTCCAGCCTCGCCGACGGTCCGAATGGTTGGACCTCATCATCCAACACGAGCCGGCCTGAAGGGCGTTTCTGGAACTTGGCCTCGACCTCCGAGGGGGTTATCGACAGGGCCAGGTCCCTCGTCCTATCGACGATCCTCCCCGCCTTTTCGAAGTTCGTAGCATCGATCCGGTGCTTTCCCCTGACAAGACTGAAGCGAAAGTCGACGATGTCCTCTATGGACCTTCCGACCCACATCTCTGGTGTGTCCATCAGGGTCGTGTCCCCAAGTACTGGTGGGACCAGTGGCCCGACGTCGATCTTGGGATATCCGTATCTGCCAACGAACACACCTGGTGGACTGCTGCCGAATAGGTCCAATTTATCGATGAGGGTCTTGGTCCTCGAGTGAGAATAGAACTTTACCATCAACGGGCATCTGTCCTTCCCACATAGGTTCCGGGACCCTTTGCATATCACGCAAGGACTTCCCGCAGGAACCTCAAGGGCCATCGAAGAAGAGGAAATACCATCGATGGGAGATCTCCGATCTGAAGGAGGGGAAGGCAGCATATCCTACTTCGCACCCCGGGGTAGATATTTAGGCTTTGTCTTGACCCTTCCGACGATCTTGAAGTAAAGTGCTTACACTTTCTATATTGGCCGGGTCATCGATAGAAAGCCCGGACCGAAGATCGACCTAGGCGGTCAGCCAGCCCATGAGACCAGATGGTAGGATCCGCTCTCTCTGTAGTCGTTCAGCTTGACCATTCTCAGGTTCGCTCCCTTCAGGGAATAACAGCGATCGAGCATCTCTTTGTATAGGTTGAGGTGGTCCGAGGACATCCTTGACAATATGCGGTTCTTGCCCATCGAAGCGGACCTGATCTCGCATTCACGTAGCAGTGATGAAAATATGTCCAATTGATCATCGACCTTAGGATCGACGAATAGCGCTTTGATCGACGAGTAGTTCGACTCGTCCCCCCGTTGGTAAGTGTGCAAAAGGGCCGCACCCAGCACGGTGTCGTTATTCCTAACGATGTAGGCTTCTCCCAATTTTTTCTCGACCAACGATTGGAGCTCGACCGAATAATCTAGCCCAGGGTTGATCCTGCTGCTTATGCGCGATATCTCCGGCATGACCGTCGATAGCGATCTCTGATCAACGATATCCACCTCTAACCTGGGCATGATATCTTCGTTCTTGAGCATCTTTTCAAGGATCAATACCATAGGTCCAGGCGCAAAACCTGATGAGAGGTAGAAATGCATCTGTTTCGGAAGATGTGACATCGTCTCGAGACCGATGGACGTGCACCCTTTCGAGATAAGATAGTTCTCGCATTCTTTCAGCAACGATTTACCGACACCAGCGTCCTGGTTCGTCGGAAGGACCTCCAATGGCCCGATCCAGCCGATCTTTCCCCATACATGAGAGAACGCCGAGCCCACGATCTTATCATCTATGACCGCGACCAGGCATCCTTTCGGTTCCTTCCACATATATGCCTCGATTATCTTTTCAGACCGTTTAGGGTATCGGAACTTCTTTCCAATGTCCCTCATGGCAAGGTCCGACCATGATATCTGGCCTACTTCCTTTACTTCCTCGATGTCATTAGGCTCCATCGGGCGAACATGAAGGACCTTTTCTCGGCTTTTATTGAAAACGCTCAGATTTTCTCCCCCGTTCAAGTTTCGCGCCACCTGCGCGCCCTCAGATCGTCCACATGTCGGCAGTTCAAGACCATGGATGGGGTGAGGAACGCCCGTTTGGCTATTACCATCCCCCATCTAGATGATATTATATCACCAGGGTCTATCGCATGGGTACCGATATAATAGGTAGGTACCTCTTCATATATCTTGTAAATCTCCTCGTCGTTCAGATCGAGCCTGTCCTGACACGCATTTATCTCGAGGGAAACATGCTCTCTTTTTGCGCACGCAGCGATCTTTTGAAGGTCCACCTGCATGGGAGGTCTTAACCCGATGATCCTGTTCGTCGGATGGGCTAGTGCATCCAATCGTTTGTCCTCCATGGCCATTATGATCCTTTCCGTCATATCTTCGGCCGGCATGTCCGAATCTTCTTAGCACCGAGCCGACAACGAGGTCCAGGTCCTCTAGTACGACATCTGATGTGACGAGCTCCCCCTTCTGATCGATCTCGACCTCCGCGCCCTTCAGTAGTGGGAACGTCAATTCCTCCTCCAATGAGGTCAATAGTCTGTTCCTCTCGTCCATCTCCCTCCTGTCCATGCCCATGCTCCCGCCGACAATGTCACAGACGCAAAGGTACTCGAGCCTCAGCTCCTTGGCCTTGGATATCATCTCCCTCAGGGGTGTCCTTTTTCCTAGATATTTCGATCTGATGAACAGGTCCCCTTTCAGATCCGTAATTTCACATGTCCTTTCGTTCGCTTTGAGCGGACTTGCTCGGCCCTCGCGGTGCTCCGGCTCCAGATATGGTAGCGAAAGAAGGGCGTACAGTTGCTCCTCTTTCTCTAGGTGGACCTCCATTTTCCCGTGGAAAAGGCCCTGGGAGCTTAGGGTGAACCCTGACCTGATCGCGGCAGCGCCCAATTGGTCCAGATGGTCTTCGGACCCTGTGAGCATTATAAGATCGAAAAAGAATTTCTCAGGGGTCGTCGCCCGGATCATGCAGATCGCCCCAGATGCGAGTCTACCGACCGATCTTTCACGCTCTACCATGGTCAGCTCCTCGACCTCAGGGCAGAGACCAAAACGCGATATGATCATGTCCGGACGATCCGAGATGAACAGGAAAGTAACGTTGCTCGCCTCGGTCACCATCCTTCTTGCGGGGCCAGTGAAAGCGATCACCTTCAGCATCGGGTCGTTCAGAAAATATCCGAGGACCCTTCTGACCGAGCCGAGGATGTGAGGTGTAGGTACCTCCGCCGCCTCCTCCCTGCGCCACCTAAGATGCTCTGCGAGCTTTTCGATGAAAGTTCCATCGATATCTAGGTCCTGCACCAATCGCTCGCTTCTAGTTAATACCAACAGGTCCTCGACGGATGTTATACCAAGGTCCCTGATCATATCCGTGACCAACTTCGTACCGGCAAAGGGGATCTCCCTGAAAGTTCCCAGGTCCTCTGGCATACTATTTCGAAGGGTCTCGAACGTCTCGGTGGTGCCGGTCTTGATAAGCTCATCTATCTTCTTGGCTATCGAAGCGCCCACACCCTCTATGGATGTTGACCTCCCCTCCTTGCTCAATATCTCAACATCTTCCTTCGATCCCAGGACGTTCTGGGCAGCCTTTCCATAGGCGTTCGCCCTGATCCAGTCGCCCTGGATCCCCATTCCTAGAGATATGTCCTGTAGATGGGCGGCGATCCTCCGATTATCGAACATCTGTACCCTTCTCTCATCGTTCATTTATTTGATTATGTGCCCTGAGACCTATCAGAGCAGCGGTCGAACCGGCCCCGACACCGTTGTCGATGTTCACAACGACAAGACCTGGTGAACACGACTGGAGCATTGACATCAATGCGGCCTCTCCTCCGCCCCCGTGCCCATATCCTACCGACGTAGGTACACCTATGACCGGAACGAACGAAAGAGATGATACGACGGATGCGAGCGCCCCCTCCATGCCTGCCACGACGATGATGACGTCCACGCCCGCGTCCAGCATTTCGACCAGAGGATCAAGGAACCGATGGAAGGCCGCGATGCCGACATCATAAGCTATCATCACATCGCAACCCATCACCTCTGCCACCGTCCTTGCTTCCTCGGCGACCTGTATATCGGACGTTCCTGCCGTCAGGATACCGATCTTGCCGACCTTCGAACTGACCGACCGGTGATCTATCACGATCATTTTCGCTTTCGTTTCAAATCTGACCCCATGGCCGACCACTTCCTTTACCGCCAGGAACTTCTCCTCATCGGCCCTCGATATCAAAAGAACGTCCTTTTCCACCATGATCTCCTTGGCTATCTCCGCAAGGACTTCCGCGGACTTCGTCTGCCCATATACTATCTCCGGTATCCCCTTTCTTTCAGATCTGCTGGGGTCGAAGATGGTGTGCTCCCCGATCTTTTTCAAGAGATCAAGGCGAAGCTGACCTTCGGCGGTCGATAGATCTATCTCCCCGCGCTTATAACGATCCAGAACATCGCGGACGGTCACGGGCAGGTCATGGTACGTAGGATATTTCTGTTTTATCTTAACGCCCCCACCAACAGGTCGGTGAGGTTATTTTTTCCGCCGACCTGAACGGACCGATGCATAGGATATCTTTTTTATGGACCGGTCTCGAAAGTGGAGCACATATCACTATAGCTTGTTTCGTTCGATGGACCCGTGCGCATCAAAACAGATTTAACCATGGCATCGTTTCATTGGACCCATGACCACTGAGAAGGATGGACTGGTGAGATTGGAAAAGATCCTCATCGAAATGGGGAGCGTAGCCGTGGCCTTTTCTGGTGGTGTTGATTCTACCTTCCTTCTCAAGGTCGCTCACGATGTCCTCGGGGACGATGTCATAGCGATCACGAGCATGTCCAGACTGATGGCGTCATCGGAAAAGGATTGGGTGTCCAAGATGTCAGAACATATAGGTGTTGTCCCTCTGATCATAAGAACACAAGAAATGCAAGACCCGATGTTCCTGAAAAATCCTTCTGACAGGTGCTACCATTGCAAAAAAGCGCTGCTGACCGAGGTCTTGCGGATAGCACAGGAGCATGGGATGAGATACGTTGTTGTCGGAGAGAACGCTGATGATGTACATGCACATAGGCCTGGAAGAAAGGCCGCAGAACAAATGGGCGTCCGAAGCCCTTTGGCCGAGGCTGGTCTGACAAAGACCGATATACGAGCATTATCCAAGACCATGGGTCTCCCCACCTTCGATAGGCCACAAACAGCTTGCCTGGCCTCCAGAATACCTTATGATGAACGTATAACAGAAAAGAAGCTCGATCAGATAGAGGAGGCAGAGAAGGTGCTGCGTTCCATGGGCATCAAGCAACTAAGGGTCCGTCATCATGGTGATATCGCCCGTATAGAGGTGGAAGCTGGAGACATCGAGAACGTGATGAGGAAAAAGGAGAGCATCATTAGATCGTTCAAAAAAATAGGGTTCGTGTATATCACCCTCGATCTCCAGGGCTTCAGGAGCGGGAGCATGAACGAACCTCTGAGCGATCGCTAGATACAAAAGGTCGTTCCCGATCACGACCGTTCCATGTCTAGGAGATCAGCACTTAGGCTGATCATTATTGAAAAGGAAATGGTCATCGATCGGGAAAGATAAGGGACGGGCGTCGGCCAATGCCCGGCCCCATCACTGGCTTGACCTGGTGAACTTCATCGTGCTCACCTTGACGGAAGGACATAGTGTGGGTACATCGACCTCCCACCACTTTATCCAGACCCTTTCAGATGTCGATCCTTCCAGGTTCTTGAAGATATTGAGCATGTTCTCACTTATCCTGAGCTCGCGCACTGACGAGCTTAGCTCGCCGTTCTTGATCAAGAACATCGCATCCCTAGGGATCGTGGAGAAGTCACCAGAACTGTAGTTCTGATATCTGAGGTACCAGTCATTGGTGACATAAATGCCATCGTCCACCGATGATATCAGTTCGTCCAGGGTCATTTCTCCGGGAGGAACGACGAGATTGAACGGATGTGGTGCTATCAGCCCGGCATTGGACGTGTTCTCGGTACCGTACTTCTTGGCGGTCGTGGCGTTATGAAGGTATGTCCGCAGGATGCCATTAGATACTATCTTATTGGCCTTCGTTGGAGAACCTTCCGCATCGAACGGGGCCGATCCATAAGTGCCGACCAGGGTCGGATCGTCGAGCAAGGTGAACTTTTCTGATGCCACCTTCTCCCCGATCTTTCCTCCAAGGAACGAAAGACCGGAATCGACATGGAACGCTGATGCCGACCTTCCGAACTGATTGACCAGGTCAGCGAAGACCAATGGGCCGAGGACAGCCTGGCGCTCCCCGGCTTCCGCCGGGACGGGTGATCTGGCCATTTTGGCCAATCTACCGGCCTCAGACCCTGCCCTTGTCGGATCGAAGTCGTTCTCCGATGCGGATATGCTCACGCCATGACCTGAGGCCAATCCTTCACCGAAGGCCCTTACGGAGATCTCGAGCGATGAGCCCTGGGCCTGCCCTTCGGCACCGCCCGTGGTCATGAAGGTGAGGTCCGCGTTCCTTGCGATCAACGATCCGGCCATGCGGGACGCGCCTTCCTTCGTTCCAGCTTCTATGGCCTGCTGTGTCCATCCCGTAAGGTCCTCTGGTTCTACAGATACCTTCTTTTGTTTCAAGAGCATCGGATCATATTGGAACGGTCCGTTGGGCAGTGGAGCATAGATATCGCCTGGAGGGGTGTTCTTTGCCGCTGACACCACCTTTTTCGCTGCGGAACGCAACGAGCCCGAGGACAGATCGGCCAATGTCGTGCTCGCCTTCCTGCTCTCGACCTTGACGAATATGCTGCAGGTTGTCTCGACAAGATCGTCCGATATTATGACCTCGTTATTGGAGAACCTGATCATACCTTCCTCGAACTCCGATACCGAAGCGATCACATCGGTGGCGCCCTCCGCTCTGCAAAGTTCCAGTAGTTTCTTGCACACTTCTTCAGGTTTCATTGCGCACCCCCCAGTTTGATATCCCTGAGCCTCACGTGCGGCCCCCCTGTCCAAACAGGTATCCCTTGCATCGGATCGCCCTTTCCACAATATGCCGCTTGGAACTGGAGGTCCTTTCCGACCGCATCGACCGAGGACCAGAGCGCCGGGGTGGTTATCTCAAGGACCGGGTTCCGTATCCTCTCACCCAACCTGCCGTCGCTTACCCTATATGCCTCAAGGCCGACATACCTCTGATTGTATCTTCGGTCATCGATGTTCCACTCCATGAAGTTCTTGATGTACACGCCCTGCTTTACCCCTTCTAAGAGCTCTTCGAACGAATTATCGCTCGGTTCAACGAAGGTGTTCGCCATCCGCACTATGGGCTCTCGGTCGAACGCCACCGATCTTGATGAAGCGTTGCTGTTCGTTCCGAGCGCTCCCGCCGTCTCACGATTGTGCAGGAACTCGTGGACCTTTCCCTCTTTTATTAGGTACCTTCTCCTCGCCTTGACCCCTTCGTCATCGTTCAGATAGTAACCGAAAGACCTTGGTAGGGTCGGATCGTCGACCACGTTCACCACCTCGGAACCTATCTTTTTACCGATGGAAGCGCTATCAAGATATGCTTCACCGGCCTGGGCCGACTCCCTCCCCAAGATACGATCGGCCTCCCCTGGGTGACCGGCCGATTCATGACTGACAATGCCGGTGACCTCTGGTCCCAAGATCACATCGCATCTTTCTTGTTTCATCGAAACCCCATGGGCAAGGATTCCCCCCATCGTAGATACCTCCGTTGCTAATCTCTCCGGAAGGTCCCATCTTTCCACGGCCTCCCATCCAGATGATTCCCCGATGCTGAAGACCCTCTGGATAGACCCTTTCTGAGGATGGTGAACGGACAGCATAACATCTATCACCGCCCGCGGTACGATGCTCGATACATTACTTCCATCCGAACTGATGAACTGCTTCTCGGTGATCAGGGTATCGAGGGACGAATATCTGCCCGCTAGCTTTACCTCGGCCTTTTTCGCCGATTCCATCGCCCTGCCGTCCGCTTCCTTTAATAGGTCAAGCCTCGACTCAAGGGATATCATATCGAAATCGATCCTTGCCGGGACGATGACCGACCCTTTTCCGAGCTCTGCCTCGCCCAACACCGATCTTCGCTTCAATGAGGCCGAGGAGGCCTTTGCACTGCGGACGGTCCGGTCCACGACCTTTTTCAAAGATGCTTTCCCAAGATCGTTGGTCCCACCAAAAGCGAAGGCCCCGTCGACCATGACCCTGATGCCGATCCCTTTTTTGACCTCGAAAGAAGCGACCTCAGGTATGCCGTTCTTAAGAAAAATGGACTCATAACTGTCCTTTTGATATCTTGCCTCTGCATAACTTGCACCCGTTCTCCTCGCCTGGTCAATGATCGCTCGAAGGTCATCATCCATCATGTTCGCCCCTCCAAATGCCTCGTTACTTCTCTTCATGAGAAATGATGTCCTGTCCTATAAATCCCATTTGGGGACAGCATAGAGAACACATGCACCGAGCGATCGAACGAAAGACCATGATGAATCGAAAGAACGTTGCATAGAAATAGATAGTATGAACTGAAGATCTAGTTTCATGAGGATCTGCACGACCCTTCTTTCGTATGATCACGGGATCCTACGGACGGTCCTGGACGTTTTCGAGAAGGTCTGTTCCGATAACACCTTGGAAACATATGCCGAAGAGACCCCAGAGGTGATCTTGTTCTTGTCCGATTTCATGGACCATTACCATCATGGCGTGGAGGAAAGGTTCATGTTCCCCTACGCCTCGAAACGCTCCAAGGATCTTTTCGCCCAGGTCCCGATTCTGATCTCCCAGCATCGCACTGCGAAGGGGTTCGTCGATCAGATAGGCTCAGCATATGAAAGAAAGGATCCCGCCGCCATCTCCGAGGCCGGTATCGCGCTGGTGGAACATATGAAGAAACACATCGCCCTCGAGGAGGATAAGATCTTTCCAAAGATCGAAGAACTTCTGCTTCCGGAGGACGACCTTGAGATGAACGAGAAGACCCAGGCATGGATCGCTGAGAACTTCGGGGCATCGTTCCAACACGATTGGGAGGAATATTCGTACAGATATCAGAACAAGATACTTGGTCAGACCCCTCCCGCATGGTCCTGACAAGCGATGATCATGACCTCGTCATTGACCGTTCATACGAAGAAATAGATGAGATTGGCGCCGAGGGAGAGATTTGAACTCCCGTGGCGGAGACCGCCAGTGGTTATCTCGGAGATCTCGATTTCGTTCGAGACCACCGCCTTACCGGGCTAGACTACCTCGGCCTTGGATACGGCAAATGGTTGACCGATATAAGGATTTTCCTGGCACATTTTAAGGCCGATCATCAGAAGACCGTTCACACCAGTACGATCGATGAACATCGATATTTGGGCCGAGGTCATAGGTCGATCCGCAGGGTTTCGATGGTTGGACGACCCACCCCACGAAAATACGGAAGGATCGGAGGAAATCTCCAACTATTTTTAGAGTTGGATGTAATAGCCAGAATGTATAAAATTGATATATCATACCATCGTTCATCGAATCGATCAACATGGTAGTCTTACCACAATTAGCAAAGATGACAGGGAAGAACCTAGAGAAGGTACAGAGCCTGGAAAAGGAGCTTGGGGTGGTCCTTATCGGTTACCAGCCCTTGGAGTTCGCGGACCTATCTACGATCCAGGTCAAAGAGCTGCAGAGGGTCGAAAAGGACATAGGGGCGACCGTAATCGCATATAGGTAAACCACTTCCTTTTAATGATCGGTTCGTTTTGGAGCGATCGTTCACCTTGACCGATCTTTCGATCTCGAACGGTCCCGTTCTCGCGAGGACGGGGCCTTTTTGCTTCACAAATCTCGCAAGCCATACTTCACATAGATACAAGGGTGTCCGCTTGACATATGAGTTCGTTCGATCGAACCGATATATTTTAGTTCAGGGCTGGCCACTTGTTCATCCCCATACGCTCATATGCCAAGATGCGCTCCCTCACCGAATTGAAATGGCCCTCGTTCTCCCTATCAGATCTACAAAAACATAATGTACCCTACCGATATTCTACGATGGCATATGCCCGGAACGACGAAAATGCACACTTGTTGGACGATATGTGCGACCACCCCGGAGGCGTTCCATGGGTGGTCAAGATGCTCCGGCAACAAAGTCATGAAAAACCGGTTTAACTGAGATCGATGTGCATGATAAAGGTCACCATCATTATGGACGGAAAGGCGAAAAGCATCGAGGTCGATGGACAACCTACCCCAGAGGCGATCATGAGGAACATGGGCCTATACCTCGATGCATATCTTGTTCTTAGAGGGAGCACCCCATTGCCGATCGATGAAGATCTCCATGACGGGGATACCATCCGGATCATAAAGGTCGCATCTGGCGGATGAGCACTGGTATCCCTTTTAACCAGCCAAATCTAAATATACCGACAGAAGATTTTTCTTACCGAAAATTATATGAAATACCTGACACTCTATTGGGCTTCGGAAACGGTTTATTCCATAGACTGATTTCATGTTCACTATCACCATTTCAACCCGTGCAAGATCGGGAAGTTCGAAAATGAATAGAAAGTGCGCATTGGCCAAGCGTAAACGATCCGATGCCACAGTTGACGTGTAGTTAGGACTGGGATTTTACCGTTTTTCCTAGAGAATAAGAGGTGTAAATAAATGAACATAGATCCCAGCACCACCAAGTATATGATCAAAGCGAAGCTGCTCGCCGATGGTATCGTCGAGAAGCCGGATGTGGTGGGTGCAATCTTTGGACAGACCGAAGGTTTGCTGGGCGATGAGCTGGACCTCAGAGACCTACAGAAAAGTGGAAGGATAGGTACGGATCGAGGTCGAAGTAAGCTCAAAGCAAGGCAAGTCCGAAGGCGAGGTCCTTATACCATCAAGTCTTGATCAAGTAGAGACTGTCATTCTAGCATCAGCCTTGGAAACGATAGATAGGGTCGGGCCATGCAAGGCCAAGATCAATGTTCTTTCCATCGAGGATGTCAGAATATCCAAACGGGCGAAGATAATCGATCGCGCCAGGGAGCTCCTGGTGGACCTCGTGAAACAGTCTAAGACCACGGGTATCGATCTTACCGAGAGCGTAAGGCAATCCGTTCAGGTCGAAGAGATCATCCATTTTGGTAAGGAAAGATTGCCCGCCGGACCCAATGTGAGCGACTCGGACGCGATCATCATCGTCGAAGGGCGTTCTGATGTGCTCAACCTGCTCAAGTCAGGAATAAAGAACGCGATCGCGGTCGAGGGAACGAACGTTCCTAAAACTGTCATGGACCTCAGCAAAGAGCGGGTCATCACAGCGTTCGTAGATGGGGACAGAGGAGGAGAACTGATACTCAGGGAGCTCTTCCAGGTAGCGGAGGTCGATTTCGTTGCTCGAGCACCTCGTGGTATGGAGGTCGAGGAGCTTACCCAGAAGCAGATAATGAAGTGCCTTCGTAATAAGATCCCCGGCGAGCAGTTCATGGAGATGTACGGGTTCAACGAGAACGGCAAGGGCGAGGGAAAGCGCGAAGAGCGAGAGCCTAGGGAGCCCGGCAGGGAACGCGAACCCAGGGAAGGAAGGGAGCCACGCGAAACCCGTGAACAGAGGGAACAGAGAGAGCCCAGAGATAGAGACCACCGTGAGCCAAGGGAGCAAAAGGAATCCCGAGAACCACGTGAACAGAGAGAGCCGAGAGAGGAGAGGCAGCCTAGGGAAGAAAGGGCTCCAAAACAGCCAAGGCAACCGAGAGAAAGGGCGCCCGAACCAGTAGAAGCAAGGGAAGCACCTGCACTTGTCGAGCAACCCGTTCAACCAGAGCCAGAGCCTGTGATGGAACCGGCCGAGGAAAAAGCCCCCACCAAGAGGCTGTCAGAAGCCCAGGAGCGATACAGGACGATGATCAATGAACTTTCATCGACCTCTAAAGCAAGGTTGCTCAATGAGAGCGGTGAGATCACCACCGAGATCCCCGTCCGGGATCTTGTCAATACTCTGAAGGGCGGCTCGAAAGGGGTGTCCGCAGTGGTCTTCGATGGAATAATAACCCAGAGGATCCTAGATATAGCGGCCGAGACCAAGATCTCTGCGATAATCGGTACGAAGATGGGCAACATCACGAAGCAACCGGCAGCCGTCGAGATCTGGACAAAGGACGACCTGAACGAATGAGCGAGAAAGTGGACATCCAGAACGAACCGGACCTGAGCTCGATCACTTCGACCGCCGATATAATCATACCAAAGGACCCCTTAAAAAGGGTCATCGGTCAGGACGAAGCGGTAGAACTCGCAAGTGATCGCGGCCAGACAAAGGAGACATCTCCTCCTGGTCGGACCACCCGGCACTGGAAAGTCCATGATCGCTCAGGCCCTTGCCCTCCATCTTCCAAGGCCAAAGGAGGAGATCAGGGTCGTACATAACCCTGAGAACCCTGAGAGACCTTTGGTCGAGGTCAAGAGGGAGGACGAGGTCCAAAAAGAGGTCCTATCGAGAGGCTCGGCGGAAGGAGAGCTCATCAGATCCGAAGATGGCACCGGTCAATGTCGCAGAGAGATTGGGCTACCGTTGCAAGAGCTGCGGAACATATTCTTCACCAACGGACCGTTTTTGTCCGAAATGCGAGAAGCCAAAGACGGGTGATGGCCTTCCCGCAGGGAACCCGTTCGGAGACCTGATCGGCGGCCTCATGGAGAACTTGGCAGTGGGGGCACCGGGCCTCGCGACCGGAAAGGAAAGGGTCACCACCACCAGACATAAGTTCGATAAGGAGGAGGTGGTCGTCTTTGAACGATGCGGAGAGCTCATCCGTGTCCTGGACCAAGAAGCTCTCGAGAAGAGGAGGGAATTGGAGAAGATAAGGCCAAGGAAGGTCCTTGTGCCGCTGGATCGAAACCCGTTCGTACTAGCGACCGGTTCGAGCGAAACAGAACTTCTCGGGACGTTCGGCATGATCCATATGGAGGACATGCCACCCTCGGAACACAGCCTTATGAGAGGGTCGTTCCAGGTGCGATCCATGAAGCTCATGAAGGAGTTTTGTTCCTTGATGAAATTTCACATATTGGTGCGATCCAGAGGTTCATCCTGACAGCGATGCAAGAAAAGCGTTTCCCAATAGCGGGTCGGAACCCGCAGAGCGCTGGTGCATCGGTAAAGGTCGACAACGTGCCCGCCAACTTCATCCTGGTCGCTGCATGCAACATACAGGACCTAGAACAGATCCTATCTCCACTTAGGTCGAGGATAGGGGGCGATGGGTACGAGGTCCTCATGGAGACATATATGCCCGACACGGAGGTCAATAGGGCAAGGTTGGCCCAGTTCGTCGCTCAGGAGATATCGGTGGACGCCAAGATACCTCATGCCACCAGAGAGGGTGTTATTGCGATAATCAACGAAGCGAGGCATAGGGCGAAGATCATCGATGGTCAGTCCAACTCCCTCACTTTGCGGTTACGTGAACTAGGGGGCCTGATACGATCTGCCGGTTGATCTTGCCTCCACAAATAACGATACTTTGATCGAGGCAAGACACATCACTGCCGCCCTGAAGAGATCAAGGACGGCAGAAGAACAGATCAGGGACAGATATGGGACCTATATGAAGGGACTTTCGACGGACATCTCCCCATCACAGAAAGAAAAATCCCCGTACTATTTCTGGAACGAGCATATCAGGGACGACCAGGCGTATCATTAGAGAAAGCACTGCATCTGGTAGGCGTCCTCGCCATCATTATAATATTCTTTGATCTCGTTAAAGATCCTGAACCCCAGGCGCTTGTAGAACCTTATCGCCTCGATGTTCCCCTTCCTAACTTCCAGGGATACGACCCTTGCACCTTTTATCCTGCTCTCCTGCAGGAACCTTTGCATAAGCTGGGTCCCAAGACCCCTTCTTTGTGCCTCAGGTTTAACTGCCAGCATTAGTACCCTAGAATGCACTGGGGATGGCATCACACCAAGAATGAACGCGTTGATACCCCACGGTCCATCTATCACCATGAACCCCTGGGGCCAGGATATCGAGAGATCATTAAAGATCAAAGGATCATATCTCTCGCTCAACGTCGAACATGCTAGATCATATACAGATGTGAGGTCAGAGGGCGAAAAATTTCTTAGGAACACCGAGTGATCAATCGATCCTCCAACCTTTAATCCTTTTCTTTTTGATTTTCCATTTTTGAGATGCTCGAAAAGGACCATTCGATGCTCATCGGTCAAAATATTGAGCCCGTTAGGCGATCATCATAGATACTGGACAAGATCCATCAGGACCGCTCGAGGATCCTTTGCCTTGACCACCCCAGAAGCCAAGAGCACACCTGATGCACCGAGGTCCACGGCCTTCTTGACATCCTTGCCGTTCTTTACCCCCGCACCGCATAGGACCCGTACGGAACTATCTATCCTTTGAACGGCCCTCACCGCGTTCTCGACGACCTCCGGCTTGGCATCCGTCACAGATATGTCCCCTCCTATGAGCTCCGGTGGCTCGACAGCTACGAACTCCGGTCCTAATACTGCGACCGAGGCGGACGTCTCTGGGGTATCTGCGCAGACGACCGTCCTCAATCCAAGTGCCTTCATCGCTGCCACCGAAGATTGAATGTCTGCCAGGACCAATTTATGCTCGGAATGGTTTAGAGAGAATACCTTGAGCTCCGCAGGCCTTTATCATTTCTGGGGTCACCCATCCGGTCGATGACCCCGGCCGCTTAGAATCGATATGTTGAGAAAAAATAGGGATGTGCAGGTCCGCCGAAAGGACGGATAGTTCGGTCATCGGCGGACATGCTATAATGCTCACCCCGGTCTCATCCGATATCTCCTGACAGGTCTTCGCAAGGCTTAAGGCCCTTTTGCCCTCCACCTCGGAGTAGACCTTGAAGTTAACGATGATAACGGGCGAGCTGTCCTTTCTAATCAAGTTTTTCCATCCGCTCCTTCAGCTTGTTCAATACCGCAGGTCTGGTCGTATATTCCATCTCTTCAGGACCTAAAACCGCGGGCATGAACGGACCGTGACGGCGCATGTACACGCTGGCCTTAACCGCGCCCTCTCTCGCCGAGTCCCAACAGCTTCCTGAGAAATAGTCTAGTGGGAGGTGAGCACCGACCGGGCTTTCCGGATCTTCCAATCCCTGGAACATCCCATTGCTAACATGTAGGCCTAGCGCCACTACTCGTGGAGGGCCATCAAAGAATACAGGGTCAGAGTCCGCTACCGTACATGGATACCATCCGCCATAGTGGGACCCTCTCATCCATCCTGATACGAGCGAAGGGAACATGTAGGGCTGCAAGATCTCCCCTACGGCAGGCAGACCGCTCTGGCATCTACATACGCATACCGGGTCGTCCTTTCCAACGTACTTGCCGGCCGATATGTTCAGCTTCTCTGTGCTAACGACCGCCGCGATCCCAATGTCCTCATACTTGCTATAGATCTTTTTGATCGCATAACGAGTGGTATCTCCTAATAAGGTCAACATATCATAGGTCTCTTCCGGGGTTGACATGGTCACCATTTTGGAGTCACAAACGTCGACGATCTCGAACTTGAATCCCTCATGCGCTCTTGGGTCGATCACAAGACCCGTCGTGTAGAACGGGTCCATATATGTTCGGCAAAGTGGCAGGGAGAACGCAGATGGTTCCGTCTTATCTGCCATGAAGAAAATGATGGGTTCAGCCCCTCTCTCCTTGAATTCCATCTCTGCCGCTCCAGGGCCAGCACCTCTTACATTACCGCTGAACGCATCGGTCAGTAGGTCCTGCCCTGCTGCATAGAGCTTCATGCTCTTCGCTACCTTTGTAGCGGACATGAACGCATCCCATGCCAACCCATGGACGTCCTTATTGTTCTCTCCTCTCGAATGGGTCATGTAAAGATTAATATCATCTCCGACCCTGGTCACATAATAATCCGCGATCGTCCCGCCCTTAACACCATCAGCGAGCCTTTCCTCGCACACTGCCATCATCTTTGGATGGGGGCGAGCATGTCCACCGACCGAACCAACATCGGCCTTTATTACTGATACCGTAACTCTATCAGACATGAACTTTCCTCTGTCTACTTTCTGGAAATATAGCTCTCCCTATATAGAGTTAATGTGCTATGCTGGCTCATGCCAAACGTATGATTTTTATAAATATAGTTCCTTTTAACTATAGCGAACGAAAGTGCACCTTTGCGATAGAGATGCTGCTCACAAGTTCTGCTCCGGCCCGGAATGACGCTAGGACCAAGATCGGCCTAAATGGGTGATCGCCCTCCACGGGCCTTTAAGATCGTCAACAAGCTGGCCGAGCGAGGCAAGATGCTAGATCTGCGAAAGAGGGCGCTTTGGGTCAGAGAGGAGCGTTAGTGATCATTACAGCAACCCATCGATCATCCAGCGATGGACTCTATCCGCCCTAGGACCGACAAAAAGAGCCACAGGGGGTCCCGGGTATCGACATGTTGCTCCATTCCGGGGCCCATTGGCCTCACGATACCTCGACCGGCGTCCCCCATCCTCATCATTCGATGGATATAACGTCGGTCGGACAAGATCCCGCAGCCGATGTGCAACATTGCTTGAGCTCGTCCGGGACGGACCCCTTTGAAAGATCCCCTCCTACCCTATATTTTTCATTGATCTCGGAGGTTCCCGAATCGTCCTGCCCGAACACATCTGGACATTCATCGTTGTAACAGTTACCACATTGGACACATGCGTCCCGATCGATCGATATCTTTACTGCCATGAGCATCACTATCTGATGCTTCTTGGCTTATTAATTTCGGTCAATGTATCTTTCAGCGCCGGTCCACAGCAAAGAGGCCCCGCAGGTTTTATAGGAAAAATCGTTATCTCTCGGTCGGTATCGAAATGAACTCGGAAGTACCTTTGCGCAGCTCGAAGACCATCTCGACGAACGATGCGGAAAAATGCGTTATGGTCCAGGGTTGGGCCCAAGAGATCAGGAACCTAGGGGGCATCTCTTTCCTTATCCTCAGGGACAGGTATGGTCTGGTGCAGATCACCGCCCCGAAGAAAAAGATCACACCAGAGGTGATGGAGGTCCTGACGACGGTCCCACGTGAATCCGTCGTTAGCATCAAAGGGACGGTAGCGATATCCAAACAAGCAAAGAGCGGTGTAGAGATCATCCCTTCCTCGATCGAGATATTGAGCAAGGCTACGTCCCCTCTCCCCATGGGGGTCATCGACAAGGTGAACGTTGAGGCGGACACCAGGTTCGACAACCGGTTCATGGACCTCAGAAGGCCGGAGACCAGGGCCGTCTTCGAGATAAAATCGCTATGTCTTCATCTGATAGATCAATACCTTATAGATAACGCGTTCACAGAGGTTTTCACCCCTAAGATCGTTGTGGAAGGGGCAGAGGGCGGCTCGACATTGTTCGAGCTGAAATACTTCGATCGTCAAGCATTTCTGGCCCAAAGCCCTCAGCTATACAAACAGATGCTGATGTCAACTGGACTAGATAGGATATTTGAGATCGGCCCGGCGTTCCGAGCCGAACCGTCCGATACGGTCCGCCATGTCTCCGAGTTCATATCTTTCGATGGGGAGATGGCGTTCATAAGAGTCTCAGAAGGACGTCATGGACATGATAGAGGGTTGCACACAGTACGTGATCAAAGGTATCATGGACCAAGCGACCCATCAGTTAGGGGTCCTCAATACCGATGTTCAGTTGCCAAGGGCGCCTTATCCTATGATAGAGTACAAAGAGGCCATCGAGATGGTAAATGCCGCAGGTATGGACCTAACTCTGGGCGAGGACCTCGGGACCGAGGGTGAACGGCTTTTAGGTGACATAATGCTGGCCAAAGGTGATCAGATGTATTGGATCATCGAATATCCCGAGGAGGCCAAGCCGTTCTATATCATGGAGAAGGATGGAACCCAATTCTCGTTCTCCTTCGATCTCGACTACAAAGGCCAGGAGATATCCTCTGGAGGCCAGAGGGAGCATCGATATGACCTATTGGTCCAGAGAATGCAGAAAAAAGGGCTTGACCCAGCATCCTTCCGTTTCTACCTCGACTCGTTCAAATTTGGAATGCCCCCTCATGGTGGATGGGGAATAGGTGTGGAGAGGTTCGTTCAGAAAATGTTGTCTCTTCCTAATATAAGGGAGTCGATCTTGTTCCCTAGGGACAGGAACAGGCTGGCACCTTGAAACGATTTCACCTTTTGATCAAGGTCCCTTTCTATTATTTTGGTAAGGGCTCTACGAGGTCGACAAGCTATCGAAGATCATATCGCCGGCTCAATCGTCCCTGGGATCGTCCGAGATCGGATCATCCGACCGAACGATCTTCTTGCTCTTATTGACCCTGGTCCTTTCAGTGACGTTCCCATATCGTGAAACTGTGATGTACGCACCGGACCTCTGCTGATCATTATACTCTTTCGTACAAGAGATATGAACGACCTGGCAATCATCAGGGAAAATAATACCTGTCAGGGCATCGTTGATGGCCCTGATCAGTTTGTCGATATCAGGTTTCACGATCGGTCTCAGACGCCTGTGCACAGGGATGGAGGACGGCCTCGAAAGAACGAACTTGACCTCTACTCCATAGGAAGAATCGTTGTCACATCCCCAGGCCGAGCTCTCAAGAACATGTTGGGCCTCCGTAGCGACCCTGTTACGCCACGCTTTGAGCTCCTTCTGGTTCTGATGCGTGGTCACGGTCCTGTTCGCCTTGGCGATATAAAAAGAGCGGGTGCTGCCCTCCGGAGTTGCCTCTCCAAGAACATATATGTTTATCTTTTCCAGAGGTGCCGTCCCAATGATGGAACGATGCGGTCCGTCCTGACCAACGCCAAATTGCATATCGTTCATCGTACCGCTCTTCTATCGACGTTTCTTTGATGGCCCAGAGTTGAAAGGCCCTTACTGGATAAGTGCATCACTCTTATCCTAGATAAATGATGACCATGGGTGGACCGTTACTGGACCATCGTACGGAGAAGGGAAATGTGAACCGATCTGAACTCTGTGGGTTAACACCGCTACGTTCGTCCAGCCTACCGGAGCCGCTTGCATTGGCTCAGGCGTATGCGTCCGTTCCTTCCTCGGGAGGTCATCTGAATCGCCCTAAGGTTACGATGTGATCAAATGTGACCATGCTCACTTCACCAAAAGACGCTTATATCCGTGACCATTCTTCCTTGTCGTGGTCCTCGGAGAGGGTCATGTCCGGTGCGGAAGACCGGAACTTGATCTTGTGGACGGCATGACGGATGAACAAGACCTTATGCCCATAAAAGATAGGGTGGTTAAATATCCGTTTCGTGCAAGGCGGGGCCATATGATCGACCCCAGGACCGAGGTCCCATGAGCGACGATCTAGATGGAGCCGAAAGAACGGATGCCGCCAAGGATCTGGGCGATAAAGAGGAAAAGGTCCTTTGGCTCGATACGATCTCCTGGAAGAAAAAGGCCCTTATCCTTGCCTTGATCGCCCTGATAATCTATGGCGGAATGATCCTGGCCGATATGTTCTGGCTGAGATCGACCCTGGTTTCAGCATTTGGACCTCCCCCTGATCTTAGCACATTTCAATTTAGGGCGCAGACCATCTTGAACGGAGGGATCCTTTACCGGGATATAAACATCGAATCCCCTCCCATAATCAACTATCTGTTCGTCATACCTCAGGCCTTGGGCGGCCAAGAATGGATATATCAGGTCTATTTCTCTGGCTTCGCGTTCCTTTTGTCGATATGCCTTTTCCTTGGTCTGAAGAGGTGGAACGAAAGATATGCGTTCATCGCGGCCCTCATCCTTCTACTTTCACCTTTTCTCCTCGAAGAGGCCACCTGGGGAGTGGAGGACGAGCCCATAGTCGCGTTCTTCATCATGATCCCTGTGATCATCTATCTCAGGGGGTACTGGCGGTCATCATCGGCATTGTTCGCGATAGGCTTTTGGACGAAGTTCCTCCCCATCATCATTTACCCTGTTGCACTTATCCAGATGAGATCATGGAGAGAGAGGGCGATCAGCTTGGTGATCGCAGGGATATTTCTGTTCATAATAGCCCTTCCGTTCCTGATCATATGTCCAACCCAGTTCATTGAGTTCCCGACCTACTATCTCCTCCAAAGAAATCAGGGGGCCGGTGGGACGGTGAACACGAGCGCTAGCCTATCGGTGGTAAGTCTTCTGTCAGAGGGCAATATCCATCTTCCCGGATGGTTGGGTGCGGGTCTGACGATATTGGTCCTGTTCTTGGCCTTGGTCTATGTCCAGAGAAAAGGTCTAGATATCTGGAGGGGCGGACTGGTGGTCTTCGTCGCTTTCCTGGCGGTCTATCCCCTGTCCCATCTGAAGTACTTTATCGTTCCATATGCGCTTCTTAGCGTTTGGATGGCACAAGACCTGAAGCTCTTGTACAGGGCCATTCCTATGTACATAGTCCTGCTCTTTGCCCAGGGTCTAGCGGTGAACCCATGGGGCATCGACCCGACCCTCGCATGGGTAACGGCACTTGTTCTTTTCATCATCGGACTTGTGATGCTTTTCGACCTGACGAGGATCGCTGTAAGAACCGGCTGTTTTTTGGATAAAAAATGAAGGAACGAAAGTCGCCTCTGCATTGAAGGTATCATCACTGGTCAGCTGACCCTCTTATCTTCATCGTGAACTTTCGTTCCGGCCATATCATATATCGCCGATAGATAATGATTGGCATGAGCGCCCATCGGGCCGGAGAACGGTTCGAACGTCCATCGTTCTCGTGGTTCAAAGCTCCTCGTCCTCTGGGCCCTTTACCGGTATGGTATGACGAGGTCCTCCTATCGTGATCACCTCTGTTGGAGGAGGGACCTTTATATCGACGGTCGGGATCTGAACAGGTCCTTTCGATGCCATCGTGACCTCGGCGTCGACCAGACAGTCCTTCGCTGGCCTTAGTCCGTCCGAGATCGCATCGTACAGGGACGAATAACCTACCTTGTCCTTTTCGTCCATCCGGTATGCCGATGGGCAGTCGACCCGGTGGACCTCCATTACGTTCGGTCTTTTGTCCCCTACATATCGGGGTACGGTCATGGTCGTCCGTGGCGAGCCGTCGAAATCTACGTCGATGGACATCAGGATCTCCGATCCTTCCCCCGATATTCTCCGGAGATGTAGGTTTGGAACGATGGGGAGATCTGCAAGGCCTCTTTCTTTCATTATTTTCTGTATGTCGATCGTAGGCAGATCGGACCCTATCCTTCCTTTGATTCGCTCTGTGATGATGTTCATAACGGACCTCGGTAAATGCCAAGGGAGTTCCATCGAGAAATCGAGATCCGAGAGCTTGAAGATCATCTGATCGTTCTTTTCGGCCGTGACCTCTACCACGGCCCTCTTCAATAACACATCGACCGTCGTGTCGAGATTAATAAGATCGGTGTCCTTCTTCTTCACTTCTGGGCCCTGACCATGGTCCCTGTTCATCCATGACGGAAGGAAAGCGCTCCCCCCCTTGGTCATGGTCGTTTTGATGGTCGCCCTTGGTGTCGCCTTCGCGTGTACTCTAACTGTTGGTATCATAGATCTCTATCTTCCCACCATCGACGAACCTGATGTTCGGTTTTTGAGGTTCGATCGTGGCCGTGTAATCGACCCAGGCACGTTTCTACCTCCGACCTCTTTTGGGTCGTTCCCATCGTATTCAGCTCAGATGGCAGGTTGGAGATCCCTCTGACCGAATCCAATAGCTCCCGTGCATTATCCACCTCAACGGAACCGCTCTCTGTGATCGTTCTCGGAATGGCCGACCATATGTTGTCTATGATCCTGTGGAGCGATTCCTCTGACAGACCTATCCCGATATCATGACCATCGGTGAAATCCCTCACCTCGCTCGGATCGCCAGCTTGGCTTCCCTGAAATGATATGGTCACGGCAAGGGTCGTCGCATCTATCACTTTGAAAAGTCGAGGAGCGATCAACAACGCCGACTCCTGTTCGGATATGGATGTACCCTTTGGTAGGATGGCGGCCAGGTTCAGGTTCAGGACGGGTATGGGCAACGTTGCCCCGAGCATTCCTGGAAGGACGGATATGTCCATATCTTCATCGAAATGTACCTGTTTGTTCCTGATCAGCCTCGAGAACGGGATGTTCATGGGAGAGAGCCTTTGGCTCTTTTCAAGACCGCTGATGATGTTCGAACGGATCGCCTCCTTGAACGCCATGTTGATCAATGTCCTGACCGATGCGGGAAGCCTTATCCATCTCAAGAGATTGATATCGTCCACCTTGATCTCGGTCATCTGGATGGTGATCATCCCCGTCCCCAGGTCGAAAACGATATGGGCGAACATCGTCGCCGTTATGTCCGCATCTATCCTTACACCTCCAGGAACATCGATCATCGCATCGATGTTCAACCTAGCTCTCACCATGTTCCCGGGGACGAGGTCGATCAACGGTGGCTCACTGATGATCAGGTCGTAACCGATCTTGGAATCGCCGATTATCGGTATGTCGTTAGATATTTTCAGGGACCCGTTGAAGTGGGTCATATACGAGGAATAGAACATGGCGGTCAGAGCACGATTGATCAATCTTTCCTTGATCTCGAGGGTCAGGTCATATCCTCCGGTGCTCATGTGCACCCTCCCTTGAACGCCGTTCCACTGCGGTGACCGACCGATATCGGCACGATATAGGGAAATGAATTCACAAGCATCATATGATGAATAATCTGGAGCTGTCCTGATATAAACTAATTGAATATAGTGATAGGGTCGAGGTCATGGCGGACCTAACGTTTGAGATGTGGCCCATCGGATCGCCATCAAAATCCCGACCCGATGATCTGCGCACGGAACGGTCGATGGACCGGGGGGCCTGTTAGGTCACCCGGGGATCGACACGATCGAACTATGCTCAATCCCCTCTACCGATCTCCATCATTCTTTCCAGAGGTTTTCTTGCCTTCGCCATGATCTCAGTATCGAGGACCACCTCTGTCGATAGGTTCTCTAGTGCATTGATTATCGAGGTCAGTGTTATCATCTTCATCGTAGGACATACCGCTCCTGGAACAGGGTAGTATGTTTTTTCAGGTGCTTCCTTCTTCAATCTGTGGATCAGCTCCTGCTCCGTCCCTATGATGAACTCGTTCTTGCCCGAGCTCTTCACAAAGGTGACCATGCCCTCGGTCGACCTAACGGCATCGGCGATATCTATGACCTCCGGACGGCATTCTGGATGAACGATGATCAACGCTGCCGGATGCTCCTTTTTGAGCTTTTCGAGCTTCTCGACCGTGATCGCCTCGTGGGTCGGGCAATATCCTGGCCAAGGGATTATGTCCTTTCCCTCGACCGATCTTTGAACGTAACTGGCAAGATTCTCGTCAGGAACGAATATCACAAGGTCCGACTCCAACGAGGAGACGACCTTGACAGCGTTCGACGACGTGCAACAGATGTCGGCCTCGGCCTTTACGTCAGCGAACGTATTGACATACGCGACGATGGCAGCTCTTGGAAAATCCTCTTTGAGCAGCTTTAGTCCATGAACGTCGCACATCTGTGCCATTGGGCATTTCGCCCTGCTCTCAGGAAGGATGACCTTCTTTCCAGGGTTCAGGATCTTGGCGCTCTCGGCCATGAAGTCGACACCACAGAATATGATCACGTCCGCTTCGGTCTTCGATGCCTGGACCGAGAGACCCAGCGAATCTCCAACAAAATCGGCGATGTCCTGCACCTCTGGCAACTGATAGTTGTGGGCAAGAATCACCGCGTTCCTTTCCTTTTTCAGGTCCACTATTCTTTCCTGTGGCCGCATTAAAACTGAGATATGGGGTATGATATAAAAACTTGATCGGTCCGAGAGGAAGGGCACACTTGACGGTCCAGATGCTTTTTGTCGAAAAAACGTCCTTCGGACGGGACGTAGGAACCAATGTTTTCTAGTCCCTCAACAATGCTCGGCTCGGGGTCCGATACGCCAACAACCTCTGGGAACCCCCATCACGAACCTGACCCCTTCCCCTTCCATCCCTTCCTCTGAAAATTCGATGCCGGTGATGTGGAGTATCTGTCTTGCCATGAACATCCCTAGGCCGTTCGTGCTCCCTTCGGTCGGGGAGAACATGCTCTCCTTTTTTTCGATCGATATCCCGATACCATCATCTTCATAGAAGAGGAGGCACTCGTCACCTTCGATAATATGGTGGACATTGATATGGGTGACCTTTTTCCCATGGATCACGGAGTTCTGGAGCAAGTTGAAAAAGACCCTTTCCAGCAATAGGTCAGCAAATATCTCCAGGTCGTCCGTGGATATCTTCACCTCCATCAGTCCGACCTGCGATGTGATCTTGGCCTTCCTCACGGTGTTCGCGACGTTCTGCCATTCAGGGGCCTTGATGCCCATCTTTTGATAATCGCGAGTGAACAGGACCTGAACTTCGATGGCCGCCGCCGCCCTGTCGATCAAAGAAAGATATCTTTGTTCGTCCGGATCGTTCGACCCTTTCCGTTTCATAAGCTCTGTGAACCCCCTGGATCGCCACAAGTTGGTTGAGGATATCGTGACGGGTTACGTTCGAGAGAAGGTTGAGCTTTAGATTGGCCATCTGGATGGCCTCTTTGTACTTTAGCTCCTCGGTTATGTCCGTCACGATCACTAGACGACCCATCGGATCATGCCTTTGATCCAAGATCTGGGATACTCTGATCTCCAAATTCCTCGGCGGGTCCCCTCTTGCCATCATGATCTTATACTCACCTTGTTTTAGATAGAGGCCATCGAACATCGAGACCAGGAACAGGTCGGTGTCCTTCACCGGAACACCCAATGGTATCTCTTTCTGATCGAACATCTCGAGAGCGGACGGGTTCATATGGGCGACCCTTCCCTTTCGATCTATGACGATCGCCCCTTCTTTCATGCACTCTATGACCTTGATGATGGCGAGGGGGAGCATGTCGAAGAGCTCGAACCAGAAAATGCCCCAAAATATCAGAGCGACCGCAACGGTGAGACCGATCACCACCAGATAGGTAAAAGGTATAGGGTTCAGACCTACAACGCCGATCAAGTTCCCCAGGGTAGGTACTATTATGGCAATGAGGATCACACCGGTCTGTCCACGGTATAACCTCGATGTGTTCAGATATGTGTGGAAAAGAAGGATTATCCCCGCCAGAAGTGTCAGGTACAGACCGGCAGTGAAGATATAGAACCCTATGGCATAGGTCATGTGGACATCCACTCCCTGCCCTAGAGGGACCAAGAAGGTCGAGGTGTAAAAGAGATGATATGTGCTATTGGTCCAAAGTAAGATCAGACTTAAGATCGGAACAAATGAGGTCAACAGAATGACCTTCCAGTTCAGCCACTTTTCGTACCCTGTATATTCCAGCATAAGAACGATGAATATGGAGGGTATCGCGGCAAGGGGGATGTACTCAAGATCGTTCCAGAACAGCTTCGTGGACAGGTCGGTGGCGTTCAGCTCAAAGAAGTAGGAGACACGACAAGAAGGCCAGACCCAGCATGAGCGCAAGATACGGTATTTTCAGTCGGGAGGTGCTCTTCCAGTAGGTATAGATACCTACAGCTATCACCAGCAGGCCGATAGCTAACAATGGATACGAATAAATCTCCTCTCCCGACACCAACTATGGATTTTTCTTGATTTATAAATCGCTCTCGATTCATATATCAATTCTGATACTATGGAACAAGCGGACAGTAGCTTCTCTGGCCAGCATACTGCGCGACATATCGTCGTGCATGATGGTCGATCCAACATTATGTTTTATCTATCTCCAGCATATTAGGATGTCGGACAGGAAGGAACCACGATTGAGGACATCAAGGGAAGAAAGGGCCGCATCCCATTTTGAAAGTACGATAAGAGAAAGGGCGGTGTTCGAAGCTGGCATAAAGCTTGGAACTGTATATCATCAGTTCATTGGGACCCCGGTCAGCATCTCGAACATAGAAAGTCTTGAGAAGGCGATCGAAGAGGGTGTAAGGGTCCAGCCTTATGTCGAGGATGTGAAGGTCAGAATAGACAGGACATGTCTTAAGAAAAAGAGGAACGAGTACGATTATCAATCATTGACAGGGCAGATGCTCGATGTCACAGTCGTGATAAAGATCGACATGGTAAGGGTAACTGCACAGATGAAATATCTAGAGGACATAAAATATCCGCTCATGTTCATCAGGTCGATAGAAGAGCCGATCGAAGGTTAGGACCAGATGAGGGAAACCATGGCCACAAGTTTCATCGATGTGAAGTTCAACGCCTTTCTACGATATGAATTTCGTCTAGGAAAGATAAATAAGAACGAAAATCGATATGGCGGGGCACCGAAGATAGGGCCCCTATTATAATCTGTTGTTGATCCATGGTGAAAAGATGAACACTACTATGAAGATCGGAATCACCGGCCTTCCAGGAGCAGGAAAGACCCATGCTCTGTTGAAGGTAATTGAGATGTTGGAGGCGGAGGGGCTCAAGGTCGGAGGAATGGTCACCGAGGCCATCATAGAGGACAACAAAAGGACAGGGTTCTATGTTGTGGACTGGTCTAGCAAAGAAAGAGGGGTCTTTGCACATGTCAATATTCAAAGCAAGTTCATGGTCGGAAAGTACGGGGTCGACCTCCAGGCCCTGGAGGATGTAGGGGTCAAGGCGCTCATGAAGGCATGCGAGGATGCGGACGTCATCGTTATAGATGAGGTCGGCAGGATGGAGGTCGAGAGCGAACCTTTCATCCAGACGGTCAAATATGCGCTTGATGTGGATAAACCAATGCTTCTTACCCTCCACAAGAAATCCAGGAACCCGTTGTTGCAGGACATCCGTCGAAGGGACGATGTAAGGATATTGGAAGTTACACCGATAAATCGTAATCTGTTACCATACAAGATCATGAAGCTTATGAAAGGAGAGCTCCTGTGAAGATCCCGGAGGGCGCTTCCCTTATCATTGAAGGTTCAACAGAGCTTTGGGTCCCGAAAGAACATTCCGGAAGTGGCCCTGGAAAAAGAACTGGTAGAGTGTTCTTCAATGAACAGATGTCTTTCAACCGCGATATATCCGTGATGTTCTTCAGGGCGATCGGGCCGGTCAAGAGCGCCCTTGATGGGATGGCGAGCACTGGATCAAGAGCTGTCAGGATATCGAACGAATCCGCGCAGGATGTCGAATTCCTTGTCAATGACAAAGATGAACTTGCATGCGATTATATCAATGCGAACATCGAGATCAACCAATTAACGAACTGTGAGGTCAACAACGAGGACATCAGGTCCCTGCTGACCCGAAAGGTTTTCTCATACATCGATATAGATCCGTTCGGGACACCTGTTCACGCTTCTTCCCTCCGCGGTACAGGGTTTGAAGAGAAGGGGCATACTAGGAATAACCGCGACCGATACCGCACCATTGGCAGGGACATATCCAAGAAAATGTCTACGCCGGTATGGAGCACATTCCGCAAGATCACCTTTCGGACATGAGACCGGTCTGAGGATATTGATAGGTCACCTGGTACGGGAAGCTTCCAAAGAGGACCGTGGGATCAAATGTCTTCTATCGTTCTATGCCGATCATTATTTCAGGATCTATGCGTCCTTCATAGAGGGTGGTGAGGCGGGGGACGATTGCCTCGATCGATTGGGCTATATCGACTATGACCCGGACTCTGGAGAGAGGGACCTAGGACATCAACCGACCTCACCAAGATCGATAGGTCCTCTTTGGTTAGGGCCGCTACATGACAAGGAGCTCCTTGACAGGATGACGGTGGATGAAGGTCTTGCCAACAGTTCTAGGTGTGATAAGTATCTGTCCCTGTGGAGGGAAGAGCTCGATGTGCCGTATTTCTTCGAGAACGATGAGCTCGCCTCTATGATGAACAAGTCCCCCCCAAAGATGGAGAAGGTGCTCGAGAAGGTCGGGGAGGTCGGAAAGATATCAAGGACGCACTTCTCTCCGACGGGTTTCAAGACCGATCTAGACCTTAAGGACCTTCTTTCGGTGTACTCTGAGATCTAGAGCGAGCGATAGACCAAATGTTATTTATCTTTCATGCTATGCCCCGTCGGGTGAGACCCTGCCTACGTTGGCTGTCATTGGCGCACAATGGGGTGACGAGGGAAAAGGAAAGATAACTGATTATCTGGCCGAGGACGCCGACATGGTCGTGAGATACCAGGGCGGGGCGAACGCAGGTCACACTATCACAATCGGCAAGGAGGTCTTCGCGTTACATCTCCTTCCATCAGGGATCCTAAGGAAAGGGATCATTTCGGTCATCGGTAATGGTCTTGTGATCGATCCAGAGGCGCTGGAGAACGAGATAAGGACCCTCGAACGATCGGGTCGGACGGCCGACTGTCTTCGGATCTCGGACAGGGCGAACGTCGTGATGCCCTATCATAAGGCATTGGACGGGGCCGAGGAGAAGAACAGGGGTACCAAGGGCGTGGGGACGACCGGAAGGGGGATCGGCCCTTGCTATTCTGACAAGGTCGCAAGGTCCGGCATCAGGATGTGCGACCTTCTGGACAAAAAGTTGCTCGAAGAAAGACTTTCACTTATCATACCCATCAAGGAGAAGCTCATAGGTGCATTCGAAGCGGGTCCTGATTATGATAAGGCCGCTCTCATCGGGAAATTACTGGAGTATGGTGAGAAATATCGCGAGATCATCTGTGATACCTCGGTCCTAGTGAACGATGCCATAAGGTCCGGGAAGAAGGTCATGTTCGAAGGGGCACAGGGTACAATGCTGGACATAGATTACGGAACATATCCTTTCGTAACATCGTCCAATTGTACCTCGGCCGGCATATGCACCGGTGTCGGGGTTCCTCCATCGGCGGTCAGAGAGGTCATCGGTGTGACCAAGGCATACACCACCAGGGTCGGGGCTGGACCATTTCCCACCGAGCTCAAGGACGAGACCGGAAAGATGCTGATGAACAAAGGAGGAGAGTTCGGCACGACGACCGGTAGGTCGCGCAGATGCGGTTGGTTGGACATGGTCGTCGTTCGTCATGCGGTGATGTTGAACGGCATGACCTCGATCGCCCTCACTAAGCTGGACGTGCTGAACGGACTGAAGAAGGTCCTCGTTTGCGTTGCTTATGATATCGATGGGGAACGGGTCGTTCACATACCCGCCAACATTTCAAGACTGGAGAAGGCAAGACCTGTATACGAGGAGTTCGACGGTTGGGGGAGTTCCCCGAGGACGCCGGCAACATCGCAAAGAAAGGTTTGATCGCTCTTCCGAAGGAGATGAGGGAATATCTCCGCTTCATCGCGGAGGATACTGGGGTCGAAATAGGGATAATTTCCATCGGTAAGAGACGGGACCAGACCATTGACCTTAGGTCGAACAGGTGGTCCTAGAGCAATATTCGGCAAAGATCTGCTCTAGATGGATCGCGATCGCTCGGGCGATCATCGACTGGAACGGTCCCGCTCGGCCCGAGCTTCCATTCCAACTCTCGTTCCGGTCAGAACGTTCTTTCGAACCCCTTTGCACCGAACGGCCTTGTCGCATCGATCGCGACCTTCGAGGTGGTCCCGCTCGAGCTGGGGTCCAACGATGAACCTGCTGCATTATTCACGACCACCAGCCCCCTTGTTGCCTGGAACCGTGTCGCTTCCGCCCATTCGACCTGGCGGTCATCGTAGATGTCTATATCCTCGTCCACGATGGTGACCTTTTTCATGGAGGGATGACCTGAGAACGCGGCCAAAGCAGCGTTGATGCCATCACCCTCTTTGTTCTTCGTGATCGAAACAACCCCGTGAAGCCAACAACATCCGCCCTCGGTCAGTCTGACCCCATTGACCTTTGGGACCACCTGATTGACGGTCCGATAGATCACAGGTTCCCTAGGTAGACCCATGAGCATATAATGCTCGTAGCTACCAGGGAGAAGCAACTGGAATATAGGATCGTTCCTCATGTAGAGCCTATCTACCTCAAATATAGGTCCAGGTCTTACCTTATCATATGTGCCAGTGATGTCCAAGAAAGGCCCCTCATCGATCGTCCTTGCTGTTATTCTCCCTTCAAAGACCATTTCTGCATCGGAGGGGACCAATAGGCCTGACCTGAGCTTCTTTAATCTTAAGGGTTTACCTATGCAGTTCTGCTCCAAGGCCGAGGCGATCCGCATCTCGTCCTGCTCATAGTCGGTCGATGTCGCTGCCGATAGAAGGACCGATGGACGAACTCCCATGACGAAAGCAACTGGAAGTTCCTTTCCCTTCTCGAGGCTCGACCTCCACATGGTGTAGAGATGCCTCGGGACCAGTCTGAGAGCGAACCGGTTCTTATCAAGGAGCAGCATTCTGTGGAAGGACACGTTCTTCTTACCGTCAAGTTCTGCGACCGCTACCGCGGCCGTTATGTAACGTCCCGCATCTCCCGGAAAATATTTTGGTATCGGCAGTTCGGTAAGATCGAAATCGGTCCGACACGTTCTCCATGAACGGCGCCTCATCGACCTCGGAGGGGGACATAGGCGACGACATGGCCTGGAGCATCTTTTTGATGAGGTCCTTCTTGTCGATCATCAGTGATGAGGCCACCCTTTCCCGGTCGCTCCAAAGGTTACCTACCGCCCTTGTTCCGTTCAGGTCCTTGAAAAGAACCGGCCTCGTCTGGTCCTTCATGAGATGCTTGGAAACCTCATGATCAGGTGGTACCCTCTCATCGATCGTGATGACATCGTTCATGCCTGATAAGAGGCTCCTCATCGACATGCTGCGGTAATCATGAGGGGGGATATATTAACTTAAGCGCGGGGCCCCCTGGACCAGTCAGGTACGTGAAAGCAGGTCAGGAGCACGACCGTATAGGAACATGTTATTTGATCCGTGAACATGTGGATCAACGAGGGACGCTCAGCGATCCCATGAACGGAACCAAGCCGGCCAGATAGATCGAGAAGTCAGCTTACGAGCTTAGGGCCGGTTCGTTGAGGCTCTCTCCGAAGCTGGCCCATGATTCAATGTGTCCATATGATGATCGCATCATGAACGTTCTTACTGGACCCTCGAAAACGAGATGATAAACATTTATGAGCACAGTACTATCTATCAAGGATACCATGATGACCGATCCTAAGAACGGGGACCGAACACCAAGATTATTGTTCGTCCATAAACAAGATAGTGGTCTCATACTTGTTCTAAGGGCCATCATAACAGGTAGGTCGGCCTCGAGCTCGGAATGCCAGCTTTGTGCGACCAAGTTCAGTTCCATGGGTCCGGACCCCAAGGTCGACCAGTTCGTTAGTTCACTGGGAATGCGGATCGATTTCACATCTAACGAAGACCTCGTGCACAGATCCCCAGCGATCAACATAGATGCACCTAGTGCGTTCGTGGATGATAACGGAAGATTGGAACTCCTCGTATCAAAGGACGAAATGATCTCCATGGCCAACATCGACCAACTGATGGAAACGATAAGCGAGCGTCTGAAGGAACGTCGGACCAGGCCACAACGGACCACTGTTGACGAACGAAAGATAAAATAGACCGATGGTACATCGCGCCACTAATGTCCGTGGACCTTATCGAGATCGTCGAGAAAATATGCGCTCCAGAACGCGGCCCTCTACAATGGCAAGGCGAACCCGAAGGCCGTGGTCGGAAAGGTATTGGCAGAGCTTCCAGATCTTAGGTCCAGGGCCAAAGAGGTCGCTGCCGCCGCAGAGGTCGTATGTAACGAGATCTCATCCATGCCGATCGAGGACATATGTAAGATGGCAGAGAGCATCGACCCATCCCTCCTTGTAAAGAAAAAGTGCGAAAGGAAGCACTTGCTTCCACCGTTACCAGGTGCTGAAGATGGCAATGTCGTGATGAGGGTAGCTCCCGGACCATCGGGTCCTTTGCATCTTGGCCATACCAGGGTCGCGATCCTCAACGACGAGTACGTGAAGCGCTATAATGGGACGTACATCGACAGGCTCGAGGACACAAATCCTGAAAAGATAGACCCCGATGCGTACAAGATGATCCCTGAGGACCTCGAATGGTTAGGGGTCAAGATACATAAGACCGTTATCCAGAGCGACAGGTTCGAGCTCTATTACCAGGTCGCCAGAGACCTCATTCAAATGGGCAAGGGGTATGTTTGCACCTGTGAGGCGGACAGCTGGAGGAAGATGAAGGAGGGGAGCAAGGCATGCCCACATCATGGACATACCGTAGAAGAGAACATGGAGCTCTTCGATAAGATGCTCTCGCATCATTTCGGTGAGGAACAGGCAGTGATGGTAGTAAAGACCGACCTCATGCATCCTAACCCCGCGATCAGGGACTTTGTGGGACTTCGTATAGTCGATTCCGTTCCCCATCCCAGGACCGGGGACCGCTACTGCGTATATCCAGCAATGAACTTCTCTGTTGCGGTTGATGATCATGACCTTGGTCTGACCCATGTTATCAGAGGCAAGGACCATCTGAACAATACACTTAGGCAGGAGTACATTTTCGATTATTTTGGATGGAAAAAACCCTGGTACCATCATTACGGGCTTGTTTCTATCCCTGATTCGATCCTGAAGACCTCGACGGTCGGTAAGGGCATAAGGTCGGGCGAGTATTCCGGTTGGGATGATGTCCGCCTTGGAACTGTCAGGGCGATGGAGAAGCGTGGTATCAGGTCCGACGCGATCCGCAATTTCTGGTTGGACGTCGGGATGAAAGAGGTCGACATCGAGTTCTCCTGGGACAATCTATACGCTTTCAACAAGCAGATCGTGGACCCGGTCGCGGACCGTTACTTTTTCGTCTGGGACCCAGTGGAGATGGGGATAGAAGGTATAGAAGAACTTCACTCTAGATCACCAAAACATCCGGACCACCCCGAGAGAGGGGCTAGAGTGCATCTTCTCGAGTCCCCGATCAAGGTCTGGATGGTCAAAGAGGACCATGACGGGTTCGTACAAAGAGGGACCGTCCGCTTGAAGGACCTATGCAACCTCAGATCGGATAACGGCAGAGCTATCTACAATGGCAACGACATCTCCGTGCTCAAGGAGGGTGTCAAGATCGCTCACTGGGTGCCTCAGGACCATATCGAAGCAGAGGTCGTGATGCCAGACGGGACGGTCCGTCATGGCTACACTGAAAGGTTGGCCGACGAAGATGTGGGAAAGGTCGTTCAGTTCGAACGCTTCGGGTTCGCCAGGGTGGATTCGATAGGATCAAAGGTCATCGCATACTTCGCACATAACTGATCCCTTCCCTCGGGTCTATGACCCTGCTCTTTCGGCCAGGAACGATCAAAGATCCCTGAACGGTACAAGATCGCAGCATGTACATTCATGGCACATCGTCCTGAAAGACCGCGTGCTCAGACCGTGGGAGATCAATATCCTCTTTTGTTCCTTAGCAAGGTGGAGCATTCGTTCAGCGGACACGGGGACCAGTTCTCCCACCGCTTCGATCATGGGACCTCTGTTCAGATCATTAAGCCTCATCGGTCTCAAGGTTGGGACGACCCCCATCTTTGTGAGAGCCTCGAGTCCTGCAAGGACGCTCTCATCGGTCTCGCCCATTCCTATTATTATGTTAGAGGCCACCTTCCCCTTTCCGAACACGTTCACAGCATGTTCCAAAGAGGAAAGGATGTGATCGAGGTCCTGTCCTCCGCAAACCTTTTCGAATATGCCCCTATCGAAGGTTTCGATGTTCAACTTGATTACTCATCGGCCCCTGCCCGCTTTAGCATATCGATCTGATCCAATGAGGAGATGTAGGGTTCGACCCCGATCGGGATCTCGCTTCCCAGCCTTTCCCTTACCTTTTCGATGACATCTATCATCTTATCGATGGTCCTTTGAGGCGTATCGGCGACCGCGCTGGTCAATGACACACAACGCAGCTCATCCCGTTCGGAGGCATCAACGATCATCTTAACGATCTTGTCGGTGCCCAAGTTCTTTGTCTTGTCCGTCCCCAGTCTTGGGGTGTTACAGAACTTGCAATCATAGATGCATCTGCTCTCCAGATTGAAGAACGCTTGTTCAGGTGCATGGAACAGGGTCGGACGGACCTCGATCTCCTCGATCATTTTCTGACCCTTCCTGAAGAGGGCATAGTGGTCCCCTTCGCTCACAAGCTCGAGCTCCTGATCTTCGAACGTGATGGCCTTTTTGACCCTCACACCTTCGAAGCTTAGAACAATTGCCGCAGAGCCTGCCCCTGGACCAGCTGTCGAAAGGCTCGGCCTGAAAGGCAGCCTCAGATCACGTGATATCTTGATAGGTCCGCTTGAAAGGATGATCGCTTTCTTCATCGCTGTGGAGCTTTCGTCCATTTCCATTTTACCCCATCAGATGTGTCCTGGAGCTCGATACCCTTATCAGCGAGCTTGTTCCTGATGCTGTCCGCAAGATCATATTGTTTCCTTTTTCTAAGCTCTTCGCGGGTCTCGACGAGCATTTGTATGATATCTCCAGAAACATCGGTCCTTATCTCTTCCTCCCCAGGTAAGATCCCGAAGATCTCATCTGCTTTTTGGAGAGATGTCAGGATGTCCCTGGCACCTTTTTTACTAAGGTTCCCGTCAGTGATCAGTTTGTTGACCTCACGGACCATGTCGAACATCCCTGATAAAGCCCCTCTGGAATTGAAATCCTGGTCCATGGACGATGAGTATGAGCCCTCGAACCTTTTTATCACGTCCGCCGCATCGTTGGTCCCGTTCGCGCTAACGACGGCCCTGCGCAGGTCGTGGACGGTATTATGCAGTCTTTTGAGACTGGCGGACGCTTCGTTGAGCGCTTCCTCACTATAGATGAGGGGACCTCTATAGTGCGTGTTCAGTAGGTAGAACCGAAGCTCTTCCTTGGTGTACAGGCCCAGCATGTCCTTGACCGTGAAGAAGTTCTTGAGGGACTTCGACATTTTCGTTCCTTGGACCTGAAGCATGCCATTATGAACCCAAAAGTTGGCCATCTTGGCCCCGTTGGCCGCCTCGGACTGCAATATCTCGTTCTCGTGGTGCGGGAACACAAGGTCGTTCCCACCTCCGTGGATGTCGATGGTCCTACCAAGGTGTTCGGTGCACATAGCGGAACATTCGATGTGCCATCCCGGTCGCCCCTTCCCCCATGGCGAGGGCCATGATATCTCCCCCGGTTTAGCTGCCTTCCACAGGGCGAAGTCCATAGGGTTCTTTTTTTCCTCGTCGACCTCGATCCTTGCGCCAGCTATCATGTCCTGAAGCTTTTGGCCCGATAGTTTTCCGTAATCCTTGACCTTATCGACCGAGAAATAAACGCTTCCATGTACCTCATAGGCATAACCATTGTCCATGATCTCCTTGGTCATTTTGATAATGGCATCGATGGTCTCGCTGGCCTTGGGATATGCGTCAGCTTTTTTGACCCCGAGCGCTTGAACATCTCGGAAATAATGTTCTATGTACATTCTTGATAGATCGAGCGGGTCCATGTCCGTCTCGTTCGCTCGATTGATTATCTTGTCATCGACGTCAGTAAAGTTCGTCAGATGGGTGACATCATACCCTTTGGACCTCAGATATCGGACGATCATGTCGAAAGCGATTATTGAGCGCGCATGTCCCATGTGAATGTCATCATAGACCGTGACACCACAGACATAGATCTTTACCTTGTTCCCCTCCATAGGGCGAAATTCCTCTTCCCTTTTTGTCAATGAATTGTATATCGTAAGCGCCACTTGAATCTCCTCAGAATAATATGGATTTCAGTTATTTTTCCTTATTTATTTTTTCCTCGAGGGCCGATATTCTTTTTTCCATAGAATCAAGGGAGGTGCATATGTCGTTCAATGCCCCCACTAGTGGATCTGGAAGGTTCTCTGTCCTGAGATCCCTGACCCTTTCCTTCTCACCGTTCCTGACAACTACCCTGCCGGGAACGCCGACCACGGTCACATTGGGAGGGGACGTCCTTAGTGACCACCGACCCGGCCCCGATCTTCCAGGTTATCGGCGATGAAGATGTTGCCGAGGACCACGGCATGGGCTCCGATCGTGACATTGTTGCCTATCGTTGGATGTCTCTTCTCTTTGGACGTCGATACACCTCCGAGGGTCACCCCTTGGAAGATGGATACGTTCTCTCCGATCTCCGCGGTCTCTCCGACGACCACCCCTGTCGCGTGATCGATGAAGACGCCCTTTCCCAGTTTTGCACCTGGGTGGATATCCGCTCCGGTCAAGACCCTGGAGAAATAATTGATGGCTCTTGCCATCTTGAAATCCCCCCTCAGGTACATCCTATGGGAGACACGTTGAAGTAGGATCGCATGCAGCCCAGGACTGAACATGAACGCTTCCATGAAAGACCTTGGCGCTGGGTCCCGCTCCAGGACCGTATAGACGTCTTCCTTCCAGTTCATGATCGAACGAGCTTGAGAACATGTTGGTTATAAAATCCTTTGTGCGAACGCATTTCTGCGCCAAGTTCCAACCGATGAACAATGCATGATCGAGAAGCGCCTGGTCGGGTCATCGTGCTGATAAAGATCAAAAATCTGGCTCGAAGGAAAGATAAAAAAGATAACGTCTGGGGCCGGGACCGAGATTTGAACTCGGGTGTACGGATATCCGCCTGAGTGGCTGCAGTCCGCCACATGGCCGCTCTGTCATCCCGGCTTTTGATGATAATTAGGGTTCATTTATAAGTAGTTTCTTGACAAAAGGGATAGAATTTCTCTTTATAGATTTCTGAATGTCAGAATTCGGACAGAAAGCTTACGCTAATGACCTGTCCGATACGGTCCTCGAAATGTTTATTCTTCCATCAGAGGTTAAGGAGGTGTGTTCCCTGACCATTGCAAGGACGTTTCTTTCAAAGAGGTCGATTTTCCTCTAACACGGGAGGAGATCTCCCATCAGATCAAAGGCAAGAAGGCCTATACCAGGACGGAGCATTATGTTCTTAAGAACGCTGATGAGCTTGCCATCATAGAGGTCGAAAAGGAGAACGGCCTCGAGCTTTTTAGGCCGATAATCAAACACGAGATCATTGCATTGCCTGCGGACACCGTATATGTTCGTGATGAGGGCGTTGACATGATCAACCCATCCCAGATGGCATGGATCGCTAAGGCCCATAAAGGAAAGGTGGTCGTCGTTCAAGGTCAGTTCAATCATGTATCTTTCATTTCGTCCAAAGATGTGGTCGAGCTTAGGGTGATGGACGTCGTACCTCCCAGACCAGCAAAGCTTTTCACACTTGTCCTTAAGGCACTGGGGTCAGGGATCGTCAAGGTCCCTGTCATACCGGTCCTGGAGGAGATCGACCTGAACGAGATGACGGATGACATTTCTACCCCTGGGGTGATATATCCATGCAAGGCCTCTGGGCTAGATCCTGACAAAACGACATATTTCCTGGACCAGGTCCCAAAGATCGAAGAGAAGGCGACCCTGATAGGATGCGAGCTCTCCGGTCGGATCTACCGTGCCCTGTACAAAAAGGAGATCGAACGGATGGACATCTGCCCTCAGAACCGGGTCCCGACGGACGGGAGACCAACGATCGTGAAATGCTGCAAGGTCAGGGAAGGGCATACCAAGGACAAGAACATGGTGGTGGTCCCTTGGGGAGCGACCGTCGTCGAGGTCGCCGAGGCGATCAATGATCTCTTCTCCGTGTCCCCCTAATGGGGCCGGATAGGTCCTTTGCCTTTTTCATCGCGTTGTATCCCTCCTCCATCCTACCAACCTTGCACAATAGCTCGGCCGCCACATACCATAGGTCCGCATCGTCCGGGTCCTTGATGAGCTGTTGTTCTGCCAACCTCAATGATTCCTTGATCCTGCCATTCGCTAGCAGGTCCCTGATCTTCTCCGATGGAGGGGTATTGTTCGAGATATTTTCCTCCATCGCCTTCTTGGCCTCCTTGATGACCTCGTCCAAAGCATACTTGGACAACCAGGGATAACGGGCCGATACCATTGCCCGGAACTTTGCGACCTCTGGTTCTATCATTTCGGAAGTGGAACCCTTGAACAGGCTTCTTGGTACGTTTATCTCTAATTTGCCATGGTACATCTTGATGAAGTTGGGGTTCTCCCTGACGGTACCAGTGCTCATATAAAGGTCATCGATTGGATGATCATAAAGACCTTTCTGTCGGTACCTATCAGAAAAGCCCTTTTCCATTCAAGAACGGGCCGAACTTCTTATCGGTTCCAGATATATGAGTGACCAGCCAGTTGCTGAGGAAATTGAGCACCTCGATCGTCACCCCAAGTTTTCCAGAATCATAGTCCTGCTTGAACGAAGATACCTTCTGAACGAACAATTTGTGCTCCTTGATGTGGGCTTCCATATCTGGATATCTGTATTGTCTCATATACCGTTCCTCGGTCGAGAAATGGTACTTCGTATATTCAGCAAGGTCATCTATGATACCTCCTATCACCTGTCTACCCTGCCTGTTCATCATCGCCTCGTGCAATTTATTGACCATTAGTACAAGGTTCTTGTGCTGTTCATCGATCTCTTTGACCTGGACGCTAAGACCCTCGGACCATTCCATGAAGACCATACATCTAAAATTAATTTTATCTAATAAATAATGATCATTCGATTATCGATCCCCGATCCTACCCTTTCATATCATCCTTGTCTCTGTTTTACCACTCCATATATCGTATAGATGACGAAGAATATGAAAAGGAAAAGCCCGACCCCGAACACGGTCCCGTTGTTCAAGATAGCTCCTGTGAGGATCAATATGATGGATATCAACGCAAAGAGCAGGTTGATCCTGAACTCCTTTCTGCCCTTGGATCCAGGTGTTCGCTCGTTCCCTTCCGTCATGGGAGGCACCGTTCAAATGTGAAGATCACTTTTGTTCCTGATATACGAACTCTATGAACTTGCATTCCTTGCACCGGTTCGCCCTTATGAACACGAACCCCAAAGAATCCGGTTTGGCAATGCTCTCCACCCCTAAGCTCTTGCTGCTCCTTTCCCTCATCCACTTCACGCCCCCGATGAAACTTTCCGCTCTAAGGTATCCATCCTCCATTTCCTGGTTGCACTTGGGGCATGTTCGGGCCAAGGTAGTTCTCCTCTTTATTTATGTTCCCGAATGATCTATTGGATATTTAGCACAGCGCGAGCCGTGACCTGTCCGTAAGGGTGAGGCGGTTCTCTTGATCCACGGGTTCGTGACCCTAATTACTACGACGGCAATGGTGGATTCTTCGAAAAATTAATAGAAGGCCGGACCGTACCCGTAGCGATGGAGACGGTCGCGGTTTGCCCGATGAACCCAGAGCTATGCGGTCATAAGGTGATCATCTATGACTCCACGCTGAGGGATGGTGAGCAGACGCCTGGTGTCGCCTTCTCAAGAGAACAAAAGATCGCCATAGCACGAAAGCTCGATGAAATAAATGTCCCCCAGATCGAAGCGGGATTCCCTGCAGTGTCCCGGTCAGAGGTCGAAACGATACGGGCCATCACATCGATGGGCCTAAAAGCGGAGATCCTGGGACTGACGAGGGTCGTGAGAAAGGATGTCGATTGCACGGTAGAGAGCGGGGCGGACATGGCACTTCTCTTCGTGGGGACCTCCGACATCCATCTGAAGTATAAGATGAAAAAGTCCCGTGAAGAGGTCATCGAGATGACGGTAGACGCGATCGATTATTGCAGGGAGCGTGGCATACGAGCGAGCATCTCTGCCGAGGATGGTACCAGGACGGACCTGGAATTTCTTATAGAACTGTTCAAAAGGTCAGAGGAAGCAGGGGCATGCCGGCTCGGTGTGACCGATACCCTAGGATGTGCAACGCCGGAAGCGATCACACAGATCGTAACTAAAGTGAGGTCCGAGACCCGTACACCAATTTCCGTACATATGCACAACGACTTTGGACTGGCATTGATCAACGCGATCGCGGGGGTAAAGGCCGGGGCGACCGCGGTGACAACGACGGTGAACGGGGTCGGGGAGAGGACGGGCAATGTTCCGCTCGAGCAGTTCGTCGCGTCGATGAAGTTCCTATATAAGAACGATCTTGGTATCGATTGCAGGGGATTGAAGTCCCTCAGTGATATGGTGAGCGAGCTCTCAGGACTTCAGAAGGCAAAGAACCAGCCCTTGGTTGGCGAGTATTGTTTCTCACATGAGTCCGGTATCCATGTCGCCGCGATCCTCAACTGTCCAATGACCTACGAGTCGATCGCGCCCGAGCTTGTTGGCAATCACAGGCAGATCATCATGGGCAAACACACCGGGATCAATTATGTTAAAAAGAGACTGGAAGATCTCAACGCCCATGCCACCGAGGAGCAGGCATCGGAGATACCTCCAGATGGTCAAGGAAAAAGGTGAGAGAAAAGGAAGGGTCAGTGACGAGGAGTTCATGGCCATGGTCCGAACGGTGGTGGGGTAAGTTCAGGCCTTTGTCCTGCAGCCCCTTTCGTCCCTTCTGAACCTACCGAACTCTGTCATTTTTAACAATCTGTCATCATCGAAGACAGGTCCTTCGACGCAGACCCTTTCTCCATCAATGACACAGGACCCGCATAGTCCAGCACCACACTTCATGAACCTCTCGAGAGATAGTTGACAGTGCACACCGTTCTCCTGACAGGCCTTAAGAAGATAATAGTTCATTATCTCAGGACCGCATCCCAGGACCATCTCATATTTCCTTTCTTTCATCATCTTCGATGCGAGGGCAACGGCGGTACCTTTAGATCCATATGATCCGTCGTCGGTCGATACCCTTACATCATGGGAACACTCCCTGGCCCTAGGCTCGAATATCACCTCTTCCGCCGTCCTAGCTCCGATGACAATGTCGAAACGACCCTTATCGCCCCCCATCTCAGCGACGGTGAGCAGAGCTGGAAGACCTACGCCTCCCCCAACGCACAAGGTCTTTCCTTCGGACATCTTGAACCCGTTGCCAAATGGCCCCCGGACACTAAGATCGTCCCCGACCTTGTATCTGGACAACGCCCTCGTGGCATCCCCGATCTCCTTGACCGTTATACCCCCTTTCGGGGCCCTGAACGCTACTGACATGGGCACCTCGTCCACCCCGGGGACCCAGACCATCAGGAACTGCCCCGGTATCGCATCGATCGGTCTATCGAAGCGGAGGGTGGTTATCCCCTTTCCCTCCTTAACGACCTCTATTATCCTCATGATCGTCCTACTGCTCATGAGCGACCCCCACGACCTCTTCGATGTTGCTGAAGTGGTTATTGTCCAGCCAATCTTCCAGGTCCCTGCATATGGATGAATATATATCGAGACCATGCTTCCCTATCCCGCTCCCGACCTGGACCGCTGATGCTCCGGCCATCATATATTCGAGTGCGTCCTGAGAGCTCTCGATTCCTCCACGCCGATGATCGGGAGGTCTAGGGAAGAGTAGAGCTCATAGACGCATCGTAGACCGATAGGTTTGATGGCCGGACCCGACAGGCCGCCGATGTGATTGTAAAGGACCGGCCTTCTGAACTCCGTGGATATTGCCATCGCCTTCACTGTATTGATAGCTACGATCCCATCACCCCCAGCTTCTTGTACGGCCCTGCCAACTTCGACCAGGCGGTGGGTGTTCGGGGTCAATTTTGCTAGGACCGGAACGGAGACGGATCGTTTCACCACGGTTACTATGTCCCTTACTATTTCAGGATCGATCCCTATCTCCATCCCGTATCCCTTAGCATGTGGACAGCTAAGATTGAGCTCGATACCATCGGCACCATACCCCTCCATCTTCTTTGCCAATGTTGCAAAGTCGTCCTTTGTGGCCGCGAAGATGCTCCCGATGACCGGGACCCCGGACGACCTCGCATCCCTTATCTCATCGCCAAAGGCATCGATGCCCGGTCCAGGGAGACCCATGGCGTTCAGATATCCATTTTCGAGCTCCAGGAAGGTCGGATTCGGATACCCTTTTCTGGGCTCAAGTCCGATGGATTTTGTTACCAATGCCCCAGCACCGGCCCTGGCCACCTTGAGCATCGATGCCCCTGTCTCGTCCATGATGCCCGAGGCCAGCATCGTCGGGTTCTTCAAATGGATGCTGGCTACGTCCAAGTTCAGCGAGCTCATTCTATCGATGGCGCAATGACCGTCGGATTGATAATTGTTGGGTCGGGATGGACCGAGAGGAGATCTCATGATCGACGGTCATCATCAGAGGATGGAACGATCTATGATAGATCATACCAAGGATCACCGATGACTCTAACATCTTACATCATCGTAGACCGGTCTGCATCGGGGTATTGAACGACCTCGAACGCCACATGTCTTCATCCCAAGAGATCTGAAATAGTAGTAACCCGAATGCCGAATCCGACATGGATGTGAAAAAGGTCCGCCGGGACTTCCCGATATACTCATCTCACGAAAGTGATATGATCTATCTGGATAATGCTTGCCAAACGTTCCGACCAAGAACAGTGATCGATGCAATGGACGAGTATTATCTCGATTATCCTGCCTGTGGTGGGAGGAGCGTCCACAAGCTCGCGACCAAGGTCTCCGTCAAGGTCGAGGAGGCAAGGGAACGGATAGCATCCTTTATCGGTACGGGAGATCCGGAACGCATCGTTTTCACCAAGAACTGCACAGAAGCGATCAATCTTGTTGCTAAAGGATTTCCCTTCAACAGGTCCGAGGTCGTGGTCACTACCGATATGGAGCATAACAGCAATCATGTACCCTGGTTACAGGTTAGCGCGAAGATCGGTCTGGTCCACAAGTTCGTTAGAACCCCTGATTCAGGTCTGTTCGATCTGGAAGAGTTCACCCGGATCGTCTCTTCAGGAGCCCGTATGGTCAGTCTCGTCCATACGAACAATGTTACAGGTACTACATTGCCTACGAAGGACATCATAAATATCGCACATGAAAATGGCGCGCTCGTCATGCTCGATGGGGCACAATCGGTCCCTCATAGGAGCATCGATGTCGAACGGATGGACGTGGACGTTCTGACGTTCTCGATGCACAAGATGCTGGGTCCTTCGGGGGTCGGGGTCCTCTATGCGAAACCCGACATACTGGAAAAGATCGAACCTCTGATAGGTGGGGGTGGGGGGGTCGGGACAACGACCTACGACGAGGTGCATTTCCTTCGTCCTCCAGAAAAGTTCGAATCCGGCCTGTTGAACTATTCAGGTATAATAGGCTCAGGGGCCGCCATTGATTATCTGTCCGGTTTGGGAATGGACGATATCGCGGATCACGAGATCCGGCTGAACAGGGTGCTCACGAACGGACTGAAGGACGTTCCGTCGATTCTCCATACTTAAGCCGATAGATCCTGATCTCCGAGGGGGGATGTTCTCATTCAACATCAAGGGAATGACCTCGCACGATGTCGCGATGATCATAGAAGAGATGGCGGGAGTGATGATCCGGTCGGGCATGCATTGCGTCCATCCGTTCTTTATATCGCGAAGGATAGATGGGTGTGCAAGGGCCTCGATGTACGTATACAATTCCGAGGAAGAGATGAAGAGATCGGTAGATGCTCTAAAGGAGCTCGCTGATAAATTCTCTGGTTGAGACCGGGACCTCTCGATCCCAGCCCATCTCCCAAGTTCTGAGGTCATCACTTGCCCGGGAGATCACCCACTGAGGGGCACTTCCTCGACCGTAGTATATTTTGGTCCACATTTCGTGAGAACGCTCTTTTTTAATCTTATGCTTTTGACCATCTGTTCCCCGAACTCGACCTTTGATCTTCCTTCTATCAGGCCGCGCAGACCGGGATTTGGGGCTTCGACCTTGGCCCTCGCCACCGTGACATGCGGGGCGAAAGGTCTTGCTTCTCTCTCGATCCCCATGGATGCCAACGATTCATCGAGACGGGAAGCTATCGTTCCGAGGTCCATGACCCCCTCCAGACCCACCCACACCACACGTATCTTGTTCAAGCTTGGAAAAGAACTGCTACCCACAAGCTTCAGGCCGAACGGTTTTATCCCTTGGACCGAACCGAACATGGCGTCCTTTATTTTGGGTACAAGATCTTCATCGGTGTCCCCAAGGAACTTAAGCGTCAGATGGACCTGGGCCGGGTCCACGACCTTAAGGGTTGGATCGATCGTCTTCAATCCTTCGATATAATCCTGGATGGCCTCGAACCTATCTAGATCCACCGAGATGAACGCTCTGAAGCTCATTTGGTAACCGATCTATAATTAGCAGCTAATAGGAGATATCTCTTTCTTTCAATGCCCTCAGATTTCGTATGATCTGAACGGTATTCAGGACATCGGTATATTAACGTCCTATGAAATGGCCCAAGGATAGAAAAATCTTAATTAAAGGGACCTGTTCTGGTCAATCTATGTTGTACGATCTGGTAATCGTCGGTGGAGGCCCGGCAGGCCTTACCGCAGGGGTCTATGCAAGGACCCGAAAGCTGAGCACCGTGATCATCGATGCATCCGTTGCTGGTGGACAGCTCGCGAGCCTTTATCCAGAGAAGGGGATCGACAACTATCCAGGTTATGTCACGACCGAGGCCGGACAGCTCTCGAACGCCCTGGTCAATCATGCAAAGTCGATGGGTTGTGAGTTCCGTGAGCATGAGGGGGTCAACGCCCTAGAAGAACGGGGAGGTCATCTTGTCATAAGGACCGATAAGGGCGAATATGACACAAAAGCGGTCATCATCGCTGTTGGTGCCGGGCTTTTCAAGCCGAAAAAGTTAGGGGTGAGCGGTGAGGAGAGGTTCGAGGGCAAAGGTGTTTATTACAAGCTTCCAGACAAAGGATCTCTCATCGGAAAACAAGCCATATTCGTGGGAGGGGGGAATTCCGCCCTGGAGATGGCTTTGCTCATTTGTGGGGATTCGGAAACCTGCATTGTCCATAGGAGAGACACTTTCAGGGCGGACGAGTCGGTGGTCGAGAAGGTCGAAAGATCGAACATCGAAAGGATCATGAACGCAGCGATCGTAGAGATCAAGGGCACCGATAAGGTCGAGTCGGTAGTGATCAAAGAGGGAAACCCTCCAAAGCTCGTCGAGAGACCCGTCGATGCCATTATCGTTAACATAGGGACCGCCACGGAAGCCGCGGATCTTATGTTGTGGGGGGTAGATCTCGATGAGGGTCTCATTAAGGTCGATACGGACATGCGAACCTCTAAAAAAGGTGTCTTCGCCTGCGGGGATGTGGTCGCCTATAAGGGTAAGTACAAGCAGATCGTGGTCGCCTGTGGCGAGGCCGCCATAGCATCCAACAGCGCTTACAAGTTCATCAAGGAGCCCTACTGGGCCGAGAAACCTTGAGATCGTCGAGCAGGGGGAGCTCTCGCACATTCAATAGGATGAACGATACCAATGCTGGCCGGTCGAAGCAGGAAGTTCTGTCGGTAAGGCCGGACGGTTCACGGTCTGTACCAGCTCAATCTTAACCTTAGGTAGATGATCGACGCCAAGGCCAACACGGACGCGAACAATAGCCCGATCAACGCGGCCGACGGCCCGAACCTGGGAGCAAAGAACACGCCCAAGGATGCGAACAGATTGAACGAGGCGTGCATGAGGACGGCCAACCCATAAAATGGCAGCCATGACCCGCCGTAGACCTTGGAACGAGCGATACCATATCCTGAGATGGAGGTCGCACTTCCATGCATCAGCGCCGAAGAGAATATTCGGATCAGAGCTATCGATATGAAAGCTTCGAATCCCAAAGAAAAGAAGGCAGTGCCTTCATAAAGCAGGTTCTCCGTCGCAGCGAAACCTAGGCCACAGGCGGCACCGAAGATCAGGCCGTTCCTCGGCCTCCAAATATATTTTGATATACGTACGACCCCTTGGGCCTTAGCATATTCCTCGATCAAGGGGGCGATGATGATGATTATCGCGAACGTTACCGCGTTCGGGTTGTTCGTGAACAGGTCGGTCTCTGCCTCGATGGTTCCAAGTAGATATGTGGTCGCTATGATCTCGAGGACTATGGCAATCAGGGTTGCGACAATGGCCCCGTAAACGTAGGTCCAGAAAAGATCATCGAGCCTCTCAACATGACCTTTTTCCCCTGACCTCAACCATATCAAGAACAACAAAGACGGAACGTTCGCTACAAGGAACAAAAGAACGATGATAAGAAGATCGAACAGAACCATTCAGATTGTGTTTATATCACGACCTTTAAATCTTTGCCCCTTACATTTAACCTATGATGGGGCCCTGTGCAAGAAAGGATGATCGATAGGGAAGATCATAGAGGGCGAGATGGAACGGGGGCCATCTCGTAAAGTAGCGGGCAATGAGAGGACATGCGATGTCCGAACCTGGACCCCATTTACCTAGTTCAATTCGACCTGGTCGACCAAATAGAACTTGAGGACCATAACAAATAATAGGTGTCTCTTAAAATTACAAGAAAATATGGGAAAGTTCCCATTTTCTTATTAGTGGGATTTTCGGTTCACTCGTCGACCGTTATGGCCCCGTTCGGGCATTCATCAACACATGCACCGCAATCAACACAGTCCTTCTCGTTGATCACAGCAATATCGTTGACCTTGATGGCCGACTGAGGGCAAACGTCCTCGCAAGCTCCGCATCCTACGCATTCATCAGCGTTGATCTTTGCAACCATACTATAACCTCTGTTGAATACAGAAAAGAATGATTCTATAAAAAGGTTTCAAACAACGGTCCATTAATGATAGAAACGATCTGATGAGATCGAACCTTGCTCGTAGATCGATCGACCTGACCAATGCCCTCCATATGTTGAAATATCGCCGTCCGGTTATACGGACGTGCACTATATATCTGGAAAGATCTGGACCGATGGCGGTTTCAAAAAAGGGCACATAGGTTTCCAGGACGGCCTTGTGACGGAGGTGGGGGATGGTGAGGTCAAGGACCCGATCGCCAAGGGTCTGATACTTCCGACCTTCGTGAACGCTCATACGCATATCGCCGATTATGTGGTCCCGATCGATCTTTCTCTTTCACTGGCCGATATCGTGAGACCCCCAGACGGTCTGAAATATAAAATACTGGCCGAGACCCCGGCCGAAATACAAAGGAACGCTATGGTCAAGATGAGCGCGTTCATGTTCAGACGCGCGATTCTCCCAGTTCATCGATTTTCGAGAAGGAGGTGTCGAGGGTTCCGTTCTCCTTTCTACGGTGATGGGAGACGCTCGTCCGATCATTATGGGGAAACCCAAAAGGCCCTGTTTCGACAAGGATGAGATATCCAAGGTCCTTGAGGTGGCCGATGGCATCGGAGCATCGAGCATTTCCGACTGGGACTATCAGGAACTTTTCGACCTAGCATCGTTCGTGAGATACTAGGGGAAAGGTGTTCTCGATCCATGCCAGTGAAAGGATAAGGGAGGACATCGATAAAGTATTGGACCTGAGACCATCGTTCATAGTGCACATGACAAAAGCATCCGACGGCGACCTGGATGCTGTGGAGGCGGAAGGTGTCCCCCTGGTCATCTGCATACGGTCCAATCTGTTCTTTGGATCGGAACCACCATTGGCAAGAATGATGCAAAAGGGCTTGAACGTTGCCTTGGGGACCGACAATGCGATGATATCCATGCCCGACATCTTGACCGAGATGGAGTTCGCCGCCAGGATGCTCAGACGCCAAGGGGCCAAGGAGCTGGCCCCGGTCATAAAGATGGCGACATCAAATGGGCGAAAAATTATAAATCCCGGTCATCTAATAGAGATTCGGCCTGGAAATAAAAGCGATTTCGTGGTGTTCGAAGATAAAAAGGGGGATCCTGTGACCGACCTGACACTAAGGTCGGCCGCGGAGGGACCTTTACTGGTATGTTCAGGAGAAAAGATTTGGAAGGGGACGCGATGAACCAGTTCAAGAAGATACTTATTCCTACTGATGGAAGTGAATATACAAAGGCAGCGATCGAACAAGGGCTGGATATAGCCAAGCTCATGAACGCTGAGGTGACCGCTCTATATATAGTGGATCAGACGGCTTTTGTAAATTTCCCGATGGACTCTACCGTCGTCAGCGTTTATTCGTTGCTAGAGAAGGAAGGGAACGACGCGGTAGATTATGTGAAGCGCGAAGGGGAGAAGAGAGGTATCAAAGTGACCGGCATCGTCGATGAGGGGTCTCCATCGAAAAAGATCCTTGACGAATGCAAGAACCATGATCTTGTGGTCATGGGAACATTGGGTCGAACGGGGATTTCCAAACTTCTCCTTGGCAGCGTCGCAGAACGGGTCGTGAGGTTCGCGACGTGCCCTGTCCTCGTTGTGAGGGCAAGATCGGAGGAAAAACCATGACGCTCGTGTGCGAGGTCATGACCAGCAATCCCATCGTAGCCGAGCTACCCGGAAGAAGGGAAGATATGCTCCGGACGATGGTCAAACATAATCTGACCGGGATGCCGGTCATAAGGAAGAGCGATGGCTCGCTCGCCGGACTTGTTACCAGGAACGATATCTTTGATAAACCAGAGGAGGACCAGATCGCTCTGGTCATGAACCGCACCCCGGACATGATCTCGCCATCCTCGACCGTGGAGATGGCGGCAGAGATAATGATCAAAAAGAAAATTCATCATCTCCCAGTGGTGGATGATAGTAAGCTCATAGGGTAAGCTAACGCCCACCGACCTTTTGGTAGACGCAGAGAAACGGGCATCTGGTAGGTCGGTCGAGAGCTGCGCGCTCTCTCCATGCGTTCCGATATACCAGAACGCGCCTCTCAGGGTCGCATTGATGACGTTCAAGGCCAGCAAGGTAAATGCCCTCCCGGTCCTGGACGATCTCGGAAGATTGATAGGGATATTGACCGACAGGGACATATTCAATCGTTCGCTCATAAATGGCACCACCTCGACATCTGACATGGGCATAGGGAGCGATGAGGACGAATGGAACTGGGAAGGCCTTAGAAGCGTTATGAAGCTTTGGTTCGAGGTTTCCACGGTGGAACTACCTAATGTCCTAGTGAAAGATATCATGGTCAAAGACCCGACCACCGTATACCGTAAAACCGGGATTCTCCGAAGCAGCAAAAACTATGAGGAGGAACGACTTCGGGCAGTTACCAGTGGTCGATTCCAAGGACAACCTTGTGGCGATGTTGTACGACATCGACGTCATCTCGATACTGGCCGAGGAATAAGAATGGTTGATGCGTCGGATATTCTTTCGCTCTGCAAGCGCAGAGGCTTTTTCTTCCCTTCATATGAGATATATGGTGGCGTCGCGGGAATGTACGATTATGGCCCGTTAGGCACGGCCATGAAGAACAACATCATCGAGGTATGGAGAAGGCTCTATACGCTCGGTGAAGGGTTCGTCGAGATCGATTCCGAGACGATCGGCCCTGAGATAGTGTTCAAAGCATCTGGTCATGTGGACGAGTTCGCTGACAAGATGGTAAGTTGCCGTGCATGTAAGGAACCTTACCGCGCGGACCATCTGGCCAAGGACCTTCACCATAATCCTGGGACACTTAAGGAGAAAGAGCTCGATGAGCTGCTGAAAACGAACAAAGTGGTCTGTCCGGCGTGCGGAGGGGAACTGACCACCGTGGAAGAGTTCAATCTGATGTTCAAAACGATGATCGGTCCTGGTTCGGGCCGGATAGGTTATATGAGACCCGAGACCGCCCAAGGTATCTTCGTAAATTTTCAGAACCTTTATAGATACAACCGTGAAAAGCTTCCCCTGGGCGTCATTCAGGTCGGACGTGGGTATAGGAACGAGATCTCCCCCAGACAAGGTGTGATCCGCCTCAGGGAGTTCAACATGATGGAGTGCGAACTCTTTGTTGACCCAAAGGACAAGACATGGCCAAGGTTCGATGATGTAAGGGACGAAAAATTAAAGCTCCTTGCGAACGATGGCCGAGAACTAGAGATCACCGTTGAGGAAGCGGTCGAGCAGGGGGTCATCTGCAATCAGGTATTGGCCTACTTCATGTGGTTCACCCAAGAGTTCCTCAAGGCGATAGGGGTGGACGGTGATAGGCTCAGGTTCAGACAGCATGAGCGTAATGAGATGGCCCACTATGCTGCGGACTGCTGGGATGCCGAGGCGCTTCTCAGCTATGGCTGGACCGAGATCGTGGGGATCGCCGACCGGGGCTGCTGGGACCTAACGAGACATATGGAATTTTCGAAAGCGGACCTCACCTCTTTTAAAAAGTTCGATGAACCCCGGGAGATCGAACGGGAGGCCCTAAAGCCAAAGTACGATGTCCTCGGGCCTAAGTTCAAGGCAAAGGGCGGGGAGATAGGAAAGGCTTTGGAGGCCACAGAACCGTCAAAGATCAAGGACGGCAAGGTCACCGTAGATGTCGATGGTGAGAGCCTGACCATCGATGATACGATGTTCGAGGTCACTTGGGTAAAGGACAAGGTAACGGGTCTAAGGTCCGTCCCTCATGTCATAGAACCTTCCCATGGGCTTGACAGGATAATGTACACCTGCCTAGAACATGCATACCAGCAAAGGGATGATATCACTTACATGCGTTTCAGCCCCGCAATAGCCCCGATCAAGGTAGCGATATTCCCATTAATGGCAAGGGATGACCTGGACAAGGTGGCGATGCAGCTCGAGGAGGATCTTAGGTTCAGCGGTCTTATGACCGTCTACGACGATTCTGGCTCCATCGGACGCAGATATGCCAGGATGGACGAGATCGGTACCCCGTGGTGCATAACCGTGGACTATCGGACGCTGGAGGACGAGACCGTCACGATCAGGGACAGGGATACGACCGAGCAAATAAGGATAAGGCTACAGGATGTGAGCTCGGCGGTGATGGCCGGTCTTTGTGGAACCGGGATCGAAAATTTCAGATGCGATGAAGAGCAGGCCGGTGAACAATAGATAGGTCAAAAAGTATGTAATCCGCATGATATCAGCGGATTCCATACTTAACATGTTATTATCACTACGAGTGATCCTTATTGGATTCTGTAGATATGTAATATTCCCGTCAATGTTGTATACTAAATATGGGAATAGATAAGTCATAAACGAACGGAGAACGAGCCCAAAGGGGAGCTCTACACAATTTCTTTAATATGGAGCACCAAGGAGGGGAACAATGAACGCCCAAGATTTAGGTGGAATAAAAAAGAGGGAGCAGCTTAGGTCTATAATCGAATCCAAAATGCTCGTCGACGTCATGAGCAAAGAGTTCGAATATGTAAGACCTGAGGAACAACTTTCTGATGTCATCGAAAAGATGGGACAGCTCGACCTGCATGAGATATCCGTCAGCCCTGATGGTAAAAAGCTGATCGGCGTAGTGAGCTATGGGACCTTGCTCAAAAGAAGGAACGTATCGATCACTACCAAAGCAGAGTCGGTCATGGTGATGCCACAGTTGATCGGCCCAGAATCTTCCGTTACTACCGTCGCCGAGGCGTTCCTGTCCTCCGGCTACCGTCAAATACCGATCGTAAAGGGGGGTTCGATCCAGGGTACTGTAACTCGGGCGGACCTCATCAAGATCATACTAGATATAAAAGAGCTGAAGAAACGTGAAGGTACGGGACATTATGACCGCCGACGTGCGGACCGTTAGACTGGATGACCCGGTCGAGTTGGCCATAATGAACATGAAGAACCTGGACATCAGGACATTGCCGGTGATCGATAAGGATGGTAACCTTTCGGGGATCGTTGGAATAAAGGAGGTCGCCGCATATAACTGGAAGGAGAAGAAGAGGGAGACAGTGGGCGAGATCGTCGGGAACAACACCCAGGTCAAGGTAAATGTCGACTCGATATCCATCCCCTCCGTGGCAACGATCTCTCCTGACGATGACATCGGAAAGGCCGTAGATCTGATGCTAAAACGAAAGATCTCGTCCCTCCCAGTACTGGAAGATGGCAAGATAGTTGGCATCATCACGAAGTATGATATGATCGAACTGCTGGCTTCTTTCCGCCAGAGGGACATGGTCTATATGCAGATAACGGGTCTGGAACAGGACGATCGGTTCTCACTGGAACAGATGGAGAAGGAGATCCAGACCACATTACAAAAGATCTCAAAGATCTCAAGGCCGATGCTCTTCACGATACATGTGACCAAGTACAACCAGGACGGCAACACGTTCAAATATTCCCTATCTGGACTGTCTTATCACAGAGGAAAAGGTGTGGGTCGCGGGAGGGGTCGACTGGGACCTCATGAAGGCCACGGGGACGCTCATGCAACACTTCGAAAGGATGGTCATCGAACGAAAAGAGGAAAGGACTCGACCTTAGGAGGAAGAGCAAACAGATAGGCCATTCCTTCTGATCGGTCCAAACACTTTATTATCCTTTTACCATTTCATGCCCTTATACATGACTCAGTACGAAGCGGTCCCGGCAGAGAAAAAATGGCAGAAGAAATGGAAAGAATGGGAGATATATCGTTTCGATCCTTGTTCCGAAGCCCCAGTATATAGTATCGATAATCCACCAAGATATACCTCTGGATCGTTACATCTAGGTCATGCCACTGGCTACTCGCTTATAGATTTTGCTGCCAGGTACCACCGCATGCGAGGCTACAACGTTCTGTTCCCCTTGTGCTTCGACGTCAATGGGACACCCACCGAAGTTAAGGTCGAAAAGAAGCATGGCATTTCCAAACTTACGGTACCAAGACAGGAATACGTAAGACTTTGCTCAGAGTTCGCTAACAGTTTCATTGCTGAGATGACCAGGCATTTCGAGATGCTCGGAGAGAGCATGGACCCGAGCATTTACTATCAGACCGATGCTCCTTATTACCGACGGATCACACAGATCACCTTCCTCAGACTGCTCGAAAAGGGACTCGTGTACAAAGGGACATTTCCTGTTAACTGGTGCCCGTCCTGCATAACCGCTCTGGCGGACGCAGAGGTCGAATATTCGGACAATGTCACAAAACTGAACTATATCAAGTTCAAAGTGAAAGAGGGGGGAGATGATGTTCTGGTAGCAACGACCAGGCCAGAGCTCCTATCCGCCTGCCAGCTTGTCGCGGTACACCCTGAGGACAAAGAGAAGGCGCATCTTGTTGGCAAACATCTATTGACACCTTTGTATGGAAAGGAGATCGATGTGATCGCCGATGAGAAGGTCGACCCGAAGTTCGGAACGGGCGTCGTCATGATCTGCACGATCGGTGACAAGACCGATCTCGAATGGGTCATGAAATATTCTTTGCCACTGGAGAAGGCGATAGACGAGCAGGGGAAGATGACCTCGATGACCGGAAAATATCAAGGAATGACGGTCAAGGAGGCCAAAAAGGCGATCATCGAGGACATAAAAGAGGCAGGATCGCTGGTCAAGCAAGAGGACACCAAACAGAACGTTGGGGGGTGCTGGAGATGCCATACGCCTATCGAGTTCCTTCAAGTACCTCAATGGTTCCTAAAGATACTGGACTTCAAAGAGCAGGTCCTTTCGATCTCGGACGAAGTGAGATGGTTCCCTGAGTTCATGAAGGTCCGTCTCAAAGATTGGGTCGATTCGTTGCAATGGGATTGGGTAATATCGAGACAGAGGTTCTTTGCCACCCCGATACCGATATGGGAATGTGCAGAATGCGGGAAGGTCGTCCCTGCCAAAGAAAAGGAATGTTACATAGATCCAGACGATCGATTCACCTCCGGTGGAGAAATGCCCCGCATGTGGGGGGAAGCTGGTCGGATGTCAGGATGTGTTCGATACCTGGATGGACTCAAGCATATCTCCTCTGTTCAATACTTACTGGGGTAGGGATGAACGAAAGTTCAACAAGCTCTATCCGATGAGCTTAAGGCCCCAATCCCACGATATCATCAGAACCTGGGCGTTCTACACGATACTTAGAGAACATTTGATAACCGGTGAGAGACCCTGGAACGATATCATGATACATGGGTTCATAATGTCACCAGATGGAACACCTATGCATTCCTCGCTACGGGAACATCATAGATCCGATGCCCATCATGGAAGAGTTCGGAGCGGACGCGCTCCGTTACTATGCATGCACTTGTGCTCTTGGAGAGGACAATGCCTTCAGAGAGAAGGATGTCGTGCACGGAAAACGATTATGTACAAAGCTATGGAACATCGGGAAGTTCGCGGGCATGGTCGTCAAAGAAAGGCCTGAAATGAAGGACCTCAGACCGATCGACCGCTGGATACTGAGCAAGTATAACAAAGTTGTCAGAGCGGCGACCGACCACTATGAGAACTATTCGTTCGACAAGGCGATGAGGGTGATAGAAGATTTCACCTGGCATGAGTACGCCGATAACTATCTTGAGATGGTCAAGCACCGGACAAGGGATGCGGACGACGGTGCAAGGTTCACGCTGTACACCATCACTTTGGGCGTAACAAAGATGCTGGCACCTCTTATCCCACATGTCACCGAGGACATCTATCAAGGTTCCTTCCAGGATATTGACGGAGCTAGGAGCGTACATGTGTCCCGTTGGCCGGAAACGGTCCAGGTATCGGACGAGGATGAAGAAAGGGGTGACCTGGCCAAAGATATCGTTGGTGCGGTGCGCACTTGGAAGGCCGATAAAGGTTTAGCACTTAACAGGGAGCTCTCTATGATCGAGATCATCGGTCCGGACGCTGGGAGGCTCGAGGGGTTCGAAGAGGACATACTGGAGACCTGCAAATGTAAAGAGCTAAAGCTCGTCGCCGAAGCGGACCTCAAGGAAAAGGCAATGGCCATCAAACCGGTGAAATCCAAGATCGGTCCAACGTTCAAGGCCAAGGCCAAAGAGGTGACCGAGCTTATTTCAAAGTTGGACCCCCAGGAAGCGATGGAGCGGATCGAGAGCGGGGAACTTGAACTTGGGTTGTTGGACGGTTCCGTAGTGAGACTGACCAAAGATCTGATCGAGGTCGAGAAAAAGCTCACATTGGGTAACAGAGCCGTGGACACATTACAGGTAAAGGATCTGCTGATAGCGATCGGGATCTGACCATGTTATGCCTGGGATGCTGGCCTCCAGTTACATCCAGGCTAAATAATCTTTATATAACTTGATGGCATACGCAGAAAAGCAAAGCGGGCGTAGTGTAGCTGGTTATCACTTAACCTTGCCAAGGTTAGAACACGGGTTCAAATCCCGTCGCCCGCACATTACGCGTATCCAGCGTCCCACCCTTTTCGCTCAATCAGGGGGGGATTGACATCTGGCTGTGTCTGGCTCGGCGTTCTCCAAGCAAGCTGCGCCTGCGCCACCGCAGCCGAATTTTTCTTTCTCCCGTAGTAGTTCTCCGTGGTCTTCGTCGTGGCGTGCCCCATCATCGATGAGACCGCCTCTATGTCAACGTTCGAGTCGATGGCGAACTGCCCGAACGTCCTCCGGCACGCTCTCAGGTCGTACATGACGCCGGTCTCCCTCATCACTAGCTTCCTCAGCTCCGATGTCCCGTTGGAGGAATAGAAGCCGTCGCCGTGATAGAAGTCCTGCACCGCCGGGAACAGCACATCGGTCACGATGTACTTCCTGGTCAGCATCTCGGCCCGCACCCGCAGATAGCGGCGCAGGAACGGGATGGCGTCGGGGTGGATGGCGGTGAACCTCGGCTCGCCGTACCTCTTGTCGCCCTTGACCTCGACGGCGTGCAGCTGCGCCCCGTCCAGGTCCAGGTCGTTGATTCTCGACAGCCGGACCTCCTTGGGGCGAAGCCCTGAACAGATGGCGGTCACGCTCATCGCGTACGCGAGCATGCGCCTCCAGTCACTGTCCGGCACGGCATTGGCGGCGGCCAGGATGCGCGCCCTGTCCTTGTCGCCGATTCGACGCTGCAATCCTCGACGGTGTGGTGCAAGCTCGATGAGAACTTCCCCGAGTACGCGATAAGGACCGGCAGCAGCTTCGACCCCGCTACCTATTACGCGAACGTCAACATCGCCTACAGCGCGGTCGGAGGACCGATGGTGCAGAGGTGGACATCAGGCAACGGTCGCATCGACCAGGGCATCGGCCTAGACGGTCGGCAGACGGCGGCGATATGCTTCGCGGTCGATTACACCTCGACATCCGCGCTCGGGCTCCCGATCCAGGGTCAAGGGTGTACGTGAGCGTATTCATCACCCCGCCGACGAAGGCGATGACTCCGGCGACGAAGGCGGTGGTGAACAGCCCCTTCACCACCGGGTTTCCGGTGCATTGATCCATACTCCCGCGAGGACCGCCACGATGATGACGGCGGCGATCGCGAACAATAGCGCCTTTGCTTCCTTCTCCGTGAACATGTTTTCCCTCCATAACGTGCTGATATATCAGGGATATTTATGTGAAAAATATAGATTCAAAACCGAGTGCGTATGTTCCTTCCCCTGATCAAATATGAATCGATTATGTGCATAAGGCGCGCCCTTTCCAAGTTCAATCCGTCAAGGCTCACATAAGGTAATGGCCTTCCTGCCCAACTTGCTTGTACCCTCTCGCAAGAGTAACGATCTATAGTTCTGTCGATCTCTCCAACTCTTAACAAACATGCCCTCATTTCATCCGTATTCATGCACTCTCCCCCGGATTTTTATCAAAAAAATAAAGTGAAATGGTTTTGTCAATTCCTTTTGATTGAGCTTTGAACTTGGAACATCTGGCTCGCGTCCGGTGCATGGCCCGTCGCCCGCACCACCGGTCATAGTCAGTCATTTTTTCTCTAATTTCAATAAAAAATATTTCTACCTGATCATGTCCATAGTGAACTACGCCGCCCTTTCGGGCGAGGCTTCTTGCTTCATCCAGCTGACTTGCGTAACATGCTCTGATGCATATTATGGTCGGCCGTCCACGAGCGTTAGTTCTGGTCGTTCCGACCGTACGTTATTTGATCCACTTCCAGGATCGGCGAAAGAGGAGGAACGGTCTCAAATATGATCGCCTTTCGGTGGGTAGAGCGAGAGTACCCGTCCGCCCGTTCCTAATGAGGTGGATCCCCGCGCGCTCGCTCTCATTCCCCAGCTGGCACAGGGGGAACGCTCGCTCGCAATATTTAAATCAACAAGCTACCTAATCATCGACCATGAGGGCCGTTAAGAAGGTGCTCTATGCCATTTGAGACCAGTAGGGTCTTGGGCCTGCTAGGGGCCCTCTTTATGGTGGCCAGCCCATTTGGCGGCTCATCCAACTACGCTCTGGGATTTGTCGGTCTGATACTCCTGCTGATCGCCTTCCATGACCTGGCGGATCATTATGGAGACCGAAGCATCTTCAAGAACGTGTCTGAACGGCATCATCATATTTGTCGTAGGTGTCGTGATCGCCGCCGCGGTTATCGGTATCGCCGCCACCGGTGCACTAACACAGATCGGCCTTCCGATGTCGAACTGGTCCAACCCGTCCGCCTGGCAGGCTATCAACTGGCATAACCTGAACTATAATGCATTGGCGCCGTACATCGCGGCCATTATAGGAGGCTTGATCATATTGTTCGCCTTGACCGTCGTAGCGGCGTTCTATATAAGAAGATCTTTTAGAACGGTCGCTCAAAGGTCTGGGGTCGCCATGTTCGCCACGAGCGGAACGATCTCTTGATCGGAGCGATACTGACGATAGTTCTCGTGGGCGTAATTCTGCTATGGGTGGCAATGATACTGCTGATGATAGCGTTCTATAGATTGAGAGTCGAGCAACCAGCTCAGCCCACGGTCACGAACATGTGACGGGACGATCGATATTTCGCCGATAGCAGAGGATAACTACTATCGAAAAAAAGGAGGGCTCTTCCTTTTCATCGCACATGTCATAGGCCTTGAAGGATCTTAAGCCTCACGAACCAGTATCTATGATCTCATAGATCATCCCCACAAGTGGCTCGGTGTTCATGTAGTAGAATGTACTATCACCGATCCTGCCGCTCATGAGCACATCGACCCCCATTTCCCTGAACATAGTAAGCACCATGCTAGGGTCCTGGACATGGGACTGGACATGATGAAGGCCCTCGCCTTTCTCTTCCAAGAACTCCCTCCAGATGCTCGGGCCTTCCAGTGGTTGGATCAGCTCTAATTGTATGCCACCGCTCTGTGCAATCGCCGCCAGCATCGTTGCATCGACAGGTTCGCCTCGCAAGGTCACTTCCCTGAGGATCGGCGGTTCTAATTTGATAATGTTCCACGGGCCGATCCCAATTTCGCCCAATAGTTGTCCACCGCTTTTTGCAGATCCTGACAACGATACCGATCTGAACTATGTCGCCAATCTTCATTCTAGGTAGGGCCAGATCGCTCATTGGTTTTCCCAGCTCGTATCTATTGGCGCGATCTTTATTTGTATATTGTTTCGATCCTACCTTGCCCAATCGGCCACCGAACAATCGGTCTTGCGTCATATACTGATCTCCGCTTTCTTTCTGCTTTCAAAGTATAAGAGTTAAACTATGATCAATAATTCAAAAACCAAAACGATCCCATTAAACAGAAATAGTACAAAACGAGGATGGGCGGATCAAATATAGACATTGGAACGATCACCACAGATCGCAAACACTTCCGTTTTTAGCTGAAAACGGAAATTATGGTCTAGAAGACGATCTTGTACTGCCCCTTTGACGGACGCACTTCGTCGTGATGGACCTCATGATCTTCCACGCGAGGTCGTTCTTCCTCCGGCACCGGATGTATCTCCTTTTCCGCCAGCGACGGATGGGCGAGGCATGTCTCGCCGAAGCCGATGTCATAGTCCTCGCCGCCGATCCTGACCTCTTGGCAGGTTTTTTGGCGATCGCTTTCCCCTCCTTTCGTCAGTCATACGACAACATCCCCTTGATCATGTATGTCGGGCGCTTGGGCTCGACGCTCACCTGGTCTCCTGCCGGTCTCGTCGTATCGTCAGGTGGTGGGCCGAAGCCGATGTCCTGCTCGCCCCTCTCAGAAACATCATGTATGACCCCTGATCAAGGTCGGCGGCCCAGACCTTAACTACTTTTCTCCGTCGATGAGAACCGCTCGCCGATCGCTCACATGGTCATGTCCCGGGTACCTTCACGCCCTTCTCGGGATCGTGTCGGCAAGGCCATCCCCAAGTTCAGAATGTTGAAACGGACCATTCTGCCTCACCACTGGCAATGTTGTTCGACGAAAAGGATATCGTTCTTCCACTTGATCTTCTGGAAGGGCCCGCGGATCGAACATATTATTTTATTTATCCCGAAAACGCATTTATCCAATACGACCTAATTAACAACGCAGATCATCAAGCGGTCCTCCTTCGGTGGGGTCAGAAAATGGGTTCGATCGTTTTGGTCGATATAAATTAGAAAAGATGGCCACATTTGTCTTTGACAATGAGCAGAAGTTCGAAGGATCCATGATGACCGCAGATGATTACGACGATTATTATATAGGGACCCATGGGCCTATACCTTTTGGGATGCACATATGCCAAGTTCATTAGTAAAGAACGCACTAGGTAGTGACTACCAGACAAAGATCTCGTCCCAAGAGACCTCTGGCCCTGTACAACCAGGACCGCCTCTTTCGGACACTGACAGAGAAATAGCAGAGATCGCTAAGCAGCTTGATGTCTGCATTAAGATCATCGGCTGTGGAGGCGGTGGATCGAACACCATCAACAGGTGTGTGGATGCAGGGATCGACGGAGCTCAGCTTTGTGCTATAAATACAGATGCCAAGCATCTTTTGACGATCCGTTCGCATTCTCAGGACCTTATCGGAAGAAGAACCACTCGTGGGATGGGGGCCGGCGCGCTTCCTGAGAACGGAGAGGCCGCGGCAAGGGAGAACGACGTGGAGTACCAGGAACTTCCTGAAAGATTCTAACATTGTTTTCGTCACCGCTGGTATGGGTGGCGGCACAGGTACTGGTTCAGCTCATTATGTGGCGGGGATAGCCAAGGAACAGATCAGGGCCCTAACGCTCGGGGTCGTTACCTTCCCGTTCAAGGCCGAGGGAACGGTAAGGGCCGAGAACGCTATGATGGGGCTCAATAAATTGCGTGCCGTTTGTGACACCACCATCGTGGTACCGAACGATAAGCTGTTGGAGCTCGTTCCGAGATTGCCCGTCGAAGCCGCGTTCAAGGTCGCAGATGAAGTTCTGATGCAGACGATCAAAGGCCTCACAGAGATCGATCACGAAGCCTGGCCTTGTCAACCTTGACTATGCGGACATACAGACCGTTATGAAGGAAGGAGGCGTGGCCTTCGTTGGTATCGGGGAGGCCAACACCGATGAGGACGACCGTGTCAAGGCAGCTGTTCATGAGGCCATATCATCCCCCTTATTGGGTGATATCGACCTAAAGGACGCCAAGGGGGCCCTCATAAGGATCGTAGGCGGTCCGGACATGACGATCAGTGAGGCCCAGAGGGCCGCTGAGATAGTGACCAGCAGCGTTAACGAGCGTGCCAGGATAATATGGGGATGCTCGATTCGACCCCAGAATCCAGGGGACCATCAAGATTCTGCTCATCGTGACGGGAGCTGGTTCGAAGTACATGTATGGCAAGGGTGGGGCAACTACCAGCAAAAATGGCTTTACAAATCTACCAACAAAAAGAGATCGGCTCGAGCGCGCCACCCACTGGTGAGCCGTCCCGGTCGCAGAAACAAGCTCCAATAGATGACGACGGAATTGACCTGGTAGGTTAAAACCAAGATCATCGACGCATGCCACAAACATTTTAGATCTATTTTTTATTATGACCCATAAAAGGTATTATGTCTCGTTCAAGACGATATGATGAACGACCCATCCATTTGTGGACATGTTCGAATTTCATTGATGCTGACGATGTAGATATTGTTACCCAGGGATCTATTTAACTTTACCATAATATATGATAATTCCCAAGTAGTATCCATCAACTGTTCATCTCTTCCATCGATCCAGAGCGTAGATGGAGACGATTATATGCTCAATTCCAATATGGGTATATGACGAACGTCAAAGATGATGAAAAGGAATTCTCCAAACAGTTCGTTGATGAATGCGACAGGGAAATAATGAAATTTCTTCAAGAAATGGAAAAAAAGCATGGGGGTTTGACATACCTATTATTATTCCATTATAGCAATTTCATTCAAATGCAAATGCTGGATGGGTACCTTGATGTGCAAGAAACATTGAACGGCATTCAAGGCAACAAATGATGTTGGATATTGAACTTTCATCATTCAGAGATCGCTCGTACTCGATCGAACCTAACCAACGATGGCTCGATGCGAACGGAGATACGACGATGCACCGCGGTCTAAAGAACAGATCCACCATGTTGATGAGCGGATAAAGATCGGTGTAGCAATTCCAGCCCATGTGATCATAGGACCTTGGTACCAGGAATGTCCTAGGATATTCGGTCGAGGCCGTCCCTACATGGGTCCTATGATGCAGCTACATACGTGGTAATGCTCTTTATCTCGACCAAGGGTTTATTATTACCGCATCGATCTGAACTTGAAGAGTAACATGGCATACTGTCGAAACTGTGCCGGGCAGGTCGGACCAGGAGATAAGTTCTGCCCGAATTGTGGTGCTGCCCAGGCCACCAGTCAGACCCCTCCACGACCGAACTATCCTGAGAGGACCGAATATCGCGATCGTCCAGCGAACTTGATCATAGGGATCGTTATTCGATCGTTCTGGTCGTTGCTTCCTTATTATTGTTCTCTATCGTTTAAACATCCCCTCTGTAAAGGGTGGAATGGTATCGTCTGTGGGCGGTCGTCACTATCCTTTCCTCTGAAAGGGCTAGAGGAAACGTCCCACGCCCATCGAGCGAATGCGAACAGACATTTTCCCGTTCTATATTCATAACAATGTACGGACCGATCCGTTCGAATGTCGATATGCGGTATCGTCCCTCTTGCGTCATGATCGCTTCCTGGTCGGTTCTTGATATCCATCGACCGTTTCTCCGACCGATCGACGGCCGGGCCATGTCCTGTTTTGTCCTTTACCCCATACGGTTTTTGACCGTCCCATGGCCCACATGCTCATTTCGAACATAAAAAAGATAAAAAGAAAAGAACGAACAGAACGATTTTCCAAGAACGCGACCCATCCTGCAGTTCTCGGTCAATCGTGGATGAAGTTCGTGAAGATCGACCTTCTCCGTCATCGGAAGCGGTACGCCCGTTCTGAGCCCCGCTTCCTTACATTTCAACATGTACGCCATGTTCCTACCCAGGATCCTCATGATCTGAAGACCTTCGAGGTCCTTTTCGACTGTCCTCGGGCCTAGCTCCGTGGACCATGTTCCAATAGCGGGACGATACTATCGGCATCCCTGAAATGAAGAAGTACTTGTTCAATTGATCTAGGGTCGCGGTCGTTCCAGCTCTTCTCGCGGAAACGATAGCTGCTGCAGGTTTTAGATAGAAAGAGGACCTGCCCGACAGCATATCAGCAAAAAAAGCTCGGTCCATGAAGGATGTGATCGCTCCCGTCGCAGCGGCATAGTGGACGGGTGAACCGAATACGAACCCATCAGCATCTTTTGCTACATCAATGAATTCGTTGACCCTGTCATCGATCACGCATCGTCCTATCTTTGCACAGGTCCTACAGGCCATACAACCGGCCAATGGTTTTTTGTCGATCCAGAAGAATTCTGTGTCGATGCCTTCCTCGTTCAGGGTCTTTTCCACTTCGGTAAGGGCCCTAAATCGTGCATCCCTTTTCGTGCGGGCTCCCGTTCACCAATAATACCTTCATTCGATTCCTCCCAATATTTTTCTCGATGACCTAAATAGGTGTTCCGAACGATCCTCAATGATATAGGACCATCTTGAACAGGTTGAGCATTTTTCTCTACATCAACATTTGTGAAATGATCCATCTAAGATTGAATATAGCCTGTTATGTCCACACAAGAAGATCCCCCTTATTATACGCCACGACAAATAAAAGAGGGGGCCCTACCGACGCGGGTTCCATGAAAAGATAAATGTTCATTATGTTTTTTATATCTCGTGCTCAACTCGTCCATATGGGGAGCGGTCAGGAACACAACTTATGTGATCCCCCGAACATCATTTTGTCCTCCACCGCTCCATCCGTTCTATTTCACCTCTTACCTGACACAACAAGCTCTCCGTCCCGCCCCTAGCTTTCGATCACTTGACACCGAGAATATCTGACCTGAGCAACGGGGTATCGATCGGTGAGCTGCTTTGGGACATCACGATAACGGTATGGACCTTCATCATTTTAGGTCTTCAAGTTCGATCATTTGTTTTACGGACCGAACTCCTGGTGGTCGGCCAATGAGGAAAAGGATGGCCTCAGTTCATATGATTTATGAATACGGGATCCTTTAGGTCGGCCGCACAACATCATTCTCGTCATCCCCGACCCTTCTTTTTTCCTTTTGTCGTTGACGATGGGGACCAACTTCTTTTTCAACCATTCACTGGTCGAAGATCTTCTTCCTTTCTGGTAGGTTTTCTCCAGTAATCGATCGCACCCATGCTTCTTGCCTTTCTTTCATCGTCCGCGTTCAAAGAACCGGTGAGAATGACCACGGGTATCGTGCTCAGGTCGGACCTGTCCTTCATTCTGGTAAGCACCTCGAAGCCATGCATCTTAGGCAGGTTGAGGTCCATGATCACAAGGTCCGGTATCGTTGACCTGTAGTGGGTGTCCTTCCCGCTTAGAAACGTTCCAGGCCTTTTCCCCGTTCTCCGAAATGGTGATGTGGACAGGTACATCCGTTTCCTCGATCAATATGGATATCAGGAAGGCATCCCCTGGATTGTCCTCGACGATCATTATCTCCAACGGTCTTTCTGCTACCATTTTCTTGACCTTCTAGGATCCTTTAAGAAATAAGTATTTTCATCGATCGCTCTGGCAGGAGCAATGTTTTCACACCGTCAGGTCCGAACGACCTTTTGGTAATGGTCCGCCCGATCCGAACAAGGTGTGGTAGTAAAAATGCACGGGGTCTAATGATTTAAAGCTCTTGGAACGGTCCGCAAGATCGATCCTATCAAGACTCTACTCCCACCCCTGGCCATGGTAATGGGGCCCTGATAATGATGGGGTCCTCCGTTCTCATCATGCCTTCATCAGTTATCCCGATGGTTCGTCCTTCTTATCGGTATGGTAAGGTAGAATGTCGATCCGACCCCAGGTTCCGATTCGAACCAGATCTTCCCCCCGTGCCTGTTCGTGATCTTTTTAGCGATGGCGAGACCGATACCGGTACCCGGATATTCTTCACGGGGATGCAAACGCTCGAACATTTTGAACAGTCGGTCCTTTTGAGATGGGTCGACACCGATACCATTATCCTGGACCGATATGACCCATTCCTTTCCGGTCGAGCGGACCGATAGGTGGATCTGAGGTGCTTCCTCCCCTCTGAACTTTATCGCGTTACTTATCAGGTTCTCGAGCACCAATATTATCTGGGTCCTGTCGGCGATGATCAATGGTAAAGTGTCATGATCTATCCTGGCTCCGCTCTCCTGGATGCTTGACCGCAGATCCTTTAGGACCGTATCGAGCACCTCATCCATCTTCACGGGGCCGAACGGTTTCCCTTGGGTGTCTATACGGGAATAGAGAAGGAGATCATCGATCATCTGGCGCATCCTTTCGGCCCCTTCGGCCGCAAATCCGATATACTCTCTTGCCCTCGCATCGAGGACCTTTCCGTCGTACCTTGACTTTATCAGGTCCAGATAGGAAGATACCATGCGCAAGGGCTCCCTTAGATCGTGAGATGCGATGTAGGCGAACTGCTGCAGCTCGGCGTTCGAACGTTTGAGCCCCTCCTCGATCGTTCTTCTCTCGGTGACATCCAGAACGATTCGACCCCATTCGATGACCTTTCTTGGTCTTGATGGGAAAAATGGTCTGAGAAGTTCTCCTTACCTCACCGTCCGCCCTCGTGAACTCTACCTCTAACCTTCGTTTGATATAAGGGCCGCCCCCTGTCGTCAGGATCTCGGTCACCACCTCTTTGACCTTGGTGGTCGGAATCACCTTCCTCTGTTCTGCCGATGTGAGAGAGTCATACACCTCCCAGTAATATCGACCGATGGCCTGGTCCCCGTCCATCAGTGTGATACCCTCAAGGCTCTTGTTCCACTCGATGAACCTTCCATCCTCGTCCACCAGTGAGACCCCATCGGTGGACTGTTCTATGAACGAACGGAATTTGGACTCGCTCTCGCTCATCTCGTGTTCCATCTTCTTTCTGTCCATGATGTCCGTAACGGTCACGACAGTGCCTTCCAACGATCCGTTCCCTCCGAACAATGGAGAGATATCGTACTCGAACCATCTCTCTCCGAGGAGGGTCGGGAAAATGATTTCCCCTTTCTCACCTAGACCGGAACATAGGACCGCTCGGTTCCGAGAGATAAGACCTTCGAAAGCCCGGACGGATCGGTCCCCCTGCGTTCGTCCACAAGGAGGGATCTTTGCAATGTCCGAGCCCAAGGCTTTTACCGCGGACGGGCTGATGTAATCCAGCTCTCCATCTTTATCGAAGTGGAACAGGAGAGCGGGCGTGACCGTTAGCACCTTTGTCAAACGTTCTAATTGGCCGTCGCTCCCTTCGTCTGTCCTGGTCCTCATGGATGTGTCAATCTGATCATTATAACGCCGTTTATTAATTTTCTCTGGGACCTATGCAGCTTCGATGTTCCTTTCGCGTTCGCTCACGCCGTTCATTTATCGTCCATCGATCGATGCCGTTCGTTGTACCACCGAGAAGAATTCTCCTTCAAACCTTGCACAGCTATTCATCGAGATCATAACGATGATATAGGAGATGCCCCTAGGTCCCGGATGATCACCTTTAGGTCCCTGATGACCTCGTCCATTTCCCTGGCGTTCATTGGTTTCACCAAATAACCATCAACGTGGTTCTCCTCTGCACGTCTTGCATCTTCTGGTGACCTTGACCCGGAGTAGATTATGACCTTTACATCCCCTCCAAGTCGACGAATATGGTCCAGTACCTCATGTCCGTTCCGTTTTGGAAGGTTCAGGTCCATCAGGACGAGGTCCGGACGATCCTTTGCGCATTTGTTCACCTCATCAAAATGATAGATGGCCTTCTGTCCATCCTCGATCGTCGTGATGTTGACATCATATCCTGTCTCCTCGATATATTCCTTGGCCAGCTTGGCATCTCCAGGATTATCCTCCAGTAAAAGAATGTTGATGATACGGCATCATAGATCACCCTGCCAGCTCATCGGGGATGGTAAAATAGACATGTGGCCCCTTTCCCTTCCTCCGATTCCACCCATATGCGTCCGCCGTGATGCTCCACTATCTTCTTTGCTATGGCCAGGCCGACCCCTGTTCCAGGGTATTCGGATATCGTATGAAGCCTTTGGAACATCTGGAAGATCTTGTCCGCATATTGGGTGTTCATGCCGATGCCATTGTCCTTCACAGCGATGGTCCACTCCTTTTCATTGTGAAAAGCGCTTATTCTGACCATCGGCCTCTCCGGACCATGGAACTTAATCGTATTTCCGAGGAGGTTCTGCATCAGCTGTACCATCTGCTGTTCATCAGCCATGACCATTGGCAATGGCTCGATGAATATGTCCACCTTGTTCTCTTCGATCTGGACCTTTAGGTTCATGAGGACCCGGTCGGCGACCTCGTTCAGGTTCACATGGGAGAAAGGTCTCGCCCTTGTTTCTACCCTTGAGAACTCTAGCAGATCGTCGATCAGCTCCCGCATCCTCTCACCTCCGTCCACCGCATATGCGATGTATTCATGCGCCTTCTCGTCCAGTTCTGATGAGTAACGGTTGTCCAAGAGGGTCAGATAGCTCACGATCATCCTCAATGGTTCCTGAAGGTCGTGCGACGCGACGTATGCGAACTGTTGAAGCTCGGCGTTACTGATCTTCAGCTCTTCGGCGTTCTCCTTCAATGCCTCTTCCGCCCTCTTTCTTTCGGTGATATCTCGGATGATCATCAATATGGCCGATCTTCCTTCGTTGTGAACGACCCTCGCATTTATCTCGGACGGGATGCGAACGCCCTTCTTGGTCATATGAACGGTCTCGTCCGTTCGACCCCCCCTCCTTCAGGATGTTGCTTGTCCTTTCCGGGGCCTCCGCCCTAAGTTCTGGAACGGTCAGGTCCAATGGCCCCATATCCAGGAGCTCCTCCCTTGAATAACCGTATCTGGCAGATGCCACATCATTTACCTCGAAGAACTTCTTGTTGGGATAGTGAATGAAAGATCGCATCGCCTGCCCCATTGAACATGTTCTTGAACCGTTCCTCGCTCTCCCTTAGGGCGGCCTCCGCACGCTTCCGCTCGGTTATGTCCCTCGCCACATGGACCGTTCCGGTGACCTTACCTTCATTATCGAATATGGGGGTCGTGCTCAACAGGAAATCCCCGCCGAGCCTTTCCTCCGTTATTTCGGAGATGTGCTCCTTTCCGTCCTTCAATGTCTGCACATGGGGGCAGTAGGAAGGTGGTTCGTTCAGACCATGAACATATTCAAAGCATCTCATCCTTGAATGGTCTTCCTTGCCCGATAGTCCAAGATGTTGGAGCATCGCATTGTTCATTCTTACGATCTTGAAATCGGTATCTATTATCGCGATCATGTCCGGAATGATGTTCACGGTCCTATCCCATTCCGCCCTCGCACTGACCAGACCTTCCTCCGCTTTCTTTCGATCGGTGATATCCTCGGTTATCGCCACAAAATATCCTTTCTCAGGGCTATAGAGGATCACCTTGTACCACCTTCCGTTGATCGGCCAATGTCTCTCGAAGGTCGTAGAGCCACCATTGATAGCGACATACGCATAGGGGCCGACCCAATCCGAGGCGTCATTAAAGAGCCCGGGATATGCTTCCGTCACCCTTCGACCCAATGCTTTTTCGGCCTTGATACCGATCATGTTCTCGAACGCCTTGTTCATGTCCAGGTAGACCAGATCGATCGCTTTTCCAACATTATCGATCAGGGTCCTGCCGTAGGCGAACCCGTTGGTCATGTTGGCGAAAAGTTTGGCGACCTGCTCACGGTCGCTCCTGAAGGCCTCGGCCCATCGCTCGGTGATCCCTATGCTTTTCCCGAGGGTCTCCCGGCTCTGGACCGCGATGAGAAAGTAGATACTGGAAAGATAGAGTGAAAGCCTTGACGTCCAGTCCATTATCTGCCCAAGATGGACCGTCAGCACCTCACCGATCAAAGAGATCCCGAACAATGCCAATGCCAGCGTGTACCAATATATGGTGGCGGACCTGGTCTGCCTATATTTCCACCCGAACATTAGGCAGCTGGTGAAAATGAACAATACCGATGCGGTGAGGACCTCTACCCTATACTCGGTGGGTCCGCCCCCGGTCAAGAATACTGGAAAGAGGTCAAGGTCCGCCTATATGGCCACGAGCATGACCGCTGTCAATGTCAAGATAATGGTCGTGGTCAGGATACCTGAACGACGACCCGGTTCTACTGGGGCCGCACCTCCGATCGTCGTGACGGCGCTCAAGAACTGTAAGTGATCGATGCCAGCAATATCCCTAGATTTCCAAGGGTGACCGCCTCGTTCTCCGTGAAGCTAGGTTGAACGCCCGGGGTCATCGTCCAGGCAGATATCGTCAAAGAGATACCACTTATGAGCAATGCCACCCCGAGCAGTAGCACGTTCATAAGGCCAGACCGCAGAAACGCCCTGGCCGAGACGAACGCCACTAGCAGGCTTATGGCCAGAACGAAGATCAATTGTAACAATAATGCAAGGTCTGGCTGATTATATACCGGCCCCCCAAGGTATGCGAGCAACAGGAGCACTATAAGTATCGTTATGACCAAGACCGGTATCAGACCCAGTCTCTTCAATCTCTCCTGCTCGATATTTTCGAACATCTGATCTTTCATCCGGTAAGATGCCGTTACAAGACTCTTCTGGGACGATCATTTCTTACTTCCAAGGATCAGATAGGCCTCTATCATTATCTCAATCGATGAAGATAATGTTAGCTAGATCTATACTTCCTGGTGCATCCCCTTGCGCCCTATCATATGATCCAACGATAATTATAGTTCTTTCGTCATTCGCAGATTTCAAAATACCACGAGAGCATTGACTGGACATGGTCAATCCGATAGAATGAACGTCGATATTAATGTCCTTTCATGATCCGATCTATCTGGATCGCCCTTCTCATGAACGGGCAACTCTCGCATGGGATGGACACAGAGCATTTTTGACCGGTAGCTATTCCCTTGAGCGAGCAAAGGATGGCAAGGTCGACAGGACGCCATGGTGCCTTTCTTCCGTTGTTGGTCAAAAGGACCGTCTCCTCCTTCGTCGGTCGGGACCCGAAGCAACAGTCGCTCTGTACATGTTCGAGGCAACGGGCGTAGTCCTTCTCTGAACAACCATCACAGCGTGTCCCCACCTTTGATAGTGGCCCAAAGATGTTGGCCAATGGATCGATGACGAACAATCTTCCTTCCCTTCCTAGCGTGATGAAAATCGAGCTAGGGGATGCTGGAACTATGAGCTCCAAACGGGTTCCCCGGACCTTTCTTTCCTCTGCGACCTTCCAGAAGTCCATCAGCTGATGTCCTAACTGATAGACGAGCTGATGATATCCGATTCCGACCTCGTCCGCAAGTTCCTGTTTGGAGATGGGCCTGTCCGATGCCATGATGTACAACGATCGGAGGATGCTCTTCCTGAGATCGTGATTGATGATGGTAGTATATGTCTTGGGATCGATGTAAGATATCTCGATGCAACAAGAGCCCATGTTACCAGGCAGCGGGACTCAAATATTTAACTTCCGCGAGCTGGATGTCCTTACGCAACCAAAGAAGAGGGCGAGATATGAAAGCAGCCGTGATGGGGCACGACCAGGAATGTACTGATGAAAGACCGGAACGCGCTCTCGTGGACGGCGTGCCTCTAAGTTCATGATCAAATGGCTCACATATCGAGGGAACGGGACGAGAGGACCGGCCCATAAAGAGAGAGTGGTCCGTTCGATCGGGCCGATGCACCTTTGTCGACGGGAGGGAGGGTCCTTACTTCCAAAGACAAGTTATTTATTCGGCGATCTTGCTGCCCTGAAGAGGATGGAATTTTGGCCACGAGGATACTGTCTTTATCGGTGGGTTCCTAGGCGCCGGAAAAACCACATTGATCAACAATGTCGCCCGAAGATTGAGCGGTTCTGGAAAGAGCATAGCATTGATCACGAACGATCAGGGGGAAGCCCTCGTCGACACGCAGTTCGGAAAGGGGAACGGCTTTGAGACGGCAGAGGTGCTGAGGGGTTGTTTCTGTTGCCGGTTCCCTGATTTCATGCAAAGTGCACGTGGATTGGTCGGAAAGAACATGGACAAGTTCATCATTGCAGAACCCGTCGGTTCGTGCACGGACCTACAGGCCACCGTACTGGCGCCCCTTCGGTCGATCTATCGTGATGAGTTCAATATCGCCCCCTTGATAGTTCTGGTCGACAGCTCACGTCTGTCATCGGACGAGCTGGAGGCGCTCTCCATTGGAGGATATCTCAGGAAGCATCAAATCGAAGAGGCCGAGTACATCGTCCTTTCCAAAGTGGACATGATATCGAAAGCGAGGCAACAGGAACTGATATCGGCCATAGGCGGTCTCAATCAAAAAGCGAAGATCGTTCCATACTCGGCATTGACCGGACAGGGCATCGAGGAAATAATGAGCATCATCGATTCCGATCAAAAGAGCAGCGGTGTTCCCGTCGATGTCGATTACGATACCTATGCAAAAGCGGAAGCGGAGCTAGGCTGGTACAACGGGCATATCAAGTTCGCAACGACCAGAACGGATGCGTACGATCTTGGGACACGGATCTTGAGACATATAGCCGAAAAGTACGATCCGGAGGACATCGCCCATGCAAAGGTCATGCTCAGGTCCAAGACCAGTTCTGCTAAGATCAGTCTTATCTTCCGAGATCTCACCGTAGAATCAAGTTATGGGTTCCAGGTATGCGCAGGGTGATGTGGAGCTGTACGTGAACGGAAGGGTCGTGTCATCCCCGGACACCTTGAGGGAGAACATTCGAAGCTCTATCGACATGTCCATGAAAGAAAGCAACATCGCGAACTATGATCTGACGGACGATTGCTTTTCTCCGGGACGCCCCAACCCGACCTATAGGATGAAGGCCTGAGCGAGCGACAGATCATGGTCACCGGATCGATGACCGATCGACAGCTATCTCTTGACCGCGATCATCGTTCAGCGTCATCGATCTGTCATTGAGGGTCGGTAGCGGACCGGGACCCCTACCGATCTAAATCGGAGCGAATGTACCAGTTCCCCTTTCATGACGTATGTACGATACATCGATCACGGTTCAGATCCTTCCTTGTTCAGAGGCCACTTTTGCCTTCTCGATCACTTCCAGCAGTTTTTCAGGGGCAGGCACCCCACCATATAACGTGAGCTTCTCATTGATGAACAGGGCCGGTGTCACGGCCGAACCATATTTTGGATCAAGGGGAATATCTCTGCCATGTACATGAACCGCATCGACATCTGCGCCTCCGTGGCATGTACCAGAGAGATATCCGCCTCCACCCCAGCGGTCCGAAGGACCTCTTTCAACCTATCAGTGTACTGTTGGTCATACATAGCGAACCGTGGATTGCAACAGGCGAACGAGAGTATGGTCAGTCGAAGCTTAACGACCAAATAGAACACCTCCCACCGTTCTCAATCGTTCAATACCATAAATATCACTGTCGAACAATGGGACCTCGACCCGGTTCATCTCCTTGAACTTGGTTTCCATGATCTCCAAATAATGCTCCTGAGTGCTTCTTCTTCGTTCTAAAAAGAAATTCCCGTGAAGCATGTCTTCGGGGATGACCTCGTTGATCACGAGCGACCTTACATTTATTCCAAATCGGCCAAGGTCCGTGATGGCGCGTTCCGTCTCATCCACAGGTAATTTCTCTGGGAGAAGGACCAGGTTGAACATCGAGGACGTTTCATCGGAGAGCGCACGAACGGCCGCATCGTACCGCGCTTTCTCTTTTTTCAGGTCATCTATCATCCCTTCATCATAGACGAAGCCGAGCATCTCAGATAGCTCTTTTCGGTTCGATATCTGATTGGAAATGTAACCGGACCAATCGAAGGGCATCGAAAGTTCCCTTAGGGTGTGCCCCGTAGGAGCGGTATCGAAGACCACTTTATCATGTTCGGTATCTCCCATATAGCTTACGAACTGATCGAACGCTGCTATTTCCTCTGTGCAGGGCGTGCTCAACAGTTCTGAATCCGAACATGGTCAAGAAACCCTCCATCATCGTGCTCATCCTTGTCTGGAAGACCCCTACCGCCTTTCTAGGATTGATATTGAGGCCGCATAGGTTCTTTTGTCGCTCTATGCATGTGACCTCGGTCTCGCTTATCTCCTGCTCGAATATGGACGAAAGGCTGATGGTCGGGTCTGTTGCCACGATCAAAGTTCTGAACCCATGATGGAGAACCAAACCGCCGTTGCTGCCGCCATCGTCGTCTTTCCGACCCCACCCTTTCCACCGAAAAATAGGAACTTCTTGTCCCTCGTAAGTTCTTCAAAAGATCGCCCTTTCATCTCCTTCCTCACATCGATAATGGGACCCAAGCGAATAATCCTTACGCACGTTCTTTCACTGCCCATTATCATCATGTTCGATCAAGTTCAGGGTCATCGATCCTGCTATGCATGGCTTCCATCGTAGAAAAACATTTAATTCGAGCATCGGATCTGGATACGATGCATCCATTGGATAGCATTAAGATGACCATCGCGAGGACATGTCTCTCCTCGACCAAGATAAGCGAAGGTTCGGAGGATGCCCTGGAAGAATGGATCCATAACAAGATCAGAAAGGAGTTCAGGGACTCCAGGGAGCTCCGAGATGCCATAGGAAGATGGAGCTCGATATCATAGATAGGAAGGACGTAAAGGAATATCAGCTGCATAAACTTCGTAAGATGCTCGAATATGTGGATGCCAATTCAACATATTATCACCAAAAAATGAAAGATCTTGGGGTCGGGTCGAAGGACATCCGGACCTTCAAAGATCTTGAAAAACTACCTATCACAGAGCCGTCGGACCTAGCGGAACAACCGTTCTATTTTCTATGTGTATCGCAAAGCAAGGTCATGAGGGCCTTTACCACGTCAGGGAGTCCGGGACCAGGAAGCGTTTGTTCTATACCAGGAACGATGTCCTGAACATAATCGATTCCATCTCGGCCGCATTGAAGTCCGTTGGTATGACGAAAAAGGACACATTGCAGATCATGTTCCCGGCGGTCGCAGCGTGGGACCCGAGCCTCATGCTCCATGGGGCCTGTAAGATCGCCGGTATGAGGTCGGTGGTGGCAAGCATGCCAGAGGTCGAGGAACAGATCGCGATGATGAGAGAGAACGGAACGACCATACTGATAGGCCTGACCTCGTTCATTTATAGGATCACCGTGCTTGCAAAGGAGCAGAACGATCTTCGTTCGATGGGGATCAAGGCAATCATATGTTCTGCCGAGCCCCTTTCCGAGGCGATGCGGAAGGAGATGATCGATTCATGGGGGTGCAAGGTGCTCTCCCAGTTCGGAATGACCGAGATGGGCCTGGCGAGCAGCATAGAATGCGATGCGTATGATGGTCTGCATATCAATGATGCGGATTTCATCGTCGAGGTCGTCGATCCAGAAACAGGAGAACAGCTCGATGACAGGGAAGAAGGGGAGATGCTCTGGACATCTCTTTCGATGGAGGGAACCCCGCTGATCCGTTATCGAACGAGGGACCTCAGCTGCATGATCGAACCGCCATGCGGATGCGGTTCCAGAACTTTGGGGAAGATCGGGAAGGTAAGAGGAAGGATGGATTCCCAGACCAAGATCGGGTATGGGCAGAAGATCTATCCGTTGCTTTTCGATGAGGCCGTCCTACCGGTCAAGGGCGTCATAAGTTATGATGTCCTGATCGATAAGATCGGATATCGTGATGACCTCACCTTCAGGGTCGAGTTCAAGGGCGATAGGGAAGAGGGAAAGGAGCGCTTGATAAAGGCGATAGAGGGGTTGGACGAGATACGTGAGTCACTGGAAGAAGACCTGATCATGCATCCGACGATCTCGATGTTCGACGTGGGCCAGGTCCCCTACTCCCCTAAACATAAGATCATAATAGATAACCGGGAGCTGTACGATAGGGCCGGTCGAGATCGACCCTCGGCATGATGGCACGATCGACCCATCGAACATCGGACGATTTCGGCCTAATATTTCGTTGGAGCGACCCACTGGCCATCGAATGATCGACCAAGCGACATAAATGATCTGATAGTAAATATCATCCTTTTTATACTTTATATAAATATTAAAAAGAATAATAGTTGGAACGGGCTTCCAAACCAAGAGTTTATAATTAATTAGCCTATATAGGTGTTAAGAGTTCAAGCTCTAATTAGGGAGGAGTGAAGCATGAACAATGAGCTACTGGTGAAACTTTCGGAAGTCGTCATAAACGGCAAAATAAAGGAAGCAAAACCCCTTGCCGAGCAAGCGATCGCTGCTGGAATTGACCCTAAGGTCATAATTTTTGACAGTTTGAACAAAGCAATGGCAGTGGTGGGACAAAAATACGAGAACAAGCAGTATTTCCTACCGCAGGTCCTATTGGCGGCGCAAACGATGTATCAGGTATTGGATGTCGTTCTTCCAAAAATGAAGGTAGATGCGACCATGGCCGTACCTGCTAAAATAGTCATAGGGGTCATAGAAGGCGACGTGCATGATATCGGAAAGAACATCGTGAAGGCGATGTTGACCGGCGCAGGGTTGACCATTTATGATATGGGCAAAGATGTTCCGATAAAGAAGTTCATCGAAAAGGCAAAGGCCGAGAACGCCCAACTGATCGAACCTCGACTTTGATGACGCCTACCCTGGCGGGAATGAAAGAGCTCGAAAGGGCCCTGGCAGAAGAGAACCTGAAGGGAAAGGTCAAGACGATCATCGGTGGAGGAGCGACCTCGAAAGAGTTCGCGAGGCAGATCGGTGCGAACGCCTGGGCTGGCGATGCGGTCGAGGCGGTCAAGGTCGTTGAAGGCCTCGTAAAGTAAAACAAAATGGGAGCGCAGCTCCCTTTATCTTAATTTTATATGGACATATCAACATTCAAAGGAAATTATTGAAAATGCGGCAATCTTGATCGACCATTTGTTTCATGAGGATGATTTGGTATCGACCGGTCTAGACGTCCTGCGTAAACGATATTTTTCTATTCGGCAGTTCTATATATTGTTCATATAATATGCATTGATCGCAACATAGGTGACCTATATAGGTCATAAATGGAACGATGTTGCAAATACGATATGGACGAGATCGATCTTCGCATACTTGAGCAGCTTCAGGAAAACTCAAGAGAAAGTTTAGGAAAGATAGCGAAGGACCTTAAGGTCTCGAAAGCTACGATCAGTAGAAGGATCGCCCGGCTTGAAGCTGACGGTTTCATATCAAGATATACGGTGGTGCTGAACAATGCTAAAATGGGCTCCATCAGGGGATTGCTATTGCTCCAGGTCGCCGGCCCTGCTATCACATCGGTCATAGCGGAACTAAAAAAATATCCTGAGATCGAATCGGTGATGCGGGTATTCGGTCAATCATTCGATAATTTGTGAGGTCTATGCCAGCAGTGTAGATGCGCTCTACATGCTCATCCAGGACAGACTACTTAAGATACCTAATGTTCACAACATCGAGGTTGACATCCTTATAGATCGCATCCCTATGAACCCAGATGCTCCGATGGAGCAGATGAGGTCCCAACTAGAGTCACAAAAATAAACCTCCAGGAACGACCTTCACGTTCCATTCTCTGGGAATGGGCGCATCGTTCCTAGAACATGTGTCCTTTTTCGGTGGACCGCGTTCATGTTCCTAGGGCTCTGTTCCCTCTATATGGATAGGATGCTCCATGGTTTCACCGATCTCGTTCTGTTCCCGCTCAGGTGTCGGGTTCCCCTGACGAAGGATCTCGTTCATTGATGCCAGAGTGGCCATCGCTATCCGTTTGGTCGCATGGCACCCATAGGCCAGTGCCTTATCCGTCAATACCATCTTATCTTGCTCCTTCCTGACCAACCCTAATATACGCATAAGGCGAACATATCCTGCGATTTTTCTATCCTCGGTGGACAGCTCTTTTAGCTCTGAAAGCGAGACCTCCCCATAGTACAGCTTCCTTGCGAACCTGGCCAGAGGATAGTCCTTCACCTCCGAATATGCGTAGAGGGGAAGGGCCCCTTCTTCCAATCTGTCCAAGTATTCGATGATGTTCGGGCAGTTCAATGTTAATCGATTGTTGATCAGTCCCCAAGCACGTGGGCCTATGCCCACGAAATTATTATGCTCGTAGGGTCCCTCATATTCCTCAGGTCTTTTCGAAAAGCTCCATATGGTGCGGATCTGATAACCGTTCTCCCGGAGATATGAGATCATCGGCGAGATATTGTTCCCGTTCGGTCCTCGGGTCCTGTGACCAAGCACCATCGGCTTCTTTCTGCTCCAATCTCTTCGATAGGGGGGTGTATGGTAGTAACATCAATGGATAGGTCGAAGATCCCATCGACACCTAGCTCAACGGCCGTTCCGAGGTCGTCCAGTACCGATTCAGCCGTTTGGTCCTCGAGGGAGAACATTAGGTCAAGGTTCACATATTCGAACCCCCCGTCCATAACTGCCCTTATTGTCTTGATCAGATCCTCTTTCTTCGTTCTCCTGTTCAAACTATTGAACAGGACCTTTTCATCAAATGTCTGGACCCCTATGCTGATCTGGGTCACACCGGCTTGCTTGAGCCCAGAAATGACGTCCATGGTAAGAATCGGTCGGCGATGCTTCGATCGCCACCTTCCCTTTGAAACCAAAACGGTCCTCTACCATTTGAAGCATTATCGGGATTCTCGATGCATTAGCGAGGGAGTGCCACCACTGATGTACACTCTTTCGATCTTTGGTCCCCCGAGCCTATCGGAATATAATTCAAGCTCTTTGTCGACCCCTTTAAGGAACATCTGAGCAGCGGTTCGATCGTATTTGTCGCCTGGTAATGCACAGTACGCGCACCTCAGGGCGCAGAACGGCACCCTTATGTTCAGACCCGTCCTATCAACCTTTGAATTTAAAACATCATCAATGTTGGTCACTTTCGAGAAGGAGACGCTGGAAGCCACCTTTTCTGCGAGCTGATCAACGTATCTCATGGTCAGGTCCATTGTCATCCCTTACGGACCCAAAGCGCCCTGAGCATATTTTAAGTATGGTCTTGGGCTGATGAACAGATCGATAGCTCCCTAAGGGGTAAATATCATCGATTTTAATTATATCATCGATCATCCGACATAAATCACATCATCTCTTCGAGATGAGATGTCACCTTGGACATGAACACGAAAGGTAAGTCGTTAGTGGAACCAAATCGCATTACACGCCATCAATATGCAATGATGTTGCATCTTAACAGCCTAAAGAATCTAATATGCAATTATGTTGCATAAAATGTCAACATAATATTATATAATTCAGAATGGATTAGCATGGCAGGGATAATATGGGATACGAGGAGTTATTTCCACCCTACGACATGGAGTGGCACGGCAAAGCAACAAAGCGCTTTGCGAACCCATTCGTCGATAACAAGTTCGACAGGGTCGACGTGGACCCTGTCATGTTGTCGCACGCTGCGGTTACTTGCGGGTATACGATCAGGGACTTTTATGAGAAACCCGAGTTGGGAATACACTGTCTAGCGTACATATACCAGTTATATGACCTATTGCCAGTGACCCACTGGTTCTACTCAACCCCGTGGTTGTCGGAGTTCGGATGCGAGCTCGTCCAGAAGGATACGCTACCTCCGATCGTCGAGACACCTATAATAAACGAGCCTGGGGAGGTGGATAAGCTCGAGGTTCCCTCTGAAGAGGACATCAGAAAGGGAAGGACATATACACAATACCAGAGGATCTATTCATATGTCCAGAAGAACCTACCACAGACCTTCGTCCCTATCAGCTATGGTTTCGATCTGGTCGGGGAAGCGGCACATATGTGCGGTGTAGAGAATTTCATCATGTGGACGTACACCGAACCGGAGGCCGCCCAGAAGCTGGTCGGAAAGTTCACCGAAGGCGCGGTCAACGGTGCGCTTTGTACGGCCAAGGACTATGGTATGGCCATGGTAGTTCTCGGACTCTGTGCTTGCCAATAACGATATATTCTCTGATGAGGCCGTTAGGAACTATTCCGTTAGGAACATGAGTAACCTACATAGACAAGGTCTTCAGAGGAGGCGGTGGTCCACAGATATTCTATCATGCATGTGGTAACCATGAGACGGACTACAAGGAGTTCCACAACCTCATATGGTCCCCCTTTACCGTGTTCCACATAGGGTATAAGGGAAGAGAGGTCTTCCCGACCGAGCTGCTAAAGAAAGAGTTCGGGAACAAGGCGACCATCATGGGATCTGTCGATACGAAGCTCATGATGAACCCCAACCCGAACGCAGTTTATGAGCAGGCGAAACAGTCGGTCATAAGTGGACGCGACAGTCCAAGAGGTTACATACTGGGCTGTTCCTGCGAATGCCCGCCATACACCTTGCCGGCGAACATCCTTGCGATGACAAAAGCCGCTAAGGACCATGGCACATACGGGAAATGGTGAGGTGAGAAAATGGAACCGAAATTCACACCTGAGGTCAAGGAGATCTTAGCCAAGAGGGGTCTGAAGGAGGCCGACGTCGCCGATGTCATCAAGAGCACGAACGGTGGATTACTAAAGAAGTCGGTCGGACTCAGCCATGATGGTAAGAACCTCACCAAGAAGAGGATCGGAGATGTTACCGTTTACGCATTGTACAATGATAATGGCAACGTCGAGTCCGCATACTCTCACAGGATGCAACTTGGTGATATCGTAAAGACCACCGACCAACCAGAACAATCGATCTGGACCTGCAAGCACTGCAACGCGAAGGCCGAGCAAGGTACTGTCAATATGACATACCTTGGTGTAACAAGGTCAGGTCCTGCGATCGTTTGTCCAAAATGTGGCGATTCCTGGGTCGAAGAATACCTTGCGACAAAGACCATCGCGGCCGCCGAAGGGCTCTTTGAGAAGAAGAAGGCATAAACTCTTAGGGCCGCTTTGCGGCCTTTTCATATTCTTTTTCATATTCGTGAACTTAGATCGCCTGATGTTCGATATATGCCCATAGAGCACTGAGCGACATAACAATTACCTGTGCGTAGATGAGGGAGACGATGGCTGAAAAGATCGGAGAGACGGAGAGCCTCTGTCCTGAATGCTTAAAGGTCATTCCAGCGATCAAAGTTGCTGAGAACGACAATATCTACCTGGAAAAGACATGCCCGGACCACGGCCATTATAAAGTGCTCATATGGCGTGGTGTCGAGGATTATAGGTCCCTAAAGAACTATGCGTGCGTCCCATCGAAACCTGAAAAGGTAGCGGTGAAGGGAAAGGTCCGCTGTCCTCTGGACTGTGGGCTTTGCGAGGAACATGTTCAGCACACTTGCTTGGTGGTCCTGGAGGTCACCAGCGACTGCAATCTTAAATGTCCGATCTGCTTCGCCAATGCCAACGAGGGCCCGCATTTCAACCCTTCGATGGAACAGATAAGAGGTATGTTCCAAACTGTTTTGGACCATGTCGATCACCCCATCTGTGTCCAGTTGAGCGGGGGGGAACCCACGATCAGGGACGACCTTCCTGAGATAGTTCGGCTCGGAAAGAGCATGGGCATCGATTACATCGAGGTCAATACCAACGGTGTCCGGTTCTCACAGGATATGGACTTCCTTAGACGCTGTAAAGAGGCCGGGGTGGATTCGCTTTACTTTTCGTTCGACGGATTGACAGGGGACATCTATCTCAAGACCTGCGGGAAGGATATCCTAGCTCAGAAATTGAAGGTCCTCGACGCTTGCAAAGAGGTGGGGATGGGCGTTACATTGGTCGCGGTGATCTCACCTGATATCAACATCGGTCAGATAGGGGACATCATCAAATTCGCCAAGAGCAAGGTACCCACGGTCAAAGGCATTCACTTTCAGCCACTATCATATTTCGGGAGATATCCGATCATTCCTGGTGATTCGAACAGAACGGTACTACCCGACCTGTTAAAGGAGATAGAAAGACAAACCAAAGGTGAACTTAGAGCAGATAACTTCGTACCGACATCCTGTACGAACGTTCATTGTGACGTTAAGTCGATGTCGGTCATAATGGAGGACGGGTCGCTGTTCCCGTTGACCCATCGCGCAATGGGTCCACCAAAGGAAACATGTTGTATCGCAACGAAGACCCGAAAGAGATGAGCGATCTTTGGAGATATATCGAGGAGGACCTCGGAAGCGATACCAAAGGGGCGGCGGGAAGTTGGGATGAGTTCATCCAGCAGGCAAAAAGCTCTTATCTTACAATTTCATCGATGCCTTTCCAGGATGTATGGAACGTCGAGACGGAGCGCCTAAAGGGCTGTTGTATCCACACCGTCACACCCGATGGGAAATTGATACCGTTCTGCTTGTACAACATCTCGAGCATCCATGGAAAAACGCTCTATCGTTCCGAGGTCAATAAAAAATATGGAACGATGCCAGGATCGAAAGTTTAGAACGGTGAGAGGGCCGATAGGCCTGGGTCTCCGGTCGGATCGACCGGAGCCTAACGCGTTCCCTTCTTTCCAACGCTCTTATTGTAATTGTTGACGATGTTGTTCATATACTCAGAGATGGCCTTTTGGTTCTCTTGGTCCTTCGTGATAAGACCCTCGAGCGGGAACTCCTGATCGCAACGCAAGCACCTGACCATCTGGCATCCATATGCGCCTTTCTTGCATCCTTTGCATGCGATAGCCCTTGATTGGAACAAACTGAACTCCAGGCCACAACTCGGGCATTTTATCTTCTTTGTTGTTTTCATCAGATTGGGTGTTACTCCCATGTTCCGCATCTCTGGGGTCAGTGGCAAGCTCAGTTCTCCTGGATGTTCTGGATTGGTAAGGCCATGATGATAGATAAGTCTTATCGCTACGGTCGATAGAGCACGATGCGGCCACTTATGGTCAGGGACCGATGCACGTTCCTTATCGATATCCCACCGATCATTTCCAGAAGCTTTCCATCATGGACCCATAGTTAGTTATTAGTCAAAATAGATCGAGGACCTCGGTAAAGCTTGATGAGAGCAGAAGACCTGTGGGACCGTCCTATGTCGGACAATGGCCCAACGATGGACAGCTATGGAAAGAAGGAGCGAACGGGGCTAGGGGTTGATGCCCTGTGGTCAGCTCGTGATCGGGTCATATGCCCGGAGCTTGATGAGGTATGAACGATGATCCCGATACCGGTCGGTTCATTGGCACCGGACTTTGTACTGACGGACCAGCAGGGAAGACCTTTGCGGATGAAGGACGTTCTTAAGGACCACCTGGTGCTTTTGATCTTCTACCCTTCCGACTGGGGATACGTCTGTCACCAGGAGATGATCTCTTTTCGAGATAGACAAACGGAGTTCGAGGATGCCGGCTATCGACTTTTAGGGATCAGCTTCAACGATACCGCTTCCCATGGCGAATGGAGCGACGTGCTGGGTCTTCGTTTTCCCTTGTTGAGCGACACTAGAGGAACGGTGGCGGCCTCATATGGCGTTCTGGACGATGATGTGGATAGTTTCAACAAGGGAAGGTCACAAAGAGCGCTGTTCATGGTGGACGATCGGATGCTGATAACCTGGTCATGGATCGGAAAGGGGATATGGGTCTTGCCCGATCTAGATATTGTTCTCAGAGAAGCGCGAGGGCGATCCGTTCCTTAGAGATGACCTTCCTCAACGCCCTTGAGATAATTACCGGGACCGAACGGGCACTTCGCTTTTGTTGCAGGACATCGATATATACTCGGTGTGGGGCCGTATGATCGGACGGGTTACTTGAATGACCTATACCATAGGGAACTACATCATAGACCGCCTTGCGGGGTCAGGCATCGGACATTATTTCGTCGTACCGGGCGATTATAATCTAGTTCTGCTCGATAAGATGCTCGAGAACAAGAATGTCGAACAGATCAATTGTTGTAACGAGCTGAACGCCGCGTACGCTGCAGAGGGATATGCACGGGTCAGGGAGGCGGCAGCATTGGTAGTGACCTATAATGTCGGCGCGTTCTCCGCATTGAACGGCATAGCAGGTGCTTATGCTGAACGCCTACCGGTCATCATGATCTCCGGGAGCTACAATACCAATGATCCCATTGAGGGACGAACGCCGCATCATACGATGGACGTCCTCGACCTGGACTATCAGTTCGACATTCTTCAGAAGGTGACATGCGATGCGGAGCAGATCAGGCATGTGAAGGATGCTCCGGAGCTCATCGACAAAGTTATCGGCAATGCTATCAAAGAGAAGAAGCCAGGATATATCGAGGTACCGTGCAATATCGCCTCTGCCGAGTGCCCTCGCCCGTCACCACTTTCTAAGATCGGACCTCGCCCGGAAAGCGACCCGCAGGCATTGAGGCTTGCTGTTCAGAAGGTAAAGGGGGCGATCTGCTCCGCTCATTTCCCGGTCCTGCTGGCCGGTCCCCGACTACGTCCATGTGGTGCCGTCGAAGCATTTCAAGGATTGGCCGAGGTGCTTCAGTGTCCGGTCGCCGTGCAACCGAACGCCAAGTCGTTCTATCCGGAGAACGATCCAAAGTTCATCGGGGTGTTCTGGGGGGAGACCAGTACTACTGGTTGTAAAGAGATGATGGCGAGATCCGACCTGATCATATCGGTCGGTCCTATCTACAGCGATTATTCCACGGTCGGTTGGACATCATCGCTCCCGGACGATAGGACCATCAATATCGGATCTTCGAGCGTGACATTGCCGGGTGATGAGGTGACGGGTGTGTCGATGTTGGACATCCTGACCCACCTTCCCGGGGAACTGGCCCTGAACGATAGGACGATGATGATCGCCCCATCATTCAGATCCGCCCCCACCACCGAACGTGGGGAGGGGAACGGACACTTGACACGGACCGAGATGGTACACCAGATACAGGAGTTCCTAGATCCGATGACGACGATCATAGCAGAATCAGGGGAAGCGTGGTTCGATACGGTGTTCCTGGACCTTCCTCGAGGGGCGGGATATGAGATGGAACTTCAATACGGATCGATCGGGTGGTCGGTTCCGGCAAGCTTTGGTTATGCCATAGCGACCGGCAAAGGACGCAGATCTTTGACGGTCGTGGGGGATGGCTCGTTCCAGCTCACCGCTCAGGAGGTCGCGAACATGATAAGGTACGGACTCGACAATATCATCATATTGATCAACAATCGGGGTTATGTCAGCGAGACCTTGATCCACGACGGACCTTACAATTACATCAAGAACTGGGACTACGCTGGACTGATGGGGGCATGGAACGCGGGGGACGGTCATGGTCTAGGCCTCAGGGCCAGCACCGGTCGGGCCTTGGCAGCGGCGTTGGAGATGGCAAGGAACCACCGGGACGGGCCGGTCCTAATAGAGTGCATGATCGATCATGAGGATTCTTCACCCCAACTAAAAAAATGGGGAAAAAGGGTCGCAGAAGCGAACTCCAGACCACCGATCGAAGGTCCTTGAGATCGATTATCGCCCGGTCCGGTCGTGGCGTTCTCATGGGATATCCCCCTCCCGAAACAAGCGAGCTGGCGCCTGGCTCATTTATTTCATGTAGGCAACATACATGTACTTTCTCTTGTGTCGTTATCTGAAAAAAATAGCCTAGATTTTAATATTCCCCAAGGATCTGATCATCAAGCGGGGGACGGTCTCTCCCTGGTAAGAACAACCTAGCCTCTTGACCATTTGTAACCGCCCCCGCCCTCCGACCGATCTTTTATGGTCATATGTCGATCGATCCGGACATATGAATATCTCATTTTCTCGCGTTCTTAGGAACGAAGGAATCATCGATCTTCCTTATCGCCCTGAGCAACCCCGGGACTATTGCACAGAACCCCGTTATCACGATAAGGGTGAAAACGAAGGGGATGTTAAAGAAATAGATCAGTGCCAAAGAAAATAGGACGATCCCCAGGATCAACATCCCTATCACGATCAGGGTATGGTCCTCAAGAGCCATGACATATGGTCGTCAGATCCAGGTCCTTATCTCTAATGGATTGTCGAACATTACCTGTATTTACGTCCCTTATCCGACCCGTGAACTTCCTGTGGAAGTTCAGGTACAGATCTGATGATGATATTTCCGTCACCGATGATCCCTGGCCGGTCCTGTGCGCCTTAACTTCCTTCAGCTCCTCGTGGAGAATGGCCCGCTCTCACCTCCATAAGCGCCTGTTCATCAAGATGGAGGGGCCGTCATCGATCCAACGATCATCATGATATATGATTCACATAGATTACATGCCGTCAATTACGGCCAATAATGATAAGAACAATACTTAGACCAGGTCTAAGAAGATGTACTTCCATCATTCCGTGGATGGGAATGGTGGTGTCGTTTCTATGGCGGGAACAGAGAAGAGCACGAACAGCATCGGCACGTCCGGTCAAGCCACCGCGGAAAGAAAGGTATTGATGGCCGAAGATGCAGGTAGATGGTTCGAAGAACGTTTTTCGATCCGGACCATCCACTTGATGGCGATTGGCTATCGGACGCGGAATCTGGTATTTTGTTCACCAATGGAACGGCCGGTCATCTGAACAAGCCCAGAACATTGGACGTGAACGAAAGGATAATCCATGAGGCCAGGGGCTACATGGACCGGAGGGGTCTATCACCTTGTTACAGACCGATGTTCAAAATAAAAGGTGGACGGGTACGAGCGATCGGACCTGACGGTAGCTCCGTGATAATTGATCACTCATTATACTGGGAGGTCGATAGCGGTTTCTCGGAAATGATCGATGGGCTATTGAACATGATGCTGTCAGGCAGGCGGATCCTTCTACAGACTCAAACATCCCACGCTTCGGAGGAATAGGGGACCATCGTATGATCAATATATATGATAGGGTCAAACGTAAGGACTATATTTTCTCCTTAGCGCATATTTATGACCGCCCTCCAGCTTAGTTAGATCAGCAGATCATTGGAGGTCTGAGAAGTGTTCGAGTGCAGATATACCGATGGGACCGAGATAAGAATGGGGCCGGTCAACGATCTGATCTGTCCCAGGACCAAGGGGACTGTGGGATGGACGCTGTTATGACCCGAGCCTTTCAATGTTCCGTGAGGCTGTGAAGTACGCTTATGAAATGGGATTGACCCCTGACTTCATACCTGAGCTTCGAAGCGAGAATGGTGTGCTTCATGCATTCAAAGAGAACGGAGAAAAGATACGCCTGGAGCATGGCCCAGATTGGGCATACAAGACCGGTTTTGCAAAATTGGTCGAAGAACGAACGGAACAGATGCGAAAGTGCATAAGATAGATGTCCATCGAGGGTGGAGCGACCAAGATCGTACCTTATGGCCAAGGCACGAAATATAATACTGAGCGCTCCATCCTTGCTCATTATTTTAGGGTCGAACGAGCTCACCTAGAACGAACTGACCGTGATCATCCGATCCAGTCGATGAACATCGACCCCATCGGACCTTTCGAACCTGAAGTAGACCATGTTACCGGTCCGGACCGTTGGACCAAATATTTATCCTAAAAGCTTCCAGGGCCTAGATCATGAAGAGGTTGAGATCTGAGTTCGGATGGGTCGAGATCGATGAGAGCAGGTACGAGAACGATATCATCGTTCATGTGGATGGTTCGATAAGTAAAAGAAAGAAAAAGCTCTCAAGGGACCAGAAGGAGGAATATGGACATACTCCATTGTCCGAGAACGAACTGGATTTTTTAGAGAGGGAGCATCCGAAGGTCGTCATAATCGGCAGTGGACAGGACGGCTCGCTCCCGATAACACCTAGGGCAAAGAAGATCTTATCAGCTTACGAAACGATCATCGAGAACACCCCGGGGTCGTTGGACGCAATGGCCAAAGAGGAACGACCATATGTGGCGATCATCCATGTCACCTGTTAGAAGAGGATAGTAAATGACCACCTGACCTAAGCCCTTTACCCTTCAACAAAGAAAGGTGATGCTGCCGCCCGATAAGATATTGTCATGATAGCTGGACCATTTCACCTTTGATCGATATCGCGCCATAATGACATGATGAACATCGATCAACGATATCTTTTCGAACGGGACCTACATGATGATCGAGAGATCCATCACGCTTCAAAATATGGGAACGGTGCCAAGTTAGCATACGAGGTCGGGGGGTTTTAAGCTCGAAAGGCATCGAAACGAGCATCTGCCATGTTTAGGATATGAATAGAATGGGACTTCATATGGCGGACATTTATGACTTCGTTCCTCCTGGACGAATGGGTGGGCACATAGGCAAGATGAGGAGGTTCTTGAAACGTATCCAGATCCAAAGCTGGTCCGGATATGCCCTTTTCCCGACCCAAGGCGCTCCAAGAACGAACAAGAGGACCAGAAATCAACCCTCTGATGGGGATCGAGCAAAATGGCAAAGAACATCGTTGATCAAGGACGAGGTCCTCCAGAAAAAGGACCTACAAAGATCACAAAATTAAAATTGTTCGTGACCAACATCGAAGGGCCTTTGAAAGATGGTTAGGAGAGGAAAGCAGAAGAGTTCACTGACGAACTTAGCTCTCAGAGAAGTGGCTAGAACAAAACTGCCTTAGTTTCTTAGCATTTGATCTCCAGTTCTTTTAATGAATGTTTCTTTTCTATGAAATTATTACGCATGCTTTCCAACGGCATCATAATCATATCTGGGTGGTTTTTAACTATATGCAGATGACCATAGATCATGGCCTCGTTCTCGCCCTCCAATGACTCGAACGACCAACCACATGGGCAATGGAACTTTATCGGGCCGGACATGTGAGTCTGTTGGGTTTAGAAGTTATTAGTTTATTTCGTAAGTACAACATTTATTCTATATATCATGATAGGAAGGTACATGTTATTCGCTGATGATACCCAAAAGTATGGTCGTTATGTTTGGGGATCACATCGATATATTGAGGCCTTGACAATAGTACCCAGGGCCTAGTGACCGATCGATCCGATTTAAGAGGATCCAGAGAACATTCTCCAGACAAGCTTCCCTCTTGTAGCATCTTCATGGTCCTTACGGACAATACTTTCTGACCTTTACTTCTCCATATTGTAAATGTGAAAGGTATTAGATCAACGAATGAGAATACCGGTAATGCATTTGAAAGCATTGTGTCCCGGTTGCGGGGCTGCCTGAACGGCAAACGATGCTTTCCATTGCAGAGGGCACTTTTTCGGTATCTTGGATCCTCGCCCTTTCATCGATCTTTCATTGACCTTTTGTACTTCCATTTATGGGGGCGGCCTCTCGAAGTGATCGCGCTACCTCCTGCGGAAGCCCACGCTCGATGACCGCCTCCGCGGCCGCCTCGAGATCGTACTCCACCCTTCGAACCTCAATATCGAGATCTGTTGTATCCAATATCGCGTATGAGGCACGACGATCATTGTCCAATGGCCGTCCCACACTGCCCGGATTGATGAACATCGTTCCGTCGACGACCCTGTGGAACGCTGAATGCGAGTGACCGATAAGTACGATGTCCGAGCTTGCGATCTTTGCTATCTCCCTCAACCTTTCATCCGGGGTCGAATCGGAAAGATGCTCTCCTTCATGAGCAGGACTCGAATGGGTCATCAATGCCCTGTGACCAGAAAGGTTCAATCGTATCTCTATCGGCAGACGCGATATGAAGCACCTGCTCTCACGGGAGAGATCTTTGGCCGCTATTGCCGCTATCTTTCCCCTCGCCGCCTCCGCCCGGGCCTTTTTCCTGTTCTTGGCGATTTTAAGGACCTTGAGATCGTAGTTCCCGAGCACGGTCAGCACATCATCTCCCATCAATCTCCGGACAACTTCCTCTGAATAAGCACCGAAACCGACCATATCGCCCATGTTGAGATATGCCTTTATCCCAAGTTCCCCTGCGTCGGTCAGTACTGCGTTCAGCGCGTCGATGTTACCATGTACAGTCCGAGATCAGTGCGATCTTTTCGAACTTTCCTAGGTTTTTCAACATTGGATCCCCCTTTTCGATCATGGAAAGACAGCCTTGGACCTTCGATCGAAGCTCCTCAAAGAACTTCTCTTCGATCAGTCCGTCCCATTCACGGACGAACCGTTCATATGCCGAATGCCTGGTCATTGTACGGTCCTCAGCTATGGCATCAAGACCTGGTCTGACCTCCTTTTCCTCCAGACGAGAGATGCTCGCCACCGTTGAAAGCATGTTAGGAAGTTCCGAGGTCCAGACATCGCAGTCATGCATCTCGCCAAGAACATCCTGGAGATCTCATCCTTGAGATCTCCGGGTCCAGGCCATTCATGAAAAGAGGTCCGAACCCTTCCAATGTATAACGAAGGTGTTTTATTGCTATTCTGATCTTATGATGCTCAAGTTTGGAATCTTCTCGATGAACAAAATCCTCGAGATACAAGATCTCTTTCGTCCGTTCCGTGACTTGGAGGAGACATGCGGCAACGGAGGCCTTTGTTCGTACTTGCGTCCTGCTCTCCTCGAACCCCTTGACCAACTTATCGAGATGACAACGCATCTGGTCCAACGTATCACCTTTTGCCAGGTCATCGAGGGAATCGTCAACTTCCGCTCGAAGTCTAAGTCTTTTTCCCTGTTCCACCAATAAGAGCGCCTCCACGCCTACGACGACATTGGGATCCAGTCTTTTGATGATATCCTTGAGGAATTCGATCTGGACGTCCAAATCCCTGGCCTCCCCCAAGTTTTTTGTAACGGATCTCATCGAGGACCCCCACTTCCGAACACGCGATCGACCGAAACATGTCCCAAAGTTCACCATATCAGCGCGTATACGTCTCGAGGCCACTCTCATGCGATGGACCGATTCAACGTTCCCCCTTTCCTTGGCCTTTTTTATCTCCTTACGTAACTTCCTCACATGTTCGAGCAGAGTTTTGGTGCCCAAAAGGCAGAGACCATCGTCTTCCTCAAGGTCCATCATGATGACACATCCGAATCGTGATCTGATGAGCTAAATGACCCATCCATATCGGATCGTTCGGCCATGGGTCCCGTTCCGGTCGGGATGCAGCCCTATGATCGGGTTCGACCAGGCCAGCGATCATATTGATCACTTAGAGCGGATGTATAATAGAGATTGCTACCGACCTAGCTTGATGGATGCCCGGATAACCCAAAACCGGTCCAAGATCATAGTATATGAGCGGTGCGCTCCAATTCTTGATGACGAGAAACGTTGCATCGACAAGATCGAAAGAGTGTTCCTATCAGTATCGTTGATCTTTCAAATATGGGAAAAATATACCCTCTATAGAAGTATAAAGATAAATAGAATATATATAATGTTTTAAAATAATATAGTATCATTCTTCCTTCTGGACATCGTAATGGTATCAAATAATGTACTCAATAATGATAAATGTGCCGTGAAGGGGATATATACCTCTCCATCTACGATCATTAGGACCTAAGGTGAGGTGAACGCATGAGAGTAGGAACGAAGATATTGATCATCACAACCGGTATGATCGCCTGTCTCGTTCTGGCATTCTTCAGCGTGGCCTCGGTTCTTTTGGTCGACAACTTCGATCATCTAGAGAACACCGATTCATCGATCAATACACAACAGGCCATACATGTGCTCGATAATGATCTCCAGACCCTTAGCTCCAATACAATGAGCTACGCGAACTGGAACGAGACGTACAATTATGCTACGGGACAAGACCCGACCTATATGCAAGAGGTCTTCCCCGACTCGACGTTCAAGAACCTTGGAATAAATGCTGTGATCGTTACGAACAGCACCAATGCTTTGATCTTCCGTCTCTATTACGATGATGGGTTCTTGAACCTCCCATCCGGCTTCTATCAGTATCTCAACATGTCGGAGAGCGACCTTCTGTCCAAAGGAATGGCAGGTGGATGCACCGGCTTGATAATGATAGGTTCGACCCCATACATGATCTTGCCCAACCGATCCACCACGAGATGCTCGGAGGCAGTATCGGGCAGACCGCTGGTGTGATCATCCTTGCGAAACAGATAGATTCCACCGTCCAGGCGAACATAACCAAACAGCTACAAAGTCAATCTCTTCAGGTGAACCTGATAAATTATGGATCTTATGTCAACGGTGTGGGGAACGAGACCGTTTATGGAGACCGATCTAGCTCACAGGGGACCATGGTCGAAGATGTTGGGAACGGCCAGGTAACGGGTCTATCTGTCGTGGACGATATAGATGGTAGGCCTGCATTGATCGTTCAGGTGACGGGCCCCAGGACGCTATATGATCAGGCGATCGATAGCGAAAGCATGCTGCTGATAGCGCTTGGGGTGCTTTCCATCATACTCTTCGTCATGACCGTCTTTCTCCTGCACTTCTTCATCATTTCCCGGATCGACAGATTGAACGATGATGTTAAAAAGATCGAAGAGAACGGGAACGGAAATGAAAAGATCAAGGTACTTACCAACGATGAGCTTGGAAGTCTTGCCGCCTCCATCAATCGTATGGTAACAAGTTTTGCGAGGCCTCCAAGAAGAACCTCCTTGAAAGTGAAAGGCGATATAAAGCAGTTGTCGAGGACCAGACAGAACTTGTGTTCAGATCGACCCCGGAGGGTGAGATAACCTTCTCCAATGCTGCTTTCATGAGACACTATGGGCTTTTCTCAGAAAGGTCCGATAACGACGACGATAAGGTCGCTTTCGATGGAGCGAAAGCTAATAAAAGAACTTTCCCGATCCCGGCCGTTGATAGGACCGTGGTTCTATCGAAGATACAACGTTTAAGCAAGGACGAGCCCGTTTTCGATCATGAGCAGGAGCTAAAGCTGAGCGGTCTCGAATCACGTTGGTTCCAGTGGACCGTAAGGGGGATATTCTCCGATGGGGACCAGCTGGACGAGCTGCAGTGGGTAGGTCGAGATGTGACCGATCGTATCCGATTGATGGAACGGTTGAACACGATCGACAAGATCGAGTCCCTAGGGGTGTTCGCAGGTGGGATAGCGCATGACTTCAACAATTATCTTACTTCAATAATGGGGACGATCACCTTAATGAAAAGGGGCATGGATCCCAAGGACCCCCGATACCAAAGGCTGGACGATGCGGAACGTCTATCGTCAAAGCCACAGAGCTGACGAAACAACTGCTCACCTTCTCTAAGGGTGGGGAGCCGATAAAAAGAACGATCGATCTTCAGTCATTTCTGAGAGAATCCACAGAGTTCGGCCTTAGGGGCTCGAACATCACCTTCTCATATCAAGCGGACGATGATCTTTGCTGCATAGATGCGGACGAGGGACAACTTTTCCAGGTCCTCAGCAACCTGATTATCAACGCAAAACAATCGATGCCGAACGGCGGGAACATCTCTGTTTCGGCACAGAACGTTCTCATTGAAGATGGGTCCCCGCTGCCCCTCCTTTTTGGAAAATATGTGAAGATCACAATCACCGATCAAGGGAACGGGATACCAAAGGACGTTATCGGGAAGATCTTCGATCCTTTCTTTACTACCAAGAAGAACGGCACCGGTCTCGGACTGACGATAGTACATTCTATCATCGATAAACATGGTGGTCTCATCGATGTCCGGTCCGATGCCGGTGTCGGAACGACCTTCACGATATACCTCCCTGCTTCCGAGGCGATAATGGCCTGTCCAGAAAAGATCGAAGATCTCAAAGAGGTCACGGGAGGGAAGGTGCTGCTCATGGACGATGAGGACCCCATATTGGAGGTCGGAAGCGAACTTCTCCGTATGAACGGCCACTTCGTCGATTGCGCGGTGAACGGGGAGGGGGCCATAGCTCTTTATACAAAGGCCAAAGAAGCGAACGACCCTTACGATGTGGTGATCATGGACCTGACGATCAGGGGCGGCATGGGGGGCAAAGAGACGATCAAAAGATTGCTTGAGATCGACCCCAACGTCAAGGCCATCGTATCTTCCGGGTACTCGAACGACCCGGTCATGGCAAAGTTCAAGGAATATGGGTTCTTGGGCGTGGTTCAGAAGCCGTATATCATCAAGGATATGCTGGACGAGGTTCAAAGGCTCATTGACATTTCCCTGGAGAACATAGCGGATAGTTCAGGGCAAGGCCAAGAAGTAGAGAAAGAGGTGGGAAATTGATACATTTTCATGTTATAGATCCCCATAAGGTATATATTTTTATTATCAAAGAAGAATCTTGTGGCTCAAGCTTTAATATTGATATAACTTCATTCAGAAAAGGATCAAGAGGGAGCGCAGATGATATCTAAAAAGTTGATCACGGTCATCGTGGTCATCATCGTCCTTGTATCTGTGGTCGGGTTAGTGATTCTAGATAACAAAAGCGAGGCGAATGGTTCGCAAACCATGACCTATATAGATCAGGAAGGCTCCACAACTTTGTATCCGGTATGTGCCCAGTGGGCCGCGGACTTCGAGGAGAACAATAGTTTGGTCCAGATCAACGTGACACAAGGGGGGAGCGGTGTTGGAATAACGGCCCTTCTCGACGGCAATGCTCAGATCGCCGATTCTTCCGCGGCGATGAACTCGACGGATACGGGGATCGCCAAGGAAAAGGGTATGAAGATCGTTCAGCTGGAGGTCGCTCTTGATGGGATCACGATCATCATAAATCCAGATCTTTCTAGTTCTATCACTAACATGACGATCCTGAACTTAGAGGTCTTTATAACGGTTCGATAAATAATTGGGAGGAGCTTGGCGGACCGGACAGCCCATGCGAACTGTTCGGTCGGAACAGCACCTCTGGGACATATTCCTTTTTCCAGCAAACGGTCCTGGACAACGGCCCCTATGTCAATGTGACCGAAGAACCGGACTATGATAGCATCATCGATGAGGTTACGACCACCCCAGGTGCTATTGGTTATATCGGCGTGGGTTATGCCAAGGGAGATCTAGACATCGTCCCCTTTAAGGAGAATGCCACCTCTCCCGCCTATCTTCCGAACGAGACGAACGTGGAATCGTTCAAATACCCATTGGCAAGATTCCTTTATCTATATATGAACGGGCAGCCCTCTGGAGCCCTATTGGACTATCTGGAGTTCATCGTCAACCAGACGCAGGGGCAATCTTTGGTCCTGGGACAGGGGTTCTATCCCATTTCATCCGATATCACCAATACGGATATGGGCATATTGACAGGGCAGAGCTGACCGGGTCAAATGACACTTCGCTTAATTTCAGCAGGGGCGCAAGGTAAAGATCCGTTATATTGAGACGTTCACATCTATTTGTTCGCAACCCCTTAAGAAATGCGATAGGATTATCTATGCTTGGATCAAAAAACCACCAGGTGCCCATAAATGGTCCAGAAGAAAGAGATGGTCAGGGAGATAGGCCAGGAGGAGCTATTGCTTCCGGACCTTCTTTCGACCGCCTTCGTTGCCAACGACCGAATAAAATATTATCTGACCCTGATACAGGCCGCGCAACAAAAAGCGGACCATCCAGGCATTGTTTTTACCTCTCTGAGAGAGGAGAGGGAACTGGCGCAGGAGAGCGATATAGCTCTAGATAACGTCATTGCCGGTTCGATGAAGCGGTCCGAAGGTGAATATTACATCCCCATGATCGATGAACTGATGACATCGATCGAAAACGATCGACGAAATGCTCCGTCCATCACTCACGGCGCGAGCCAGGATCGACCGATCTCGAACAACGAGGGGAGAGATTGAGGTCCGAACTACCCGCACATCCTGAGGTGGTCACGTCTTCGTTGATACAGACCATCACCTCGGGCGATAGGAAGGGCCGCGATACGATCCATCTGCTCGTTATGGACCTGCATAAGGCCCTAAATTCACTTCAGGCCAACATATCCGTCGAGGACATCGATGGTGCGAAGGTGTTCAGGTTGAACGATGTTGATAAGAAGCTCGTATCATCGTTCATGTCAGGTGTCAATCGGACATCCCCTCTGAAGTTCGAACATCCTGGCCTTGGAACCACCGCGACGAGGAACGGGGAGAGATTGATCTTACAGAACGATATCGGGGAGACGGGCGCCCATCTGATGATCGTCCAGATCAAGGAGATGGAGGCTTCCATCGTTCAGACCGACGTTCACCTTCCAAGAGTGCTGTTCTTTCAGAGCCTGTTCGACCGATGGGGGGTGGTGTGGCAGGATACCATGTCAAGGACGGAACATAGGGGGACCCTTGAGGAGGGCGTGTATCATCTTTCAAGGGGGACATACAAGGCCAATGACCTGGACCAGCTGGGAGATTTTCTTGAATTTCTTGGCTCAAGGATCGTTTTCCTGATAGATTGGAACCGGGCTAGAAAGAAACTACAAAGTTTTCTGCCGAAGAAGGATGCGATAGGTGTTCTCAGGTGGGCCGCCGAGAACGAAGTGGGGCATAGAGGTTTCCTGAAGCTTGGCGGGGATCAATTGATATTCGAGGCCCTTGAACTAGCCCCAAGGGTTCCGCTGAGGTATGGGCAGCCGCTTTATCAGGTCCTCGGGAAGGACCAGACCATAACGTTCTTCCGATCTGCCCTGCAACGATCGGCGAGAGAGCTCCTTGACCAAAGGTCCATTAGATTGATCCAGGACGAGATCAAGGCCGAACTTATAAATCACTTCAGACCTGCGCCTCAGGAGCTGCTCACGCTCTGCATAAAACATGCTACACTGATATTTGAGGTGGCCACGACACTTCATAGAACGATGAACGAGCTCGAACAGGGGGGTTCGTTCACGAAGGTGAAGAGGGACGCGGACAGGACCAAAAGATGGGAGAAGGAGGCCGATGAGATCGTTTCCAGGGTAAGAACGCTCGCGAGGACCATCGAAGAGGCCATCCCGTTCGTCGACCTCGTGATCAATGCTGACGATGCGTTGGACTATCTCGAGGAGGCGATGTACCTTATGACACTAGTACCGTCCAAGATGGAAATGGGTCGATCGTTCGTTGAACTTGGAACGATGACAGATATCTCTCTGGAATCGTGCCAAGAACTGATCAAAAGCCTCTATGTGGCTGAAAGGAACTACGGGAGATACTCACAGATCGACATATCTGATTTTCTTCATGCGGTGGACGGCGTCATCGAGCTTGAGGAACGGTGCGATCTTGCTCTACGTCGTTCGATGGCGACGATAATGGACGAATCACATGAGACCAAGGGCGCCATCCTCACGATCGAGCTTGCTAGGAACATCGAGGAATCGACCAATTCGATGATGAAGGTCGCTTATGTGCTGAAGGACAACGTTTTCGAGAGCGTTGGGACCTTCGAGGTGAGGTAGATGGACCAGGGAAGGATGGCGCTTATCGGCCCAGGGCATCGAGATATCATCTCCCCTGAGATCTATGGTAATAAGGCCTCAATGTTGTCCCATATAGCGGCCCTTTGATCAAAATACCTCCGGCCTTCGTACTAGGCGTTCCGGTCTGCGAGGAATATTTTGATCAAGGACATCGATTACCATCCTATACGCCCAAGTTGATCGATGAAGGGATCGCCTTCTTGGAAAGGTCTACCGGACGGACCTTCGGAGGGGAAAGGGACCCCTCCTCGTGTCCGTCCATTCAGGTGCTCCCATATCGATGCCCGGCATGATGTCCACAGTCCTGAACAGTGGGTTAACAAAACAGGGCGTGGGATCGCTCATCGCCAGGTCCGGGAACCCAAGGTTCGGATGGGATTGCTATCGGAGGGCGATCTCATCGTATGAGATCGGTGTGAAAACATAATCCTGCAAGAACATACGACCAGATCATGGCCTCAAAGATGGCGATCTCGGGGCGATCGATGAGACCGAGCTCGATTCTATCACGTTACAGACCATCTCCGAGGAGTTCGAGGGGCCTCGGGCTTTGAGGGGGGGCTTCCCCAGGTGCCTCATGAACAGCTCCGAGATGCCATTTCAGCGGTCCTTGATTCCTGGGAATCCCCAAGAGCCGAGGCATTCAGAAAGATGAACCTCTCTCAAAAGGCAAGAGGTACGGCTGTGACGGTTCAAGCGATGGTCTTCGGTAATATGGGGCTCCGTTCTGGTTCAGGGGTCGCTTTCACACAGAACCCGTGGACCGGAGAGGATGATATGGTCGTTGACTTCCGTTTCGGGGTCCAGCCGAGGGCGTCGTTTCTGGAGAGCACGAAGCGGACCAGGGACCAAGGTTCAACAGGCTTCTGACCAAAGTGTACAAGGAGCTTCTCGGGATCGGAAAGAAGATCGAGATGAACCTCAAGGACATGCAGGACATGGAGTTCACCGTCCAAGAGGGGGAGCTCTTCATGCTCCAGACACGGAACGGAAAAAGGTCCCCCTTGGCGGGGCTCAAGATCGCTGTGGCCCTGGCCGAAGAGGGCGTGATAACAGAGAAGGAAGCGCTGGAACGGACATCAATGATAGAGTACCGGATAGCATCGTCGAACAGAAGGTGGTCGATGAGGGCAGATTGCTTGGGGTCGGGACATCCGCGTCCTTAGGCATCGTTACTGGAGAGGTGGTCCTTTCCAGCGAATTGGTCGCTGAGAGATCACATTCCGGCCCGGTCATTTTGATGAAGGACATATTGACCCCCGATGATATCTCAGGTGTCGGCCGGTCCGCGGGGATTGATTACCGCCCGCGGGAACAGGATGGCCCATGCCGTCGTGGTCGCAAGGCAGCTGAACATAGCCTGCATCGTGAACGTTCCTGAACTGAAGATAGATATGGAGAACCGAACCTTCATGATGGATGGGAAGAAGTTCCACGAAGGCACGACATTGACGATGGACAGTGGAAATGGAAGATTGTACGAAGGAAAGGTCCGCGTCATCGACGAAAGGCCTCTTGAGCTTTTGAGGAAAATCGAAGAGTGGAAAAAGAAGAATTAATGGGACCTATCGGATGTCCAGGTCGAGCAACAAGATCGGTGGTCCGGTCTGATGGACCGAAGGCCTATCTCGGACATATGGTCAATAAGACCTCACCTGGGCCTCACACCGCCAGCTCATTTAGCACAGCCAGCCATTCCTGATCTAGTATGATTCGGAGCGGCGCTGGAACCCTCCAACGGAGATCGACGGGTTTTCATTTTTTCTATATTGTCCACTTGGACATCTATCAAATATGAGAAGAAGAACATAATGGTAATTCATTAGTAGAGGCAACCTCGATGGGTCCTGAACTATCTATTAGGTCATTGAACCTCTGGTACGGGGAGAACCAGGCATTATATGACATATCGCTGGACGTCGATGAAGAGAGCGTCACGGCCTTGATCGGTCCATCTGGATGTGGTAAATCCTGGCTTCTTCGATGTATCAATAGAATGAACGATGGGATCAAAAGGATGTCGAATCGAGGGAAATATAGGATTGGATGGGGACAACATCCTATCAAAAAAGACGGACCTTATATTGCTACGGAGAAAGGTGGGGATGGTGTTCCAGAGGGCGAACCCCTTTCCCTTTTCGATCTATGAGAACGTAGCATTCGGTTGCAAGATGGCAGGTCTGAAGAACATCAATATACTCGGACACGGTCGTCGAGAGCTCTTTGAAAAAGGCATCACTGTACAATGAGGTCAGAGAAAGATTGGACGCGCCCGCTAGCTCCTTGTCCGGTGGGCAACAACAAAGATTGTGTATAGCACGTGCGTTGGCCATGCATCCAGAGGTAATATTGTTCGATGAACCATGCTCGGCATTGGACCCTATCGCCACTGCCCGTATCGAGGAGCTCATACACCAATTGAAGAAGGAGTTCACCATCGTCATCGTGACGCATAACATGCAGCAGGCCAGGAGGGTCAGCGATAATACCGCATATCTTTATCTTGGGAAATTGATCGAACATGGAACGACAAAAGACATCTTTGAGGCACCCAAATATCAAAGCACAGAAAGATATGTAGCTGGCATGTTCGGATTATTTCACATGCCTGAGGCAGTATAGATAACTCCCAAAATTTACTATTATTCTACATAGTTTACAGTTTAGTATTTACTGGACCTTTTATTTGTTTATCTCCGTATTCTCATTTGATACAATTTATATCCCATTTTTTTTATCGATAGCTCGTGGAAACTAGAAAGGTGCAGGTTACGGGTAAGTCTACAGTATGTAGTGTCCTTACCAAAAAAATGGGTCACGAGCGTTCAATTGAGGAACGGGGACAGCATCGCTTTGATACCTATGCCGGACGGGACGATGTTGATCAATCCGAAATTGAAGAAAACTGAGAAGGAGCTTACAAAAAGAGTGATCTCCGTCGATACCAACGATAGCGAACAGCTCTTTAGAAAATTCATCGGGGTGTATCTAGCTGGCTACAATACGATCGAGTTCCGCACCAACGGGAGTTCCACAAAAAACATTCGACAGGAGATCCGCGATCTGTCACATAGCGTTATCGGCCCACAGCTGATCGAAGAGACAGCGACCACGATGGTACTTCGCGACCTGCTCGATTCGAGCGATTTCTCGATGCTCAAAGGCGTAAAGCGGATGTACATCATCACGAAGGACATGCACCAGGACGCCATCTCGGTGCTGAACACACATAATCAAGATATGGCGGATGATGTCAAGTCGCGCGATCAGGAGGTCGACAAATTATACTGGATGATTTCCAAACAGTACAACCAGATCATCCGTGATGTGTTCTTTGCCGACAAGATGGGGGTCTCACCAATAGAGGCTCAGGGGTATCTGCTCGTCGCAAGGACCTTGGAGCGCGTAGCCGACCATGCGTCGAGGATCGCAACCAACGCCGCTAAGATACAGTCAAAGGAGGACATCTCCTCTAAAGTCAGCTCGCAGAGCGTAGAGGTCATCAAATTGCTGGACGAAGCTATGAACTCGTTCTATCTTAACGAGTTCGAAGATCGCGAACGAGGTCGTCAACAAGGCAAAGCTAATGTCGAGGAACATCGAGGCCCTGACACAGGAGGTCCTCTCGATGAAAGGTGAAGGCACTAACATCGTTCCTCTAGCTTACGTTGTGGACAGTCTAGAAAGGACGAGAGCTTATGCGTCTGATATAGGCGAGGCGGCGATCAACCATTACTTTGTGATGGATTACAACAATAATACAGGCAGACCGGCTATGTCCTGATCTCAAATGAAAATGTTCAAGTTTTTTGATATGGCATACATATTTGCCTATCAATTTCTATTCTTAAGGAAAAACCTAGCATGGGTCCAATACCTCAATGAAGGTATTGAATTGAACATGCCAGATGATCACATTCCTTCACTTGTTCAGATCAAAGGTCTTTTACCCAATATAGATCTGTGGTGGTCATGTTCATTGTCAGCTTACCCGTGGGGCCGGACGAACAAATCATGAATGGAAGACCAGAATTAGGACCGACATAATATGTCGAGTTCACATTACCATCCTTGACGAGATATTCATCCACAGTTCTTGGGGCCATATATTGTCTGTATCGTTGACGAACCGATGTACTCGCCACTGGTTAGAGCAGTGCTGTGAGCCCATCGCTCATCCAGACCCCCCCACTATAAGTGTAGTTGTATGTCGAGCTTCCTACATTATAGGCCGAATCATTTGATATGAAGTCGATGGAACATGTGCTTTGGGTGAAATTATTGAATATAAGATGAACCGTTCCATTGTTCCAACCGCTCTCCGATAAACTGTTCACTGAGTAATTGATAAAGTCCCCATTCCCGATCAATTGGGGTTCTCTCTGCGTCGGGGAAGCAAATATCCAACAAGTGAAGTATAGGAGCGATGCTATTATAATCACAAATAAAATTAAAAATATGCTAGCATACGGCCCTTTGATCTTATCGATAATGCCGTCTGATTCTTCCTTTCTTGCCCTTTCCCGAACACGATCGACCTTGCCCATTTTCTCCCTCCATCTTGTATTCGATCGGAGATCGATAATTAAAAATAGTGTATGGAATGAATAGGCACACTATAGAAATTTCTAACCAGAAAGCTCTCTTATCATGATAATTTGTCTAGATGAAATTTGATTGTTCTGTGAACCTATTAGGTTCATCTACACCAGTGAATATTGTTTGCCACTATTTCTTGTTGTTCAAATCATTATCGTGCGCTGTTGCCAAGTTTATATCGACGAGTGATGAACTTACTAATCAGATTTAGAGCGATGACCATCACAATCAACACAAAAGAGGCAGCATACATCTTTTCAGCGATAACAGGGTTCCCACCCGCAGAGTCATAGGATTGATATAATGTATGTTGTAAGAGACGCCACAGGCTGGGTCAGCGATGTGGTAACAAATGTTGCGAATGAAGCTGTAAGAAGTATCGCTGCTGTCTCACCGATTGCCCGTCCTGTTGCAAGTATTACCCCCGAAGAGATCGATGGGGCCGATGACGGCAGGATCAAAGACCTAATGGTCTGCCACTTGGTCAGTCCTAAAGCATAGGAAGCTTCCCTATATGTCTCCGGTACTGCTTTCAACGCCTCGATGTTGCTAAGATATATGATAGGGACGATCATGAACGCCAACGTCAATCCCCCGGCCAAAAGGGAGAAACCAAAACCAAGGTACAGTATGAAAACAATGAACCCAAAGCCTCCAAAAATTATGGACGGGGTGCTGGATAAGGTCCTGACCGAGATATAGGACAGCTTCGTGATCCAACTATCCGAGGAGGCATATTCATTGATATATATGGCGGCCATCAACGTTATCGGCAAGGCGACCGCGATCGCTAACCACAAGCTCCAGGGACCCGCTTATCGCATTAAGGAACCCCCCCCATATCTGGTCTTTCAGAAGGTAGTCCAGCTGTATCGAAAGACCCCCACGGACCATTACATTACCGACGATGAGGACGACAATCGCCATGATTATTGCCGCCGAAGAGTAGATGGCCACCCTTGCGATCCTATCGTTCCTGATCATTTGAGAAGAGGGCCTGAACGAAGCCGTTATGGGTTCATCATGGTTCTATTCGTTTTATGAGACCTTTTGAGTACCATTTTCAATTTGTTTAGTCTTTTGATCGGACCAAATCCGTTCCAGGACCGATCTTTGGTAACGAAAAGGAACAGGATATTGATAATTAGGACAAAGATCAATAGAAGTAAAGCTATTGAAAACAGACCTTCGCGGGCATCCGGGTTCGCAAAGGACCCGGTGAACGTGGCCGCGATAGCACTTGTCATTGTCCCTCCGCCATTGAATATCGAGCTTGGAAGGGCAGGAGAAAAGCTCATTATCATTAGAACCGCCATGGTCTCTCCTATGGCCCTTCCCAATGCGAGGATGATCGAGCCAAAAATCCCGACCTTGCCTTTTTTAACGTAATCCTGATAGATCGACTGCCATTTCGATGCTCCTAGGGAAAGCGACCCTTCTGTCAGGTCATGGGGAACAGCCATCATGGAGTCAAATGAAAGGGTCATTATTATCGGAACCACCATCATGGCCAATACAATTGAAGCCGTCAGCATCGACATCGCGTTCATATAATCCCCTCTGAAGAATGGAATGAACGACCCGATCGATTTGATGCAATAATCGGATATAACGTCTTTTGCTAGCAATGGTCCAAAGGTCAGAGCTCCCCAAAGCCCAAAGATGACCGATGGTATGCCCGCCGTAACCTCCATCAGTGGTTTTGACACATGTCCCTTATCCTCGATGGACAATAGCCATAGAGAAAGATCGCCGCCCCTAGCGCCAAGGGTATGGCGATCAATAGTGCAATGGCGGATGTGATGACGGTCCCAGCGACAAAACCAATTATTCCCATGCTCACTGCATTGCCCTGGGTCCCGAGCTGCATGTTAAATGACGATACATTTGTACTGTCATTCCCCGATGGAGTGATAAGAAGTTGAAAATCGGTCTGCCCTGTCTGGTTTATATCAATGATGCCGTTCGTTAGAGATAGAGGCTCTGATCCATTGATAAGGCCCGTTACCGTCATACCAGACGGTGGTTTCGGTAGATTGAGATATAGGACCGGCGAGTCATAGTTCACGACCGTATAGTTCCAGATAGTTGTGTGACCTGGGCTGACAGGTATAGGTCCAAGACTTTCTGGGACGACGACACGATATGGGCTGACATTTCACGGTCAAAGTAAAGGTTTCGAACGGAACGGTACTATTGACCGGATACACACTAAGGTTGACATCGTACACGCCTGCGACTCCGGTCAAGAATGGGACAAGTGTCAGGTTCATCAGTTCCTCCGGTCCCAAACGTGACCACCGGGAATTCAGATGACATGTAGTCTCCACCCTGTCATGGCCAAGGATGGGACGAAATAAGAAGGGGCATATATTCGGAAGTAACAGGATTCATTGGAGGTCCCTGAATTGATGAGACCCAATGGTACGCTTCCGAAGGATGACGTAAAGCCTTGAAGGTAGAGGTCCATGCTCTCTACGGTAAAATCAAAACCTATCGAAGAGACATGGACCGTTATATTACAGGTCCTCGATAGACCATGCAGGTCGGATGCTATGATCATCAATGTATAGTTACCGTCCACCGTTGATGTGATGCTTCCTACATACTTGTTCGAACCACCTGCCACAATGTCGAAGTTTCTTTCGTTCTGATCATAAGTGATAGCGCTCGAGCTCTGCCATGTGAACGAATAGCTGTAGTTCAAGGCTCCAGTATTGGTTAGCGTTATTGTTACGTTTTTCGAGTGCTTTGAGGAGAGAAGATATAGGTTGGTCTCCGATGCACCTAGGGTAAAATCATAAGGGTCCAATATCGTAGTGAAATGTGATATTATATACCATCCCTTGTTCTGCGTATGGATTAAACGCGGTGGAGGTCAGGGATCGAAATCTCGGACTGTTCTCAGCAGATCCTTGTAACCTTTCGCTTCCGACTCGCTCAATGGCACGATCAGCAACACTATGAATGAACAACGAGAACGTAGAGCTCTTCAATAGCCCGATGATACCTTTCTCCTTGAAAATAAAGAGGTACCAGATGACACCTTCAAGCAACACAGCCACAATAATGAAAAATATCTGGATGGAGCTGTTAACCGTTAGCGCGTTCAAGATTTATCGTCGGATAAAGCGTTAACCCTATAATGACGACCACAAAGACCTCAAGCTGCCAAAACAGCACAGTGTGCCTAAGGTCGTTCCGATACCATATCAGGATCAAACCTTCAAGGACGAACAATATTATCGCGGAGATGAAACTTGGATCCATCCCTATCGAATAAACCAATAACAGTAAAAAGGAAATAACCTGTGAACGTTAGGATGTAATTTCCTCTTTGAACCCGTCCAGCATCGTGGAACAGATCGAGGTCATTTAGATAATGCTATTCTATATAGAATATAAAACGACAATTCAATAAATAAAATTAGAAAATGGGTTTTTAAAGGGTTTTATCTGCGATCTACTCTTAGTAGATGCTCACGTATCCAGTCGCGGCGCAGAAGTTGATGTTGTTCTGGGGCTCCATGCAGAAGTTGATATACGATTCTGCAAGGCCAGATGGTGCGCCGTTCGTGACGAAGGCGAGGGGCCTGGACGCGCTGTACTGGGTAGCGACGGTTCCGGTTCCCTTAACATCGTTGGCGATCGTTGTTGCGCTGCAAGTTACGGTGTTGGTTCCAACGGTCAGGTCCATCATGTGTAGGTTCGAGATCGGGTTGACGGTGTAGATACCGAAGGATGTGAACCCGATAGCGTCACCAGCATCGTTAGCGACGCCGGTGAGTATGCCTAGGTTGCCGGTGTCTCCCTTCATGTTCGCGCCTGCGCTGTTGGCGGTCCAAGCGGCGTCCTCGAAGTAGCCCTTCTCACCCATCAGGTACTGAGCGAAGGCATCCTGGGTACCAGAGCTGTCAGCCCTGTAATGTACATTAAGCTGGGTGGGGTCGGTAGTAGCAACGAATGCTGAATCCAAGGCATGTGCAAGACCACCAACAGTTGTGATGGTTGGTGCGACAGCTGTGGAAGTGCCAGATCCGTATATCTCCTCGGCAATTGCTCCAGTTATGGCGAAGTTACCATCGGCCGGCGCGGTTCCAATATCGGTCTTAAGCGCGTTCTGGAGGTTCGAGTTCAGGATGACAATGACACCATCGTAGCCGACTGTGGTTGCGACCATGTTCGGATAGTTGGTCGGCTGGTTCGGGTCAACGCTTGCCATCGGGCTTGAAATCATGCCGACAGTTGCACTGGCCCTGCTCGATAGCGGTCATACCTGCGCCGCTTCCGATGCTGTCAATGGTTATCTGAGCGCCAGAGTTGTTCTGCATGAACTCGGTGGCCGCCAACTGAGCGAATGGTGCAACGGTTGTGCTACCAGAAACGGTCAGGGTCCCGCTTGTGTCCAGGGCTCCGCTGTTGTTCATGGTTTTGGTCGTACTGTTCTGCCATCCAGATTCCCAGAGGTAGAACGCTGTGCATGCGGCCACGGCGATTAGGACGAGCATTAATGTCGCCACGACCGGGGATATAGCCTCCACATCCCTCTTGATCTTTCTTATTGACTTGTTGTTTATCATTTTTTCATTCCTCACTAAACCCTAACAGATTTAGAGGCCTCCCCCCTTGAGAATATCAAGGTCCTAGGGCCCCGAGCTCATCAAGCTCATTCGAACTATTCGAGTGGAGTTCTTAGCCGTTGTTACAAGGAATTCAATAATGACCCTAAGGTGTAAGTTTCACATTTCGAAATTTGATAATATATAGTGAATATAACTTTATTTTTTTCTATAGCTAACCATTTAATATAATCCTACCTTGAAATCGATGAAGAAATGCTGGATAGTTTATCAGATAGGTTCGGTTCGAAGTCCAAGAAGGGCGCTAAAGAGAAATTACCTCTCGATATAAGGGACAGAGAACTTCTGAAAAAGAAAGCAGGAGAGCTCGATCAGTTCTACTCAGATGAGCAACACGTTCCCGAGAGCATGGTGGTCCAAGAAGTAATGGCCTACATGAGAAAGGTAAGGGATAAAAAGAAGAACAATATCAATATAACATACCCTATAACTCCGCCGTTCTCTTTTGTTCAGATTCTTTTCAATCAAACGGAGGGCGAATTCAATTACTATGTGAAAGAGCCTAAACTTACCGAAGAAGAAAAAAAGACGATCTCATTATTACGGACCAAACTAGAAGCGACAATGGACCAGGAAGAAGTACCCGTTGTCGAAGGTACTATCTTTACCGAGTCCAAACCCCTCAGGGATTATCTATCTAAGAGATTCGATGAGGTCATCGATCTGTTCGATATCAAACTTGAAGAAAAAAGGAAGCTCGTCCTTAGATACTATCTGGAGCGGGAACTCCTAGGCCTTGGTAGAAGCGACCCGGTGCTAAAGGACCCTTTCATCGAGGATATCAGCTGTAATGGTCCATATACTCCGATCTATATCTTTCATAGGATCTTCGGTTCGATGAAGACCAACGTGGTGTTCGAGAACGAGCTCGAGCTCAATAAGTATGTTATAAAACTGGCCCAGATATCGGGAAAACATGTTTCGATATACTCTCCCATCCTTGATGCTACGTTACTAGATGGAAGCAGGATAGAATCTGACCCTAGGGTCAGAAGTGACAAAAAAGGGTTCGACGTTCACGATTAGGAAGTTCACAAAAGACCCGATCTCCCCGAATTGATCTTATTCGCTTTACTTCCGTCTCTCATCTTCAGATGGCCTATTTTTGGATGTTGATAGAGCACAAGAAGTCGCTCCTCGTATCTGGTGGGACCGCAAGCGGAAAAACAACACTGCTAAACGCGATCTGCATGTTCATCAGGACCGAGGACAAGATCGTTTCCATAGAGGATACCCCTGAGATCCATATCAATCATTCCAACTGGATCCAATCGGTATCTAGACAAGGATATGGGACATCATCTTCGAACGCGTCAAGCGTCTCCGGGTTATCGGGCGGGGGATCCAGACCGGGAGACGTGACATTGTACGACCTTCTGGTGGCCGGACTTAGGCAGAGGCCAGAATATGTCATTGTCGGGGAAGTGCGAGGTCGCGAGGCTTTCACACTTTTTCAGGCGATCTCTGTCGGACATGCGTCCATGAGTACGATCCATGCAGGAAACATCGATGAGCTCCTCCATAGGGTGGAGAACGAACCGATGAACATTCCTCGAGTTCTTTTTCAGAGCCTTGATGTGGTAGCGTTCCAAGGTCAGGTGGTCGCGAACGGCAGGAAGGTAAGGAGGGTAAAGGCCATAGTCGAGATCCTGGATGTGGAAAAGGAAACGAAGAACCTTCTGACACATGATGTATTCACATGGGACCCAAAAAAGGATACGATGGTCTTCAGTGGGAGGAGTTTCCTCCTGGAGACCATCGCCAAGAGCACTGGTAAGAACATAGATTCTATCATGGACGAGATGAGACGAAAGGAGGTCTATCTAAAATTGATGGAAAAAAAGGGTCTTATCAGCTATGAGAAGGTGAGCAAGGCCATAAATGACTATTATGTTGATCCATTGGTCGCAATAGCGACCTTGGAGAAACTTCAAGGAGCGATGGATGTTTCCAAGCGTTAGAATTGGAAAAAAGAAAGAGTCCAAGGAAGGGGGATCCAGCTTTTCAAGTAGATACAATACGTTCTGTTACCATCTTTTAGGAAGGCGACTAGAAAAGGAGAACGACGAAGGGCGGGATAAATTGGCCCAGAAACTTCGTCAAGCGAACATAACGATGACGCCAGGGCTTTATCTTGCTAGAAATTACGTTACATCACTTATTGTTTTCTTCATCTCCCTTGTTCTATATGCGATAATATTCGCCCTTATCTTGGTTTCACCGATGTGGTTGCTCTTTATGATCGCACTTTCCTCTGTGAGCGCTGGATCAGTACTAATGTTCTTCCCGTTCACAATGAACTCGAGGATCACGAATAGAGCAGCAAGGATCGATCAGGAGCTCCCGTTCACATTGAGCGAGCTATCCATTCTCGCAAGCACTGGACTATCCCCAGTAGAGATCGTGAGAAGGATAGCTAAGAGAACTGCGAGCGAGACGGTATCTGCGGAGTTCAAAAAGACCGTTTACAAATTGGACGTGGAAGGGAAGGACCTGATATCCGCCCTTTCTGAAACAGCAAGGGAGAGCCCATCCCAATCATTCAGGGAGACATTATGGGATCTTACGAACATGATCCATCAGGGCGGAGATCTGGACCGGTATCTAAGAACAAAAGCGGACGATGTGATGAAGACGAAAAGAGCGGTCCAGAAGGAGTTCATAGATAAGATCGCGACCTATTCGGACATATATATAACGGTCGTCCTAGTCGGTGTCCTTTTTGCTGGCATCGGAGCGTTCCTTATGGATGCGATGGATTCTCCCATGATGGGGTTGGACGGGGACTCCCTACTGTTATTGACGACATTTCTTGCCCTGCCCCTTGCGATATTCATGATCGGGATCATCGTGGCCATGTCCTATTCAAAGGTGGAGTGAACATGTCATCAAAGAGATCGATAATTTTAATCATGACGGTCCTTACGATGCTGTTGCTTGTTCTCAGCTCGTTCACCAGCGTTGCTAAGGCGAGCGAGCCCTCGGAAATCACGTTCCAATTGGTCAGTCCATCCGGGGGTAATTCTGCCAATGGAACACCAACAATAATCGTCAGTTATTATTCGTCGTATGGTATAGAGAACTTATCGGCCATAATGTATGTCGACGGCTATGATGTTACCTATCTTGGTGATACTGCCTCCAATGGTACATGCATTACTTATGTTACCCCAACGGATCAATCATTTTTAGTGTTGAACAATGGGGTTCACAATGTTACGGTCTCGGTAACGGACAACGCGGGTTATACATCACAAGAATCTTGGAACATCACGGTCGGTCAGTCTGGGATCAGCCCGGGTTCCATAAGAACGATCATCATATCCGGAGCGATAATATCGGCGATCGGTCTCGCCTCGTTCGTTGGATACATAATATACCTTAGGAAAAAGAAGAATTTTACATTCAAGAAACATTTTGCCCTTCATCCAATTCCAGAAGGTAGGCTGGTGGTCGTTATACCAGCAATAGCAGCCTCGCTCTTTTTCATCCTGTCATACGTTCTTATTTTGACAATCAAAGCGTGACCCCATTTGGATATGAATACGATGTGGTCATTTCTCTTTTCATTGGCCTTATGCCTTATGCGATCTATGCGCAAAAGGAGAAGAGCAAAATATTCCGTTACGAGACCGCCTTTTCACAGTTCCTTTTTGAAATGGCCGACGCTATGAGAGGAGGGATAGACCCCGCAAAAGCAATCGTCGAGCTTTCCAAGACCGACACCAGTGTCTTGAGCAAGCACCTGTTGATAGCGGCCAAAGGGATCGATATGGGAAGGCCTTTCGATGAGATGGTCAATGTAATGGTAAAACCAATCAAAAGCAAGCTGATCAAGCGATACGCATCATTGATCGCCGAATCGTCCAAGGTGGGCGGGGAGATATCAATGGTGGTCCATCGGGCCGCAAAAGATATGGACGATCTAGTCAAAGATCGATCAGGAGAGAGGGAGAAATCTGACGATGCAGGCCACGACGATCTACATAGCTTTTGGCGTCCTTTTGATCATCATTTATCTTCTTATGACGACCTATCCATCCCTCGGTTCGATGAACCTTGGTTCTATGTTCGGTGGCGCAAGCGGAAATGGCCTCTCTTCGACCTCTACATCAACAGCTTCCACAGGAAGAATGTCCTTGGTCACGATGAAGCATAGGTTCATGGACCTTGTTCTGATCAATGGGTTCGGCTCCGGGATCCTGATCGGCCTGTTCACTACGGGAAAGGTAAAATATGGTCTGATTCACGGCCTAGTGATGGTATCGGCTGCGATGGTTTTCTTTATGGTCATGAGTTCGTTTGACCGTACTATCGTCCAACTTCTTTTCAATATGTTCTTCCTTCGAAGCAGGGGTCATGCTCACCCCACTGTATTTCTCAATGATCCTCATACTTAAGGCTGTAGAGAAGTTCTATCGACTCTTTCTTGTCGAATATGACCTTTACAAGATCTTCATCTATCCCTATCGATCTCAGCTTGACCGCGTTATCTATCAGGTGGTCCGCGAACTTCAATAAGGTCCTTGGATTTCCCCTTGACGCCGCATTGAGCGCAGAGACGGCCTCAGGTGTGAACGGGTATAATGGGTCCAATCGTCGACCAATCTCTTCGCCAGTAATCTCTTGGCCAGCATCAGCTTCGCTCTAGATTTTCAAATGGAGGAATGACCAGACTTTGCGATTAATCCTTCATTTGATAGGTCGAAAGTTAAGTTTGATCTGTTTCAAAAAACGATTACCATTCACCGCTCAATGCTACAAGCACTCCCGGTTCTATCTGATTTGTTATCGCATAGAGGATCTGAAGGAACTGTTCGACGTCTTTGGTCTGAGAAAGTCTATGCAGATCATTGATCAGCAACATCGAAGGGGCGTTCTCGTTCAACGCAGTGGAGATCGCTTTCCCAATAGCGTCAGGATCATATTTTTTGTCGATCTTCCCGTACTCCTTCTTTATTGCTTTTGTCCATTTAGGCGATGATAATCTACTCCCTTGCTTTTTTCCATTCTCCAACAGTGATTCCAACACGCCTTTGACCATCAGCTGGGTCTCAGTTGTGACCCCCCCCATAGCAAATAGCGTGCCATTCTTGATCGCCTCTTTTTTTTAGTAGCAGGAGACGCTCTGTCTTTCCAGCACCTAGATCCCCCAATATCGCCGATCACTGCCTTGTTTTCCTTCCCAAATATCTCATCGACGATCCCGCTAAGATCCTTATCGATGCTTTGGTTCACATGATATAGCTCTACATCCTCAAGGTTCTCACTGGAAAGGTCCCTGAAAGGATTTCCACTTAAGCCATATCGCTCGTATCCTGATTTCTCCATTTGAACTTCCTTCCATCAGACAACACGGTATCTAAGATCGATACTTATCCTTCCCTCGTTCAATGAATAATATATATTCTTTTCATATGAAAGGCCGGTCATCCATTTGACCACCCTTATGAAATTCGTGACGCCATCTGGAACATCCCTTGAATGGAACTTAATAATACCATCCGAGTGAAAGCCAGCGAGCATGCCTGTCTCTTTGGACATGAGGTCACTTTCCATCAGGATGATGGCTATGGACCCGGTCGATCTACAATAAGAGCGAATATCCTCCATCACCTTTTTGAAATCTATAGTACTATAGCCGATCAGAATGTATGATATCGAATCGATCAACATCGTTTGAGATGGATCATTACCATTTAGCTCAGGAAGCCCTTTAACGACCTTTCCCACTTTATTCAATAGAACCTTCCAATCTTGGACCTGTTCCATAAGCCCGAACCCATTTTCTGGCTGAACATATGTGACAGGCAATTTTCGAGATATTGCGGTCGAGATGAAGCTCATTGCCAGGACCGCCTTGGAAAGTTCTATCCCTCCATCTATGGTGACTATATTCCCATCTGGAATCTCGTCGATTATAGTCCTCAATCCAGCGATCTCTATCGGCAATCCCACATCCGTTCCATTATGAGAATTGGCTTAAGGATTATGAAAATAGAATATATAGAATTACGAAATCAAATTGGACCCTATTCAACTATTTCCTTCCCTTTCATCAGATTTAAGTCCTTCATATTTTTCATCGCAGATTAGATGAAAAAATATCGCGATGACCGGAGAGGGGTTTCAAGATCGATCGGTGCTTTGATGCTCGTTCTGATCGTGGTCATTGCAGCAACCTCTTTCGCTATATTCCTGAACAAAGAACAGAACGCGGTCCAAACCCAACAGTTGGACACTCTGAGCAGGACAGAGGAGTCGATGAAGGTCCTCTCAGTAGACCCTTCCGAGATCGATGGAAAGGACTGGAACGAGATGAACCTAACGGTCGTAAGTCTTGACAACGAGCAATCAATGATCGACCGAATCGCCATCAACGATGTTCCGATCGGAAAGTGCACAGTGTGGAGTTGGAACGGTAAAAGCTGGAATCCGGTTAATTATACGATAGGTACCGATATCCCCCTGCAACCGGCGGAGGAGATCATCGTGCATGTGAACTTAACAGGGGATCTAATGGACCCAACGACCTTCCCGATGGCCAACTTCATAAAGGTCGATCTTTACACATATTTATTGAACGATTTTACTTCGATCTTTAATCCCCCAAATGCGATCGCTGATCTATATTCCGTCTCTGAGCAAAACATAAGCTCTGGAAATGGGCCTGGGGACTATATTCTAGATGGAACCTCTTCCACCCCTGCTGTTGGAGCCCAACTTCAACTATGGAACTGGATCGCCACTGCCAAAGATGGAAAAGATGTGCAGGAGCTTTCAGGAAGCGAGGTAAGGTTCCAGCCCACTCAATATGGAGAGTATTGGATAAATCTCACTGTGACCGACAATAATGGAATGATCGGTCACGACTCGATAACCCTATGGGTGAACAATCTAACTATTGCGCCTCAGAAGCCTCAGCCCCCGGCGGCCATCGCAACCATATCAATGGAATCTCAATGGAACGGGACGGCCCTTAATTATACAAATTTCCTGATCCTTGACTCATCACAATCCACTGCGTCTCCAGGGACGTCCATAATAGCAAGGAACTGGACGATTTTGCTGCGTTCAACAAAATAGATAACCAGACCCTGACCGGAGAAATGGTAAGGTTCGAGACCCTACACAAAGTGGTGGATACTGGGTCGATGTCTGCCGTCACTGCGAGTAACGGCCTGACCGGAACTTGCGATATTAAGGTGTACGTGTGAACCACCTCGAGCCTGTGGGTGGAACTTCTTCGTTTCATCTAGCTGACTTGCGCCGCATCCGAGGATGCGCGAAGTGATCCACCGTCCACTAGCTTGAGATCAGTCGTACAACATACGTTCGTTCTCTTTGTTCGGATAGGGACGGAACATGTGGTCCAGCATCGTTTCATCTTACGGTTCCAGCGATCTGCATATGAACGTCTTTCGGTGAGTAGAGCGAAAGTGCCTCGATCTCATCGCTCATGACATAGTTCTCTACGCTCGCTCCATCCCACAGCATTCGCAGGGGGGCCTCCCGGCTCGCAAATAGTGAAACATTCAAAGATACTATTCAAATACAGATAAAAATCGGATAAAGAATTGGACAATGGCCAATCCAGGATACTATGGAGGATCACCTATTGTATTTCGCCTTGACCCGAA
>CAVUGW010000052.1:0-37781 GCA_963741025.1 Methanomassiliicoccaceae archaeon
TGAAAGATCGATCCGGGCATTATTCCTAATTTTCCTATCCCCGGGGAGGTTATCCCTGGACAGTTAGGACCGATCAGGATGCTCTTTGATCTTTTTGCCTGTTCCATGATCTCTAAGCTATCTTGGTAAGGGATCTTCTCCGTTATCACAACGATGATCTTGATCCCACCATCTATCGCCTCGAGGACCGCATCCTTCGCCCCAGGTGCTGGTACGAAGATGACGGAGGAATTGGCTCGGGACCCGATCACCGCTTCTCGGACGGTCTCGTAGACCGGTATACCGGCAACGCTCTCCCCTCCTTTTCCTGGAGAGACACCTGCGACCACTTTCGTGCCGAATTCGAGCATCGAGGCGGCATGGAATCGGCCCTGATGTCCCGTGATGCCCTGGACCAGGACCCTGGTATCCCGATCGATCAGCACGCTCAGCTTTGTCCCCCCATAGTTGATGCTTTTAATGCCGCCGTGTCAAGATCTTCCACCGCCTCTATTCCTGCTTCGATCAGTAGCTGGCGCGCCTCACTTTCTCTGACGCCCCTCATCCTGACGACCATTAGAAGCTCTGATCGCATTTCTTTGCGGGCGTCGATGATGCCCCTAGCCACGGTATCACATCTAGTTATACCTCCAAATATATTGATCAACAATACCTTTGGAGACAGCTCGTGCATCATATCTATGGCCTCGACGACCTTTGATGGATCGTCGGTACCTCCAAGATCAAGAAAGGCCCCTCCCTTTCCACCATACAAGGATAGGGCGTCCAACGTTGCCATCGTTAGTCCAGCACCATTTGCGATCACTCCTATGTCACCCTCGAGCTTAACGAGCGATATGCCCTTTTTTCTGGCCTTGGCCTCCAAGGGCGAGAGCTCGAGCATCTTGTTCTCAAGCTCGGGATGTCGGAACAACGCATCATCGTTGACGGTGATCTTTGCATCCACCGCTATCATCGCCCCGTCCGATGAAATGATCAATGGATTGATCTCGACAAGTTCGCAGTCCTCTTCACGGAATGTTCGCCATAGTGCGGTGAGAACGGTTTGGATCTTGCTTACACCATCATGACCAAGCTGAAGGAAGGATGCGATCTCGCGTGCATGATGGACAGATGTTCCCTCATAGATATCGAGCGGTATCGATAGGACCTCAGCGATCGGAACGTTCTCGATGTCCGTTCCTCCTCTTCCGCTTATCAACAGCATCGGGGTCTTCGATGATCTATCTATTGTGAGCCCAATGTAGACCTCTCTGCCACCATCTATGACCTCCTCGATCAGGATGGAGGAGGGGTAAAAACCTTTGATGGGCCGTTCGAACATGTCCTTTGCCAGACCTTTGGCTTCCTCCAGGTCCAGGACCTTGATCACACCTCCGGCCTTCCCCCTTCCGCCGATAGGGACCTGGGCCTTTAACATGGATGGCCCTTTTAGTTCAGATATGTCACCTACCTTTCGAGCTAAGAACCCATGCGGGACCTGGATCCCACGGCCGTTGAGCATTTGTTTAGCTTCGTGCTCTAGGAGCCTCATGATGATACTCAGGGAACAAGAGCACCCTCATAAGTATTTCATTCTCTCCATCAGGCGACGAATGACAGTTAGGTCCGTTCCGAAGTGGACATCCCAATGATCGTTCCCACTGATCATGCCAGTTCCATTTGGCTCCATCTGTGAAGTATCGAGAAATGGAGGGATCAAGTGGACGTATGGATCGTTCAATGTGGGCCATTTTGAAATTTTTCACTCTTTTTTATGAACATAAAAAGGATTTTACGTCCCATGTCCATATCCCCTTTAGTTATCTGGCGATCATCAATAACGACATCATGTTCCACTACCTCGTTGTCACATAATGGTCGACCGACCATGGTTCATTTGATCCTCTTGATGTACTCTCTCATAGGTTTCCAATAGAAATCGTGCCAGCCCTGAGCATAGTCATCGTATTGCTCGGCAGGTACGTTGGTTTGCACCAAGATCAGTTCCGTACCCTGGTCCTTCTTGTTCAGCGTGATCTCCAGGTGGGAGGGTGGCATTTCTTCTGGCCACTCCGACGTGGACCATTCCTGCACGATCCTCTTTCCCTTTTCAAGATCTAAGTTACGGGCTATAATATAGCCGTCCCATGCCGCGAACTCACCTCCCACCTCCGAACTGCCATGAGCTTCCGAGCCAGTGAATTCGGAATGTTTTACGGGATCCATAAGCAGGTCGTAGATGATGTCGGGAGGAGCGGGTAGTGTTATCTTTTGACGGATGGTCTTGGTCTTGGATGGCATGACCCTGAATACGATTCCGCCTAGAAAATATTGACCACATACGCGTGCAAGGGCCGGGCAAGGGGAGAGAGAGAATAAAGATCGATGTTGCCAGAAATTATTTTTACCTTCATCTGGTCCAACAGAGATGAGAACGGTCCCTTGCGGACGGACATCCTGACCCGATATATGCCGCGTTGATCAAATTTCAATTTCGGTCAGCTTGTTAAGAAATCGGTAGTATCGATTCAGCAAACACTTCTTATCCATGGAGCAAATAATTAGATGGGTCCGGTTTGGTCCTATGACCATTGACCATCTGCAAAATGTCTAAGAAGTTAATATCGGGTCAGGATACCTTATTCTCCCCTCTGGGTCTTCTCATCCCCCCTTATGCAATAATACGACTTGGTAAGGCCTCTTATCGGAGTCACCGGGCAGGTCGGGCAGAGGCAGCCTTTCGTGGTCATGCTGCAATCAGACTTGCCTTCGGAGCAGAAAAGAAACTGTATTTTCTTCTTATTGCAGTCTGTATAGGATGGACAGTCTCCGCATATGCACATGTTCCTTAACTCTTCCATCCTCATCTTTTTCTCTTTCGGGTCCATAGACCTCATTTCATGTTCGATTTCTTCCCATTTGTCCATCGTCATACCAACAGCATTCCTAAAAATTAATAGTCAAGAGGTTCGTAGATGAACCTATGCCCGCACCAATCGTCGGCCGCAAGGTCGGGCTTCACAAAATAGATCCACCTGAATTGGACAGGACGAAGGGAACCAAGGTCCTCGGCATCTCCGGCTCCTCGAGGCAGCAACCGGGCATGAGCAAATCCGAGAAACTGCTTCTCGATGCGTTAGATCATGCTAACCAGCTGGGAAGTGAGACGACCTTTATTCGTATCAAAGACCTGAAGATCTATGACTGCGAGGGCAATTATTCGGAGAACCCAGAGCTGTGCACATATCCATGCCAGAGCAGCATGAAGTACCCGGACGACCAGATGCAGGTGATCTACGATGCTGTCCTGGCCACAGATATACTCATCCTCGCCACCCCGATACGTTGGAACAATCATGGGGCCCTAGTGCAAAAGTTCGTGGAACGGATGAACTGCATAGAGAACCAGGATACCTGGTTCAATAATCGGATGATCAGTGGGAAGGTGGCCGGTCTGATCATCATAGGTCATGTGGACGGGCTCCAGCATGTGGCCGGAAACCTGATGAACTTTTTTTCTTGGCTAGGGTTCCAGACCCCGGATGTGGCGATATGTTCCTGGGTCGGGGAGTATGATGAGGACACCACCAAGGATTGGATCAGATCATGAACAACAAGTATACCATGGAGGACCTGGAAAACATGGTTCATAGCTGTCTGAATTTGGCCTACTCCTTAAAGCATAACAAAATAGATTAGATAGTGTTCATAAAACGACCAGATACCCTTCAAAATGTCCCTCATTACGATCTAGTTCGTTAGGATCTCGATTATCGATCTATGTATCCTCCAGGTCATATTATAAAGGAGATCGATCGTCGGTCATCGGTTCGAGATGCCCGGGTCTCATATTGGCATGGCCGATCAGCGATAATTTATCGAGAACGTTCCGACCAATGGGTGATTCTCAATTGATGGAAATGTGTCGCCTCCCCCGCCCCAAGGGAATCGTGACCCACCGAAGGCGTCCCTATCTCGTCAGTGGCATCCAGTTCTTCTACTGAACGGGTTCCCGATGGCGTGGTTCGGGGGATGTCACCTCCTCTTCTAATGGTGCTCTGCTCTATGATCTGGTTTTCATGGTGTCGTGCCTTCTTCTTGTCCTGTCGGGCGGTGGCCGGCATGACCGCTCCTCGATCCTAGATGGGGAAAGAGGGCATTATGAGGGCAGATCATCGAACCTCTAGCCGATCAACAGCCATGTTTTCCCTCCCCCCTGATGTTCATGTTTTCCGTGCACCCCGCAAAGCGATTATTAACAAAACCCATGAAACGTGGGATCGATCATGTCCAGGAATGCAGTGTGGCTCTGACACTGAACTGGTATCACCCTTGAAAGGGACCATTGCACATTTACTATCGGCGCGCGTTGGAGATCGAGGATTTATTGTGGATCCATTTGAATTATATCACGGATGATAATCAGGTCAATATGGATAACTACCCCTCCCCAACGTCGCATTCGATCCAGTAACCAATGAGGGGATGCACGGTGAGCTTGGGTCAAGAAATCGAAGAAGGGACAAAATGGCAAAGGGACAGCACTGCTTACGACAGCTTAGCTGCAGAACTGTTACAGAGAAGCACTTCCCCGGTCTATGGGCACACAGCTAAAAAACTGATCCGCGGTAAAACCGTCCTTGTTACGGGAGCCGGGGGTTCGATAGGAAGTGAGATCGTTCGTCAGCTAAAGAGGATAGATCCTACTGGAAAAGTGCATTTCATAGACAACAATGAATATGCACTATACACGCTTCAGATGAGCTTAAATGTCCCGACCTCTTCTGACCGAGCCCGAATACATTCTTGCTGATATCACAAATCGCACTCAAATGCACAGGATTTTTGCTGAAGTCAAACCAGACATCGTATTCCATGCTGCTGCATACAAGCAGCTCCCATTGCTCGAAAGATCACCTGAAAATGCGATCAAGACCAATATAATGGGCACGGAGATCATTGCAGAAGCTTGTGTCTTGAATCGCGTAGGTTATCTCATCAACATCTCCACGGACAAGGCCGCCCGTCCAACCTCAATTTTAGGCATGACCAAACGACTGGCGGAAATGATCGTGGCGAGTTATGCGACCAATGCTACTAAGGTCGCCTCGGTACGGTTCGGAAACGTGCTTGAAAGCAGAGGCTCTTTCGTTGAAACTCTGCGATATCAGATCGCAAACGACCTACCCATAACTATCACCGACGCTAGGATGAACCGTTTCTTTATGTTGATCCCAGAAGCTGCAGGTCTGGTCATTGAAGCTTCGACCCTAGCTAACAACGGAAGCACCTACGTTCTGGATATGGGTGAACCTATCAAGATCGTTGACATCGTTAAACGATATGCTGAGATGATGAGGGTAAAATCTCCGAAGATCGTCTTTACAGGTGCACGTCCGGGAGAAAAGATCAGCGAAGAGCTATACGACCCTCATGAATCCTACAGGGTAACGCCACACCCCCGGATCGTAGAGGTTGACGTTTCATCAGGTCATGTGCCAAAGGCAGGGCTGAACCACCTTTATCATATCATCACTCAGGAACAAACCCCTGCAATACTCCGAGCAACGCTCGAACAATTGATATTGACCCAGCAAGACGATGATGGTGAATCGCCAAGAGAAACGATCGAAGCTGTACCCGGATGATCTTATGGATACCTTGCTGTTCGTGATGTTTCTATTGGTAAACGTGCCCATCATGGCCATTGTTCTCGATGTGACCGCACAGGTCTATGCACGCCGAAAGAGATACACGTTCGGCGATGAGATCAATGATGATTTTACCTTGATCGTTCCGATCTATGGAAATATAAAATATCTGGAGAACGTGGAATACCTTCACCAGTATGGGAGCAAGGTCGTTCTTTGCACCACCGGGGACGAGCAGCAGGAGTTCTACGACCAATTACAGAAGATAGCGGATGATAATGGCTTCCGCATCTTCAGGGACAAGCCCGCCGATTCATACGGCCATATGGGTGCGGGTCAGAAGCGAGCCACTTCTGGCACGATCCGGGATCGACTCATTCGTAATGTTCTTGTCAACGAGGTCCGAACGGAGTATGTGGTGCCGATCGACGCCGATACGACGACCCACCAACCCATTTCACGCTTGGTCGGCGAGCTGGCCCGCAATGGATGGGACATCGCCTCCATCAGATTGATATTGAGCAACCGAAATGGATCGGTGCTCACTAAACTTCAATATCATGAATACGCAGCGGCCATGCAACTTAGGTTGATCGCTCCTTGGATGCTCTCGGGGGCATGCCATGTTGCTAGGACCGAGGTATTGAAGGACATAATGTCCCGCCATTCTTTGTTCTTTCAGGGTAACGATATCGAGATCGGGCTCATTGCCACCACTAGCGGTTACAAGGTTGGGCATATACCGTTCGATGTATCCACGGCGGTTCCCGCCACGTTCAATTCATGGTTCAGGCAAAGGTTAGCATGGGCCGGTGGTGAATTTCGCCTCTTCATCACCAACCTAAAGTTCGCACTAAAGTACCCATTTTGGTGGGTCTATGGGGGTCTCCTAACCGTATTGCTGTTCCCCCTCAGATGGTACTCCCTGTTCGTGCCGCTCACCGCTCTCCTTTTCATTTTCGGGTCATATTATGCTCTGATAGTAGCGCTTCATTTCAGAACGCGCGATAGATGGATATTTCTGATGCCGTTCTACAGGATGTTCTGCAGTCTGATCTTGACACCATTGGGTATAATATGGTATATTAAGACCACTCGCAAGGACAGAAACTATGGGGTCATTCGGCCTGGGCGATCGATCTGGAAATCAAATACGCTCAGGTCCAAATTGTGCGTCTCCATTGTATTGGGCATTCTCATTACAGCTGCTGTTGGTGAGGTCGTTGTCGTTTCGAATGAAAAAAATCAGGAGAGTTACAGTTCATTCATCGTACCATTGAGAACTGGTCCGAACCTCCTCCTAAATCCTAGCTTTGAACCGGGGACCGATGGGATCGCGAAAGATTGGGCTAGGGAATACGATCCCGAGGCGATTTTTTCGCTAGTTACTACGGGTGAGAATGGTTACGCGCAGCATATCTCCGAAACAGGAACTTACAACGACAGCAACGAAAAAGTAGAGACTTTACGTCGGTTTATGAATACGCAGAAAATATCTCATATCGGCCCGGGAATGTGCTCATCTTCACTGTTTATATCAGCGGGTCCATCACCAAATGTTGCGGGGTTGTCGGCATAGAGGGTTTCACGGGTTATGGATGGCATACCGAATATGTTAACGAGGCGGACACATACATACACGGCCTCACCAGCTCGCCACAGATATACGGCGTGAGTTATAGGGTCCCCCGGGACTGCACATCTGTGGCAGCCTTTATTCAATTCAATGAAATCGACCCTGTGTCCTCGCTTTCCGTCACTATCGACAATGCCAGCTTGGTCAGATCACTGGACGACGGCTAATTCTCACTTTGGTGAATGAACATGGAGAATGAAAATGGATCGTGCGATCATTGCTAAAAGTGCACCACTGAGGGTCGTATCAATGATATTGATACTTTCGATCTTCTTTTCTTTGGGGGCGATCGGCGTTGTGCGAGCGAGCGGAACGATATCGAGTTCAGCGCTAACATCCAGCTCGGTCATACTTATCAATGGCGATGCCGAGCTGAGATCGCTCATCTCGACAAATAATTGGAACGGCAGCGGTTCGGCCGCAGATCCGTATATCATCCAGGACCTGGATATCAGTGCTATAGGTCATGATGCGGGCATTTATATCGGCAACACGACCACATACCTGATCATAAGGGACTGCTCGTTGTACGGTCAGTCCTGCGGCATATCGCTGCAGGATGTATGCGACTGTTCCGTCGAGAACAACAATTGCAGCGGGAGCGGGAACTGCGGCATTTCCCTGGTATCCTCGAGCAACAATACCGTGTCCAACAATACCTGCAACGTGAACGGCAACTGCGGTATCGTAGTGGACTACTCGAGCAACAATACCGTGTCCAACAATACCTGCAACGGGAGCAGCGTTTACGGCATTTTCCTTTCCTCGAGCAACGACAATACCGTTTCGAACAACGACTGTAGTGGGGGAAGCTTGTTCGGTATCGAAGTGGACCACTCGACCAATAATACCGTGTCCAACAATACCTGCAACGTGAACGGCAACTGCGGTATCGTAGTGGACTACTCGAGCAACAATACTGTGTCCAACAATACCTGCAACGGGAGCAGCGTTTACGGCATTTTCCTTTCCTCGAGCAACGACAATACCGTTTCGAACAACGACTGTAGCTGTAGCAGCAACTGCGGTATCGAAGTGGATCTATCCAGCTTCAATACTGTGTCGAACGATACCTGCACAGGGAACAGCAACGCCGGCATATACCTGTACGTCTCGAGCTACAGTGCCATGTCGAATGACAATTGCAGCGATAATTCCATAGGTATCTACCTGGACCGCTCCAGTAACAACACCTTGTCGAACGACAACTGCAGCAAGAATGTAAAAGAGGGCATCTTCCTGGCATCCTCGAGCAACAACAATACCTCGTCAAACAACAATTGCAACGACGATATGATCGGTTCAAATTCAAGTGATGAAAACCTCCCTGACAGCATCGTCCCTATCGCTATCATAACACTAGCTCTCGGGGCGATTGCCGTGATCGGCGCCTTGTTTTACTACGCTAGGAGAAAGCCAAAGATGCCCTGAGAATGGGCTTCGAGGGCACATTTCCCCCTCTGTAAAAACCATGCCACTCAATCCCGTGGAGGAACTGCACCATCACCCTATTCGTGGAGGTCGGGCATGGTCTAGATAAAAAGTATCATTTCTTGCCTTCCTTGACCTGCCTCATGATGATGACAAAAATCGTCCCTAGAGTTAGGGGCCTTGAACTGATCAAGCTTGGATAGATCCCATGGATTCTTTCATCTTTCGGTCTTTCGTTCTTTTATTATCGTGATCTTGGATGTCTTCCTCCGCGACGCTCTAAAGCTTTTCCTCGAACTTATTTGAAACATCAATTAGATATAAGCTCACAGGCGTAGCTAAAGGGGGGGGGGGGGGGAACGGCTTCCAACTTTACGATCCACGCAGAGCAGTGTCGCCAAGTCCTCTCATACGGTGCGAGATTTGATCATCATGTCCGCCAAAGCACGGCCAAAGGCTCTGAGCGAGCTTCCGAAAGCTCCGACAGGGATCGAAGGGTTCGATGAAATTACGAAAGGAGGATTGCCCAAAGGACGACCTTCCTTGGTCGTAGGCGGCCCGGGCAGCGGTAAGACGTTGTTCTCTATGGAGTTCCTGGTCAATGGTGCAACAGAGTTCAACGAACCCGGTGTGTTCTTTTCGTTCGAAGAAACGGAGAAAGAGCTGGTCCAGAACGTCGCTTCATTGGGGTTCGATGTCAAGGCGCTGGAAAAGAAGAAGATGCTCTCGATCGACTTCGTGAAGGTCGAGGCCTCGGAGATCGTGGAGACCGGCGAGTACGATCTCGAAGGTCTCTTCGTCCGCCTCGGCTACGCGATCGATCAGATCGGAGCGAAGCGCGTCGTCCTTGACACGATCGAATCGATCTTCTCCGCGTTCGGTAACTCCATCATCCTTCGCTCCGAGCTTCGACGCCTGTTCCGATTCCTGAAGGACAAAGGTGTCACAGCGGTCGTCACCGGGGAAAAGGGCGACGGTACTTTCACTCGTAACGGTCTCGAGGAGTACGTCTCGGACGCGGTCATCTTGTTGGACAATGGGGTCATCAACGACATCGCCACTCGGAGGATGAGGATCCTCAAGTATCGGGGATCGTCGCACGGTTCGAACGAGTACCCGTTCCTGATCGATGAGAACGGTTTCTCGGTGCTGCCGATCTCGACGATAACGCTGACCGCGAACGTGACGAACGAACGCGTATCCTCGGGCATCAAGGACCTCGACCTCATGCTCGACGGCAAGGGGTACTTCAAAGGGAGCACGGTACTGATCACTGGTCAAGCGGGTACCGGCAAGACATCGTTCGGCGCTGAGTTCGTTCAGGCGGCGTGCAAGAAAGGGAAGAAAGCACTGCTCATCACGTTCGAAGAATCCCCGTCCCAGATCATACGGAACATGAGGTCGATAGGAATAGACCTTGAACCGTACATCGAGAATGGCTTGTTACAGATCCACGCCGATCGACCGACATCGTACGGTCTCGAGATGCACCTGGTAACGATACAAAAGATGGTGAAGCGGTTCGAACCGGATGCCGTCGTCCTGGATCCCATAAGTAGCCTGATGGCGATCGGCGAGGAGATCGAGGTGAGATCGACGCTCGTTCGAACGGTCGATTACCTGAAAATGAACGGTGTGACCTCGGTCCTCACCGATCTTAAGCTTGCGGAGAATCCGAAGCAAAGCTCGATGATCTCTTCTCTGGTGGACACATGGATCTTGTTGGAGAACGTGGAAGCGAACGGGGAGAGCGACCGTGTCCTTCGTCTCGTCAAGTCCCGAGGGATGGCACACTCCAATCAGGTACGAGAGTTTCACATAACCAGCGACGGTATCGACCTCATCCCACCGTACGTAGGACCGGCCGGTGTGCTCACCGGATCGGCACGATACGCTCAGGAAGCGAAGGAAAGGGCGGAGGAGGTCTCTCGAAGTGAGGAGATCGAACGGCTCAAGGCAGGTCTCGAGAACCGGCGGAAGGCGATGGACGCAGAGATCGAAGCGCTTCGAGCGGAGTTCGAGGATCAACGGTCCGAGGTCGATCGAAGGATCGTTGAGGAAGAGCGTCGAAGGAAGATGCTCGAGGCGAACAGGGAGCATCTCAAAGCGTTAAGGACCGCCAGCGGAAAAGAGGCGGGCGGTCATGATGAGCGATGAACATGGAAAGAAGAAGATCTACGAGCTTCGGCTCTATGTTGCAGGCGAGACCCCCAAGTCGATGGCCGCGATCAGGAACATTAAAAGAGTTTGCGAGGAGAAGCTCGAGTGCGAGCACCACATCGAGATCATCGATCTACAGAAGCATCCTGAACTCGCCAAGGACGACCAGATCATCGCCGTACCGCCGCTCATAAAGAGACTTCCTTTGCCGGTTAGAAAGATAATGGGGGACCTATCGAACGAGGAGAAGGTGCTCGTGGGTCTTGACATCAAAGATCAACAGGAGGAGTGAACATCATGCCCAAGAACGCCGATGAAGGGAACACCGATGTCAGGAACATCAAGTACGTTCTTCGGTTGTATGTCACAGGCATGACACCGAGAGCGCAGGACGCGATACGCAACATCAAGAAGATCTGCGAGGAGGAGCTACAGGGTCGATATGAGTTGGAGGTAGTTGACATCTATCAGCAACCTGAGCTTGCTAAAAAGGAACAGATACTCGCCGCTCCGACGCTGATACGAGAACTGCCTCTGCCCTTGAGGAAGCTGGTCGGTGACATGTCGGATAAAGAGAAGGTCATCGTAGGTCTGGAGATCATGCCAGAGAAGAACAAGAAGGAAGGGAACAAGTGACATCCCAATCTAAGGACCGTATCGAGAAGGACGCTCTTCTGGAAAATAACGAGCTCAGGGAAGAGGTCGCAGAGCTCAAAGCCAGACTGGCAGAGAGTGAGGACACCCTGAGAGCGATCCACGGAGGTGAGGTCGATGCCATCATGGTCTCGACCGATGCTGGGGAACAGGTCTACACGCTCAAGGGGGCGGAGGAACCGTATCGTGTGCTGTTCGAGCAGCTGAACGAGAGCGCTCTCACTATTTCCAAGGACGGCGGCATACTGTACTGCAACCAGAGCTTCGCTAAAGCGATGAAAATGTCCCTAGAGAAGGTCATCGGGAGCAACCTTGCAAGTTACGTTCATCCATCTGACGAATCAACGCTCAGGGAACTTCTGGAGCGAAGCATCGTCGGACCGGTCCGGGCCGATGTGATGTTCGAGTCAAGGGACGGGACCAGCGTCCCGATGCAGCTCTCCATCACGTTCTTGCCGTTGGTAAATGTCCCGACCTACTGCATCGTCGCTTACGACCTCACTGAACGGATCAAAACGGAGGAAGCTCTGAGGAGCACGAACGAATGGTTAGAAGAGAAGGTGCAAGAACGGACAAGAGAGCTGAGCGAGAGCGAACATCTCTTCCGTACTTCGGTCCAGAGCATTTCTGACGGTCTTGGTGTCTATTCCGCCGTGAGGGATGACATAGGGCAGATCGTGGATTTCCGAACAGTGTTCGTCAACGAAGCTGGCTGCAAGCTTAACTTAATGTCGTGCGAGGAGCAGGTCGGTCGTGATCTGACCAAGCTGTTCCCTGATTTTCGTGAGCAGCCAATTTTCAAGGACTACTTACACTTAGTTGAGACCGGCGAACCTATGCAGGCCCGGTCCCGAGAGGCCGATGAGGTGTACGGTGGAGGTTGTCGGATCCTACGCGCTTATGATTACCAGGCGAACAAGCTCGGCGATGGGTTCGTGGTCGTGTGGCGGGACGTCACCGAACGGGAAAAGATCGAAGAGACGCTCAAGGAGAGCGAGGCCAAGTATCGTCTTCTCCACGACACCATGCTCCAGGGTGTGGTCTTTCAGAACGCCGATGGAACGATAATCTCCATGAACCCAGCGGCAGAGCGCATCTTGGTGAGATCACCGGATGAGTTCATCGGCAGCAGTTCGGTAGGTCAGGAGCGCTATACCATCCAGGAGGACGGAACGCCCTTCCCTGGAATGGAGCATCCTGCCATGGTCGCCCTCCGGACCGGGAAAGAGGTCCGGGACGTGGTCATGGGGATGTACGACCACCCAGAGAAGACGTATCGATGGATCATCGTCAACGCTGTACCTTTGTTCCGTCCTGGAGAGGACCGACCATATCAGGTGTACACGACCTTCAACGACATCACCGAACGCAAGAGGGCGGAGGAAGCGCTCAAGGAGAGCGAGACCAAGTATCGTGATCTGTTCGAGACCGTGCAGGAGGTCTTCTACATCGACCGGCTCATCTATGATAAGGAGGGCAATGTCGTCGACTGGATCTTTGAGGACCTCAACCCGGCGGGACTTAAGCTCCTTGGGTTCAAGGATCGAGATGATGCCAAAGGAAAGAAGGGATCGGAAGTGCTCGGCCCTGAGGTCGCATCATTCTATCTTCCGATGATTGAGGAGGCGAGACGAGCTGGCAAGGCCGTCACGTTCGAGTACGATAGCCCTGCCGTGAACAAGGAGTTCCTCACATCGTACGTTGTCCATGGTGATCGCCTTATCTCCGCCCAGATGGACATCACCGAGATCAAGAGAATAGAACACCTGGTGGAGGAGGAGCGCGCACGCTTGCAGACCGTCCTAGACACACTACCGACGGGCGTGTTCATCGCCGACGCCACAGGCAGAATGGTGGAGATCAACGATGCGGTCAAGCAGATCTGGGGAATGGACGCCCCGTTGGTCGATAGCGTCGATCGGTATGTCGAGTACAAGGGTTGGCATCCGGACACAGGAGAGCGATACAAGGCCGAGGATTGGGCCTTGGCAAGAGCACTTACGAAAGGGGAGCTGATCGTAGGCGAGGTCATCGACATCGAGCGCTTCGATGGCCGACGAGCCACGATACTCAACTCCGCAGCACCAATAAAAAATCAGAACGGCAAGATAATCGGTGCGGTGGTGACCGCACAGGATGTCACCGAGATAAAGAAGGCAGAAGAAAACCTCAAACGCTCGAACGCCGAACTGCAACAGTTCGCCTACGTCGCTTCGCATGATCTTCAAGAACCTCTGAGGATGGTGGTCAGCAATCTCTCTAGATTGGAGAAGCGGAACAAGGACCTGCTGGATGATAAATCAAAAGAGTACATTCACTTCGCCGTCGATGGTGGAACGAGGATGCGTTCTCTCATCGACGATCTCCTTGATTATTCAAGGATCGAAACCAAAGGAAAAAAGTTAGTTCCGGTGGACATGAACGCCGTGGTCGCGAAGACCCTCACCGTTCTGAAAATCCCCATCGAAGAGAACAACGCCGAGATCATCGTAGAACCATTGCCAACGATCACAGGTGATGAAACTCAGATGTCCCAGGTCATGCAGAACCTCATCGGTAACGCGATCAAGTTCCATGGTGATGAGAGACCGAAGATCGAAGTATCGTCTAGGCAGAACTCGAGAGAATGGATCATAGCCGTCAAGGACAACGGTATCGGTATCAAGATGGAGTACGCTGACAAGATCTTCCAAATGTTCCAGCGTCTGCATACTAGGGAAAAGTATCAGGGAACAGGTGTCGGTCTAGCCATCGTTAAAAAGATCGTCGAACGGCATGGCGGACGAATCTGGGTCGAATCGACGGAGGGTAAAGGTTCGACGTTCATGTTCACCCTGCCAAAGGTCAGCGGGGGGGGGAACTAGATGAGTGAACCGCTTCGAATTTTAATGATCGAGGACAATGAGAGCGATGCGGTGCTCATGAGAGAAATGATCGACGATACCGGCCTTACGACCGAGATCACCTGGCTCAACGACGGCGAGAAGGCCATGAAGTTCTTCGATGAGGGCAAGAGGGCCGATCTTGTTCTGCTAGATCTCAACATTCCTAAGGTGAGCGGTCACGAGGTATTGACGCTCATGAAGGAGAGCGGCAATCTAACGAAAGTTCCGGTCATCATCATGACCGGGTCATCTTACCCACAGGACAGGGAACGGACAAAGGAGAGCGGCGTCGTCTGCTACCTGGTCAAGCCGATGACCATTAAGGAGATGGAACGGACGACCGAGATACTGAAAGAGGTCATGGTAGGGCAGCGGTCCTGTAACTGATCTCCTTTCGAGCATAGCATCCTCAGAAAGGTTGATCATATCAATAGCTGCCGACCCCTGGAACGAAGATGGGAATTTATTATAAGAACAGAAGATGATCTTCATTTTGTATCATTATGAAAGAAGGATCAGATGATGGTGAGCTGAGGGAGCTTGCCAAGAAGCGCCTGAAAGGAAAGCCGTCTGTCCAGGCGACATCATCGAAGAACGCCTCTGAACTGATAGAGGACCTAAGCGTCCATCAAGAGGAACTGAACATACAGAACGAGGAACTTCTGAGGGTCCAAAAAGAGCTGGAGATAGCCAGAGCAAAATACTTCGAGTTATATGATCTCGCCCCGGTCGGATACATAACCGTCACGCCCGAACTGATGTTGAAAGAGGCCAACCTGAAGGCCTCGAACCTTCTTGGGATCGATAGAAAGAACCTTTTCAAAAGAGGCCTATCCTCTTTTATCTCGCCAAGTTCTCAGGAGTCGTTCTACCTGCATTATCGTAGGCTCACAGAGGGAAACAACAAGCAGGTCGGAATGTTCCAAGTCCGAAGTAAGAAGGGGGAGGAGCTTTGCATCCAGTTCGAGAGCAACCTCGTCGAAGAGGGGTCGAGCACAGGGTTCAGGTCCATCTTGACAGATGTCACCGAACTTAAGAGGACAGAAAGATCGATGAAAGAGAGCGAGGCGCGTTTTCGGACGCAGTTCGAGAACAGCTATGATGCGGTCCTTCTGACCAGACCAGATGGCAGTATTCTCTCGGCCAATCCTGCCGCAAGCAGAATGTTCGGTATGACCGAGGAAGAGATCATCAAAGCGGGGCGAGCGGGACTGGTGGTCGAGAACGAAACACTAGAACATGCTGTTCGCGAAAGGGAGAAGAACGGCAAAGCGAGGGCCGAACTTACCCTGAAACGAAAGGACGGAACGACCTTCGTTGGTGAGACCACCTCCAACAGTTTTCCGGATGCTGAAGGTGGTATCAAAACGAGCATGATCATCCGGGACGTCACCGAACGCAAGATGATGGAGGACGCTCTTAGTTACAATGAGATCTTATTCAGATCTTTCGTGGAACAATCGACGGATGGCTTTGCGATCGTTAACACGAGCGGTAAGATCGTGGAATGGAACATGGCACTAGAACGCATTAGTGGACGCTCTAGAGCATCGGTCCTCGATCATTTCGTTTGGGATGTCCAGATCACGATGTTGACCGATGAACGGCGTGAATCGTTCGGTATCGAGGATCTTAGAGATCTGTTCATAAATGCATTGGAAACGGGCAAGGCCACATTTCTTCTATGAGACCCTTGATGTCGTCATGAAGCTACCGAACGGCCAACCTCGCAATGTGAGCCAGACCGTTTTCCCTATCGATACTGGCCATGGCTTCATGATCGGCACCGTTCTCAGGGACATCACCGCTCTGAAGAAGTTAGAGGGAGATCTGAAGCGTTCAAATGCCGACCTGCAGCAGTTCGCGTACATCGCATCCCACGATCTTAAAGAGCCTCTCAGGATGGTCACCAGCTATCTTGATCTCCTGGACAAAAGGAACGAACTGGACGACAGGTCGAAAGAGTATATGCACTACGCTTTCGATGGGGCGGAGAGGATGAAGGCCATGATCGATGATCTGCTCACCTTTTCACAGGTGGAGACCTCAGGAAGATCGTTCGCTCCGGTGGACATGAACGATGTGTTCTCCGTTGTGGAGAAGGACCTCGTCACGAAGACCAAAGAAAGCGGTGCTTCGTTGGCACGTGGGGACCTCCCCATCGTGATGGCGGACAGATCGCAGATGATACGGCTTCTCGAGAACCTCATCAGTAATGCGATCAAGTACCGTGATGTGGCCGCACCGCAGATCGCTGTATCCGTTAACGAAAAAGATGAAGAGTGGATCTTCGCCGTTCAGGACAACGGCATAGGGATCGATCCGAAACAGAAGGACCACCTTTTCCAAATGTTCCATAGGTTGCATGGAAGGGATGAGTACGAAGGAACAGGAATAGGACTGGCGATCGCCAAGAGGATCGTCGAACGGCACGGGGGAAAGATCTGGTTCGAGTCGGAGGTCGGGAAGGGAGCCACCTTCTTTTTCACGATACCAAGGGAGAGGTTAGGAAATGAGCGATGAAAAGGTCAAGGTACTGATAGTGGAGGATAATCCTGCCGATGCGTTCATGATCGAGGAGATGCTCAAAGAGCTCAAGATGGAACTGAACATCAAGATCGTCGAGGACGGCCTCGAAGCTGTGAACTTGTTAAAGAACAAAGGGAACGTCGTTCCAGACCTTATCATCCTTGACCTGAACCTACCGAGGATGGACGGCTTCGACGTACTGAAGCTCATGAAGAACGCTGATGATCTACGAACGATACCGGTGGTCGTTCTGACCGGTTCCTTGAAGAAGGAGGACGAGGTCAGAGCGAGACGCATGGGAGCGGACGACTACTGTCTCAAACCCGCTACGGTAGAAGAGATGGAAACGACCATGATGTGCTTGAGAGATCATCTAATGCCATCACGGAGCAAGGGAAGGGGTGATGGAACAGGACCCCTTATCAACATGGATCCCTACATTTCCCAGTCGCCTTTTGAAGAACGACGAACCCCGCCCTCTTACAATGAGAGGCTCATCGAAGACCATCTCGACGATGGACTCTGGAACAAATGGTACTGACACAGCTTGCACTTATCGTAGTTCTGCTGATACCGAAGGTTATCACAGGATCTATGACAATTCTTTTAACACCCTCTCAAGAAAAGCGAGACGGGACCTGTTCTAAAATGATATGAGACATTTGTTCTACGAGTTGCATAAAGTGAAGGAAGGCGACATTTTTCCAATTCTACGCTGAGCAAAACAACAGGGAGGTATCATTTTTTCTTGGATGGGCAAGCTAGAACGGGAGGATTTATTTTTCCAAAAAATATGGAGAAAAACTAGAGAGGTATCATTTTTTGTGAGATCTCGACAGGCTAAGAAAAGGTGTCATTTTTCTATTCCACGGATGGCGAAAAGACGAGAAGTTTGTGAGGAGGTATCATTTTTGGAAATTATGTATAACCCCCTCAGAATGGTGCGAGGGGCCGGATTTGGACCGGCGAACCTCTTCAGGAACAGATCTTGAGTCTGTCGCCTTTGGTCGATGGAAATCCATCTTTGACCTGGCTTGGCTACCCTCGCTTATAGGGTTTCCCAATCGATAAGGGATAAGTGAACCACCCCTCCCTCGAGGGCGGGGCTTCCTGCATCATCCACCGAACGCCTCCAGAGAGGACTTGAAAGGTGTCAAACAGGCGCATATTTCGGTCGTTTCGACCGTATTGTAACTGGAGATGGCGAGCAGGTATTTTAGGTTTTGGACATTATGGACGATGGTGCACTGCTTGCATTTTTTCAAGCTGGTGCATGGGAACTTCCGATCATTCTTGGTCAAACCTTCCCATGAAGGAGGATAAATCCAGCAGGACGATAAGACCTATGTTGAAGCTCGATATGAACGTTCGTGAGAACTCTGGTTCATAAAGAAATTATTTTATATATATAACGCAATTTAGTCCGGCCTGAAGAGGGCTAGGGGAAGGTGTAGCGGACCCGACCATTTCCTCCAGATTCGAACCACCCACAATTTCTAATAAGGGTTCGCGACATCTTCCCTATAAACGTCCAGCTTTTACGTAGTGACCTCGACCCTGTTGGCGTGTATATGCACAGTGTGTTCGGTCTGAGACACCATGCCTCCCCTCTCCTCCCTCAGGATCGGGTAGGCGAAAATGAGCCCATGTCGGACCAAGGTCCTAAGATGCGTCTGTGCATCGGGGTCTATCGCAGTGCACCATCGCTCACAAAATGGAAGGTTCCCAAAATCAGATCGGATCTGGTTGAACAGAACCATGGCCTTCTGGTCCTTGAGATCGCGAGGCCTCATTAGGCGATATATGTTCCCGGATTTTCCGTTCTGGACCTGCCCATCCCCGTTCGTCGCGAAGGGTTCGATGGCGATCGTCATCCCAGTTGTCAACCTTGTGCTGCTGCCATCATCGTAATTCGTTATGGAGAGCCCAGCGTGAAGGGTATATTGCTTCATTCCATGCCCGGTGAGATTGGTTATAGGTTTGTAACCATTGCTCACGATGCCTCTTTCGATGGCGGCACCTAGCGTACACACGGGAACTCCGTCGTGTACGGACTCTATGGCCATGTTGAGCGCTTTCGAAGATGATTCGATGAGATCTCCCCAGTTCTTGGTACCAACCTCAACCGTCTGAGCGGTATCACCGATGTAACCGTTTACATGAGCTCCGACATCGACCTTGACAAGATCACCGTTCGTGAACTTTAATGTATCATCCGATCTGGGAGAGTAGTGAGCGGCGATATCATTAATGCTTATGTTCACCGGGAACGCGGGTCTCGCTCCTTTTCTGATTATGAAACTCTCTACCTCTTCCGCCACATCTAGCAATGCAACGCCCTCGGCTACCATGCCGGCCCCAAGGATCCTAGCTTCCCTTGCGACCGCACCGGCCTTACGCAGGTCCTCTACCGCCTCATCGTTCATTTATGGCTGCCTCTATCTCTTCCTTCGGGATCGTCCCCGGTCGTATCAGTAGAACCTCGGAATCCGTAAGTTGGACGATGGTCGATGGGGTACCATATCTGACGGGGCCGCCATCAACATAGACGCTCACCGAAGCTCCAAGGTCATCATAAGCATCATTGAAGGTCAATGGGTTCTTGTGGGAATGAACATTTGCCGACGTGGAGATTGATCGGTCCGAACTCATCGATCAACTGGAGCGCTAATGGATGATCGGGTATCCTTATCCCGATCTCATTCGTCGAAGCAGTGAGAATGTCCGGAACGACAGGCTTTTTTGGTACGATGAGAGTGATCGGACCGGGCATGAATATCTGAACAAGTTTCCTAGCCCGATCATCAAGGACCGCTAGGTCCTCCATCATCCGCAGATCCCTTACCGCGATGGACATCGGCATATCGAAAGGTCTTCTCTTAGCCATGTATACCCTTTTGATCGCGGTCTCATCGAAAGGGTCACAACCTAGGCCATAGACGGTCTCGGTCGGATATACTATTAATCTCCCCGCACTTAGCTCATCTAGGATCAACTTCATCTTATTGCTTGGGATGAAGTATTTCCCGTTGGAGCCCTTCTCGCATCTTATTATCTCCATTTATGACCCCTCTAAATATTTTAGCGCCTCCGCCAAATGTTCGGCCGCATCACCCTCGGCGCAAGGGCCATGACCTGGATATAGGTTAATAGGGTCAAGGGACCGTAGTTTTTTAACTGATAGGACCAGAGCTGCGTGGTCACCGGTCCTTAGGTCCCATCTTCCGACCCCTTCTGCAAAGACTGTATCCCCCGATATTAGTGATCTTTCATCCCTATCGAAGAGAGAGAATCCTCCGATAGTGTGCCCCGGTGTGTGAAGAACCTCGTACTTGTTCGCTCCTGTCGAGAACACTTCTCCTCCCTTGAGCTCATCGACCTCGACGGGAGATATCTCAAGGCCTGTCATGCTCGCCTCTGTTCCCAGCGGGTCACCGGATCGCACCGGTTGCGCATCGAGCTCATGAATGAAAACCTTGGCCGAAATGTCCTTGGAAAGTTTAGATGCCCCTCCGATATGATCAAAATGTCTATGTGTCAGTATGATCGTATGCAAGGAGTCGATATCGATCACCTTCGATATTTTCCCTTTCAGTGCGGTTATGTTAGACCCTGTCCCGGTATCTACGAGAATAGGGTCTTCGCCTAACAAAATAAACGAATTAGAATTAAACCCCGTTCCAGGTATTATATGGACGGACATCTGTTTTTGAGAAGATTATACACATATATAGTCTTTCCTTATGGTCGTCCAGCGATCCTTGTCCGCTCTTCGGGAAGGGGGATCGACGGACCTAGCCCAAGGAATAAGGGCCGCCCAAAGACCATCGTTGACCCGGGACCATCAAGAGGTCACAACGACATTGGATATCCCTCCCATCCGCATCGACCAAAATCAGCATCATCGAGAAGGCAGGTCAACGATCTCTCGAAGTTCGATCATAATATCAAATATTATGAGGTCCGATAGGGATCTGAGATGATCAGATGAAGACCGAGATCAGTATGAAGTTCGAGAAGGCGACGAAGAACACCTTCAGGTTCATGGAGGTCACGAAGGATGAAGCTGCAACGCCGATCATAGGTACTTTGTACGTCCAGAAGTCCGCCTTCGAGGGAAAGACACCGGATATGATAAAGGTCGAGATAGAGTGGTCCTGAGGGTCAGGTCAGGAGCATCGCAGATGGCAGATCGCCAAATATACGAAAAAAACACCAGATAATTTTTTTTTCCGTGACGTACGTCCCTTTATAAAGCTGGCGAATAAAAAAGCGCTAGCTCCTTGATCCATCATATGGTATTGACGAGCGATGTCCTTCGAGGCATCTTCGTCTCCCGTGAGCATCTTCCTTATGTCACGTAAAATGAAAGATGCGTCGGGGAACCCGGAACTTTCGGACGGGAGGTCAATGGCCAAGAAAACCCTTTGACGTGAACTACCCCGGCCCTTGCGGGCGGAGCTTCTTGCTCCAACCAGCTGGCACAGAGGGACTTCTCGCTCGCAATAGTTAAAGAAGATCGGGTCGGACCTCCAAGATCGGAGGTTTCTCTGCAATAACTTAGGCCCTTTGTCCCATTGACCAGTCAGTGATATGGAGTGGTGACCCGCTTCACCTGGATTCATCCGCTTTCTTATCGACCGAGGAAAACATCAGAGGGCCTGTGTCCCTAAAGAAGTGTGTTCTTCTACGACACGCTCATCTTTCCAGCGCATCAAGCTACAGATCTGACCGGTGAACTTCTTGCCGTTAGGAAGCGTCCCGCTTATGATAACGACGACAATGGTCCAGTCCCCCTGTCCGATCTTGATCGGGTGCGAATCGATCCGAGCGTCCGGCATAATTTGAAGCAATCCATGCAACGTCTCGAAGTATGCTTCTGCATGCATTTCATCGAAGTGGTCCCAGGCTCTCCTGTTCCAGGCCTCGAACTCCATTTCTTCGAACCTCTTTAGGTTCTTCTCCGCCCTATCGTGTTCCACCTGATCGATAGCAACGATCATTCATTATCCCCAGATTAGAGTTCAACCGATCCCATATAAATTGTCCCGCTGGAAAAATGGAACGGTAAATGTCGAGATCGCAGATCGGTATCCATCGCATCGATACTATCATGAGAAACGTTGGGTCGGGTCCCAGAAGAAGCTTGATCTTGCCAAAGGGAAGGATTTTAGAGGGGATAACACATTAGAGCAGGCCAGGTGACTGGGCTGCTAGACACCGAACTCATCAGGAAGAACCCGGAGCTAATTAGAGCGTCCTTGCGCAACAGGAACTATCCAGAAGAACTGCTGAACGAATTCCTGAAAGTAGATGGCGAGTGGCGTAAACTGGTAGATGAAAGTAATAGGCTGAAGCATCAGAGGAACATCGCTTCAGAGGCGATACCAAAGCTTCAGGGTGATGAGAAGAAGGGCAGCATCGCCGAGATGAAACAGGTCTCGGAAAAGATCAAGCAGATCGACGTATCGATCATCGATCTGGAGAACAAAAGGGAAGAGATCGTGCTCAATATCCCGAACCTACCGGACATTTCCGTTCCTTTGGGGAGTTCTGGTGATGATAACGTGACCATAAGGACCTTTGGGAGCCCAAAGAGATTCGATTTCACACCGAAGAAACATTTCGAGCTCGCGGAGGATCTCGACATCATTGATTTTGTCAGAGGTGCAAAGATCGCTGGAAGCGGTTTCTTCGTTCTCAAGGGGGATGGTGCCCGAATGGAGAGGGCTTTGATAAATTACATGCTCGATCTCCATCACGAACAGGGTTACAAGGAGATATTTCCACCTGCCGTAGTGAACCGCCAGGCGGTGATCGGGACGGGACAGTACCCAAAACTTAAGGATGACATGTACTGGTGCGAACGGGACGATCTGTGGCTGAACCCTACAGCGGAGGTACCCGTCACGAACCTTCATCAGGACGAGATCTTGGAAAGAGCGGACCTCCCGATAGCTTACACGGCATATCTTCCTTCGTTCAGAAGGGAAGCGGGCCGAAATGCGGACACAAGAGGTATGATCCGGGTACATGAGTTCAACAAGGTCGAACTGGTAAAGTTCGTGTTTCCTGAAGGCTCGTTCAATGAGCTGGAGAAACTAACCAACGACGCCGAGGACGTACTAAGAGGGCTTGCGTTACCATACCGGGTGCAATTGCTCTGCACCGCGGACATGGGGTTCGCCAGTGCCAAAACGTACGATCTGGAATCGCACTCACCTGGTGCAGATGCATGGTTGGAGGTCTCATCTTGCTCCTGTTTTACCGATTTTCAGGCCAGGAGGGCCAGGATCAAGTTCCGACCCGAACCTCATCTGAAGAGCGAGTTCGTTCACACTCTGAACGGGTCCGGACTTGCTCTACCAAGGGTCATGGTATCTATCATGGAGAACTACCAGAACAAAGAAGGGACCATCACTATACCTCAAGCCATAAGGGGATACATGCAGGGACAAGAACTCATCGAATGAGATCTTTATCCGATGGCTCATACTACAGTGTGAACGGGTCTAAAAGAAGAGTCTCCATGTTAGTACGATCTGACCTTTCGATCCCATGGTCCGAGGAGCTTCGCTCGCCACGATCTTTTATCATTCGTTCCGGCCCAAAGAGATATTGATAAAGTTCTCAAGATGAGCGGCCAGGAACGGATTGTCCGTGAATCCGCATAAGCTCAGGTCCGGGGCGGCTATCATCGCTGCCTCCCCATCGGAGATCACATCAGTAGCTAGCAGATCGATATTTTCTGATCACCTGAACCTGCTCGGGCAGTTTTGCGTCCGGTTCTGCGACGATCGTGACCATCACCCCTCTTCTTATCGCATCCCTGAACTTCGCGTTCAAAGAAGTGGTGATGTCCCGGAACGAGGGGCTGGAGATCAAGAAGTACGATCTAGCAAGATCCAACATCTCCCCTATTTTCATTATCACTCTTTCCTTTCCCTCGATCGTATATACCAGCTGGGGGGTCCCCTTGTCCGAGAGGACACCTTGGAGAACCTCCAATTTATAAAAAGCCCTTTCTATGTCCTCTACGGTCCTCTCCTTCACCCCTTTGGGAGGCGTGGGCGAATAAACAGTTGGTCTGCCTTCCTTTACCGTAACTGTATCCTTTCTCTTTTAGGGTCGTGAGGACCTTGTAGACCGAGGTCCTAGGGATAGAATCCTAGCTCCGCTATCTCATCGGCGGTGGATGGTCCATGCATCACTAATGCAAGATATGACCTTGATTCGTAGTCCGAAAGGCCTATCCTTCCGAGGACCCGCAGGATCTCGTCCTTTTCCCGATCTATCTCAGCTGCGTCCAAGCGCAATATGTCCATTATGTTCATGATACGTCTTGTAGCTCTATATGCTACAATAGTATTAAATTATCCACTTTTAATCAGCAATGGGGATGACGCTCATGATCGCAAAAGATAGTACCTTGCAAAAAGGACTGCCCAAGAGCACGCAGTCATTATGTCCAGAATGTAAAAAGGTTATCCCGGCCAGGATCTTCGAGTCCGATGGAAAGGTGATGATGGAGAAGGACTGCCCGGAGCATGGAAGGATCACCGATGTGTACTGGTCGGATGTGGACCTATATCTCAAGGCCGAGAGGTTCGCCTATGACGGGGTCGGTATCTCCAATGCATTGATCCAGAACGCTAAGACCTGTCCCGACAACTGTGGATTGTGCAATCTGCATACAAGCCATACGGTATTGGCCAATCTGGACCTGACCAATCGTTGTAACCTCAAATGTCCCATATGTTTCGCGAACGCGAACCAGGCCGGGTATGTCTATGAACCCTCCTACGACCAGGTCGTGAAGATGCTCGAGAACCTCAGGAACGAACGCCCGGTACCATGCACTGCGGTGCAGTTCTCGGGAGGGGAACCCACGATATATCCCAAGTTCTTCGATGTGGTCAGAAAGGCCAAGGATCTCAAGTTCGCACAGGTCCAGATGGCTTCCAACGGCCTCAAGTTGGCGGAGGACCCCGATTTCGCGAGGAAGTGTTCGGAGGCCGGTCTCAACACGATATATCTCCAGTTCGATGGATTAAGCGACGAGATATACATGAAAAGCAGAGGCAGGAAACTTCTAGATGTTAAGATGAAAGCGATCGAGAAATGTCAGAAAGGTGGAGAATCATCGTCCATCTATCGTCCTGGTTCCGACCGTCGTAAAAGGATTGAACGATCACCAGATAGGCGATATTCTCAGGTTCGCGGTAAAGAACTCCGATGTTGTACGCGGGGTGAACTTCCAACCTGTGGCCTTCACGGGTAGGATCGAATCAAGAGGAGCGGGAGGCAGGACGCTATACCCTTCCCGACCTCGCGAACGATGTGATAAGCCAGTTCGGTCATCTTACCAAGGACGATTGGTACCCCGTGCCGGTGGTCGCACCTGTTTCAGCCTTCGTATCGGCCGTTCTGGACCAACAGAAAGTGACCTTCACCCCGCATCCCCATTGCGGCCTGGCGAGTTATCTTTTCGTCAAGGATGAGAACAACATCATCCCTCTTACCCAGTTCATCAACAGTGGAGAACCTCTTCGCTGAGCTGTGGGAGCTGTCGAAGCGGACAGAGGGGGCGACATTAAAGTTCCCCGCAAAGGCCAAGGCCCTGATGATACTCAAGCGGAACATAATCAAGGATAAGGTGCCTGATGGCCTTAGCACGACCCAGTTCCTTAAGATGATGAACAACGTCTTCAGTAATGAAACGAAGGAAGGATTGGCAAAGTTCTCATGGAACATGCTCCTCGTTAGCGGCATGCATTTCCAGGACGACTATAATTATGATATCGAGCGGGTCAAGAGATGTGTTATACATTATGCCTGCCCTGACGGGACGGATTGATCCCGTTCTGTGCATATAATGGAGGACCGACGTACAGGACCGAGATAGAGAAGAAGTTCTCCGTTCCTCTGGAGGAGTGGAGGAAGGTCAAGGGAGTAGAGTTCACCTGAGGTGTTAAGATGAAGGTATCTATCCAAAAATGCTATCATTGTGGTGCCTGTGTCGGCAGCTGCCCGCAGAACGCCATATATCTGGACGAGGTTCTCCTCGAGTTCAACGCTGAATGCAACAAATGTGGAAGATGTGTCAAGGTCTGCCCTGTCGGGGCGATCACGATGGAGGCCAAGGCATGAAACGCTCGAGCTGCGATGTCCTCGTCGTTGGCGCTGGCCCGGCCGGAAGCATGACCGCAAAATGGGCCGCCAAGGGCGGAGCCGATGTCCTGATGATAGAAAAAAGACAGGAGATAGGATCGCCTGTCAGATGCGGGGAGGGCATTTCCAAGTCCTGGATGCCTGAGGTCGGGATCAAGATAGACCAAAAGTGGGTTGCAAGGGAGGTGAGAGGAGGGAAGATAGTCTCCCCTTCCGGGCACACGCTCCTGGTAGATGAGAAACAGGCCGGAGATGAGGTCGGCTTCATGGTCGATCGTGTGTTCTTCGATAAGGCCTTGGCGTACGATGCCATAAAAGCCGGGACAAGGGTAATGCTGAAGACCTCAGCGGTCGAGCTCATTAAGGATATGGGAAAGATCGTCGGGGTCAGGGCCATTTCCGATGGGGAGCCTATGGAGATCAGGGCGGGATGCGTGGTTGGAGCGGACGGCTTCGAATCGCAGATCGGTCGGTGGGCGGGGATCGATACCGGTCTCAAACCGGGAGACATCACCAGCTGCTTCCAATACAGATTGGCCAACATCGACATCGACCCTGACTATTCCGAGTTCATCCTAGGTAGCGCCGCACCGGGTGGCTATGTATGGATATTCCCTAAGAACGAGGATACGGCCAACGTTGGTCTTGGGATACAGCTCTCAAAGCTGAAAGCCCCCGGTGAAGTGAAGCATTACCTGGACCGGTTCATTGCAAAGGACAAGAGGCTCTGCAAGGGCCAGCCCCTTGAGGCCGTTTCGGGCGCAGTGTCCATATGTGCTCCGTTGGACAGAACGAGCATGGATAATCTGATCCTCGTTGGAGATTCAGCAAGGCAGATCGACCCGATAACCGGTGGAGGCATTGCGAACAGCTGCGTTGCCGGCATGATAGCAGGTAAGGCCCTGGCAAAGGCAAAAGAGGCCAATGACTACAGCATGCGATACCTGTCCGAGTACGAAAAAGGATGGAGGGACAGGATGGAGAACCGGCTCTGGAGGAACTGGATGGCGAAAGAGAAGCTCATCACGCTTTCCGATGAGAGCCTGGACAAGATCGTTGAGACCTTGGCTGAAGTGGGAATCCAGAAAATGTCGGTGCACAATCTGCTGGCCGCCATAAAGACAAAGTATCCGGAACTGGTAAAGGAGTTCGAGGAGTTCATCTGAGATCGGAGGACATTTCCTCCACTCTCACTCCGTCCACTCCCGTATGGACCATGTATGCTGAACCCCCTCTGTTCCTGATAGCTCTACTGACCTTTTCAGGTTCATCGGTAAGTGCTATCATGCTTCCCCCGCCTCCAGCCCCGGTCAGCTTCGCACCGTACGAGCAGGGCATTGCTGCATCTATCAGGGTCTGAAGCTCCGGGGTGGACACGCCAAGAATCGCCAACAGCTTATGGTTGCGTGTCATGACCTCTCCCAGCCCCACTAGGTCCCTCTTTTTGATCAGGGAAAGGCCCTCGACCGTAAGCTCGCCTATCTCGTCGATGATATCCTTTGCAAATGAACTGTGCTCGACATATCGCCTTACCCTTGCCACCAAGGGTCCGGTCGGTGCCTTTTTTCCCGTGAACCCGACCACCATGGTTAGGTCCGGAACATCGCAATGATTTATCGACCAGTGCCTGATATCTCTATCTATCTCCCAAAGCAGGTCCTCAGTCGGTGTGGGAGTGATGAGCACGCCTTGTCCGTGCACGCTGACCGAGGTGTCTATGGGACTGGCTCTGCCTTGGACCTTCGATTCAACATCGAACGCCTCTCTGGCCATTTTTTCTGGGACAAAATCCCCTTTCATCCTTGACAGCGCCCCGATCAAGGACACTGTCACTGCGGCGGATGAACCAAGTCCGGACCCCGAAGGAAGATTGGAGGCGATGTTGATCCCTACCGGTCCCCCGTTCCAATGCTCTGAAAGGACCATTCTTAGGTACGGATGTTGACGCTCTGAAGATTCCGACCCGTTGACCGTCGATCGTTCGACCTCATTAACGGTACATCTCACGCGCATATCGATGGCAAGAGCGACCGCCGGCTTACCGAAGACCACCGCATGTTCTCCCAGAAGGATGATCTTACCCGGTGCGGAAGTGGTGGTCATCCGGGTTTGATGTGCGAACTTGGATTAAACGATTTCGTGACCTTTCATATCGTCCATAGAAAGACCCATACTCGTTACGAGGTGAACGGGGCGCGGTCCGTTATTGATATCAACTTTCTTGAGATCCATTCCGTGATCGGCCCGATGCACCCGGGGGACATTTCGCTCGATGTTACAGTATACCATCGTTATTATACTGGATAGAACATCTTGACGCTCACGGATGGGATCTAATGGACCGAAGGATCGGGACCTTGTTCCTCGTTGGCATTTTACTTCTATCCATCACAACCGTTACGTTGATGGGTCCTTCCTCAGGGATCGTTTCGGCGGCCTATGATGGGACGACCAGGGATGGTCTTGAGTACTCTTATACGAGCAATGGGACGGCGGTGGAGATCGTGGGCTATGTTGGACCGGGTGGAGCCATCACCATTCCTGAAAGTATCTCTGGACTCCCTGTCACCGGCATTGGATATGAAGCGTTCTATAACCAGTCCGATGTCAGCTCGGTTTACTTACCTGACAACCTGACCTTCATCGATGGTTCAGCTTTCGCGGACTGCACATCGCTTGGGTCGATCGCCATACCAGATAATGTCACATATATCGGTGCGCAGTCCTTTTTGGATTGCACATCCCTAAAAAAAGTCACGATCGGTAGCGGTGTAGATGACTTCGGACTTTTCGCGTTCGGGTACTGTTCATCGCTTTCCTCGGTGACCATCGCTAACGGTACGACGGACATCGGGATGTACGCTTTCTACGACTGTTCGGACCTAACATCGATCTCCATTCCCGGATCGGTCTCGGCCATCGGCATATATGCCTTCTCTTTTTGTTCGAACCTGACCTCGATATCCATCCCAGGTCCTTTGACGGCGCTAGGTGATGATATGTTCTATGGATGCACATCACTTAGCTCGATCGTGGTCCCGGTCGACGTCACATATATCGGGAACTCCACGTTCTACGGATGTTCTCTATTGGCAACCGTCATATTCGATGGAAACGCCCCATCGGTAGGGATCGGCTGGGCCCAAGGTTGCGGGGATGATCTTATGATCTATTATCATCAGGGTGCGTCAGGTTTCTCGACCCCATCCTGGAACGGGGAGACCTCAACTACTTTAGGTACTGTTCCAACATCCCCTAACGGACCGACCGCGACGATCGACGCGGGGATCATATACCTTTCCTGGAGCGCCCCTAGCTACACAGGGGGTTCGGCCATCGGCCACTATATCCTTTACCAGGATGGAAAGGCGATAAGAACTTTGAACTCGACCGGAACGAACATCACCGACCTGACCTACGGTCAGACCTATTCCTTTACGGTCGTCGCCGTTAACGCCAACGGCACGGGTGCTCCTTCAGCACCTCTTCTTGTGACCTTCGGTACGGCAAATTCTCGGGCGAACGGCGAGGGTCTGGATCTGCTTATACTAATAGCATTATTTTGCGCCGTTATCATGGGAGCGATCGTTCTATTTCGCTTTAGGAAAAAGAAGGGCGGATCTAGGATCAACAAGGACGGACCTACAGTGACGACCGCCCCCGATTCGAACATCAATACCGATGGGGAAAAAATCACGGGGACAAAAAAGAAAAAGGAGCTTGATGGACCAGGCATATTGGACCGAACCATGGTCGTCGCACGCAACTCCGAAACTCCGATCTAGATCTGGTGGATCATGGTTCTTTTTAGATCATTGAGCCGAAAATGACCACAACATCTCATTCTAGAAGCATCATGGAGCGATCATTTAGGACCTTTTAGCGTCTTTACTGTTAGCGTCTTTACATTCGGTGGATTTACATGATGGACAGCAAGGTACATTAGTATCCCTTCCCTCCGCCATCCATCGGTGGCCACAGTTCCTGCAGACCATTACGACATTTGATACGCCCATTGTTCTCAGACCGTAATTCGATATCTAGACTTGATCTTTTCCATAACATTTTCGATCGCAGGGATCCAAGGCCCAAGATATAAGACGGATCTCTTATGGTCCGGACCAACTTACGGTCCGGCGACCATCGCACCGAAGAACAAGTATGTGAACTACCTCTCATTTTGGGGATGAGATCTCTTGCTTCATCCAGCAGGCCTGGATGATCTCCTATGATAAACGCAGAACTAGATCGTCCATGATCGTTCGTTCCGGTCGTCCCGTACGTACCCTGCGATATAGTTCTCCCTTACAGCATATTTTCAAGCTTTCGCGGGGGTCTCCCGTTCACAAAAGTAAAAGATGTAGATCAATATATAATTCTATATCGATCATTTCATGTTCGAAAACAGAAATACTGTGTTAGCTGATCGAGACTGCGCGTCCCTGGCATCAGACGGCCTATCATCCAGGTATTTTGAAATAAAATATGGCCCCTTCCCCTTCCTTCGACTAGATCCAGATCTTACCGCCATGCCCTTCGACGATCATCTTTGATATGGCAAGACCGATACCTATGCCCTCGTGTTCATCCCTGGAATGCGATCGTAGGAACATTTGAAGAATCAGGTATTGATCTTTGCCACCGCCAAGCAAAAACTTCTGTCAGGTTGAAGTTCGTTGGTCGATATACTCCCGCCGCCAAGGTGGTTCAAGGCTGGTCAAGGACGCTTGGACGATCATAAATAAGATGAGGGTTAAGTTCTGACCAGCTACCTTTAACCTTTACGGGACCCTCACCTCATCGAAATGATCAAGAGAGGTCATTACTGATCCCGCCGATCTGCATCCTAGCAACGGTCCCCTTCTCCGGGATAGAATCACGGGCTAAAGCATTTGGGATCGTCAGTGCGGCTGCAGGGATAGTATCTGCCGCGGGGCCTTTGATCGGCGGCCTGATTACGAGCGCGATAAGCTGGCGGGCATCATACATCGGATCGAGAAGCTGGAATGAGCCATCGATGTTCTCGAACAGGGAGCGGTAGACCTCCCCTGACCTATTTGGATCCAGCTCAGGCCCATTGGATCTTGGCCTTTGTTCATTCTTTTTCCTTGTTCGGACCATAGCTGCGTTCCAGCCTCCACCCCCACAACAAAGGGTACTTTTATCCAATGGGATCATTCTACTTTAACCCCTCCCCCTGGGCGTTCAACATGATGGGACTGTTGATTATAATGATCTCGTGCTATCTGAATGATGGTCGTGTTCGCTTCGAGAGAGAATGAGACCAAAACCAGGGTTCGTTTCGTTATGATGGTAAATTGCTCAAGAAATGGACCTATTATTTTCCCAAGATGTAAAGAGAATATATCTAACCATATAGCGTTCAGGTTGATGAAACCTCATTAATATTCATAATGATTTAAAAAAACAGGTTAATATCATAACATAAAGGTTGGGATCGTTTATGAGCTCCTACGATAATGAAGATCAAGAGAATCGTTTCTTCTCTCTTTCGATAGATATGCTATGTGTAGCTGGTTTCGACGGCTACTTTAAGAAGGTCAATCCCGCCTTCGAACGGACCCTCGGATGGAACGAATGTGAACTGATGGACAGACCATTCTTCGATCTGGTCCATCCCGATGATGGGCAGGCCACAAGAGAGACCCTATCCAGCCTTATGGAAGGCAACGACCTGTTCCGGTTCGAGAATCGCTATCGATGTAAGAGCGGTTCTTTCAAATGGATCGCTTGGAGCGCCTTTCCCGTTGTGGACGAATCGGTCATCTATGCGATAGGTCGAGATATAACGAAAAGAAAAGAGCTCGAGGCATCACTTAGAGAGAGCGAAAGAAAATATAGGAACCTGCTGGAAGATCGCCACTGAAGGTGTTCTGGTCATCGACGCCAACGCGATCGTCACCTATGTGAACGAACGCTTCCTGAAAATGCTCGACCACGAGATCGAGGATGTCGTTGGTAAACAACTAATGATGTTCGTCGATGGTGGGGATGTCCCGTACGTTATGAGGCACCTCGGTCAAAGGAAGAGAGGTGTGGAGGAGCGGTACGATGTGAGGTTCGTACGCAGGGATGGGACGAAGGTCCTGACCATGATCAATGCCTCGCCGATCTTTGATGATGGACAGAAATACTGCGGTTCTATGTCCCTGGTCACAGATGTTACCGATATAAGAAGGATGGAGAACGCCCTTAAGGAAGAAAAAGAGCGTTTGAGCGTGACCTTGCGTAGCATCGGAGACGGCGTGATAGTGACCGATAATGATGGAAATATTGTTCTAATGAACGGTGTTGCCGAAGAATTGACGGGGTGGCAGCAAGGGGAGGCCGTTTCCCGACCTCTCGAGGATGTGTTCAACATCGTGAACGAGGTAACAAGGAAGAGATGCGAGAACCCAGCGGAAAAGGTTCTCAGACTGGGGCGAATAATCGGTCTTGCTAACCACACCATACTTATTTCCAGAAATGGCACGGAGAGGGTGCTGGGAGATAGTGGAGCACCGATCCGGGATGATAAAGGCACGATCATGGGAGTTGTACTGGTATTTCGGGATGTGACAAATGATCAAAAGATGGAGGCTGAGATGGTCAAGATGCAGCGGCTCGAATCCATCGGGGTCCTTGCCGGAGGTATCGCTCATGACTTCAATAATTACCTGACAGCGATAGACGGGAACATCGCACTTGTCAAGATCAAGATGGACCCGCGTAATACAACGGTCCTGGAAAGGTTATCCGATGCAGAAAACGCCTCTAAGAAGGCCAGGGCATTGACGAAGCAGCTTTTGGTGTTCTCCAAGGGCGGGGAGCCGATAAAAAAGACCATTCAGGTCGAAATGTTGCTATTGGATTCGTTGAAGATCGCCTTGGCCGGTTCAAATGTCAAATATCGCCTCGAGGTGGAACCAGGGTTATGGCCGATAGAGGCCGATGAGGGACAGATAGGTCAAGTTATCAATAATATCGTGATCAATGCAAAGGACGCCATGCCTCACGGCGGAGCTATCGACATCTGCGTAAAGAACCATGGATCGACAGGGGATGTTTCCTCATGTGATAAAGGAGGATACATCAGCATCTCCATCAAAGACAATGGGGTCGGAATACCAGCAAACATCATGGACAAGATATTCGACCCATACTTCACGACGAAACAGGACGGAAGGGGTCTGGGTCTCGCGATCGTTCATTCCATTATAATGCACCATGATGGCAAGATGCTGGTCAGTTCTGAGCAGGGCAAAGGAACGACGTTCACAATACTTCTTCCCGTTTCCTATTCCGACCGTGAGATAAGGGAGGAGAGAAAAGAGGAGGAGATATCTGGTCATGGCCGAATACTGTGGATGGACGATGAGGAGATGATAAGGGAGGTCGGGGGAGAGCTCCTCTCGTATCTAGGATACCAAGTGGAATTTGCAGAGGATGGTAAGGAGGCCATTGAAAAGTACACGGCTTCGATGAACACGGCAGGTCAGTTCGATCTGGTCATACTCGATCTAACGGTCCCAGGAGGAATTGGGGGGGAAGAAACCATAAGACGGTTGTTAGAGAGGGACCCGAACATCGATGCGATCGTCTGCAGTGGATATTCAAATGATCATCTTATGTCCCATTATTACGATTATGGGTTCAAAGGTGTCGTTCCTAAGCCGTTTAGTATTGAGGATCTTGGTTCCACACTAAGAAAGGTATTGGAGAGAAAGGCCGACAGGATAGATAACAAAGTGGATTAATACCTGTCCGTAGCGATCTCTGTGGTAGAAGAACTGGATCCCCGAAGCCCACCAGAAGATAGGTTCATTACAAATCTAGCCCCATGTCCCGGTTCGCCCTCCTCGGTGATGGTTATGCCGGTTATCGCGAGTATCTCACGCGAAAGGAATAGCCCGAGACCGTGGTTCTTTCCAAAACCGCGTGTAAAAAGTTTGTCCTTCATTTCCGCTGGAATGCCAACACCGTCGTCCTCACAGGCCAGGAGGTCCTTGCCATTGCGATGCTCGACCGAGAATCCTATCTTGGTCAGGGTATCGCCATAGCGAACGGCGTTGTCGATGAGGTTGTAGAACACCTTCAGGATCAAAGGATCGGCATAGATCTCTGTTCCTGGGGTGACCTCATTTATGATCTGGACATTTTGAAGCTGGACATCATTAGCAGCGGTTTTGATCAGAGCACCAAGCGTCGTGCCAAATGGGAGCACGGACCCCGATGTCCTCGTATTCTTTTGTGAACTGCATCGTTGTTGAGATACGCATTGCAGAGGCCACGGCCTTCTTTAGGTATTCATCGATCTTCAGAATGGAATCCTCTTATTTAGCTCGAGCAAGGTGAGGTAACCGTTCAGCGTCACTAGCTGGTTGTTAAGGTCGTGCCTGTTGATGCTTGACAGAAGGTTAAGCTTCTTATTGGCGAGCTCAAGGGCATTGATCGTACGCTTTTTTTCGGTGATGTCCCTTACCACCGCAACCGTCACCAATCTGCTTTGCATCTTCACCACATGCGCATTGACCTCTACCGGCACGATGCCACCATCCTTGCGACGGTGCTCCGTTTCGAACCTTGCATGACCTCTGACCCTCATGCGCTCAAGCACCTCTGCCCTCGGTGGTTCATAATATTCGGTGACAATGTCAAAGGGCTGCATCTGGAGCATTTCCTCGCGCGTGTAGCCGAGCCTATGGCAAGCTACCTCATTGACATCGATGAAGTGGCCGGGAACTCCGTTCTCGTCGGTCTCGTGAACGTGAATGGCATCGTTGGCATGATCGAATATCTCATGGAACTTCTTTTCATTCTCTAACAAAGCTTCTTCCATCCGCTTGCGGTCGGTCACATCGCTAAAGTTCGTGGTGAACTGCCTTGGCGCATTCCTGTAAGCAAAGACCTCGAACTTCTTACCTAGCGCATCGATGTGCTCTTCGAAATGTTCTGCAGCTCCGGTCAATGCTATCTTCCCGTAGCGTTCTATCCAGCTTTCCTCGATGGTGGGGATCACCTCCCGAACCGTTTTCCCCACGACCTTTGTCCGTTCCAGTCCGGTCATCCTCTCGAACGCCGGGTTGATGTCAAGGAACCTATAATCGTATGGAACCCCGTTCAGGTCAAGAACGATCTGATGGACCGCGATCCCCTCTAGTGTGTTATCGAAAAGGCTTCGATATTGTAGCTCGCTTTCCTGCAGTGCCATCTTCATTTGCTTCCGGTCGTTCACGTCGTGAACGTTCGAATATAAGTATAGCTTGCCAAGAAGGGAGATGGGGGTCGAATAGACCTCGACTTCATGGACAGCACCGTTAGCGAGACGATGCTGGAATTCGAACTTTCTCTTAACCCCGGCCACGGATGATCCCATCTCCTTCTTAACATCCTCAGGGCCCAGCGTGTTGATCTGGGATATCTTCATTTTAACGAGGTCGCTCCTATCGTATCCGTAGTATTCACTTGCTGCCTGGTTAGCATCGACGATGTCCCCCTTAGCGGGGTGAATCAGAAGTAAGACCGCTGAATTGTCCTGGAACAAGCTGCGATAGCGAGCCTCGCTTTCTTTTAGTGTCCGTTCCGTCATCTTCCTTTCGGTGACATCCTCCATCTGTATAAGCATGTCCGATCTCCCGGTGCCATTATCTACGGGGGTACCAGACCAATCAACAAAGAACTCGATGCCATCCCGATTTCTTATCTTGTAGTCTATTATTCTCTCTCCATCTCCGCTCTCGGATATACGACGCGCGATGGCGACCGAGCTACTGTTCTCACCATCGGCGACATAAACATCAAAACGAATACCGATGGCTTCCTCGTTCCTGAGCGCCTCTGGGAGATATGCCTTATAAGCCTCGCTCATGTACTTGACCCGCAACTCGTCAGCTGAGAGGAGGACCACTGCCCCTGGCAGGTGACCGATCAAACGCATGACGGCCGTTCGTTCATCATCTTTTGCATGAGGTAGCATAAGAAAGTTCCAGCCATCGCCTCTCCAAGCGGGAAGGCGCATTATCCTATTGGATGATGCTTCTTGAACACCCCATCGAAGCGTTCGGCAAATGGGATGTTAGAGGAGGTTAGCCCTTTAACCCAGATCTAACATCTGAATCGACCCAAGTTATTAAAGATTGCCGGCTTGTGATTCTAGGTCAGATTGGATTAAGAAGGTTAAAGAAAAAAAGATAGAAGGCGTTAGGTTATCTCTTCAGAGAACCTCAAGCAAGAGATATTAACGGAACACTGTTCAAAACAGGCTCTAGCCAGACAGTTTTGTTGTTTGAGATCCCGCTCTGTCCCCATCGCTATGATCACTAGAGATCCTTAATCCGAATTTAACCCTCGATCTGACCGAGGGCCCTGGGAGAAAGCTAGATAGTGATAAAATATCTAATTGGTTATATCTAATTGGTTATATCTAATTGGTTAAATGGGTTAAACAGTTTAAGGGGTGGGGTTGGCGTATCATTATCCCCTGCCCCTATGTTTTGCTCATTGGCTCCTTCTTTTCAAGTCGGGTTTTTGGGTTTGTAAGTATCAGCGAGCCAGGAAACTGTTATGTAAGTAAACCCCCTGATCGAGCTTCAAAACGAGATACTGGCCAGAAAATGGCGCGAAGGGGGGGATTTGAACCCCCGTGTCCTTTCGGACATTGGATTAGCAATCCAACGCCTTGCCGGGCTGGGCCACCTCCGCTTTGGGTCAGAGAAAAGGGATAATGAATTTAAACCTTTGTGTCATGGGCTCATCGGTAGCTATCTGGCCAGAGACATGATGGGCTAGACCGTCATTCGAACGAACTTTTCGGGCTCAGCCCGTTATTCCGCATAGTGAACTACCCTGCCCTTGCGGGCGGGGCTTCTTGCTTCATCAGGTCAACTTGCGTAACATATACGGATGCACTTAGTTGTCAGCGATTCGCAATCTTGAGATCGGTCGTTCCGATCCTACATTCCATTGTTCCCTTTGTTCGGATAGGGACGGAACCAGTAGGCGAGTAACGTTTCGCCTAACTGTAACGAGCTGATCTTGCATATGCAACGTCTTTCTGTGGGTGGACCGAAAGTACCCCGGTCTAGTCCCTTACTGCGTCGTTCTCTACGCTCGCTCCCAACCCCCAGCTTTCCAGGGGGACTTCGCGCTAGCAATAGTTAAAGTTTAGATGATGAGGAGACCATAATAGAAGATGAGTAATACTCGATGATCCCCAACTAACGAACATAGGTGCAGATCATATTGATCGGTCTGCACAACAAGGAGGGAGATAGGTTGCCAATATCAGAGCGAATACTTCAAGACCATGATGAGGAGCCGGGACGATCCTGAACGCTATGATCACAGCCGACCCCGTGGACCCGAACGGAAGGGCCAAAGCCTTCCGTGAAGGTATACCGGTAATGCTCCGTCATGAGGCCGCGGAGGAGCGGACCATATATGATTTCGTGGCCAGGGACCATGATATACGTCCACTTGCCCTGGAAGCACTGGAAGAGCATAAACTTATGAGGATCTTTATGACGGAGCTCAATGAGACACCTGTGAACGATGATAAGTGGTTGCCGAGAGTGATCGTTCTGAACAATATTTCGGTCATGCATATGCAGATAAGAGGAGAGCAACTACCGTTTTTCTGCAGCAGATAGCAATACGGTACTCAGTTTGTGGCAGCAACAGCAA
>CAVUGW010000053.1:0-67158 GCA_963741025.1 Methanomassiliicoccaceae archaeon
GATCAGAAAGTTGGTCGTGCCGATCGAAGGCGCCAAGAAGGGAGACAGGATCAGGTATATCCAGTTCACCGACTCCGTCTATTTCGCCCCGATTGCGCCATATCAGAGGGCCTGGATGTACATGTCCAGGATAAGAGGTATCGACACAGGTACCCTCTCTGGAAGGCAGATCATCGAAATGAGGGAAAGGGACCTGGAAAAGATCGCGAAGGAGTACATCGACAACGAGACCTTTGACCCAGCAAGGACCGGGATCAGGGGTGCCACCGTCCATGGACACGCATGCAGGCTTGACGAGAACGGCCTGATGTTCGATGCATGGCAGAGGTACCGCTGGAACGCCAAGAAGGGAGAGGTCGAGTATGTAAAGGACCAGGTCGCGCTGCCGCTCGACAAGCCGATATCCGTCGGCAAGCCGATACCAGAGGCGGACCTAAAGAAGATGACCTCGATCTTCAGGGCAGATGGTGTGGACATGAGGAACGACCCTGAGGTTATGGCCATGCTTCTGAGGATCCACAGGTTAAGGACACTGGCAGGATACCAGGCCTATGCATTGAAGGGGGAGTAAACGATGGCAAAGGCAAAGGAAAAGCTCTTCATGGACGCCATGAAGAAGAAGTTCAAGGAAGACCCGACCGACGTACACACCCACTACTATACCTTTGGTGGCTGGAAGCAGTCCAAGAGGAAGAGGGAATGGGTCGAGCAGGCGAACAAGGTCGCCAAGGCCCGTGGCATCCCGGGATACAACCAGGATATCGGTGTCCCGCTCGGACAGAGGGTACTGATGCCATACAAGCTCTCTCATGCGGACATGTACGCTGAGGCCGATGACCTGCACTTCGTCAACAACGCCGCTATCCAGCAGGCATGGGACGATATCCGCAGGACCGTCATCGTTGGTCTTGACACTGCCCACAACGTCATCGAGAAGAGACTTGGAAAGGAGGTCACACCCGAGACCATAAACCACTATCTCGAGGTCGTGAACCATGCAATGCCAGGCGGAGCCGTCGTTCAAGAGCACATGGCCGAATGCAGCCCTGCGCTCACGGCCGACTGTTACGTCAAGGTCTTCTCTGGTGACGCTGAGCTCATCAGCAAGATCGACAGACGCTTCGTGATCGACATAAACAAGGAGTTCCCGAAGGACCAGGCAAAGCAGCTGAACGAGGCCGTTGGTAAGTCCCTATGGCAGGTAGTTCGCTGTCCGACCATCATCGGAAGGGTCTGCGACGGTGGTACGATGTCCAGATGGAGCGCCATGCAGATCTCGATGTCCTTCATCAGCGCCTACAGGCTTGCTGCAGGTGAGGCCGCTATCGCGGACTTTGCCTATGCCGCAAAGCATGCATCGGTCGTTGAGATGGGTACCATGATGCCCGCCAGGAGGGCGAGAGGTCCGAACGAGCCAGGTGGAATACCGTTCGGGTTCCTAGCTGATATGGTACAGTCGAACAGAACCAACGCGGACGACCCGGCCAGATGGGCGCTTGAGACCGTTGCTCTCGGTGCGATCATCTTCGACCAGATCTACCTCGGTTCGTACATGTCCGGCGGTGTCGGGTTCACCCAGTATGCGACCTCGGCTTACACCGATGACATCCTTGAGGACTACGTCTATTGGGCCCAGGACCTCATCAAATCCAAGTATGGCGGCCTGACAAAGAGCAAGCCATCCATGGAGCTGTTGGAGAAATTGGGTCCAGAGGTAGCGTCCTACGCACTTGAGCAGTATGAGAAATACCCGGCCGCGATGGAGACGCACTTCGGTGGTTCCCAGAGAGCGACCGTTTCGGCGGCTGCCACAGGTATCGCTTGTGCAATGGCCACCGGAAATGCTGACTTCGGTGTTAACGGATGGTACCAATGCATGCTGTACCACAAGGAAAGGACCGGAAGGCTCGGGTTCTATGGATATGACCTGCAGGACCAATGCGGCTCGGCCAACTCGTTCTCTTACAGGAGCGATGAAGGCCTGCCCTTTGAACTGAGGGGTCCGAACTACCCGAACTATGCGATGAACGTCGGTCACCTATGTGGCTACGCAGGTATCGCTGCTGCCGCTCACGCGGCCAGAGGCGATGCGTTCGCATGCAACCCGCTGATCAAGGTCGCCTTCGCGGACAAGAACCTACCGTTCGACTTCGCGAACATCACGAAGGAGATCGGCCGCGGTGCGCTCAGGGAATTCGTCCCTGCGGGTGAGAGAACCCTCATAATCCCGGCTCAGTGATAGAACATGCAAAAAGGTGACTTCGCTAAATATCGGAACACCGGAACGATAGGTAAGGTACTGGACGTAAAGGAAGATAACGGGGTGACATGGATCCTCCTTGACACCACCGATCTATACTACGATATGTCCACGATCGAACCTGCCACCGAGAAAGAATATAGCGAAGCCACCAACATGCGTGAGAAGACCGTGGATGACCAGATCCAGGAGGTCGAGCGTCTAAGGGATTCGATCAAGGAGGTCGAAGAGACCGTTAGGCGAATAACACCTTCTGGGGCTGGTTAAGTCGGGTCCTAGACCGAAACAAACCCCTTCCTTCACATTTTTTCGTATTTGAAAATGATACATTGTAGATGTTAGGATCGACAATGTCAGCGATCCATCGAAAGATTCCTCTGTCTTCGATCAGCAAAGAAAATTTCTAGGTAAAATATCAAGGTTCGAGCGTACCGCAATCGAACCCTATAAGGATGCTAGCGAGCTTCGGGTCATCATCCACGCCATGGACCTCTCTCAGCTTCATATCGGAGGGAGGGGACGGAGAGCAACTGACGACATTGCTAACTCCCTCTATCGCAGCGACCTCTGGGAAAGAGACCGGAGGCATTAAGAAATACTCCCTCTCCGTACCCATCCGATCGGTGTATACAACAAAGTCCTCAGAGAGGAAGACGACCTCTGGCCTGTTCTCGAACCTCTTTCTGTCCCCAGGAAGTACCTCTTCTCCCAAACGAACGCCATCACCTGTTACGAGAAGCACGGTCGGTTCTGGTGGGGGACGGAACGACTTGTTCTTGATTATGCATATGACATGCTGTCTGGTCAGGCACTCTTCAAGACCTTGGTTCACAACACGTAGCCCGATAGAACCCTTAACGGACCGCTCGATATTGACTATCTCCTTTCTTGCCCCTGGTTGGACCTCGAAAACGTGGAGGGACCCTTTCATTTTTGACAGCATTTCTAAGATATCGCTCATTCGAGGCATGGTGAACGGAGTTATGCCATAAGATGTAATAACTTTTGCGAACGGAAAAAGCTTCTCGCTTTCGAGGAAAAGGTCGACCCACCGCATCATAACGGAGCGTATCACAACGACCACCAGGCAAAACGTGTCCGCTCATAGGAGAGGCAAAGAAGTTGGCGTCGGACATGGTGAGGAGCGAAATAGATTTTATATCGATGGCAAGTGATCTATTGATATGAGCTTAACTCTTATAGCCAAGCAGCAGCCTGAGGCGGTCAAGGCGTTGTACAGGTTGAAGCACGAGGTCTTCAAGGATGGCGCATTGACCGCAAAAGAAAAAGCCCTGATGGCGGTCAGCTTGACATGCTTCTTGAAATGCGAGGAGTGTATGGAAACATGGTCAAAAAGGGCAAAAGAGCTGGGTGCGACGGTAGATGAGAATCAGAGAGGCGATGTTGGTCGCCATGTACCTAGGGGGGCCGTCCTCCGTCATCTGGTCCCCAAAAATAGATGAGGCCCTGGGCGAAGGGCCGACCCCTTAGATCGGTGAGCGGAGATCCCCGGCACTGGTGGAATCCGCGCAGGCCTGAGGCCAACAGCATTTGCTGGAACAAGCCGACCGTTCTTCCGAGGGGGCGATCTCCATCTATATCGAGCGCGTTCTGTAGGTCGATATACGATGTTCGAAGCTCCGCCCGAAAGAACGGGGCGGTTCACCGGCTCAGGATTCGAACTCGAACTTGACCGGTCTCTTAAGGCCCATGCCGCTCTCGACCTCGGCAGCTTTGATAACGGCTGATGGAACGGGGCAGGCCGAATGGGGCAACGCTTTGCCCGCCTTCATATATACAGGATTGGAAGTGTACGGCATCGCCAAAGCTTCTAGAACCCCGATGCCCTCGGCCAGTTCCTTTCCCAGCTCGGTCACATGTGGGCAATCGCTGATGATCTCGAAGGAGATGTTCCCATCACCCTTTCTTGCTACGATCTTGCTTTTTAGCCTGCAAACGCCTGGGTCAACACAAAGGACCGTCTTGGTATCCGTCTCTTCCGAAGACATGCGGTCGAATCCGCACTTCATGCTAATAATCATTTCCTGGAATATATCGTGATCGGAAGATGTTCACCTGTTCTGTTCTTTCCTCATCTTACTTATCATTCCGAAGACCCCTTCGTGCGTAATATCTACTATACCAAAGGCCGCTATCGCTTCCCCGTTCTTGAACATAGGCACGACGACCACAGGAACACCTCTATATGGTCCGGTCTGTGGGGTCCTTCTCACAACCTTACCTTTCTTTATGACCTCTTCAAGGATCGGTCCGTAATAATTGTAATCGATGACCTCGCCCTCCTCACATCTGACCCCCTGGCTGTTCTTGCTCTTCATAGTGACCGGTAATCTTCCGACCAGTTCATGGACCGCTAGGGCTATCGATTGCATGTCCTCTATTCCCATGTTGTCCCGGACGATCGGCGGATCGGCCCCCCATGACGTTCCCCCCTCCTCGGTCAGAGAGAGCGCTGCGGTAATGGCGCCTTTTTCAGCCGCCTCATAGGAATTGGAGGATCCGATGATGACCACATCACCCTCGGCCAGTACGAACGCCTCCCTTAGTTGTAAGAGTTTTCTTTGCTCTGGGACGATACGGCTATCGGGGAAGATCAATTTTCCATCAATATAAACGAACGTTGTTCGCGCCGGTCGCACCGTTCCTGACAGCGAGATCCCGTTGTTCCTGTCCGTCCTTTATTTTTTCTGCCATGCCTCTAATGTGTACCGCAAAGTCCTTCTGAGCTATGGTAAGATCATCTATCATTACCTTTGCCGCGGTTATGCCCGTGGTCTTGAACAATCTCCTTCCTTTTTCGGTGAGCATGGCCCCCGAACGAGTGTTCTCAACGTAACCTTCCCTAAGCATCTTGTCAAGAATGGTCCTGGTACTGCCCTCCCCCAGATTCAAGGCTTGGGAGAGCGCCTTCCTTCCTATGGGGCCTTTGGAATTGATGACGTCATATGCTTTCCAAACATGATACAGCGAGAACTGGGGGCTTGGGCCCCCATTACCATAAGCAGGGAACATGAGAGCCATGTTATTGGATGGATATTCCATCCAGCGTATAAATATTTTTATTCATCGTCATGTGGTCCTTTTTCTTCAGGTCGATCGAAAATATGTCCGAACTTATCAAGTTCCTATGAGATGATCCATAAGGAAAATATTCCCGAACGCTAGAACGATATGAACAAGCAATCATCATCATCTTTACGATCTCAAAGAGCGGGGTTCACAAACTTGCTGACAATGACCTTGGCGTGAAAAACTTTAATAGCGTTAATATCGTAACCTGTTCCCATATGACCGAGGGCTCCAAACCATTGGTTGCCATTACTAATGTCAGCAAGAAGTTCGACGGTAATTATGTTCTAAGAGATGTGAGCGCGACCATATCCTCCGGTGAGATACTCGGTCTGATAGGCCGGAGCGGGGCGGGAAAATCTGTCCTGATCAATATGTTAAGAGGGAGCCCAGAGTATCGGCCTGACCAAGGCAATGTGGAATACACTTTCAATTCCTGCAAGGCATGCGGCTGGGTGGACTCTACCATTCCCAGGTAATAAGTGCGGGAAATGCGGGAAGGAGATGAAGGTCATAGCGGTGGATTTCTGGGGGCTGAAAGATGAGGACCCTCTGAAAAACCAGATAAGAAAAATGATCGCCATTATGCTTCAAAGGACCTTCGCGCTCTTCGGGGACATGACCGTCATCGAGAACATATTCGAGGCCCTGGGGGACGAGATGGATGAGAAAGAGAAGATCGAAAAAGCGCTCGAACTTCTCAAGATGGTCAATCTCACTCATCGAGTGACCCACATAGCTCGGGACCTCTCCGGTGGAGAAAAGCAGAGATGCGTTCTTGCGAGACAACTTGCAAGGGACCCCATTTTGTTCCTGGCGGACGAGCCAACTGGAACCCTGGATCCGCAGACGGCTGAGATCGTCCATAACGCTCTGGTATCTGCCGTAAGATCAAAGAAAATGGCAATGGTGGTGACCTCGCATTGGCCAAAAGCGATCAACAGTCTTGCCGATAAGGCCATATGGCTCGAATCGGGTGAGATGCTGAAGATAGGGGCACCGAAGGATGTCACAACGGAGTTCATGGTCGGGTTCGAGCCAAAGCAAGAGGAGCATGTCGAACTTGGTATGGCCATGGTGAAGGTCCAAGATGTAAAGAAATACTATTATTCGATCAATCGCGGGGTCGTCAAAGCGGTGGACGGGGTCTCCCTGGAGATCGGTGAGAAAGAGATCCTCGGTATCGTTGGTATAAGCGGAGCTGGAAAGACGACATTGTCGAGGTTGATCGCAGGTCTAGGAACCGCTTCGGAGGGAAAGCTCGAGATGCGTGTGGGCGAGGATTGGGTCGACATGTCCGAATGCGGACCGATGGGGCGTGGAAGAGCGACCCAGTACATCGGCATCCTGCACCAGGAGTTCAGTCTATATCCCTTCGATACCATCCTACGGAACCTTACGGTGTGCATCGGGATAAATCTCCCGGCCGAACTGGCGAAAATGAAAGCTATCCAGGTCCTGACCGGGGTCGGGTTCACAAGGCAGGATGTCGACCGGATCCTCTATGCATATCCAGAAATGCTCAGCGTGGGCGAGAAACAAAGGGTGGCGCTCGCACAGGTGATGATCCGCGAACCAAGATTGATCATCCTGGACGAACCTACCGGGACCATGGACCCCATCACGAAGGTATCGGTGGCTAAGATCGGTCCTGAACGCCAGGAAGGAGCTGGGGGAGACGTTCCTGGTCGTCAGCCATGACATGGATTTCGTGATCAATTGCTGTGATAGGGCGATATTCATGAAGGATGGAAAGATCGCTGCGGTGGGAGATCCGAAAAGTGTGACAAAGGCGTTCGGTGAGCAGGAACTGAACGAGATGATGGGCGGGAGCGGAGCGGCATGAAGGACAGGATAGGACGTCACATGAGCTTCGTAGAGTGCCGTGAGTCAAGAGGGCTCGGTGTTGGCGGAGGAATGGCGCAAAGGGCGACAATCTCAGAGAGCGGAAGGGACGTCGTTGCGGTCGCCATGGGCCCTGGAAAAAGGCACATCACCAAACCCGTCTGTGAGATCACTTATGCTCTGAGGGAGGAAGGGATCGATACGAGCGTCATAGTGATAAACGCCGGTTCCGGCGTCCCTGCGGACGCTCCAGATGTTAGCACAGGATCCATATTCGGTCTTGATCAGATCGAGATCGATCGGATCCAGCAGTTCAAGGTCGCTCTGATCCATCTGGGAAATGTTCGGACCCATATCATTTACAAGGCAAGGCTCATCCTAAGGAACGTCGATCTTTCCTTCTGTCATCGTTTGTCAGGCGCCGGTCGACTTTGAGGATTTTGCAAGGATCGGGGTGAAGACCAGACTGGTGATGCCACGTCAGGAGGACATGGCCACAAGGGGTATCATCATGGACATCGTGACAGGGGTAGTAAGAGGAACGACCGCGGAACAGACAAAGTTGGACGAGATAGTTTCTAAGATAAAGAGAAATCTTGGGACGCCATATGAAAGAACATCGATCAAACAGGACCTGGCGCCCGAACGAGAAGTTCTGACCGCCGAATGAGCTTCATCTGCAGAACATCATAAAAGAAAAAGACCGTTCTTATCAGGCAACCCTTTGTGACCCGGCCCCGCTCGGCCCGTGAACGGTCGATGAGCTTATCGTGAGAATATAACACGATCGTCTAGGCAATAAGTTATTTGAATGAAATAGTTGTTAACATAGATGACCAGATGTTGATAAGAGTTAATGATGAAGAGATCGAGGTCGCCGAGGGAAGTAAGCTGTCCGACGTCGTCAAAGGTCAGCCCTATAAGGACGGTTCGTACATCGCGGTAATAAGACCTTCGGGCAAGACCCAGCAGCGCACCAGCGAATACGAACTGGTGACGAGCAGGGGTACCATGGTGGTACGGCTCAACGATTCGGTGTTCGCAACGAAATGGAGGGACCTTATCCCACAGCTGGTAGGTGTTAATGTTCGATGGAAGACCATGAAGGTCCTAGCAATGGGGTCCTTCCAATCAGATCTTGAAGTTGATAGAGGCTCTTATGATTTTCAAAAGTATGATTGTTTCTTTGCATTGGGTGGTTTTGATAATCGGACGACCTATATGATGACCGCGCAGGTCGATCATCAGGGGCAATACGGGATAAAAGAAGGGAAGATCGGGCGTATAACCAGAGGCCGGCACATCTTGGCCTCGATACAGGAAGGGGACAAGATCCTGGAGATACGACCCGTGCTCCTGGAAGATCTCTGAGAAGAACTCTTCGATAACTAACGACCTGAGCACTTTGGTCGAAGAGGGAATGTCGATAGAGACATATTTGGAGGTCGACCTGGACAGGAGATCCCCGGTAAGTTGTGAGCAGTTCCTGGTCGTCACCGAACAAGCGATCATAACCCTGACGGACCGGACGGCAACATACTCCGCCTGCTCGGACAGGATCGAGGTATCTCTGGTCCCGGAGCTCAATGTGGTCCGTGAAGAAGGTGATGTAACCGTTAGACATGATGGAGGGGGCTCCGGAAGGATATATCTGTACAGGAAAAGGAGGCAGCTCTCCCCCTCCCATAATCATGTAGGGAAGATCACCAAAGGAAAGGAACTATTGCAATTATCTCCCAGGGGATCGAAGCTAACATTGATATCTCGTCCTGAACGGATCCTTACCATCGGTATGACACAGAAGGAGGCCGGCGAGTTCCTCGCCCTGCATGGCCTGGGTCAATCCCGGACAGGTCTCACGGGAGATGATGCCATCGTTTCGGAACAAGAACCTGAGCTGACGATGGAGATAAATGATGCTCAGCAGATCGAAACGTTCGGTGTGGACGCGGAAAAGATAAGCGATTGGCAGTTCGACGATGCGAGCTCTCCGAAGACGGTCAATTATGTCAGAAAAATGACAGGTCTTGACCACAAGAAGATCGGGACAATGAAGGTCTTCTTCACATATCCTGACATGCCCATGATCACTTTCGTCGGCGATCCAAAGAGGCGTCAGTGCTTCTTCCGGAGAAGACCTTCGACACCGAGTCCGTGGCAGGGCAGGTAGCGGTCACGAACATGTCACAGTCCCAACAGGGGATCGATAGGCATCAGACTACAAGCGAGCCCGGAGTTCGGACCTACTGGCGAAGAGAGATATGGGACCAATATCGCTGGAACGATCGTGAGCGGACTGGAAGCGATGCTCAAGGACGTCAAGGACGGGGACATCGTCTATCTTAGAGAGACAAAGATGAAGGGTCCAGCCTCTAAAGGGGTTCGTCCACCGGGAAAGGGAAAGACCACAAGGGCAGGTGAAAAGAATATCAAGAAGGATCTGCCAAGAAGGGTGAAGTGGGGCCGAAAAAGGCGACCGGACCTAGAAAGAAGACCACCAAAAAGGAGGGGGGACCACGGACAAGGATACTGAAACAAGAATGATAGTCATCGCTCCCACATCAGAGCTGACACCCGACCAGATAACCATGTTCATACACAATCTGGGGATACCGATCACTATCAAGGAGACATGCTACGGGGCCAATATCGAAGGAAAAAGAGATGATGTCCGAAAGGTCCTCGCAGAGGTCAGGAAGCTAGATCCGAACCGCATCTTTTCCAAGATAAGGGGTTTTCCCATCGGTGATGAGAGGAGATGCCGCGCGCATCATGGATCGAAACCTGGGTTCGCTCAATTAGAGAAGGAATGGCAGGACCTGTCCATCATCGATAAGGCCCTTTGCGCTGCCGATCGCGGAGAAGAATGCAAAGAAAGGCCAAAGAAACAGAGGGTCCCGGTAGATAAGCTCAAGGAAATAATCACGGAAGTGACCAAATGAAGGTCTTCATAGTTCCACCAAATAGTCTGATCCTATATGATCTGGTCGAGCGGTTCGGGCATCAACCGCTTAGCGTCATGGGCGCCCTGAGAGACAAAATAACCGACAAGGAGATAGAGGCCCCTCCACTGAACATCTCGCAGGCGGACATCATGAAGGGTCTAAAGTACGCTGGGATCGAAGTGCCTTCCGGGGTCCGGGGAAGACTTGCAATATGGGGGCCGATGGTGGACGAGGCCGAGGCAGCTATCATCATGAAAGATATGCCATACGCGTTCGGTTGTGTGGGTTGCCAGCGGACCAATCTCATGTTGATGTACTTGGTAAGGAAAAAGCACGTTCCCACACTTGAGGTCGACTATCCTAGGGATGAGGAAGAGGCCAAGATCATGGTGTCAAAGATCAAGAAGTTCTTGGAGGGGCTCAAATGACCATCAAGATCGCGCAATTGTCCTGCGGGACCGAATATAGCGGTGTGCAGTCAGAGATCGAGAACGCCGCAACACGCGTTGGAGGAAAGATGGTCTATCCCGATGTCGATTTCGATGACATTGATAGAGCGGTGGACGAGTTCGGTTTCGATCCGGCGAGCCCCCAGCTACGTTTGATGATCGCCAGAGCACTGAGGCTTGTACAAGGGCATTATGATGCTGATGCGGTCTTCATAGCTACATGTTTCAGGTGCGCCGAGGGGGCATTGGTAAGGAACGAGATCAGAAGGTTCATCCAGGAGCATTCACGTCTCCCCGTGGTCACTTACTCGTTCACAGAACGTCTGAAGGCAGCTCAGCTACTTACCAGGATGGAGGCCCTGGTCACGATCGTTGAAAAGAAGGAGCTGCTGGCGAGAGAAAGACAAGTGGGGCTCACGGCCGGCATCGATTCGGGTTCATCTACCACGAAGGTCATGATCCTAAGGGACAACAAGATAATCGGAAAGGCCTGGACCCCCACTGGCGAGGTCATCGGGACAGCCGAAGAGGTCTATGATCAAGCTCTGAAGGAGGCCGGGGTCACCAGGAACGAGATCGAAGGCATAGGTGTCACTGGATATGGGCGGTTCCTTATCGGTAAGAAGTTCAACGCAAAATTGATCCAGGAAGAGCTGACCGTCAACTCGAAAGGCGCTGTTTGGCTCGCCGACAGGCAAAAGGGCGAGGCCACCATCATAGACATAGGCGGCATGGACAACAAAGCGATCACGGTCAGGGATGGAATTCCTGACAATTTTACCATGGGCGGCATATGCGCCGGAGCATCTGGGCGTTTCCTAGAGACGGTATCGAAGCGTCTCAAGGTGGACATCACAGAACTGGGAGCGCTCGCCGACAAGGGAGATTTCTCCAAGGTGAGGATGAACTCTTATTGTTCGGTCTTCGGTACCCAGGACCTGGTCACATCATTGGCCGGGGGAAGCACGATGGAGGATGTTGCCGCCGCGGCATGTCATAGCGTTGCTGAACAGGTGTTCGAACAGCAGCTACAGGAGATAGATATCAGACAGCCGATCATCGAGGTCGGGGGGACCTCGCTGATCAGCGGGCTCGTGAGGGCCATGGGGGATATTTTGGGGAACAGGCCCATCATCCCACAGAACTCACAGTACATCGGGGCCGCGGGGGCGGCCCTCTTGGCATCTGGTTTCCTAGAGGGGCACTGATGAGCAACGAAGGATCTGAAGCGTACGGCCTCGAAAGCTACGAAGTACTGTTCAAGCAGATCATGACGGACCTCGGGGTCTCGCGCCTTGTGGAACGTTTCAGGATCGTCATGGAGCCAGAAGAACCATACTTTATGATATCTATGAGGTTGGGGAAGGCAAGAAGTGCGATAAAGGTCCCTGAGGTGGCCCACCTCGACGAAAGTCCGAGAGGGACCATGCTGATGATCACGGACGAATCCTATGCCCCTGCATTGCTCTCCCTTCTCTGGTCGAACTATGGAAGGGATAGGATAGATCAGCTCACAAGGTTCGAGATATTGGTGAAAGGTGTCGGTTCGGACGAGCTATCTGCCTTGGAGGTCGATCCTGGAGAAGAACTAAGGAGAAAGATCCTGGATGCGGTCTGGAGGATCTTTCCCGAAGGATTCAAGGTCAGGCACACCATCGTTTCTGACAAGGCGATGACCGTTATCGGGACCGAGCACGATATGAAGGACGAGTGGATCAAGGTCGCCGAGGATGAACAACTAATGATGGAGGCGACCTGATGTACGAGGTCCTGATGTTCGACGGCGGTGTCTATAAGATCAACGAGCTCTATGAACTGGTAGAGGACATCGGAGGGTTCGTGATCCAGAAGACCCAGATACAGGTCCAGATCACCGTCACTCTGGCGATCCCAGAAGAGGAAAGGGTGACGATCGAAGAGAAGACGAGAGAGCTCGGAGGAAAGATCGTCGAAGTTCCCCTCGCCGGGGCAGAGATAGCTGTTGTCGCGCCGACCCTCGCAAGGCACCACATGCCGCATCCAACATGCGATATAGCTGAGCAGCTCAGGAGGATGGGCGCGATCACGATAGTGATGGGTCTGGCCCGAGGAAGGGGCAGAAGGTCTTCCCAGATCTCCGCCGACGAGAGGGCGGTGATCGATGAATACGATGCGGCCGTTTTCGTTCTTGGGAACTTCAAGGATTGCATTTTAGATCATAAGTTCAAGCTGTTCGAGAACATCCAGGTACCTGTTACGGTCGTATGCGGACCTGAGATAGGGAAGCTACCTAACTGCGAAGCGCTCGTATGTGGTGTCGGGCGAAAGGTCGAGCGGATGAGAAGGGAAGAGGAGGATACTCAAATTGGACGAGATCACCGATGCGGTCGAAGGGACGATAAAAGGAAAGAAGAGGGAATTGGACGAGGACCCCCTCTTCGTGCACCCCGCTGAGGTCAAGGACCGCGTGTCCGAACTAGAGCCGGTCAGAACGAGCCTTCGTCCCGCGCCAGTGGTCCTTCATCTCGACGGTCTACGAGTAAAGATCCCATATTCCGAATGGAAGGACCAGATCGCTAGGGTCGAGGTCTACGGACATAAGCTTGGGGACATAGCCACCATATCGGATTCCAGGTTGGGAGGGAGCACCCTGATCAAGATCAAAACGATGTCAGAGGTCGCGGACCAGGACAAGGGACGAAGATCCTCTGATCTGGGAAAAGAGCAGTGATCCGGAGCACGATCACTTCGGAGCATACGGTATGACGGCCGAACGTGGAACGGATGGTCCTTGTGATGAAGGAGCCAGGTTGAACGGTGCATACATACTACTTTTTACTCTCCATCGGGACGTCGACGTCAAGGTCGGGCGATTAGGGACCTTTCATTTCCTTTCTGGTAGATACGCTTATGTGGGCTCTGCCATGGGAGGTTTGATGGCGAGGGTAGGACGACATCTTTCTGATGATAAGAAGATGCATTGGCATATCGACCATCTGATAAGATTTTCGTCCGAGAGGGAGGCGATAATCTTCCCTAGCCATCTGAAAGAAGAATGTCGGCTGAACCGATCGGTCGAGGGCATAGAAGGTTCGCGAACGGTCGTCCGGGGGTTCGGGTCGTCGGATTGTCATTGCTCCTCCCACCTTCACTTTTTGACCAAGAACGCTGCAAGGAGCTTGGACCAGATGTTCTGCGAAGAGGGACGGGTACGATGATGTCCATGGTACCCCCTTATCTATAAATACAATAGGTAACGTAGTAAAACTTGCTCAGGGGCGGAATGCAACTGAAGCAACAATAAGGCGACAACTCCGTTAAACAATGGAGCGAGCACCTTATATGGTCCCTGTCCGTCATGGTGACGGTATATATCGCGTCTGATAATGAGGCTGTCGACCGTCGATATACATCTAAATCCAAAGCGGTGTTCGTGGTAATGACCCGCAAAGGATAGGAACGGGACCCATTGATCCTATGCGAGGTGAGCTAAATGGTCAATGGGATCGCTTCTGTCGCAACTGTGAGCCCTGAGCCACCCATTCTATTCACATTTGTATAATGCTACACAGATGATCCCTCCAGTCATATGTCCATGACCGATCGAAAGGGGGTCTTGTGAGTGCAGAGGATTATATATCCAAATGAAACTATCTGGTCGAAAAATCGTTCATCGTTCAATGGAGGCTACATATGGAAGCCGTTGAGGACACTTCTGAGAAATTTCAAGGTTCAATCGTAAAGATGCTCGAGTCGGCAATAGGGGCTGAGAAACGTAAAAACGAGCAAGTTCGAAAGATTGCTCTATAGTCATGATCTCGCACCTTTGCCGAAGGAGTCCCAGATCGCTTTCAAGAACATTCCGGACATTGTCGTTAGACCAAGGTCCACGGAGGATGTTCAGAAGGTCGTGAAGATCGCATCGGCCCAGGGCATGCCTATCACACCAAGAGGGGCAGCAACATGGGGTCTGGCGGGAAGCACCCCGGCGTACGGCGGCATACTGATAGACATGACGGCCGTGATGAACAAGGTCGTCAAGATCGACGAGGTCAACATGATCGTGACCGCTCAGGCGGGCGCATCATGGAAGCAGGTCTACGATGCATGCTGGGAAAAAGGATTTCTTCTTGGTTCGTATCCCAGCAGCTTCCCGAGTGCCTCTCTGGCAGGATGGATTTCCACGAACGGTATCGGTATCGGGAGCTATAAGTACGGCTCTGCTGGGGACAATGTGAGGAGCATGACCGTTGTCATGCCGGACGGAAGCATCGTGAAGACCGGTTTCGACATCGTATCGGACAACATGTCCGGATATAGCCTGACGCGCCTGATCGCGGGTGCTGAAGGGACCCTTGCCGTGATATGTGATGTAACAGTTCAAACTAACACCAAGACCAGAGGTCCTCAGACCGCTGGCATACTCTTTCGCGGACCTCGGGGACCTGGGCGCCCCGATCATGGACATAACAAGGAGCCGCACCTCACCGCTTCACATAGCATGGTCCGATTCGAACCATTTCGAAATGCTTCGTAAGGCCGGTCACAAGGCCGCACCTGATGTTGGCAACCTTCTACTTGTGACCCTTGAAGGTGACAAGGTCGTTGTTGAGCACGAGGAAAAGGTCATCGATGAAATAATCGCAAAGCATGGAGGAAAGAAGGTATCTGACGAGATCGCTCAGCATGAATGGGATGAGAGATCCTACGAGTTCAGGTGCAGAGAGCTCGGGCTAGGCGCGGTCCCCGGCGAGGTCGTGGTCCCCCTACCGGCGTTCAAGGACATGGTCAACGATCTCTATGACCTTAAGAAGAGCATGAAGATGGAGGCCGCCATCATCGGGATAATGGCGGACCGCAACACGGTCATGTTCATGCCCTACTTCGTGTACGACGCGGAAAGCATGACGAAATCGGCGGTCTCCCTGGCGTTCGACGCAAAGGCAGGAGACCTGACCTACAAATATGGCGGAAGACCTCTGGCGGGTTTCGGTCTGTTCCAGGCTCCTAATCTGAAAAAGGTGAGGCCTGACGCGATCGGCCACATGAAGGCGATAAAGGACGCCATCGATCCTAAAGAGGTAATGAACCCGGGAAAGATGTTCGGGATGAAGACGAGGTTCGGTCTGCCTATCCCCATCAGCTTATATGACTTCGGCATGACCGCGATGAGCACGGTTAAAAAGATCATGCCAAAGGACCAGATGGTCGATAAGAAGGCAAAACAATTGGAACAGGAAGAATTAGAAAAGGAAAAGTCAGAGCAGTATAAGACAAAGTGATGCTGACCTCTGACATTTTTTAAAACTCTTTCATTTTTACTCTTTTATCTGTCCCTCGTGGTCGAATACATGTGTTGTTTCACCCAATGCTCGGGCGAACGGTCGAACTTTGCCTTACAGGCGGAGGAACAAAAGAAAAATGTTCTTCCATTGAACTCGGTCTTGAACTCTGCGTTCTTTTCATCTACCGTACAAGCGCATACAGGATCCATCATCGAGACCATTTCTGAATGAAAGGTAGAAAAAGTTTCTCATTTCTTGAGATATTTCGAAGGGTCCTTATCGAACAGTTTTTTACAACCTGGTGCACAAAAGTAATAGGTCTTTCCATCCACGACCGATCTCCACTTTGCGCTCTTCTCATCGACGTTCATCTTACAAACCGGGTCTACCGCCATCGTTCATCACCTATCTTTCCTGTTTATCTCTGGAGTATATCTCCTTAATAATGCCGCGTTCGAAACTACCGATACCGAACTGAACGCCATCGCCGCCGCAGCTATTATCGGGTCGAGCAGGATATGGGTGAGAGGGTACAACAACCCGGCCGCGATCGGGATACCTGCGGAATTGTATCCCAGGGCCCAGAAAAGATTTTGTTTGATCTTCGTCATCGTCCTCCGGCTCAATTGCACCGCCGCTACCGCATCCTTGAGATCATCCTTGATCAGTACGATATCCCCCGCCTCCAGTGCGACGTCGGTACCGCTCCCGATGGCTATGCCGACGTCGGCCTGAACGAGTGCAGGGGCATCGTTTATACCGTCACCGACCATCGCCACGACCCTGCCCATGCCCTGCAGCTTGGCTATTTCCTGCGCTTTGTTCTCGGGGAGCACTTCGGCGATGAAATCTTCGATCCCCACCTGGGCAGCGATGACCTTGGCCGTCCTGGCATTGTCACCGGTCAGCATTATGACCTTGATCCCCATCCTTTGTAGCTCTTGGACCGCCTCTTTGGAGGTGGGCTTCAAAACATCGGCCAGTCCGATGATACCAGCCAGTTTACCATCGACAGCGATCAAGATGGTCGTTCTTCCCTCGCCCTCTAAGCGTTTAAGGTCGTCCTCCGCGTTACTCGTTACCACCGATCTTTGTTCCATCAATGCTCGATTACCGAGGAGTATCGACCTGCCACCGGACTTTGCCACCACCCCTTGACCTGGAACGTTCTCGAACTCATCAGCGTCCGGGAGGTCTGGCCAAAGGGCCAAAGCTTTTTTCACGATGGCCTGACCCAACGGATGCTCGGAGCCTTTTTCAGCTATCGCCGCCACCCTTAGGACCTCGCCCTCCGCGGTATCGTACGATATGATCGTTGTGACCTCAGGGTCCCCTTTCGTCAACGTACCTGTCTTATCGAGGACCATCGTGTCTATCCTTCCGGCAACCTCGAGGGCCTCGCCGCTCTTTATCAAGATCCCGTTCTCGGCCCCTTTGCCAGTACCTACCATTATCGCGGTGGGGGTCGCTAGACCTAGCGCGCAGGGGCACGATATCACGAGTACCGCGATGAAGACCGTCAATGAGAAGATGAAGGATTGGTCCCCGATCCCCAGGGCGGAATATGCATAAAGGTACCAGACAAGGAAACTGATGGATGCTATGGTCATGACGGCCGGTACGAACCATGAAGACACACGGTCAGCGTATCTCTGGATGGGTGCCTTTGAGGCCTGCGCGTCCTCCACTAGCTTGATTATCTGTGAAAGGGCGGTATCCTTTCCTACCTTGGTTGCCCTGATCTTGAGCACACCGTTCTTGTTGATGGAGCCGCCGATAACGCTAGATCCCGTATGTTTTTCGTTCGGGATGCTCTCCCCTGTGATCATGGACTCGTCGATCGCCGAGTAACCGTCGATGACCGTTCCGTCGGTAGGGACCTTTTCTCCTGGACGAACTATGATGATGTCCCCGACATCAAGGTCCTCGATAGGGACCTCCACCTCTTTCCCGTCCTTGATGGCCCTGGCAGTTCTTGGTTGAAGTTCCAATAAGCCTCTGACGGCCAGAGATGTCGTTCGTTTTGCCTTCGATTCAAGGTATTTGCCAAGCAATATCAAGGATATGATGAGCGAAGATGTGTCGAAATAAGTGTCATGGGTCGTGATCAGTTCTGGAAAGAACACGACGGCAGCACCGTAGAAATATGCGGCCGAACTCCCGATCGCAATGAGCATGTCCATATTCGCACGGCCGTTCCTTATCGCTTTATAAGTGCCGACATAGAACTGATGACCTGCGATGAACTGGACGGGGGTCGCCAGGACAAAGAGGACCAGACCTTCCGAACCCGTGATACCCAAGGTGGCCCCCAGACCAAATAGATCGAACGCCAACATCAAGAGGAAAATAGGGACCGATAAGGAGAGCGCGAAGATGAGAAGGTTCCTTTGGTGCCATCGTTCCCTCTCTCTTGCTCCCCCCTCGTCCTGCCCGGTCCCGGCAATGACCTCGTATCCAGCATCGGTGATCTTCTTCTTTATCGAACCAAGGGTGACAGAGTCAGGATCGAACACGACCTTGACGCTGTCCGTGGCCAGATTTACGTTCGCTGAGAACACACCGTCCATGGAGAACAGGGCGATCTCTATGGTCCGTGCACATGTGGCGCAGCTCATTCCCCCTATGGCCAGAGTGATGTCCGAGACAGCGATATCATATCCAGCATCGATCACGGAGCTCCTTATCGATGCCGGGGAGGTGACCGTCGGATCGTAGACAATGTGGGCTTTCTCCGTAGCGAGGTTCACCGAGGCGCTTCGGACCCCCGGCAAGGACCTCAGTGCATCCTCCACGATGCCCGCGCAGGATGCACAGGACATCCCTGTGACGCCGAAGGTCGAGACCTTGTTCTTTACCGCGTCGGAGGATCCGTGCACTGCTCATCATCGGCATCGCACTTCTCGTTCATCGCCAGGAATCCCACGGTGAACATTATGAACCTATCGTTGGTCCGATCTGTTTCGCCTCTCTTCCGGGCCGGGTCCCTTGCATCGTCCATCGAACGAACTTGATGAGGCCCTGATGATGTTGGACGGACATGTATTCGGATCTCTCCGGCCCTTCTGGTAATGTCCGCTCCCCGATCGCCCCGGTCCCCCGCTGGCATGGCGGACCCTTTTTAGTCGAAGTTAAGGGACCGGCCCATCTATCTTTCAGGATCGATGACCATTGCATCCCGATCTTGAAGGATCGTAATGGTGTCGGCCTCATTCTTTTCGTAATGGAAAAAGGTTATATCTTGCGTGCTCCCAACAGGAGCATCATGAGCTTGGATGAGAACGATGTAAGTATCTTGAATGTTCTCCAGGAGAACGGGCGCCTTTCTTTCAGACAGATCTCGGAGAAGGTCAAGATCAGCGTTCCCACCGTGAGCAACAAGATAAACAACCTTGAAAAGCTCGGTGTCGTTCGGGGATACAGAGCAGAACTGGACCCTGAAAGATTGGGCGAACTGAGCGTTGTGCTCATCGTAAAGTCCAAACCCTCTGACCTTAACAAGATCGCGGAAAGATTGGATTCGAACGAGAACGTAAGACAGATGTTCTTTTTGAGCAATGGAACATTGTTCCTGATGTGTACCTTTACCGCGGCCCATCTCATCAACGACTTCGTGAGCAGGCTCAGTCAGAACCCTGAGATCACTGAATATTCTATCGCCAACATCGTTAGGGTGGGAAAGGAGGAGGAAAGGGCGATAATAGAACCCGGTCTGGGCGTGGTGATCGAGTGCTCCCAATGTGGAAAGGAGGTCAGGGAGGAACCCGTCAAGCTCAAAGAGGAAGGTAAGGACTACTACGTCTGTTCACCCTCATGTGCCATCGCTTTCCAGGAAAAACATTGATCGATCTATCGGCACTTTAGTCCAGCATCGCGATCGCTTCTATCTCGACCCGAGCTCCCAATGCGAGATCGACCTTACATACCGTAGATCTTGCTGGATAGGGTGCCTTGAAAAAGGTGTTATAGACATCGTTCATCTCTTTCATGTCCCTCACGTCGGACACGAAGACAGTGGTCTTAACGACGGACGATAAGGACGAGCCTGCGGCCTCTAGGACCTCCTTAAGATTGTTCAAGCATTGCCGTGTCTCGTCACCCACCGAACCGGCCATCAGCTTTTTGGTCCTTGGATCGATGGCCAATTGGCCTGAGCAATACACCGTGCGTTCAACAATGATCGCCTGGGAGTAAGGTCCAACGGGCTGGGGGGCTTTGTCCGTCAATACCGCGCTTTTCATGAGAAGAGATCGGCCAATGGGCTATTTATCGATTGTTCGCTTCGGCGATGGTGAAGACCCGATCGCGATCATTTTGAACGCGGAACACGTTTCACCGGTCACTTCTGCAACCTCGTTCCCTTATTATGTTCTGTCCTGAAGAGCTCTTCATCGGGGCGATCGACCATCGATCAGATCGTCCAGCTCTGCCACGCTGTTAATGACATCGCACCCCAGGCCTGACCAATCGGACCTATCGAAAGCCCCAGAAAGCACACCGATGAAGCCCGCCCCCGATTCCCTGGCACATCTAAGGTCGATCTCATGATCCCCGAGGAGGACACATTCCCCCACCTCGATCTTCATCTGGGCCGCCACTCTCCTCATCGCTTTACCGTTCGGTTTTGCTTCAGATTCTGGGAAATCGTCCCTGCAAACGATAGCATCAAAGATATCGGTCATACCAGATACCTTCAACGAGGCCAGCGTGTAGGCCCTTGACCCTCTTGTTAGAACTGCGACCTTCAATCCTTTAGCCCTGAGGCGTTCTATGGCATTGGCAGCACCCTCGATCGGGGTCGTTGACCGCACATCCTCCATCTCGACCTCGTTCATGAGCAGCCTTGTCGTCCTTTCCATCTGGACCACGTCCTCGTTCCTTCCCTCCTTCCGAAGATAAAAACGCGCTGAATCTATGATGTGGGTCGTTGTCCTGTTGGTATCCAGCTCATCAGAGGGGACCCCTACTGAACCAAGATAATCGATCACCTTCCTCCTCATCTTACGGAAGTTAACGGTCGAGTTGATCAATGTTCCGTCAAGATCGAAGACGATCGCCTTGATGTTGTCCAACGACATCTTACATCGGAACCGTAATGTTCGGACACTATTTATTCACGTAAGGGAACTTTCCTTGCGATGATGCGTATCTAAGCTGTCCAGTGATCGGAAGGATCGATCCTTTAGAAAAGTTCTATTTAAACGTGATTGTAGCATGCTCAACTATCTATTTTATATTCACAGATCGAAACCGGGCTAGAAAAGGATGAGGTGGATAAGATGATGTCGAACAACCTAAAGATCGTGGGGATCGTCGCTGGAATCGCAATCGGGGTCGCGGTCGCGGCCATGGGTCTTGGAGTAAGCCCGGTCGCAGTACTATCACATGCATCTAGCGCGGTGCCACTGCCTATACCTGGTATCCCACCACACTAAACCCACTTTAGCCCTAACAATCCCATTCTTAATTTTATCATCTATCATTTATAACTCGACCAAACGGGACAACGCACTGAGCATGAATCGAAGGCGATCATGATGTGCTCGGACCCTGGCCAAGATCGATCGTTCAGGACCGGCCCAATAAATGTCGATGGAACATGGACATTTGATCAGATCGTACACCTACTTCAGGCCCTTATGAGGTCCATGATCTCCGCGACCTCTCTTCGCAGGTTCTCCTGCTTTTCCGTCTCGGACAGCCTTAACGCCTCTTCGAGGAATATGATAGCACCTGGATTATCATCGTTCTGGTGGTACTCCTGTCCGATCTCTAAAAGCCATCTCCCCAAGGTCTGCGGCATATTGATCTGCCTGAGCATGTCCAAGCATATTTTGAACTCCTCCTTTGCCCACTCCCACTCCTTTTTTCTGCTATATAGGAACCCTCTATAGAGGTGCATGATGGCGGTCAGCAATTTGTCGTTGAGCTTTTGGAGGGCCGAGGACGCCTGACCTATGAGATCCTCCGCGTCCTTGAGCTCGCCCATCTCCAGATAGCACGCGACGGCGTTGGACATAGCGTAGATCAATGTGCTATAATTGCCAGAGGCCTTAGCTAGCTCTATGGCCTTGGTGTGATATCTTAGCGCTTCATCATACCTCTTTGAATCGATGAGGTCGAGACCGATGGATGTGCAGACCTTCGCTATCTCGTTGACATCACCTGTCTTTTCCAGGACATTAAGGGCCTCTTTCATATATGTCATCGAGAGATCTTTGTCCATCCTGTCAAGATAAACGCGTCCCAGGCCATAGAGCGATTTCCCCAGGCCCACATGGTCACTGATCGCTTTGGAGAGCTCCATGGACCTTGTGAACGAGTCTATGGCATCCTCCGTCCTGTTCTGCCTTTCATGCCAACCTCCAAGATCATAAAGGACCTCTATGACCACAGGGTCGTCCTTGATATCTTTCGCCAGTTCAAGGCTTATGTCCAAGAATGGTTTGGCCTCTTCATAGCGTGTTCTGCGTAGGAGGATCGCCCCCATCATCCGGTTGACCTCAGATAACAATCTCCTATCAGTGTCCGATGTTGCCATCGATAGTATATCTTTGAAATGGGCCAGAGCGCTATCCCACTCGCCCTGGGTATCAAGGACCTCGCCCTGTAAGAGCAGGCATTCCATCTTGTCCGAAGGCCCGATATCCGGGAACTGTTTGAGAAGTTCTTCGATCAAATGTGCGAAGGGTGGACCATAACCTTTCGAGATTATCGAGGCACCGTTAGCGACCACGATCTTCACCGCGCTCTGTTGTTCTTTGGCCATCAAGCAATGGAACAAGGCCTCGACCTGGGAAGGCGGCGCAGGGTCCTGCATATAGTACTTCGAGGCTGCCTTATGGTATAATCTCCTTTGCTTAGGATTGAGACGTGAGTAGAAGAACTCCCTCAGAAGGTCATGCATTCCGACCATCCTACCCAGGGACTCATAGAGCATAGATTTGGACTGGAGAACATCTATCGCATCATAATCGACCACATGGTCCTCTTTGGACCTCCCGTCATCATATCCATCCAGCTCGTTGGCCACCTCTTCCTCGACGGTATAAAAGGCCTCTATGAGCACGGGATATCTGAATACCGACGCGATCTCCAAGAGTCCTTCGCTCGTTGAGCTCGAGCTTGGAGCAGACCTCTTGATCGATGAACATCCTGATGTTCTTCCCCAATGCGCTCTTTGGGCTCTCCACCAGCTCAAGGAACAAAGGATGCCCCCTGGTCGCTTTGAAGATCTCGTCACGGTCCGACTCGCTTATCTCCCTTGATCTTAGTAACTGGATACTGCTCTCCCGATCTAGTCCTTCGAGCATTGTCTCGACGACCTGACCTTTGAGGACGGAACTGCGTGAATAGAAAGAGGGGATCTCCCTGCTGGTGCATAGTAGGTACGCCTTCGGTAGGAACTCCAGCAGATTGACGAGGGCAGAGATCAGGGCGAGCACTTCAGAGCTCGCTTTCTGGACATCATCTAGTATCAACACGATGGGCACATCTTTGAGCTCGTTCTCCAGTATGCTACAGACCTCTCCCACGTTGGGCGTCTCTGTCCTTCCAAGGTATCGCTCGAGACCCTTCTTGCCCAGGTGTGATAGGAACTCGCTCACAGGTGTGAGCATGATCTTGAGGTTCACCCATTCATGCAATTGATACCAGAACACGTTCCTTTGGTCCTTGATCTCCTGAACGAATTTTGCCAAAAGGGTGGTCTTTCCGATGCCTGGAATCCCATAAACGACCATGACCTTGGAGGTCGAAGAGTCCAGGAAATCGGTCAACCTGTGCATCTCCATGGAGCGCCCATAGAATGTCCTTATGGTCGGCTTCCTGTCAGTGAAATCGATATACCTTCTCTCGTCCCTTATCTTTCCTTCATGGAAAGAGGTACAGTCGAACCTCCCCCTTTCGACGCCCAAGGCAAGTTCCAGTAACGTAAACTTCTTTGGAAGGAACATACCGATCTTCGACACCTCGGTCTCGTGCGTCTTTCCATCGAAGTCCAGGACCGTCACCCCTGTCGCCTCGACCTCCTGCTTTATATCGATGGCCGTCTGGAACCCGGCGGGCGACAGGGTATAGACCTTCTTTATACTGTTGAACCCTTTGACGTGTTTTGTCTGCACCTCTATCATGTTCTCTTCTGATAGCGTGTTGACGACCTTGGACACGTTGTTCCGCCCCACATCCACAGCTTCTGCTATCCCTTCTTGGGTCAAAGAGGCCGGGGAATCAGCGTCTTGGAAAAATCTGTGCTGTGCCATCAGGTGGAGCAGGACCCTCTCACGTATCGTGAGGAGCGCTCTTTTCGAAGATCGGTCCAACGGACCACAATCCTCTATCTGGAAAAAAAGCTTTCCCCATGAAAAAGAGCATGCTCAAAACGGTATTAAATATGCACAGATCGACCTCGGAACGATAAATACGAGGCAGTAAGATGAGCACTCCATCTAAGATATCTCTATTGGTAGAAGGTTATCCCAGATATGGTTTCCAGACCTATTCCGAAATGCTGGGTTATGGCCTCAATGGCCTGTGCATCAGCCGGTTACACCCGGAATACGTGATAGAGAAATTTGGCCTGCAGCGAACGAAATGTTATTGGCTGAGCAGCCAAAAGGGAGAGGACATTCTCTCACCCAAGTCCCTCAATGGCATAGTTAAAAAGATGAAGACGGAACTTAAGGGAACATCATGCAGGTTGGTCTTCTTCGATGGGCTCGAATATCTTCTGCTCTGGAACGATATAACGAAGATATTCGCGATGCTAGATCAAATAGATGGCCTTCTAGAGGAGCATATCGGGATGGTCATTCCCGTTGATCCACTGACCTTGGAAAGGAAGGACGTCGAAAAGCTGTGGAGCACATATCCAAGGTATGGTCCCTCGGAATTGGTGGCCCTCATTGCTCACACAGGACCTCAGCGAATCTCCTCAGCCGTGCCAGGGAGCGAATGTCGAACGATCGGGGATCTACGGGGACCAGAAAGATCCCACGCGTTTCCATGACACGGTCGTTTATATGTTCGATCATCATCTGCACCTTTGAAAATTCATTATAGGTGCAGAGATATTCTATTCCATCCAACAGAACGATAGGCCTGTTCTTTCCTTCAAGAAAACGAACGATGCGATTGGTCAACCGACCAAGCTGTTCGGGTGGGATGTTGTTCTCCCCTATCCTTTCACTGAGCCAGACCATTTCTGGTTTGGTCGTCTCGGACCTTATCGTGAACAGGTCCGGGTGCATTCTAGAGATGCAAAGTATGCTGGAACCGGTTAGGATAAGATCGTGGGCTATCTGCAGGGAACGTTTCTCTCTTTCTTTCGTTGATCAGGTAGACCCGACCATAATCCAATGACAGCGATTCATGTCCTACGTTCACAGTGACTGACGCGACATTACGGTCAACGTTCATCATAGGCTCAGCAGAGAACATGATATTTGCTATCCTGGTAAATGGGCGTATAAGCTATCTAAATAATAATAACTTGTGTCCTTGGGCCAAATAGATGGGCACCATCCAGAACGAACGGGCAGATGCAGGTCCAAGAAAAGAAAATATTTCAAATAAATGGTTTGAGGAAAGGAGCGTCCGTTCATCCATCAAGGACCATGTTCCCACTGAGGTAGTTCGCGTAACCTCCCATATCCAATAGCCCATGTCCCGATAGATTGAAGACGATGACCTTTTCCTCGTTGTCCTTTTTTGCCTTGATCGCCAGGTCTATGGCCGCTTTGATCGCATGACATGACTCGGGTGCAGGTATGATACCTTCGTTCTTCGCAAAGGTCACTCCCGCCTCGAAGGTCTCTCCCTGAGTATAGGTCATGGGCGTGACGAACCCTAGCTTCCTTGCAAGGCTGACGGTAGGTGCCATTCCATGATACCTAAGCCCTCCTGCATGGATCGGCGAAGGCATGAACTCATGGCCAAGGGTGTACATCTTGAACAATGGCGTCATTCCTGCCGTATCGCCGAAATCGTATCGGTACTCACCGGAGGAGAGCGATGGCACCGATCTTGGTTCTACAGCTATGAACTCGGTCTCGTTCTTTCCCCGCATCTTTTCCCCTAGCATCGGGAACGTGAATCCAGCGAAGTTGCTTCCTCCGCCCACGCACCCTATCATATAATCAGGAACTACATCGATCAGGTTCAATTGCTCGATCACTTCTTGCCCGATCACGGTCTGATGCAACATGACGTGGTTCGCAACGCTCCCCAAGCTGTACTTGGTGTTCTTCGCGTTAACACAGGTCTCTATCGCCTCGCTTATCGCGATCCCGAGCGATCCAGGGTTGTTCGGGTCCTTTGCGAGAAGCTGTCTACCAAAGTTGGTCTCATTGCTCGGGGATGGATAGACCTTGCCCCCATACGTCTCCATGACATATCGGCGGAAAGGTTTTTGATCATAGCTGACCCGGACCATGAACACCTTGCAGTTAAGACCATAATATGCACATGATAGCGATAACGCGGAGCCCCATTGACCTGCACCTGTCTCGGTGGTCAGATGCTCCACTCCCTCTTTCATGTTGTAATAGACCTGGGGGATGGCGGTGTTGGGTTTGTGGCTTCCCGCTGGGCTCAGATCCTCTCTCTTAAAGTAGATCTTGGCCGGTGTCTTTAACATCTTTTCGAGCCTGGTCGCTCTCTGTAATGGCGATGGCCTCCCCAACATGACATAAGCATCCCTAACTTCTTCAGGGATGTCTATGTAACGATCGGAGGACATCTCTTGTCTTATGATCTCCTTGGGAAAGATTGCCTCAAGCTCTTCTGGCCTCGCTGGTTCCATCGTGCCAGGGTTCAGGGGAGGGGGAATAGGCTCTGGCAGGTCCGCAGCGATATTGTACCATCTTCTAGGGATATCATCGACATCTAATGTGACCTTAGCGTCCTTCGCTATCGACATGTTCTTTCGATAATGAAAGAAGGATATTTAACACTTGTGTGTATCATTGTATAATAATGTACAGTAACTCATCCGCAGTTCTCATACAAAGGTCCTCCCCTAATCGATCCTTATCTCCTGCCCGCACCGGGGGCATGGGGCTGAGGACCCTAACACGGTGAGCACCTGCCCTGGTTTGGAACCCTCCCTGTATACCGTTATCCCTTTGCATCCTGAGCGATGTGCGAGAACATACACATCCCTCACCTGCCTCCAGGTCGAACCCGTGGCCAGATCGATCGTCTTTGAAACGGCATTATCTACATGCTTTTGGAAGATCGCTTGCACAGCGACCTGCTCTGTCGGGTCGATGTCGATCGCAGTAACAAAAATGCGCTTTAGATCATCGGGAAGCGCTTCCACACCCCGTAGCGAACGATGGGCCGTTACCTCATCTATCAGTTCTTCGCTCAATATTCCCCTTTCCTCCGCAACCTTCAAAAAGTACGGATGGACCTCCTTCAGCCTCTCTCCTCCAAGCACGTTCTTGATGAAAGAGATCGCATACAATGGTTCGATCCCGGACGAGCATCCAGCAATTATGCTTATGGTGCCTGTCGGAGCGATCGACAGTACTGTCGCGTTCCTCATCGGACCTGAATAAACGCTCTTTTCGATGTTCGGAAAGACCCCGCGGCTCATAGCGATGGCCTGGCTCGTCTCCACCGCCTTGGCCCTCATGGACCGAACCATATCCTCTGCTATCTTCAGGGACCCCTCGGACCCATATGGTTCCCCCGATCTCACGAGCAGATCTGCGAACCCCATGATCCCAAGGCCGATCTTCCTGTTCCCAAGTACCATCCGGCCCGTCTCTTCTAAAGGGTATATGTTGGCATCGATGACGTTGTTGAGGAACCTTATTCCTATGTCCACCAATCTGTCGAGCTCTTTTTTATCGATCTTCGGCACCCCTCTCATCTTCCTTTAGTACGGCATTAAGGTTGATCGAGCCTAGATTGCAAGCCTCGTATGGAAGGAGGGGCACCTCTCCCACAAGGATTGGTCGCTTCCATCGGTCCGAGACCAGGGGTAGGGTTGTCCGAGTTGATCCTGTCCAGGAAGATCATCCCCGATCCTCCCGTCCTCCATGCGGACATCGCGATCCGGTCCAGGATTATCGATGCGTTCGGACCTGCCACCACCTCATGGGACCTCGGGTTGATCAGGTCATAACGTTCGTTCCTCTCTGCCTTTAACATGAAATCGTCGGTTACGGCCACCGAGATGTTGAAGTTGGTGAGGGACGTTGCATCCTCCTTCGAGGAGATGAACTTCTCAATGTCAGGATGGTCCACTCTCAGAACGCCCATGTTCGCCCCTCGTCTTCTTCCTCCCTGTTTGATGGCCTCGGTAGCGGCATCGAAAACCTTCATGAACGAGACCGGACCGGAAGCTATCCCCCCTGTCGAACGGACCCTATCGCCCTCTGGTCTGAGCGAAGAGAACGAAAATCCGGTCCCACCCCCGCTCTGGTGTATTATGGCCGCATCCCTTACCGCCCCATAGATGGACCCGATCGAATCCCCGACCGGGATGACATAACAGGCAGAAAGTTGTCCGATCGTCGTACCAGCGTTCATGAGAGTAGGCGAGTTGGGTAAGAACTTCAGTTGTCTCATCGCCTCATAGAACTCCGTCTCCTCCTTGGAAGTGGAGCGGTCCCCATATCTGTCGTTCACCGCCGCGATCTTTCTGGCGACCCTTCTGAACATACCTTCAGGTGTTTCTATGATCTTCTTCGTCCTCCCCTTTCATCAGATATCGGCGCTCCAATACCAATCTGGCATTGGAGCTCAGCACTGGATATGGGTCGCTCATGGTCGTGATTATGAATGGTCCGTTAATAATAAGGTTCGCAGTAAGGTCCGTCTAGCTTGGGCGGTCCCCCATAATCTATATAATATCTAGAGGTCTTGATGGAACAAAGGACGGAGGAAATGGCTTGGCGAGATACACGAGCGCGTCATTGGGCGTGAACATAGATGTCGATGATGTCAAATGTGAAGGGATAGGCGATTGCGTCACGGCATGCCCTTCAGATGTGTACGATCTTATCAACGGAAAAGCAGTAGCTACAAGAATAGACGATTGCATAGAATGCTGCGCTTGTGTGGATGCCTGTCCTAAAGCGGCGATAACTCATTCAAGCTGCTGACACAGGAGCCTCAGAAAGTATCTCACGACATATGGGTGAAAACCCCGCTCTTGGCCCAGGTCCGGGCCAAAGGTATTTCTTTCATTCTTTTCTCGATCTCCGATGCGTTCATCGGTCCGCTGTCGGTAAGGACTCATGTTGACCCTTTCAAGAGGCACCTCTTCGAAGATCTGAACATACTCCCTTAGATATGGACGGACCTGCCGCTCTCCAGTGACGAGGTCTGACAATCTGACAGGACATATCTTGCTCCAGGAGCTCATCGCGTAGATAGGTCTATCCATAACGTGAGCTGCCTCGGCCAATGCCCTGGACCCTACCTTGTTCACGAGGGCCGTCGGTGTGATGGAATCTGCGCCGAGGAGAACAGCGTCCATCTTTTCCATCCTGCTGAATATGGTGGAGTCGGAGATCACTTCTGTATCTATCTCATGGTCCGCAAGTTCCCTGGCGAAGGACCTTCCCTCGTTTCCAGGGGAGCTCTCAGCGACAGTTATGCTTATGGACCTTGCGCTCGCGATGGACCTTATTGCGGAGGAGAACGGTACTGGAATGAGGAGATGGTCATCAACCGGTCACCTTTGATCTGCTTTTGGGCCTGGTCGGATATCCGTATCCCGCTCTCCTCCTCTGTCATGAGCTCGTCCCTAGCTCTTGATATTATATGGTCACTGGGACGATCCTCGTTCTCGACCATCAGCAATATCGAGTTCGAAATGTTGAACACAGGTGCCATGCTAGGTTTTGCATGATACAGGCCGATGGCGAACTCGGACCACTCCGACGGACGGACATCGGTAAGATCGCTTTTCGGAACGGAGAGCATAGCCTTTAGGACCGTGCAAAATATCTCTGAAGCGCCAGAGGTTTTATCTTTGGCGACCGAGACCAATAGGTCCTGGAGTTTTTTGTCCATGCTCCCATATCCTGATCCAGTTCAATTCAACTCGTCTGGATGGGAAGATCAAAAAGGGAAGCTATGCTTTACGCATAGCTGGAAATGACCTCGTCGGAGATGTGCTCCAATTTTACAAGTTTCTTTGAATAATGACTGCGCGGGTCCAAGCTAATGATCAGGTTCGAGCCGTCACTATTGATCTTTTCATGAGTACGCGCTATAACGTCCAAGACCGGTCTGAAGCCGTTCCACATCTCGAGCACGTCCAATCCGTTCAGGACTATGATCCCATCCATGTTCTTTTGTAGGAACTCGTTGATGTTCTTCTCGAACATCTGAAGGTTCATAGGAGGGATACAATCCTCGTTGGGTCTGGTGCTAAGCCACATGGTCTCAAGCATGTCCTCATCAAAATCCAATTGAGACCTCAGAAGCCTTGGTGGGTTCTTGGAGATATAGAGCGTCCTCCTTCCCCTGTCCAGCTCTTTCCTCAAAACCTGATGCGTCCTCAGTGGGACCCTCTCTTCGAATAGATAGAACTTTCCTTTAGACAGTTTCATACAGGTTACCTCCTCCAGCTCCTATCCCGGCCAACTGCGGGTGGGTACCTAATGATTTTCCGTTGTTTCAAAACGAAAGCTTAAATCCTTACCCGCAATAACGGCGGAATTTTTGACTATTAGGCTGGCGCACATATATCTGGATACGTCGCAATAACAGCATCAAATTAGATCATGTTCATCGAATATTATCAACGATCGAAAACATATCGAGCGATAGATCATATGATGTCCATTCATAAATGTTAGAAAATAACTATGATCGGGGCTTGGTGTATTGATAAGGCCGTCCCAACGCCATTTCTGCGATCACAAATATGATCCTCCGACGGTCGTCCTGTGATCTACCACCTGATCTTTCTTGGAACGGAGATGGTCAGATGGTCCGCTATGATACTTATGGCTCTTATGGCTCGACGGCGATATTAAACCATTGATCACCCAGCTCGTTCATTGGCGCGGATCAGGCAAGATCCGCGGTGAACATTCAGAAATACAGCATCTCGCCGACGCCATTGACGGTTAACGTAGGGACGACCGTCACCTGGACGAACAATGACATGACGACCCATACGGTAACATCAACATGCGGGTCCAATATCGTTCAGTTCGGGAGATCTCCCACCCGGAGACACCTTCAACGTCACCTTTGGTCAGCCGGGGACGTACAATTACATCTGCACCATCCTAACTTCATGCACGGATAGATCATCGTAACGTCAGGGACATCAACAGGGTCCTCACCATCGACCTCGGATCAAACCTCCCCTTCCGCGCCCGGATATTGAACGACACGGACGCATCCTGTCGGAACGAGCGAACACGGTGCACAAGATAAATCGAATAAATACCAGTTCGCCAGTTAATAACGTACGGAGAACCAGGGATATGTTCAGGGGAGATTTTCACATCCATTCGAATCGATCAAATGATGGGTTCATGAACCCAAGGACGATAATCAAATCTTGCAAGAAACTTGGAATGAACATGATCGCCATAACCGATCATGATACGATGGAAGGTTTCAATATCGCCAGAGGGCCAGCTAAGGAGCTGGGGATCGAGCTTGTTCCAGGGATGGAGATCACCACCAGTTCTGGGCATCTGATCGCATTGAACATCGGTGAGCCTATCGGACCAGGAAGCTGGGAATCGGTCATCGATTCGATCCGCTCGCAGGGTGCGCTGGTCGTCATGCCCCATCCCTACAGGTCACACCAGAACATCGAACGGATGGCCAAGGAATGCGACATCATAGAAACGTTCAATGCAAGAACGCCCCCATCGCAGAACAGTTCGGCAGCGGATCTCAGCCGTACGTCTCAGTAAACCTACTATCGCCGGAAGCGATTCCCACTTAAGGATCGAGCTCGGCCGGGTGATCAACGAGTTCGATTCCCTATCGTCCTTCGATAAAAGAGTTATCCATAGGGAGGACAACGAGATAAAAAGGTTCGCGCTGACGGCCATGGTGGATCTTGCAAGATATTTCAATAGATTACGCCAGTAGGTCCGATGTTCTATGGACGGATCGAGCGGGTCACGATGAACATCTACCCCGAATCCTTGAAAAAATGTCCGGTGATCCCCACGATGCTGGAACACTCCGATGTCACTTCGCCCTCATCATCGGCTCCCAGGTTGGACTTCGCATCCTTTGCTGTCCTTACTTACGTTCTGGACAGACCATTTTCATGGTCCGCGGTGGGCACCGAGCCCTCATCGTTATTCATATGGGGAGCTGACCCAACAATTTAGCCATCTTGACCCCATATCCGATCCTTCGTACCGAGGGCCAAATGTCCTCGGGCCCAAGATCGGCATGATCATGGCGCGGTCATGTAGTAGCTTATCGGTCATCAGTTCTTCTTCATATTATTGATCGATGACGGCCTGCTGATCTTTGGATGGCGGTTCGGACATGATGGGAACAAGGGTTCGCCCTAAATGTTCTCAAATAAAGAGGCCCTTACTACCAAACCTATCTATTTCAAAAATCTGCGACCTGTCAAGCACCTGTTCCTTAGAAAACCAGGCCCCCATATCAGAACGTGAACATCTCGTTCGGACCCAATACGCTGACCTGGGTCTCACCGACCTTTTCGACCTTGTTCTTGAACTCCAAGGGGTCTGACTTTTTCATGTGCATCGGCACGACCATCTTGGGTCGGATCCTTCCCACCGCCTCTACCGCCTCGTCCACGTCCATCGTGACCCTGCCGCCGATAGGTAGAAGTGCTAGGTCGATCGGGCCAAGGTGGCTCATCTCGTCTATCAGGCCTGTATCCCCAGCATGATAGACCCGTTTTCCGTCGATGGTGATCACATACCCGACACAAACCCCCTTCTTGTGAAGGGTGAGCTTGAACGGTTTTTTTGGATTGTATGCATCCACCACTTGGATCTCGGTTCCTTTGACATCGATCTTGTCCCCGGGTTTGACAAGTTGAGCGTTCTTTCCCAATTTTCTTCCGCATTTTTTCGGTCCGACCTTGGATGTCCGATCATCGGCCAAGAGGCTCACCGTTCCTTTTAGCAGGTGATCGAAATGATGGTGACTTACGAGGATCATATCGGCCTTTTGAAGAGGCTCAGAAGTGCTCAAGAACCCGGGGTCGAAGTAGACGGAAAGGTCGGTCGTTCTTAGCCAGAAGCATGATTGTGATAGCCATTTGACAGTGAGGGTCATCTTGTTCCGATCAAGGATGTACTATGGTCATAATAATGATTCTCCGAAGGATCTTAGAACCGGATAATGGACCGACCTATCACAAGTCCAGCACATGTCGACAGGGGTCGAGGACAGATGGTCCCAAAATAACGAACCGGTTCAAGTTCTGGCATATTGAGGTTTTTCGTTCATCGAGATCGGTGCGAGCTGTGATCATTTTAACTTAGATGGCGGGAGGCATGCTGTACCACTAAAAGATGAGCGCAAGCGGTGAACATGGCAGGAGCGTTCGGTCAGCACGATCGGGACCAATGCTCATAAGGTATGAACCTCCAGACCGATATGTTAGAATCATGAATTGTCAGTGTAAGTGGCCTTGTTCATCAGTGCGGGATAGTTCAAATATCTAAGATCCGGTTACTGCTGACCGGGAGCGATGAGCGGTTGAAACTAGGTCTAGGGATCGATACTGGTGGTACGTTCACCGATGCGGTCGTGATCGATCTTGCCACAATGCATGTCATCGCCAAAGCAAAATCACCCACGACATATCAGGATCTTTCCATAGGAATAATGGATGCGATCAAAAAGGTCGTTTCCATGCAGGGGGTGGACACCAAAAGCATTCAGATCGCTGGACTCTCCACCACTTTGGCAACGAACTCGATCCTCCAGGGAAAGGGAGGGGAGGTCGGACTGATAGGTATCGGATGGGTGCCTCTGGACGATTGGAACTTCGAGTGCAAACGGTCCCGCTTCATAAAGGGAGGTTATGACTCCTTGGGCAAGCAGAACGCCCCCTTGGACGAGGAGGAACTGACCCGGGCCGTGAAAGAGGTCTCTTCTGAGGTCGACTCGATCGTGGTCTCAGGCATGTTCAGCGTGATCAATCCATTACAAGAAACGAGGGCCAAACAGATAGTGAAGGATCTAACTGGATTACCCATCATATTAGGTCATGAACTTACGGGTGACCTCGGCATCTATGAGAGGACGGTCACGGCCGTCCTAAATGCTAAACTGCTTCCTGTCATAGAAGAGTTCCTGGCTTCGGTCGAAAAAGCACTTAAGGTCGAGGAGATCGATGCCCGTGTCTATGTTTTCAAGGGGGACGGGGGCCTCATGACCCTGGAGATGGCCAAGGAACGGCCTGTCGAGACCATCGTATCAGGTCCTGCGGCAAGTCTGATGGGCGGAAGGGCGCTCGCCGACCGTAGAGGACTGTATAATGATCGACATGGGAGGAACATCCACCGACATCGCGTTCCTTGATGATGGCTTTCCTAGATTGAGCAAGGAAGGAGCGAAGGTCGGTAAGTGGAGGACCAAAGTACGGGCCATCGACATATGGACATGCGGTCTTGGTGGGGATTCATTGATCCACTTGGACCTGAACGGAGAAGTGGTGTTCGGTCCTGAACGGGTCGTCCCCTGGCGATCGCTTCCATGGTCCACTCCTGGTCTCAGGGAAAAGATGGTCGATACCAGGGACATCATCTATTACTTGCCATGTAAAAAGGGGACCCCAGCTCTTTCGAAGGACGAACGTAAGGTGCTGGATTATATCGGATCTCATGTCCCGTGCAGGTTCAACGATGTCCTGACGGGGATGGATGATGTCGTGTTCGTAGAGGACCAGATCAGATCCCTCTTATCCCGAGGATTCATATTGCAAACAGGGCTGACCCCGACCGATGTGTTGCATGCGAATGGAACGTACCAGGTAGGGGATGTGGAGGCCGCAAATGTAGGGCTTGGTGTTCTAGCGGAAAAGCACAGTGAGACACCAGAAAAATTCGCTGCGACCATTATGGAACTTATCCCAATGCGAGTGGCCGAGGAACTGATCAAAAAATCTCTGATCGATTCTGGCGGTGATCTCCCTGGGTCCAAAGGGTTCGATCTTCTGCTCAAAGCGTGCGCTAGCGGCCCTTCCTTTGGTGACATATCATTGCGGGCAAGACCTACCAAGCCCATCGTGGCCCTCGGCGCCCCGGCCGGGGTGTTCATCACTCCCCTGGGATCAAAGATGGACTGTAATGTCATCTTGCCCGCGGACCACGACGTTAGGGAATGCGGTCGGGGCCGTTTGTAGCAAGATATCGGAAACGGTAACTGTGCAGATCTGTCCGAAGGAATACAAATATATCATGTTCGCGCCTGGGTCGACCCCCATGGAATACTCTCATGTGGAAGAGGCCATCGCGGCCGGAAGGTCGTTCGCCGAGTTCGCCGTGAGAGAAAAGCTACTGAACTATGGGGCCGATGATATCAGGGTGAGGACCGAGGTCAAGGAGACCCTTTTCAGTGATGGCTATGGTCAAGAGATGAAGTTCATCAACCAGGTGGACATCAGGGCGACCGCGACCGGTAAACCTCGGTTACGGGACCATTAACAGGGCCGGTCCAATGACCGAGAACGCATTTTTAGGACCATCGAGGGAAAAAAAGATGACGAACGGAGATCATATGGGCTCAGATATCGACATCGGTGGCACCTATTCCGATGCGGCTATGGCGGACATAGGGGATGGCATAGCTATGAGCAAAGCGAAGGCACTGACCGCCCGCAGAGATCTATCGATCGGCATAGTAAATGACATAAAAGGTTCGGGTGGTTCGCTCCATTGAAACATTCGGATCATCGCAATATCATCGACACTTGCCACGAACTCGGTGGTAGAGGGTAAGGGTTGCAGAGCGGGCCTGTTCATCATCGGGCGGGAGGAGGTTTCCGATATGCCTTCCGATGGGACCGTTATGGTCAAAAAGAATGCGCTCACATCAATGACGGACAAAGTGGAAATAATACCATATGGCCATAGAAAAGAGGTTAAACCGGAGAAAAGTTATGGTGGGAACATCCTACGAGAGATGAAGATGACCGTAACGGAAATAGGTCGACCGCGACCATACTTTGAGGCCGTACAATGACAAGGATAAATGTTATCATGTGCGCTGGCTTCTCGCCGTCAGCAAGGACGATAAGGAAGGCCCTACGACGGGTCGCCGAAAAAAAGGATATCGAAGTGATCAGCCCGGTACCGGCCGGAGCTGGTCTGAACAAGTACATCGAGGAGCTCAGGGCTCTAGACCCTGCGATGACCTTGGTGGTAGAGGGGTGTGACGCATGTTGTGGTACCCAGGCACTGCTCCTCTTCGGGATATCTCCAGCGAGAACGATGGTGATGGAAAAGGTGATCGTGGTCGATGAAAAGACCATATCTTCGGCGGAAGAGAAGATCCTCGGTGCACTTAAGGAGCTGGGGGAATGAGGGTCAGTGTAGTGGTCTGCGGCGCGAACGGTGAAAGGTCCATCATTCTAGAGAGGTCGATAGAAGAGTTCGCCAAAAAGTACTCCGATCGGATCATCCAGTTCTCGGCCTGCACTGTGGCGGTCTCCCCTATAATAATAGAAATGAGCGGGGGAGAACAAGAGCATACCGTTGCCGTCAATGGATGCCGAAACAGGTGCAGTGATCTTATTCTTAAAAAGGCAGGGATCGTTCCAAAGAGATCCGTTTTGCTCGATGATGCAGTTCACCGCGAGCTTGGAACGTGTGAAGGATGCACCAAGTTCGTTTTCCCGGAGATCAAAGAGGAGGAATGGAAAGAATTCGCCTCGATATTAGGGAGGGCGGTAGAGGAGGCCCTTTAAAGTGAACCTCCTTATCATCGAGGACCGGTCCGATGGAACTGTGCGCTATATGCGTGTAACATGAAATTGGCCTTGATACGTTCGTCCACTGATGAGCTCTATAAAGAACACTGGGACCCTGCTGTTCCTGGCAGGAATTGAGATATCGCTTTTGGTCGATCTCGCAGAGTTTCTCTATCCTGGATACAGTGTCTCTCAGAACTATATCAGTGACCTCGGGGTGGGTCCTGGACCGACCGGGGCGATCTTTACTTTTTCGTTGGTCCTTTTCGGAGGTTTGCTCATCCTTTCGGCGTACTTTTTGAAGAAAAATGGTGGCTTCGCCCATCTCTGGACGCTTATCTTGATCTCAGGCCTAGGTGCGATCGGGGTAGGTCTCTTCAATGAAAATTCCTTCATGGTCGGGAACACTCCCGTCCTTCATATGTTGTCAGCATTGGTCGCCTTCCTCTTTGGCAACATCGGGGCGATCTACTCGATGAGGAATGTTCGGCCTCCTTTCTCTTATTTCGGCCTGCTTCTGGGAGCACTTGGTCTGGTCGCATTTGGTCTTTTATTATTGGGAAGGATCTATCAACCATTGTTCTTCGGCCTTGGTCCTGGAGGTATGGAGCGGATGGCGTTCTATCCCCCGATGTTCTGGGTCCTTGGATTCGGGGCTTATCTGATGGCGATCGGACAGGATGAACGACCCCTCTCCTCCAGCGGTAGCTGATCCAAAACCATCGATCATATCTAGGGGAGGTCCGGGCGGGATGATTCGCCCTTCCTTCAAGCCCGGAGGACCAAATGAACGATCGGGGTCTCGTTCGATATCCAGTTCGCGTTCTATTTCCGAATTTCTTGGTCGTAAATATGCGATTATGACAGATGGAAAGAATAGATATATATGTAACCCAATGGTTACATATTGCAAAGATCCATGGATGAGGTGTTCAAAGCGCTGGCCGATCCGACCCGTCGGGCCATATTGGACAGGTTGGTCGGTTCGAACGGTCTGACCCTGGGCGAACTATGTTCGCATTTCGAAATGTCCAGGCAAGGTGTCATGAAACATTTATCGATCCTTGAGTCGGCCGGTCTAGTCGTCACATCGAGGCATGGAAGGGAGAAGGTCCATTACTTGAACACAGGACCGATGAACGATCTGTACGAACGTTTGGATCGGTAAGTATGACCGTGAGCATGTTCAGGCGCTAGGGTCCTTGAATAGAGCGTTAGATGACCATCAGACAACAGAAGTGGATGGAAGAAAGATCGTGAACGAGCCATCGTTCGTATATGTTACTTATATCAACACAACCCCTGAGAAGTTATGGGAGGCGCTCACGAACCCTGAGTTCACCAAACAATATTGGGGAGGAAGGCGCATAGGATCCGATTGGAACATTGGTTCTCCCGTGATGTCTTTTGGCGCTGATGGAAGATCGGACCAACTTGGCACCGTCATTGAGTCCCGTCCAAGGGAATTCCTTTCGTATTCATGGCACTCGACACCGCCTTCCAAGGTCAGCTTTTCATTGGAAACTTATGGGGAGGTCATGCGGTTGACAGTGACCCATGAGGGTCTGGACCCAGAGAGCAAAGGGAGCCAAACGACAAGGCAAGGATGGATGGCGATCCTGAGCAGTCTGAAGAGCATGTTGGAAACAGGTAGAGCATTGAACTATCCACGGAAAGAATGAGCCTCGAGCGATGTAGGTGAAAGGAAAGGTGCCAAAAATGATAGAAAAGATGACTCATGTTTCGTTGCTGGTAAAGGACTCCGAGGAAGCTTTGGACTTCTACATCAACAAACTGGGTTTCAGCAAAGTGACCGATATTATCAATGGACCGATGCGCTTTGTCACCGTGGCCCCACAAGGCCAAGGAACGGAGATCGTTCTTATGAGACCCGATCCATCCATGGGAGGAGAGGTTGGAATGAAGATGATGATCGATCGAATCGGGAAAGCCCCTATGCTCCTTTTCAAGGTCGATGATTGCCAGAAGACATTTGACGAACTTAGGATGAAAGGAGTTAAGATAGTACAAGAACCTGCAAAAGCGCCGTTCGGTATGCAAGCGTTCATTGCTGACCTTTACGGTAATCCGCTCCTGCTCGTGGAACATCCTCACAAGTAGAACGTCACCGATGATCGAAATGATCATCGGGTCGATCGTCATGTTCTAGAGCTAGAAAAGTGCCCGTGAACGATACAACGGCCACGACCTATCGCTCTTTGGAAGCCATGATGTTAAACGATCTCCAATAGCGGATGGAGCGGATGGCGGATGCTCAGGTACGAACATCGCGCGATAGTTATGGCGGGGTCGGGGCTCTACCAAATCGATAAATAGCATCCGATTAGAAATCGTTCTGCGAGCGCTCAGTTGTGATCGGAGCGGGCTCGGGACCGGTTGATGGTAGGATGGTCGGAGGATGAGCTCGATGACTTACCGTATTGATGGACGGACGATCTTTGATCGTCAAGATATATATCATCGGTCGGGAAAGGAGATATCTTCATACCGTTCTCGAGCGACCAGCTCTGACAATCTCCCTGCCCGCCCGCTCTCTCTGATCGAACGGTACAAAGGTGGTCGTCTTGAGGGATACGAACATCACCGATAAGATGATCGATGGGCAATGGCAGTTCAACGAAGATTGTACGGCCGTCTTCGACGATATGCTGGAGCGATTCGATCCCTGATTATCATAACATGCGGCAGCTCTGTCATCGGATCGGTCGAAAGTTCGTGAGACCGGGTGAACAGATCCTCGACCTGGGCTGTTCCAAAGGAGATGCGCTCGCACCTTTTGTCCTGGAGCATGGCCGGTCGAACGACTATGTTGGGGTGGAGGTCTCTTCACCCATGGTACTAGCGGCGCGCGAGCGTTTTTCAGGTATGCCGAACGTCAAGATATTGGACCTGGACCTGAGGAAGGACTTTCCTGAAGGTAACAATTGTCTGGTATTGAGCGTCCTGACATTGCAGTTCATCCCTATGAACTACCGCCAGCGCCTGTTGCAAAAAATATATGAACATCTTAACAAAGGCTCGGCCCTAATGATGGTCGAGAAGGTATTAGGAAATACTGCGATCATAGATGATCTCCTAGTGGAGTCATACCATGAGCTAAAACAGGACAATGGTTATTCAACGAACGAGGTCGAGCGCAAGAAGTTAGCGCTCGAAGGGGTACTTGTACCGCTCACAGCGCACATGAACGAGCAGTTCCTGTACAACGCTGGTTTCGTTCAGGTCGATTGCTTTTGGCGGAACATGAACTTCGCTGCCTGGTTGGCCGTAAGGTGATCTGTAGCGCGAACGACCTTCCGAACAAAGATACCCGGTAACACATGGACAAGTCTATTAATCCTGAGGTCGCCAGTTGGTAACGGTCATAGTATGGTGAAAGGTCTGAAAGCAGGATCGGAAGGGACCTTCGATGATGCGGACATGCGATCGATAAAGGAGGTCTATACACGAGGTAGATACGCAAGGTCCGTGATAGAGAGAAGCGGGCTGCAACCTGCAGAAAGGAACGCGTTCGAAGCCATATTCGAACAGAACAAGGGAAATATGACCATACTCGACATAGGTGTCGGTGGGGGAAGGACGACGGAACCCTTATTGGAGCACGCGGACCGCTATGTGGGCATCGACTACTCCCGGACGATGATAAGCGCATGTAAGGAGAGGTTCAGTGATCGGAAGAACGCTATCTTTATGGAGCGTGATGCAAGGGACCTATCATTCCTTGGGGACGACGAGTTCGATCTGGTCGTGTTCAGCTTCAATGGGATCGATTGTATGGATCCAGAGGGAAGGATGAAGTGCCTTCGGGAGATGAGAAGGGTCTTGAAAAAAGGAGGGACGCTTCTGTTCTCCTCTCACTCGACAAGTGCATTGATGAAAGAGCTCTCTTTTAATGGAACACATTCCGCCCGATCCTTTCTACCTCTAGCGCTCGTGGACCGCCTTTATAACTTTGCTATGATCCGCATGCTGAACCCCCATGTCGACCCGAACGATCCAGCAGAAATGGTCGCCATAAGATACGCCCGTCGAGGTTTCTCGGTGAAACAGATGTTCGTATCGCCCTATTGGACAGGTCGATGCTCTCTCACGCCTAGGTTTCGAAGATATCCATGTCCTGTCCTCCCTAACCGGGAACGATCTGGACCTTGAACGTTCCGTTCTCAGGAACGACGTATGGCTCTATTATGTTTGTAAAAGATCTCCCGGCCCAGAACCCACACATCAGTAGTTCAGATCGCTCAATTAGTTCCTATGTACCAAATATGCCTTCTCCACAGTTAGGACAGTATCTGAAGTCCGATCGAACGTCATCACCGCAGTATGCACAAGTGCATCTCGTTCCGGTAGCTTGTCCATGGACGTCGAGGGAAGGCCTGGGTCCCAGCTCGTCAGCTATGTAATGGCCCAGATCAGCGAGTTCCGCTTCGACGTTGCTTATGGTCTCCGGTCTTAACATGCTATATCTCCATTCAAAATCAAATGATATAGCGACCTTGCCATCAGGTGCCCTATTGAACAACATTGTCAAACGACAGTTGTGGTCCTTCCAATCTTTGGCGGTCATCGGGGTCAGGAAGATCGAAGAGAACCAGGGGCGCCCCCGCTCCATTTCGATGCGTACGGGCCTGATCGACCTGAGCGTTCTATAGTTCAGGCGGGACAGATATTGAACTGTCAGGTCGTAAGACCCCTCTATTTCGGTCTCTACCGCGAGAGTGCTTGAATGTCTGCTCATACTTGATCGTTCGAGATGAAAAAATAGCTCGTTGGTTTATTTAGGTTGGCAGCACAATATCAAACCGAATTCTATGCTCTTGAGAATGGACAAGGGGCACATCTTGATCCGTGACACCCCTTGATACAAATGTGGAAAGATGATCGATGTCCGAACATCGGATCATTACCCTGAACCTATTGGTGTTCTCCACCCCGGGCCGAGATAAGGGCCTGTATGAAAATGGCGGTGAGGAAACCTAGGACGAGGTAGCCAGTGACGGATTCGAATAATGTGATCGCCCTACCCATCCCTACTGGGTATATATTGGCCGATCCAAGTGTCGTGAAGATCAGGCCGCTGTAATAGAATGCATCACTGAAATTGGCCGCCAAATATTGGGTTTGACCGTTCATCGCTCCTGAGGTGTTAGGTACGAACAGCAGACCATTGACATAATAGACAGTTGCGAAGGTGTACATCGCTAAGAAAATGGTAAGAAGAACGAGCCCTAGTGGCACGCGGGAACCGTTCTCTACGATCCCATGACGGATGACCGACTCCACCAGGACAGTGATGACCAGGACCACCGGGACGATCATCACCATTGAGGATGTGGCCCGGAGCACCGAGATCACCTCGTGTCCCAGGACGGCGGTGAGGACCGCTGAGAGCGCATACAGGGTTATTGGGATCAAGATCATCCGCATGATGGTCCTCCCCGCCTCCTTCAGCCTTTCATCGTCCAACCTGAGATAGAACCTGAACACTATGACCCCGGTCAAGAAGAACACCGCGTTCAGACCGAAGAAGACCAATCCAGGTTCGAGAAGTCGTGCCGTTGTGCCGCCACTTGGTTCTCCAAGTATAGGGATCATAAGAGAAACGGAAAAGAACGCGATCATGACCAATTTCGAGGAGAGCGGTGCGCTATGAAAGAAGCAGCTGAGGTAATCATATATGCCTCTACTGAAAGACCTTCTCTCCTTTTTTCCCTCTGTCGGTCCCCATGATACTGGTCCAAGGTAGATCTTCCGCCCCATATTTCACGATTGCGAAAGGGTTCCCTAAATGAACGACGGTGGACAAGAACAGCAACACGGTCCTGGCATTGTAGTGACCTCACCTGGGTCGATATGGCCAGGAGGTCATCTTCCGATGGCGATCTGGAAAGAGAGGTTCATCCTCATTCTTCCAAGAATGGAACTGGAGCTCGTCCAAAGGACAATGTTCGAGGACAAAGGCCCCGAGTTCAGGTAGCTGGTATTACCCGTTCAGGCCTCCACTTGACCCGGGAACAAAAAAGGTACGGGAACGTTGCTGATCGAAAGAGCATATCAAATTATATCAGGTCGGGCCTTGGACCGCAAGATTTCGACAAATTTATTTTCTCTGAACAAAGAAATCGGTGAAATCATGTGGTCGCTAGGGTGTTTTATCGGTTTTTTGACACCGATCTGCCCTCAAAGGTCCTAGACGAAGAATCAATTTCATATACCAGGATTGTTCTTCAACATTTTCAATAAAAATGTCAGGTAAGGTGATACCGGGGAATGTACAACATGAGTCCAAGGAACGGAGTATGTTTGAGCGATGCAGAGTGCATAGCCAGGTTCAAGGCAGGAGAGGAATGGGGACTTCTTACGTCCATCGACCTCAAGGATTGCGATCCTGAAAAGAATCCGCAGTAAGGAGGTTATAACGCAGTTCGCCATCGATGTTTGTAAATACATCGATATGAAAAGATTCGGCGAACCGGTAGTGGTTCGGTTCGGTGCCGATCCCCGGGTTCAGGGTTACTCCCTTGCCCAGCTGATCGAGACATCGCTCATATCCGGGCACTTTGCCGAAGACACCGACCGAGCGTTCATCGATCTCTTCTCCTGCAAGGAATACCCGCCACAGAAGACCGCAGAATATTGCCGAAAGTACTTCGGTGCCAAGGGAATGGAGTATTCAGTGACCTTCCGGTCCTGAAGATCCCACACAAGGGCATCACCTACATGAAGTGAGCATAGGCTCATTCCAGGGGGAGCGCTGGATATGTGGAATGGACCATGGGTCCCCTTTACGGACGATGGGGCCGGTCCCAGAAAGCTAGCGCCACCCCCCCTGGACCTTTCCCAGACCCGATCATCGTTATACTGAGATGCATCCTATTTTCGCACCCTGTTCCACCATTATGTTCGATGCGATCCGAACTAAGCTCGGACGAGTGCAATTAGAACTCTTGTGAAACCAACATTTGAACGCGGGACGGATGTAATGTGTTGTGCATCGGACCGGAATGAACGGCGTCCGAATGGAAAAGAATGCCGACCGCGCGTTCAGTGGGTCGCAGAGTTCGTCGTGGACAGGTATACCTGCCATCATAGATGGAGGTGTCGCTCGCTCATATGGCCGGACCTGATCGGCCGCTGAACAAGGCTTCATGGCCAATGGGGTTATTGAACGATCCTTTTATGTGTACGCCCAACATAAGCAGGTCGAGCGGAGCAAGATCCTGGACATATGAGGTGCGATCATGTCCCGATGGAAAACATCTTTATCTGGATCGAATATTCAGTTCAGAGTTCGTTATGCTCAAAGAGGACGAATTCCGATGATGAAGTTCGATGGAAAGGTACTGATGATCGGATATGGCTCGGTGGCACAGTGCACACTTCCTATCCTGCTGAAGCATGTAAAGATACCCTATGGCAACATGACCATAGTCGACTTCGAAGACAAGGCCGATGCACTAAAGGAATGGACCGGCAAGGGCATCAGATATCACCAGGAAAGAATAACCCCTGAGAACCTAGATCAGGTGCTGTCCGAGCACCTGTCCCCAGGTGGCCTACTTATCGACCTGGCCTGGAACCTGGACACTTGTGCGATGATCAAATGGTGTCATGATCATGATGTCCTGTACATGAACACATCATTGGAGGTCTGGGACTCCCTTGGCGAAATAGAAAAAAAGGACCCGATCGATAAGTCGCTCTACTGTAGACAGATGCGCTTAAGGGAAATAACCAAGGGTTGGGATGACGCGGTGACATCCGTCATCGATCATGGTGCCAACCCCGGATTGATCTCTCATTTCGTTAAACAAGCCCTCGTCGACATTTCCGAGAGACTGATGGCCGATAAGAAGGTGAGCGGGGAAGAGGCCGAACGTCTCAAGGACCTGGTTAGGACTAAAAACTTTGCCGAGCTCTCAAAGACCCTGAACATAAAGGTCATCCACTGCTCGGAGAGGGATACTCAGATCACCAACAACCCCAAGAAGGTCGACGAGTTCGTCGGAACTTGGAGCATCGAGGGCCTAAGGGAGGAGGGGACCGCCCCAGCGGAGATCGGTTGGGGAACGCACGAGACCACCTTACCACCGATGGCCTTCGTACCAACCTCCGGACCGAAGAACCAGATCATGCTCGCTCAAATGGGAATGAACGTCTGGGTAAGGTCCTGGGTCCCTAACTGTGAGATCGTCGGCATGGTCATAAGGCATGGGGAATCTTTCGGTCTGTCACATAAGCTCACTGTAATGGAGAACGGGGTGGCCGTCTACCGACCCACTGTCTGCTACTCATACATGCCATGTGATGACACCATCGTCTCCCTGCATGAACTGAGATGCAGGAACTATGTCATGCAACCAAAGCTCAGGATCTTAAGGGACAAGGAGATAATTTCTGGGGCAGATACGCTGGGTGCCCTGCTCATGGGCCATGAGTATGGCTCCTGGTGGTGTGGAAGCGTCCTCACCATCGAGGAGTCAAGAAAACTGGCTCCAGGACAGAACGCGACCACACTTCAGGTGGCATTAGGGGTCGTCTCCGCCGTCATGTGGATGATCGAGCATCCTCGTGAAGGACTATGCACCCCTGATGATCTACCGCATGAATATGTGCTCAAGATCGCGATGCCCTACCTAGGAAATTTCGTGTCAATACCGTCGGACTGGACTCCCCTCAGGAACAGAAAGGTCTACTTCAAGGAGAACGAGGCCAACCACCCGGACGAGGATATGTGGCAGTTCAGGAATTTCATCTTCGTTCCCTGATCTCATCCTACGATCGGTCGAGCAAGGATCCCATACGAAGGCCACGGGAGGAAAGGGTGCCGGCTAGCCAAGCGATCGGCGCGATCTCTTCGAAGGGCGGCAGGGCCTCGGTGCCGTTGAAAGCCCATCCGAGGCCGTATGAACGGTAGGAAGGAATGAGGTATCCCATGGTCCTTCGCAACGATCGCCATGTCCCCTCGAACATCGAGTACAGAGGCCTTAGCAACAGCTTTCACATCCTTCATTGACCTGCTGAGCGTGACCTTCATCGAGCATTAAGAGATCGACCCCTGTTCTCCGCAGGTCCATTATCGCCAGTTTTGTACTGGCATGAGTACGGTCCTCGACATTCAGGACCTTTTATGTCTAGGACCGATTCCTTACTTCTCCCCTCTTAGGGATCGTAAAGTAGAATATTGTACCTTTTCCAGGTTCGGACTCGAACCAGACTCTTGCCACCGTGCAGATCGATGATCCTCTTTGCTATAGCGAGACCGATCCCGGTACCCTCGAACTGGTCCCTGGAGTTCAAGCGCTGGAAGATGACGAAAATCTTGTCCTTGAATTCCGGATCGATCCCAATGCCATTGTCCTGGACGGAGAATATGTACACCTCGAGCTCATCCTTAAAGGAGATGTGCACTTTTGGTTCCTCGACCCCATGGAACTTGATCCCATTGCTGATCAGGTTCTGTAGAACGGACGTCAGCTGCGCCTCGTCGGCCATAATGATAGGCAGTTCTTTGTGTGTAATGGTAGCGTGTTCGTCAAGTGCTTGAAGCTTGAGGTTGGTCAGCACTTTTTCCAACACCTTCTCCATATCCGTTGGTGACAGCATTATGGATCGTGAATCGACCCTGGAGTATTCAAGAAGATCTCGGATCAGGTCCCTCGCCCTGGTTCCGCCCTCTATCGCGAAGTCGATATACTTTTTTGAATCGCCGTCCAGTTTATTACCACACTTCTTCTCAAGAAGTCCTAGATAGGCGGTCACCATCCTCAGTGGCTCCTGAAGATCATGACTTGCCACATTAAGCGAACTGCTGAAGATCGGCGTTCGAACGCTTCAGATCTTCATCCGCTCGCTTCCGTTCTGTTACATCGATGTTGACCCCCAATAGTCTAAGGGGTCTTCCACGCCCGTCCCTAAAGACGTGGCCTATCCCTTGTATCCAATGCACGGAGCCATCCGGCCAGACGACGCGCCATTCCCCCTCGAAGTCCCCATGATCGATCGCCTCATTGAAACGGCGTACCGCCCCCTCCCGGTCCTCAGGATGGACGAGCATCTCCCATGCAGCTTGAGTACCTGGGAAACTTCCCTTGGGTATGCCGTACATCTCCTCTAGCTCGGGGGTCCAAACGTTCTTTCCGGTCTGGATGTTCCATTCGAAGGTGCCGATCTTGGCGACCTCCTGAGCAAGTCTTAGTCTGTTCTCGCTCTCTTTCACCCCTTCTTCCATCCTCTTCCGGTCGGAGATATCCCGAATGAACATGCTCGTTATCGAGCTGCCATCAGCATCGATGAAAAGGCTGGAGGTGACCTCCCCCTCAAGGGTCGTTCCATCCTTCCTAATTAGGGTGAGTTCCGTCATGACATGTCCTGTCGTTTCTCGCTCGTGAACGGCAGACTCCCATCGCCCATCCCCGACCATGACCCCTGTTCGACCCGCCTTTATGATCTCTTCTTCGGTCATATCGAACATGTGAAGTGCTGCTGGATTAGCGGACAGTATGCTTCCGTCCGGTCTTGTAAGTAGGACCGCATCGATACTGTTCTCGAAAAGGGAACGATAACGGGCTTCGCTCTCACTGAGCTTTCTCGTTCGTTCATGCACCTTCTCCTCGAGCGTCTCGTTCGCTTCTCTGAGAACTTCTTCCGCTCGCTTTCGTTCCGTGAGGTCGTAGGCGACGATACAGTACGTCGGGATCTTCGCGTTCGGGAGGAAAGTGATCGAAAGTTGCATTGGTACGACGGTCCCATCCTTCGCCTCGAGGCCGAGGTCCGTACGGACAGGTTCGTTGACGCTTTTGGAAAGCATCGCTTTGAACATCGCTCGGTCCGAAGGGCGTATGAAGTTCGAAATGTTCGTCCCGATGACCTTCTCCAGAGGCGTTCTCATCGCATCGGCGAAGCTCTGATTGCTGTATAGGACGTTCCCGTTCTCCGAGATCGTGAGAGCGCCCTCGTTCATCTGCTCGAACAGGACGCGGTACGGTTCCTCGGCTCCTTTGAGCGTGTAGACCTGTTCCCCTACGTTCAGTGGAGACCAAGATCGCATCTACCTCGCCTGCGTGGATCGCTCTCAGCGTCTCCTCGCTTTCAGCGAGCTTCGCCTCGATCGCCTTGTTCTTCGCCTCAAGCTGCTTTATTTTGGACAAGATGTCTTCTCGATAGCGGTATATCCTTTTTCTCGACCTCACCTATTTCCTCCAGGTGTAACTAAACATAAATGCAGCTCCTGCATACATGAATCGTTCGAGGGCAACTATTCGATCATGTCTTGTTCCTATTATTGTCCTCGTCCGAACTGGCTGAACGACCATTCACCAAGACCGTAGCAGCTCGCATCGTAGGGCAGATGGTCACGGAACGCCAGCCAGTCGTTCGTGCACTTTTTAATTACCTTGGTGCTCATCATCGTGTTCGATACTTCATATCTGTCTTCCTCTAGTTTTTTGACCACGATAGGGACCAGGCTCTCTTTCAGCCATCGACGAGTGGCCGCCATCTCATCCCGACCAGAAGGCTTGATTCTATAGTCGGTCACCCCCATGCTACGAGACCTGAGCTCGTCCTGTGGGTCCAATGAACCGGTCAAGACCACGACCGGGACGCGCCTTAGGACCGAACTTCCCCTTATGAACGCCAGGACATCATATCCATGGACCTTTGGCAGGTTCAGGTCCAAGACAACAAAGTCTGGTGTGGCACTGGTGCTAGAACCGTTAGCTCTCTCCAGGATGTCCATGGCCTTCTGCCCATCTTCTGCAACAGTTATGTTGAGGTCCAGACATGTGTCCCTTAGGAACTCTGAGATCAAAACGATCGTCCCCTGGGTTGTCCTCTATGATAAGTATCTGAAGCGGCTTCTTGGTCGATCATTTTCCGGTCCTCTTGGGTATAGTGAAATTGAACGTTGAACCTTTGCTCATCTGGGATTCGAACCATATCCGCCCGCCGTGGCCTTCCACGATCTTCTTGACGATGGCCAGCCCGATGCCGGTCCCCTCGTATTGCTCTCTTGAGTTCAACCGTTGGAATATGACGAAAATCTTGTCCCTATATCTGGGATCGATGCCGATGCCGTTGTCCCGAACGGAGATGACCCACTCATCATCGTTCTCGATGGAAAAGATGTGCAAATGGGGCGGCTCCGCCCCATGGAACTTGATGCCGTTGCTTATCAAGTTCTGCATCACCTGGGACATCTGTTTCTCGTCGGCCATCACCATGGGCAGAGGGTCGTGGGTGATAATTGCATGCTCGGTCTCCACCTGGACCTTCAGGTTCTTCATGACCATCCCTAGGACCATCTCCAGGCTCGTGCTCATCATCGGCGTGGGCGTGGACCCGACCCTTGAGTACTCGAGCAGGTCACGGATCAGGTCCTTCGCTCTCGTCCCACCCTCGATGGCGAAGTCCATGTACTGCTTTGCCTGATCATCCAGGCGATCGTTGTATTTATCCTCGAGCAATGTTAGGTAAGAGATGACCATTCTGAGCGGTTCCTGCAGATCATGACTTGCCACGTAAGCGAACTGCTGCAGCTCGGTGTTGGAGCGGGACAACTTCTCCGCATATTCCTTGAGATGCTTTTCGCTCTCCTTCAGTTCCGTGTTCGCCCTCTCAAGATCGAAGGTGCGCTCCTTCACCTTCAGTTCTAATCCTTCATTGGCCCTTTCGAGCTCTTCTTGTGCACGTATCCGTTCTGTCAGTCGGTCGCCACCATGCAAAAGACCGGTGCTCTCGATGTAGACAGAAAATTGATAGACAGTTGCATTGGAACCGATGTTCCGTCCGAGGCCTTGAAGATGATCTCTTCCCTGGACGGCCCATCGATGCTTCGCCCCAGTAGCTCCCGAAACCCAGCTATTTCCGAAGGGCAGATGAAAGTTTCGAAGTTCGTCCCGATGACCTTATCAAGGGAGGCCCCCATCGCTTTTGCGAAGCTCCGGTTGCGGTACAGGATACCGCCGTCCTCGGAGATCGTCACCGCCCCCTCGTTCATCTGCTCGAACAGGACGCGGTACGGCTCGTCCGCTCCCTTGAGAGTGTAGATCTTTTCGCCCTCATCGGTTGATATTATGAACGCATCGACCTCGCCGCCATGGATGGCGTTCAGCGTCTGCTCGCTCTCCGCGAGCTTTGCCTCGAGCTCCTTGTTCTTGTTCCTCAGTTCCTCGTTCTCTGCCAACAGCAGGTATAGAGATGGATGATCATCTTCAGAGGATGTCACTCATTCCCTTCCTTCTTTTTCTTGTCCGACATGATCTCAAGCCCGACGATCACCTTTTCCTTGTTGGACATGTCACCGACCAGCTTCCGCAAGGGAAGGGGAAGTTCCCTGATGAGCGTGGGAGCCGCCAGGATCTTGCTCCTTTTTAGCAAGCTCAGGTTGCTGATAGATATCAACAACCTCCAACTCATATCGACCCTGTAGCTCCTCCTCGCAGATCTTCTTGATGTTGCGTATCGCGTCCTGCGCTCTCGGTGTCATACCGGTCACGTACAACCGAAGAACGTACTTGATGTTCCTGACATCGGTGTTCCCTTCATCGGCGTTCTTGGGCATGATGTTCACTCCTCCTGTTGATCTTTGATGTCAAGACCCACGAGCACCTTCTCCTCGTTCGATAGGTCCCCGATGATCTTCTTTATCGGTTCGGGCAGCTTTCTTACCAGAGTCGGAACAGCGATGATCTGGTCGCCCTTCGCCAACTGCGGGTTCTTCATGAGATCTATCACCTCGATGCGGTATTGTCCCTTGAGATTCCCCTCGCAGATCCTCTTGAGGTTGGCGATCGCAGCTAGGGACTTAGGGGTCTGGCCTGCGATATAGAGGCGCAGTTCGTACATCTTTATTTTTTCCTTCTCTTTATCGGCGCTCATCTACTTGCCTCCCTCCCGCTCGCCGTTCTCAATGCTTTGAGATGTTCTCGGTTCGCCTCGAGCATCTTCCTCCGGCGCTCCTCTTCATTGATCTTTCGTTCGACCTCGGACCGTTGATCCTCGAACTCTGCTCGAAGTGCTTCGATCTCAGCGTCCACCGCTATGCGCTGTTTCTCGAGCCTGGCCTTTAGTCGCTCGATCTCTTCCGTTCTAGCGATATCCTCCTCCCTTTCGCTTGCCTCTTGCGCGTAGCGAGCGGAACCGGTCAGCGCACCGGCTGGACCAATGTAAGGCGGGACGAGATCGATCCCGTCGTTGGTGATGTGAAACTCTCGTACCTGGTTGGAGTGCGCCATGCCTCTTGATTTGACGAGACGCAGGACACGGTCGCTCTCCCCGTTCGTTTCCACATTCTCTAACATGATCCATGTGTCCACCAGGGAGGAGATCATCGAGCTTTGCTTCGGGTTCTCGGCAAGCTTAAGATCGGTGAGGACCGAGGTCACACCGTTCATCTTCAGGTAGTCCACCATTCGGACGAGCGTTGATCTCACCTCGACCTCTTCACTGATCGCCATCAGGCTACTTATGGGATCTAGGACGATCGACGTCCGGTTCGAACTGCTTCACCATCTTGTGCATCGTGACGAGATGCATCTCGAGACCATACGATGTCGGTCTGTCCGCGTTTATCTGCAGCAGACCATTCTTTATGAACGGCTCGAGGTCGATGCCGATCGACCTCATGTTCCGAATCATCTGGCTTCGAGATTCTTCGAACGTGATGAACAGCGCCCTCTTGCCTTTCTTACAAGCTTCTTGAACGAACTCAGCACCGAAGGATGTCTTGCCGGTGCCGGCCTGTCCAGTGATCAGGACGGTGCTCCCTTTGAAGTAACCCTTGCCACCTAGCATGTCGTCCAGATCTCGGAATACCGGTGGAAATGCGTTCATCTGTGACCGTAGCGTTCAATTTGAGCGAGGAGAGCGGCAGAACGGAGAAACCGTTCTCATCGATGAGGAACGGTTTTTCGTTCGCTCCGTGCGACGATCCGCGATACTTGAGGATCCTCATCCTTCTAGTGGCGATGTCGTTGATGACCCTATTGTCGAGCACGATGACGGCGTCCGATACGTACTCCTCGAGACCGTTGCGAGTAAGTGTTCCCTCCCCCTTCTCTCCGGTTACGACGGCCGTGACACCCTTGTCCTTTAAGAAACGGAACAAGCGACGAAGCTCGGAGCGAAGGATGATAGAGTTACCGAACGCAGAGAAGATCGATTCTATCGTATCGAGGACGACGCGCTTTGCGCCTATGGAATCGATGGCGTAACCGAGGCGGACGAACAGACCTTCGAGATCGTACTCGCCGGTCTCGACGATCTCCGCCGCTTCGACCTTGACGAAGTCGATCGATAGCATCTTCTTCTTTTCCAGCGCCTTGACGTCGAAACCTAGGGAGGCGACGTTCTGGACCAGCTCGTTCTCCGTTTCCTCGAACGAGAAGAAGACACCAGGCTCGTTGAACTTCGTTGCACCGTTGACCAGGAACTCCATGCCAAAGAGCGTCTTGCCGCTCCCGGGGCCGCCGACGATGAGCGTCGGTCTACCTCTGGGCAATCCTCCTTTGGTGATATCATCGAAACCCTCGATACCCGTTGAAGCCTTAGGAAGCTCTTTAAGAGCTTTTGACATCACTTTCGCGGACATTATGATCAAACCTCGGACCGTATGAGAGGAACAGCTTCTGCTTCTACGCTATGATCGCGAATTTAGAAGCCGTTACCCCCTTAAGCAACGCCGTGCACATTAAGGTTTATGGAGGATCGGATATCTCTCCAGAAAAAGGTCGAACGATCTTCGGATCCCTGCCTCATCACATCGCCCATATCATCAAAAAACATAACGATCGGGCCACCATCCTTTTCGTGCTCTGAGGGAACCTGATGATCTTGTTGCTTGGATGGCTGGGGTCGAGCCCTGTTGCGGGACAACCACCATGACCGCGATATCCCACAGCTGCTTTTCCCATCATGAGGTCAAAGACCTTCGCGAAACGCTCAGGACCTGCATCCCACACCAGGTCCATCGGGTTCTCATGGCCCCATTCCTTGATCAGGCACGAACTTAGCTTTTCCAGTGGTTCCCCAGGAAGTTCTCCTACATCGATCACGTCCATGCGAATGCACCCGAGGTAAGCTCAGCATCGAACCTCATCGCTGATCGGTGGACGAACCCTCCCATGTGGTTCTTATGTATGATATGTTCGGTGCTCTCCTTCAAGGGCCCCCAGGTACCCGCGTCAGGCATACAAGGGCCAGGTAGTTCCTCGACCAGCAATCGATGGGTCAAGAACGATATAAAAAGCGAACCATTCTAACAAGGTGATCGTATTGCTAAATCGTTCTCTTTTCCCACGATAGATTTTATCAGGACAACGTGATAAAATGGGCTAGCAGTATCTAAATATGCCCAGTGTCTTTTGGCCCTCATGGTCCTGATCAGTGTGGTCATCCCGACCTACAATAGAAGCGAATATCTATTGAGGGCGATCCGATCGGTCATCGACCAGACCTACTCCGATTGGGAGATCATCATCGTTGACGATAGCGATGATCCCCTGGAAGTGGTCCAAGGGGTAGAGAGCTTTAACGATAAGCGATTAAGGCTGATCAGGAACGCCGAAAGGAAGGGGGTTTCTTACGCGAGGAACGTTGGCATCAACGCGTCCAAGGGGGATTACATCGCGTTCCTGGACGATGACGACGAATGGTATCCCACCAAACTGGAAAAGCAGATCATCTCGATGAAGGGGGACGAGAACATCGGAATTTCATACTGTCATTGGGATATGCTAAACCTCCAAGGAGAGGTGGTCAATCAAGGGCGGGGCATGCCATCTGGCCATGTTTATCGGGAGATGCTGAAGGATAATCTCGTGACGACCTCGTGCCTCCTTTTCCGCAGCCGTGCGATAAAGAAAGCTGGGGAATTCGATGAGACCATTCATGGATTTGAGGATTGGGACATGTCGGATCCGTGTCTCGAGTATCTATGAACTGGTCGTCGTACCAGAGGTCTTGGTAAAGATACATCACCATGGTGTCCAGTTGAGCTACGATAAGATAGGGATGATCGAGGGACGAGAAAGATTATTGGAAAAATACCAAGGAGAGATGACACCGGACACGCTTGCAGTTCACTATCACTGGTTGGGGGTCAATTACTATCTATATGTGAGCAAGAGGAAAGGTTGGAATTATGAGAAGAAGGCATTGGCCTCCGGGAGGGGGGAAAGGTCCCACTACCGTCGAACATTGTTCGGTTTCATATTAGGAAGATCGATCTTTAGATGGTATCTAAAAAAGACGAGGCATCTCTTCGAATATGAACAAAGAAGACCGGTGAAAGGATATGATCCACCTGATCTGAACAGTATGATCGAAAAAGGATGACGCTCGATCGTTATATGGCCTAAAGACGATGTGATATCCGGTCCGGCCCTCATCAGATCTCCTCGATCAAGACCTTTCCAGATAGTAAAATATTCTGTATTCCACATATATAATAAAAGTAAATACTTTATAGCAATTCGAAGATCTTGACCGGAATGAAAAAGATCGCTTTTTGTCCACCGATCCCACCTACCTGTGGATTGGCCTCCGCACAATCCCTTCGGGATTTTAAGCGATTCTCATCGGATATCGACTTTCAGACGATCTCACCGAGAAGATCATTGAGCATTAACAGACCCTTATCGTTCGTCGAATACTATTCAACGTTCGCGAGGTCCTTTATTAAGGCGGATATCTTCTGTACCATATATCCATATTTTTGTACTTCGCTATCAAGCAAGGAGCCGATGTATCTCTGGGATGCGGGTCTCAACCAGTTCCTAAAGCATGTTCGCTCCCATCATAAAACGTTGCTCTACATCGTAGATCTACCTCTTGAACAAAGCAGTATCAACGGTAAGGTCAACAGCTCTTTATTTCAAATAGAGGGCTCAATTTTCAGGAGCTTTGATAAACTATGCGTTTTCAACGCCAATATGAAAGACCGTATCCGTGAGCTCTATGACATCCCGGATGATCGATTCGTAGAGTTCGAGATGCTCGACTACGGGATCGACGCGGGTCAACAAGGCAGCATCGAACAGAACGGTATTTGGACGATCGCGTTCACCGGAAATCTGGACCAACGATATATCGGTGAATGGCCGAGGGACATAGTCCCCAATAAGAACATCATCTATGAGTTCTTCGGCCCCCGGGGGGAATGGATCTCGGAGATGGGGCGTAATGATGTGGTCTATAAAGGGATCCTCTCAGGATCGAACGATCTGGCAGAATATTTGTCGACCCATGCTCACTTCGGCATGATATATTACGCACGTGGTGAGACCGACAACTATTTTGAATACACCTCGACCTCTAAATTATCCGCGTATCTGGCCGCAGGCGTTCCAATATTGGTAAATGACAAACATAAGTATATTTCTGACCTGATAAAAAAATATGACGTTGGCCTTACGTTCAAGGACGTTTCGAACATATCAGATATGGCCGAAGGACTATCCCGTGAAAGGTTCCTTGAACTGAAGGTGAACGCCTCGATGTTGGGGGAGAAGATCAGGAACGGCCATTTCTTCAAGACCGCCGTAAGCAAAGCAACAGGAACATGAATTCCCTATTGCAACGGGCATCATGGCCGTGATCGGAATATCGCGATGATCGTTCTGGGGCCTCACATGAAAGCTAGGGACCCGTATCCCTGATCGATGAGGACAATATATTATAGGAAAAAATGCCTGGCCCCGGGATGGAACAGTAGATGAACGGGGTAATACCTGCCGGTGATCATCATGGTCGGCCAATGTCCATAAAATTCTGATGCTCGAGAAAAAGTTCATCGAGGTCTAGGAGGATCCTCAAAGTTTAGAAATACATAGCTTCATTCATTATTTGGATGGCTATGCTCTCTGGCCTGTGACAGAAGATATTAGCTCTCTCAAAGTGAGCGTGATCATCCCAACATACAATAGACCTTTGTTGCTAAAAAGATCCATAGATAGCGTTCTAGCTCAAACGTTCCAAGATCTTGAGATAATCATCATTGATTCTTCGAAAGACGACGCGACCAATGATCTGGTCGGTTCCTATCACGATCAAAGATTGAAGTACATGCATGATCAGAAGGTCGATGGCTGGAGAGGGGTCAGTCATGGAAGAAATATTGGGATCGGGGCGTCGAGGGGGGTATTTATCGCTTTTCTCGATGACGATGATGAGTGGTTACCAAAAAAGCTAGAAATGCAACTGGAAAAGTTCAATGACCCCTCGGTCGGGTTGGTATATTGTGATTATAATCTGGTCAGTGATGAAATAATAGTGAGAACGGTGGGTCCAAGGTTCAACGGGAACGTGTATTCTGAAGCCCTCAGGGCATGCTTTGTTCTGCCCTCGTTGGCAATAGTGAGAAGGGATACGCTCGATTCCTCCGGATTATTCGATGAATCTTTGGAGTATGTCGAGGATTGGGACATGTGGATCAGAGTGGCATCAATATCCAATTTCGATTATGTCCCGATACCGTTAGTGAATTTCAGATGCCATGATGACGAGCAGACAATGAATAAAAAGCTGAAAGTGATCTATGCCAAGAGGAAGATCGTCGAGGCCAATAAAGGGAAGATGAACAAGACCACTCTTGCGAAACACTATCATTGGTTGGGGGCGAACTATCTTCTTGTAGGTAAGGTCTTTGGGGCATTTCATTATGAGGTGAAGGCCCTGACCTTAGATCCAAAGGCCATCATCGCGGATTTTATTTCTGCCCGAAAGGCTTCCAGTTTGTGATCACAAATTTCTTTTGCGGCAGGGAGGTCCCCTACGAATGCCGAGGGTGCCCAGCAGCGAGGATCAGATCATCCGATAAAAGATGGATCCATGTCCCGTCGCCGAACGGGCCGGGACCTTCAACCGACCTAAAAAAATGGAAATTAAAAAAAGTGGTTGTGAAAGATCACAGCGTCTCCGGCCTGCTTACGTACATTCGTCCGAGGAGCGCGATCGCCGCGACCCCTGGTACTTGACCGTTAGTCCCGACGATCAACGGTGTCTGATCGTTCTGCTCTTTGTTGATATCGCTCCGTGCCATGTCAAGATCGGCCAGTGCCGTTGACAATGTGCTCTCGAACGCTAAAAGGTCAGAGATCGCAGCGTTCAGTTCGGTCTTCAGTTCCCAACTTTAGGTATTGTGAAGAAGAAGGTCGTCCCCTTCCCGACCTCGGATTCGAACCAGATGCGACCGCCATGCCGTTCGATGATCTTTTTCGCGATCGCCAGACCAATGCCCGTTCCTCGTATACTATCCCTGGTGTGCAGTCTCTGGAACATCTGGAACAGCTTGTCCAAGTCCTGAGGATCGATACCGATACCATTGTCCTTGACGGATATGATCCACTCTCTCGAGTTCTGTCGCGATGTTATCTCTATCCTTGGGGCCTCGGGACCATGGTACTTGATCGCGTTACCGGTGAGGTTCTGCAGCACCTGAGATAGTTGCGTCCGATCGCCGAGGACCGTCGGTAGAGGTCCCAAAGCGATTGTCGCTTTGTTATCGTATATGGCCAAATGTAATGTGTCGAGGACCTCTGCGGCTACCAAGTTCATGTTCACGGTCGAAAACTCCTTGCTTTGGGTGTCGACACGAGAGAATTCCAGCAGATCGTTGATGAGAGCCTTCATCCGGTCGGCCCCATCGACGACATAGGCCATGTATATCTTGGCATTGTCGTCCAGCTTATCACCGTACTTCATGTTCAATAGAGCTAGGTAGGCGGTGATCGTACGTAGTGGCTCTTGCAGGTCATGACTTGCAACATACGCGAACTGCTGTAGCTCGGCATTGGACCGTTCAAGGTTCCTTTGTGTGTTCAGCTCTCTGTGATATCGGTATTGGTGCCGAACCAGCGAACGACCCTGCCGTGGTCGTCCTTGATCGGCATGGCCCTGGAGAGGAACCATCGGTCCTGACCATCCTTGCCCATCAATGGATAGGTGTCCTCCCAGAACCCCCCCTCTTTGACGGCCTTCCTGTACCTCTCTAGGAATGCCTGGACATTATCTGGATGATGCGCTTTCGTCCACCCCCAGCCTTTTGCTTCGTCAAGCGACGATCCCGGTGTAATCGAGCCACCGCTTGTTGAACCAGAACCTAGAACCGTCGGCGTCGGCCATCCATGCCAATTGCGAGATGTTATTGGCCATTGTGTGGAAGAGCTCTTCGCTCTCCTTGACCGCTTTCTCTAGTCTCAGACGGTCGGTGATGTCCCGGACGATGATGCTTGTCTTCGTGCTGCCGTCGGCATCGATGAACGGACTATACGTTCGCTCACCAACGAATGTCGTCCCATCCTTTCGTCTGTAGGTTATCTCGGCCTTAGTAATGTGATGTTGTTCTCGAACCGCGAGTTCGAACTTTTCATCCTTTACGGTGATGCCTTCGATTCCAGATCGAACGATCTCTTCTTCGCTCATGCCGAGCATATGACAGGCCGCTGGATTCGCCGACAAGATAGTTCCATCTGATCCGCTCAACAAAATGGCATCGCAGCTATTCTCGAACAGCGATCGATAACGAGCCTCGTTCCTGTCATTGATCATCTGAACCTCACCTTTCGTTGATCGTCAGGTCGAGCATGAACGCTCCACCATCTTTCCTTGGGTGATGCCATGGACCCGAGGAGGGTCACAATAAGGGGTCGATCGACCTTAATCGTGATGTTGTGCTATGAACATGAAGATATAGCCATCGAAACGTTCGCTCGAACGGTCTTGAAGGATAGCTTTCACATGTCCTAAGGTTCATTCTCGCGAGGGTCCATGATATGGTAGTTACCGCATTGGGATCGGACCCGATAAGTACGGGCGCCATCAATGAAATGGTCCATGTTCTCGTTGACGGAGGGTCCTGCATCGTTCTTTATTCCCTTTCTTAGCAATACGGCCTCTAATTGTTTTCTCAACCGATCCGTGGCGGTGTAAAGTTCCTCGAACGATGAAGGTTTCACACAATATCCGGATGCGCCCATGCTCTTCGCCCTGACCTCATCCTCCACGCTCAATGAACCGGTCATCACAACGACCGGGATCGAACTTAGCGTTGACGTGGTCTTCATGCAGGACAGGACCTCAAAGCCGTTCATCCGGGGCATGTTCAGGTCCAGAATGACGAGATCGGGTGTCCGACCCTTCTTTCCCAACATGGTGTCCAAGGCCTTCTTCCCGTCCTCCATGGAAATGATCTTCAATCCCTTATCTACGTCCTGGAGCATCTCTTTGATCATGAAGGCATCTCCAGGATTGTCCTCCACGATCATCACATCCACTTTACTTTCCTTCATTAGCTCCCATCCCTTGTTCCGTATGGATGGGGAGAGAGAAATATGTTTCTCCCCCCACTTCTAACCACCCATATCCGGTCAATTCATAAATTGAATAAATATGGCCAGATGAGATCCGATAATGGTAATCTTTTACAGGGTCGATGCGTTTTTTATATAATTTGTTCTCAGATATTTGTAAGCCTGACAAGATATCATATTGACCACATCAAATTCAATTTAATATGAACGAGCAAGAACAGGAAGGTATACTTTCCATGATCACGGAGAAAAATCAGGGAAGTCTTATTTTTGCGATCTATGTACTACCCCGCAGAATGGAAGGGGTATGAGAAAATAGGATCGATCTTGGTCTCGTATCTATAAGATGCTTGCACCTCCGCCACATTGCACACGACCCATTGAACATCGGCCCCACCCCATCGATCAATGAAAGTTAGTAAATAAATGGTAGAAATATTGGGACCGGTGCTCGACCCTATAATAGATACCGCCATTAATTTGGAGAAAGGTCAGTTCGAAGTGGGCAAAGTGAATAGATTTTTAGCGAACACAACGGAGGAGCCTGAGGACCCCTCGAGACACTATAGCCAGTCCGTAGTAATGATCGATGAGGGTAAGATAGAAAAGGCCCTCGGACGCCTGGGCATCCCATCGTCGAGCTGCGCATTGATATTTGGGGGGTATACTGGACAGTTTGCCGCATGTCTGAAGAACGTAGGCTTGAGCATCATCTTTTCAGACCCAATGAAGGATTGGGTAGAAAGAGCATCAGCATCTGGATTTGAATCATATATGCTTTCTGCGGAAGAGCTACCCGGTTCCTTGATAGGGCGTTCACAGCTAATGGCCACTTTCGAATGCTACATTCCGTTCAACAATGAACTCACCTTTCTATACAATGGGCTTAGGTTCCTGACCACTGACCACGGGATCTTGTTCGCCGAGTCGGATCGAACAAGGAAGCAGATAACTTCTGAGAACGGCCCAGGAAGGCTTGGACAGATGAAATCAACGTTCGCTCCCTTTAAAAAGGTCTATGATATCGATGTCAGGTTCGTCGAGGCCGGTGAGGTCCGGCTCTATAACTTTAAGGCCAAAGGAGCAATGACCAGAGATCTGATAAAGCATGATTGTCAGGTCATTAAATCACTATACGATAACGTCCAGAGCATGACAAAGATCGATGAAAGGGTCATGCGAGAGCTATCCGCAACGATGTGTATCGAAGCTGAGCAGATATCATCATCGGTCGATCGCTTCCATCGCTTATTTTTGTACAATCTACGCTCATGTGGTCCGGAAGCACAGTTCTTACCTGGCGATAAGTTCCGTTTGTTCTCAAAGAGATATAGGCTCCCCTGAGAGCCAAAACACTTCAGCTAGTAAGTAGGATCTCAAGATCGATCAACGGGTAGATCGGGAACCTCCCCATTTTTTAAATTCCATCTCATCACCCAGTGGATATGAGATGAACGATCCGATCAGCCCGTTCGTCACTCGACCTCATGCAAAGATGACCATGTGATGCACGGGGATCACCTCAATAGCCCGATGGCCCACCAGCACCATCCATCATACGGATGGGTATTGTCCGCTCATCGTTATCTTTCGGATAATGTAATTTTACGATTCGTAATAGAATCAGAAATCCATTTTCGATCTCAATGTGGGTTTATGATCTTTGTTCAAGTGCTCATCCTCCCAGTCGATCGGACCGTCATGATATGAGTGGGATCATCGAGCTATGATCGATCGTTCGTTGTTATTCCGATTATACGATTATCTAGCAATATATTGATTAACGTTTCGAATATCTCACATACGAAGGATTTATTAGTCAAATGGGTATTTAGTTATCAAGATAACGTACAAATGACGATTATCATGTATAGCGGATCGGGGATGGGATGGTCTGCACGATCGTTCCCGGAGCGACCTGATTTTGCTGCCCATGATCGGATCAATGCGTGAGAAATGGGGTCATATTGACCAGATGTGACGAGGAAGGCGAGAAAATGGTGAACGAACACGAGATACTGGAGAAACTGAAGAGGGCGATCGAGACCTGGGACCCGAAGATGGCCCACAGTGCGACCATGGAAGCGCTCGATGCAGGCATGGAACCAAGGGTGATCATCGAGAACGGCCTTGGGAGGGGGATGGTCACAATAAGCGATCAGTTCGACGAGGCCAAAATATACCTGCCTCAGGTCCTGGCCGCATCGAACGCCATGGATGCTGCGATGAACGTTCTTGCACCAAAGATGACGGGAAGCAACGCATTCACCAAAGGTACGATCGTCATAGGGACCGTTCACGGAGATATACATGAGATAGGCAAGAACGTCGTGGCAGCGATGCTTCGCGGATCTGGATACAGTGTGATAGATCTCGGAAGGGATGTGGCCCCAGAAAAGTTCGTCGAAGTGGCCGAACAGATGAAGGCGAAACTGATCGGTGCATCGGCACTTATGACGACCACGATGGTGGCTCAAAGGACTATCGTAGAACTGCTCGAGGAAAGTTCGATGGGGGGCGAGATCAAGACCATATTCGGTGGCGCCCCGGTCAACAAGGAGTGGGTGGCGAGCATCGGGGGGAACGCGTTCTGTCCGAGCGGGGCAGAGGTGGTCGCGACCGTGGAACAATTACTGAGCAACTGAGGAGGAGGTGAGATGACAGCATCAAGGCCGGTCAATGTCTACGAGACATATAATAGGTCGATCAAAGGAACGAAAATGGCAGAGAAGGACTGGGACTACAAGGTGATACCAGAGAACGCTTCCAAGATGAAGGAGAAGTACGGCATCAAGTTCGGTCGGGAGATGATCCCAACGGACAAGAACCTCATGCGCGACCTTTACCTGGCGGGCATGGAGATGCTCGTGACCTCAGGAATGTACAACGCCGACACCGGGAGGGTCATCAGCATAACCGAGGAGGAGGTCAAGGAAGGTATCAAAAGGACCCCGAAAAGGTTGCAGATAGGAGAGCATCGGGATGCCGCGGATCTCTCCCCCAGGAGGGGTAACTCCCCAAAGAAACCGGTCATACAAGGTGGACCGACCGGTGCTCCCGTATCTGAGGATATATTCGTCCAGGTGATGCAATCCTATGCCCAGGAATCGACCGTGGACACGTTGGTGAACGGCGTCCTACCGACGATCGAGGGAAACCCGGCCGCCACAGGCACACCATGGGAGATAAGGGCCACGATGGCCGAGCTCCGTGCTGTGAGGGAAGCATGCGTTCGTGCGGGTCGGCCGTTCCTCGGCATATAGGGACCCGAGACGCCCCTGTCAGCGACAGGGCGTCTCGCCGGGGACCTGTTCGGTTGCCTCAGGACATCGGACAGCCATGAGGTATCGCAGCTGAACGAGCTGAAGATAGACAATGCGGGACTGAACATGATCGCCGGATGGTCCGCGAACGGTGATGTGATCATGGTGGAACAGATGCCGATCTTCGGCGGTTATACGGGCGGGGTGGAGGAAACGGCGATATGTGATGTCGCAACGACACTTGCCTCGTTCTCACTGCTCAGCGGCAACTACCACCTGGATGGTCCGATCCACATTCGATGGGGCATAACGACCTCGCAGAGAGACCCTGCAAGTAGCGGCCCATGCCGCCGCGGCGGTCGATGCGAACACCGACCTTCTACTGGCGAACCAATACTATCCCATCGCCGGTCCGTGCACGGAGATGTGCCTGCTCGAGACGGCGGCACAAGCGATGACCGACACTGCCAGCGGTCGCGAGCTCCTATCAGGCTCGGCATCAGCGAAAGGGGTGGTACAGGACTGCACCACAGGGATGGAAGCGCGCATCATGGGTGAGGCCGCGATTGCTGACCGCAGGCATGAAAGTGAGCGAGGTCAACGAAGATGCTCGAGACAGCTGGTCAGCAGTTATGAGAAGGGCTATGCCAAGGCCCCGAAGGGCAAGAGCTTCCGTGAGTGCTACGATGTACAAAAGATCGTGCCAACACCTGAGCATCAAAAGGTCTATGACGATGCGGTCGCCAAACTGAGAGATATGGGTTTGTCGATCTGAACCACCTGCCCAAACCCATTCCTTTTTTTAGTTTGGTCATTCGGACCTATCGAGATCTTCTGGACAAATGACCTGACGATATCGACCGCACAACAGGGATGGGGGGAACAAACCAGACGGGATGCCGTCCATTCCCGGCAATTCCTCTATGATCGAAAAACAAATGGGGTCCTGGATATAATTAATGGTGCGGGGGTGCGATTTTCATGCGGTCGTGTCCAGTGAGCAATATCCCAGGGTCGTTCAACGTGGAGATCTGGAACATTTTCTCATTTTTTAAGGTTCCATGGCCTGCATCCAGCATTATAAAATTGATATATCGTATCAGGGCTCTGAACCTAACCTCGATCGGTTCTGTGTTTTCGATAAATGACCTATCAAAAATAGGAAAAAATCAAAGATCGACGATCGGAAAATTCGACGAAATAAAACGATCATTTGCAATGTCTTGCATCTACCCGATATCGGATGTCCCGATAACCGAACGATCATCGGCCAGGAACTTGGGCATGTTATTTATACCATATGCTTTGCAATGAACGTCTCTAGATGCGGGGCGGAACGAATGGCAACGACAACCATGAAGACACAGGAAAAGGGGACAGAGGCTAGAAGGGAGGACATCGCCATACCTAGGCCTGAGTTCGTTACGGTCGAGCGGCGAATGCAGCTTGGGAAGGACCTTCGTGAAAAGGTACCTCGAACCGCTCATGCCCTCTGGGAGCCGCCATCCGACCGCCGGGACCCGGTGGAGGTCTTACTAGAAACGGAAAAGGACCGATTACCTGAGCTCCTTCCCATCCGCCACGGCCGCATGCTGCAAAGCCCGCTCAGCTACCTTAGGGGGGCGGCGGCCATGATGGCCTATGATCTATCTAGTACTCCGAACACAGGGATGCGCGTCCAGGCGTGTGGCGACTGCCATCTCGGGAACTTCGGTTTCTTTGCTACACCAGAACGAGATCTGGTGTTCGACATAAACGATTTCGATGAGACCATCCCTGCACCGTGGGAGTGGGACCTCAAGCGGCTGGCCGCTAGCCTTTACGTCGCGGGCTCGGAAAATAGATTGTCGGAACGTAATTGTCTGGAGCTCGTGGCGATATGTGGAAAGTTCTATCGCGATCTGATACGGGAACTATCTGCGATGAACGTTCTGGACATGTGGTACTTTCGGCTCGACATGGAGAGGATGACGGCCAAGGCCAAGGACAAGGAGGGAAGGACGATACTTGAGAAGTATGCCAAGAGCGCTCGCCGTAACGTCACCTCCCACATATTTCCGAAGATCACAGAGGAGGTCAACGGCCAGAGGCAGATCATCGACGAACCTCCTCTTATCTTCCATCAGCCAGAACGGCGGACATGGCCCGAGCTCATGGAGATACTTAAAAAATACCGCGGATCGTTGATCCAGCGAAACGCGAACTTTTCGACCACTACCACTTCGAGGACTTCGCGATGAAGGTGGTGGGGGTCGGGAGCGTTGGTACCAGGTGCGGCATCGCCCTCTTCCTCGCCGAAGCCAATGATCCGATGATCTTGCAGCTGAAGGAGGCGGTCCATTCCGTGCTGGAGCCGTACGCTGGTAGGAGCGAGTACGATCATCAGGGCCAACGTGTCGTCGAGGGTCAACGCATGATCCAAACGAACAGCGATATCATGCTAGGCTGGGTGAGCATCAACGAACATGATTTCTATATTCGTCAATTGAAGGACATGAAGTTCGCCTTCGATTATCAACAGGCCGATCTCGACCTCTTGACCAGATATGCCCGGGCCTGCGGTTTGGCGTTGGCCAAGGCCCATGCTCGCTCGGGGGACGCGGCCATGATCGCCGGATACCTTGGTAAGGGGGATACTTTCGACAGGTCTCTCGCTCTTTTCGCCCAGCGATACGCCAAACAGAACATGCTCGATTATCAAGCTTTGGTCGAGGCGGCCAAGAGCGGCCGGATAGAGGTAGGAGATGAAGGTGGGTTATCTCGAAAGGCCTAGAGCAAGACGTTATCCTGGGAACCAACCATTTCTGCATGCATTCTTCCGTTCCTGGTAGACTGGTGGATGATGGAGGGGACCTCTCCCTAGGGACAAAACCCCGCCGTCTTGCCGTCGATCATCTTGGACTCGTGATCCGGTAAGACAGGTGATATATCCCTAATTCAGGGAATGGCGGTCATGGGAGCATAAATGTAAAATGGCTGCAGTAAATGTGGTAAGAGGGCGCAGGGAGGTCGAAGAGAATTGGAAGAAAATGGCTTAGAGCAAAGAAGAGCCCATGGAACAAAAGGAATAGATCTGGTCTCGACCCAAATTAACCCTAGATCTGCGGGGAACGATCTCTCGGGTATGCTCACCATTGATCACCCTGATCAGGGCCTGGATGACATCATCATCGAGCCGATGAGCCTGGCCACAAAGATCGCGATGTAGAGGACACCCACTAGGCCTTCGATCGAATAAAGAGTAAGGGCCGTATTTGAGATAGGAACTATCCCGCTATACCCCAGACCAGCAATGTTCGTGTTACTATAGATCAAGAAGTCGAAGAAGTTAAGAGATGTCCCTTGATGGATCGAGTATTGGAACGAAGCCGGGTCCAGGGTGTAGATGATCATGTTCGCCAGTGCCCATATGATACCTAAAAGAAGATAGATGTCGATGCCACCGAAGACCTCGTCATAAGTAACGATACGAGCGTTGAGCAGGCGGACAAGTAACCTATAGGCGATGAACGAGAAAAAGATCATGGCCGTGAAGAAAAAGGCCGCGATTGTCGGTCCATCAGGGAATATTGAGGCAACGACAGCGACGATAATGTAAAGGGACCCAAGCAAGGCCGGGATTCTCCAGTTCTGACCTTCGACGACGAGCGCACGCAGGGCTATTAATACCGGAAGAAGGACAACGATCGACGTAACAAGTCTTGAGATGTTCCCCTGTGGTGAGATAGGAATGAACAAGGTGACCATCATCAAGGCGAGAAACAGGAAGGTGTATGGCCTTCGATGTCCTGAACGGCCCCAAGTTGCCCTGTCCCCTCGATCGTCACCCGGTCGTTCCATGAACGATGATTAGTGTGCTCAAATGGTAAGCCTTTTTCATATCGACCGGTCTTTTTATTGATGTGTTCTTGGAAACAATATCCAGCGATGATGTCAACGATCATCTGACCCATCCTGACCACACATCCTAAAATCTATATTATCCCAGAGCGAATATTAACAGATCGCTGAGGCCACATGAAGGATGGTTACATCTACGTTGGTACTGACAACGGGCTGGTCCGCATTCCAGAGCAGAAGCTGCACTCATGAAAAACCTTATTTGGTCGGTTCTTATTTCGCTTTTCGCGTCGCCGCTGCTGTTTGCCGACGCAGGCATCCTTATTCCTCGCGACAAGCAGCAACCTGATCCCGCAATCCTCTCGCTCGAGGAAATGGAAATCACGATCCGCATCGACAATGGCGATGCGCGGGTCTTCGTGCGCCAGGTTTTTGCCAATCACACCGGCGGCATTCAGGAAGGGAACTATATTTTCGCTCTGCCGAGCCATGCCACGATTTCCGATTTTGCCACCTGGGACGGGCCTGTGAGGATTCCCGCGGTCATCCTCGAACGCAAGCGCGCCGAAGAGATCTACAACCAACTCAAACAGCAAGTGATCGATCCCGGTCTTCTTCAGATGGGTGAACGCGGTGCTGACGAGGCGAAGCGCACTTCTGTCTTCAGCGCCCGCATCGTTCCCATTCCCGCGTTCGGGACGAAGCGTCTGGAGATCGAGTATCACGAATCGATTCCGGTGGAGAATCTGAAGTCGTACTTTGCTATCCCGTTACGTCCGGACGCGTATCAGGCCCAAGCCGCGCGCCGTCTTCGCATTAATTTCGAACTGCACACGGCTCACGCCATTCGAAACTTTCAAGCGCCTGCCGCAAGCTTCCCTCTGCAACTCGAGCGGAACACCGCTCACCTCATCCAAGGCCACTTTGAAGGAAAGGACGTCAACCTCGGCGAAGACTTCGTGATCA
>CAVUGW010000054.1:0-18628 GCA_963741025.1 Methanomassiliicoccaceae archaeon
GAGATCGCATCTAACTAATATTATGTTCGATCTTTGGACATATTAGCTGAGCAACTTGATCATTCTGTCCTGTCTGTTTCGTTATCATTATTATTAGTATAGTAATATGCGTATCTAATGACACATCAGGGATCTTTACACTAGACAGAAGGGCCGATCTTGGCATAATATCGTCCTCGATCATGAATATGGATCTCCGATCGGAGATGTGATCATAGACCTTCGAGAATGTCAATAGTTTATTTTCGATCGATAAATGATCACAATGCATTAAATTTCGAAAGTTAGAGGTTGGAACATCGTTTACATAGAGAGGTCGATTATCGTTCTGATCCACCTCGAATATCATAAAAATAATCATAAACTGAATATAATATGGAGATCACTTACTTGAAAAAGTTTTATGATCGGCCGAAAAATTTTGATGATCGAATTCGGGTGAGATGAGGGAAGATAGGATGGTCAACATCTAGAAAAATGACTGGATCTAAGGTATAATAAAATACGATGAAGGTAATTATCATTATAGCAATAAATATTAAACGCTAGTAAGTGGTAATAACAAATAATTAATAAACGTATATCATATACATCACAAAAAATAGGAAAAACATCAGGGTTTATTGTATGATTTTTTTGATCGTACGAAGGGTGCTTTTCCTCGTAAAAGATCGACAAAGCTCGACCAAGAAATTGAGATGATACAGTTGTCCTTCTGAACTTTAATCGATAAAGCCTGTCTCTGACATCGGGAGTTATCTGTATGCTTGTTTTTTCGCTGCTCATATTCTCATCCCTTTAGACTATTGATGCGCGATAAACCATTGAAGATATTAATATTATTGCTCCCATTAACAATAAATAGGAACTCATGTTGTATTGTGGATCGACATGATGTCATGTGTGCAATTGATATCAAATCACCTACTGGTGCATAAAAGCGTAATATAGTCAACGACGGTCTCCCGAATATCAACTTGAAAAGGGCAAAAAATCACCTTTTTTCCATGGGTTTGGAACACTTTCCGTTATATTCTAAAAGAACAGATATTACCGATGTATAGATTCGAGGAAATGATGATCATCCGCGATATAACGATCGATGAAGAGGTTCGTTGAAAAGGGGTAGATCAAGGCGCAGGTTCTTTTCCTATCGCCTTCAATTTCTTAAGATATGTCAATCTCCTAGTGACATAAGATTCCGAGTGACCTCCGAGGGAATGTATTCCGCTACCATCCTTCCATCCTTAATTAGGGCCGTCTTGGTCTCATCTGATAAACCCTTAAGGAACCCGAACTAATGTGCCTGCTTTGGATATATTCGTCCTTTAACCAATTGATAAGTTCAAGATGACATGAGTGCCGGCACAGAAGATCATCCCCTGATTCCCTATGATCTCCGCACATGAACGGAACCGTTTCTGAATATCCTGATAATCATTAGAGTCTCCCAGATGTCCTCTTTACCAATCTAACCCTGATACCCTCAGAAAGCAATCTTTCCAGGTCTGCTGGGGTCCTATCCAGATAGGCCTGGACGGCCAATGTGATGGCGAACCCTGATTCGGCCAGCGATTCAGGCCGCATAAAAAGAATAATCCAAAAGACCTCGGGCCTCCATGTCCATCTCGAACTCCGACCCCAGAGGTCCACCGCTTTTCTCTATAGGTCTCCGTGATGCGCTCGAAAAAAGCCGCGTTTGTCAAGATAGCACCTAGCGTTGAGGCCTTCAGAGATAATCGATGAATCATCCCTCTGTCCATCGATTCCATTGCTTCCATTAAGGGAGAATATTGCCTTTCTGGAACTTTCCGCCTGCTCACGGTCTCTCAATATTCTCCAAGGACATCCAGGATGAACATCGTATTCCCTGGGAGTTCCTGGACTTGCACCAGTTCAACGCAGCCTGTTGGTCAGGCAGGATCCACCTGACTCTGTTGTCCTTTAACATTCGATATTATATGGCAGTCATACATGAATAATATTGCGCATAATATCAAGGGGAAGGGGTTCGTTGGGATGCAAATGGAATTTCGATGACATGCCTATGTTTATGGTTCTTTACTTTCTGAAATCCTTTGCTGAACTCGATTGAAGAGGTCCGCCTGAGATCGTTCTATGATCCGAGGTGACCTAATATTATCCCATTCCCTCCAACCAGCATATATGGGGTTGTGCAGTAATTGAGAAATCGACCAAACCGTCCACAGGTTCCCCCTTCGAGTACGGACCTCTTCACGATTAAGTCTCCAAGCTATGTTGTTCATGCTCTCTCCCGCGGCATATCTAAAGAAAATATCACTCACCCATTTCGCTTCTTCCTCGTCCTGGACAAGTCTCTTCTCGAAGAGCCTATATCCAAAAGGGGGGTCGAAACCCATTAGCCCTTCCCCGGACTCGGCCTTCTGGGTCATGCCCATCTTGGTCCTCTCGCCTATTTGCTCGCTTTCCAACTGAGCTATCCTTTGAATGATATCTACGACGAACCTTCCCACCGCGTTGAAGTATCCAGGGATTCTTGCATTGCTGTGAACTCCTTACCCCATTTCTCAAGGTTCTCCATCATGATCATGAAGTTCTTGCAGTTACGATGGATACGGTCCATCTTCATGACCAAGATAGTATCCCAGTTCTCCCTGTCGGCCATCATCCTTTGGTATGCAGGCCTTTTGGTGTTCCTCCCTGTCCACCCTTCATCTACATATATGTCAGAGATATCCCAGCCCTGGGCCTCACAAAATGCCACAAGTCTTTCTCTCTGAGCATCGAGGGAAAAACCCTCTTTGCCTGATCATCTGTGGAGACCCTTGCATAAATCGCTACCCTGGTCAGTTAGGATGCCTCCTTTTTTCGCAAAATGATCCTTTTTATGCGGCTGGGTTTCGTTTTCTAGACTTCCATCAATCGATTGGACTTCGATAAAAAGTTGATTCAATCGGATTATCGGCCTCATGATTTTTTTCTCGCAAGGTAGAGTCCCATGAAAGATATCCAATATAGATGGGGTTTCGTAAGGATACTTCAAATACGGCCTGTTTTCCATATGTTATCTTTTTGACTGTTGATGTCATCGCATGATGAGGGTTCTGCGATTCCTTCGAGGTTAGCATTCCCTTGTAAAGTTCGAACATCTTTTGAACATGGACCGCTTCTTCCGTTTTGATGCAGTATTCCCCATGTTTGAAGAAATATCCGTAAGGTTCGCCAGAACCCATTATTCCCGTTTCCGATCTTTGCCTTCTGGGACATCCCAACCTTCACACTTTCCCTATCTGTTCGCTCTCCAACTGGGCGATCCTTTGGATTATATCCATCACGAATCTGCCGATGGCGGTCGTCGTATCGAAAGATTCCTGCATCGAGTTGAACTCTTTCCCAGATTCCTTCAGTTCGTCCATCATTTGATTGAAGTTCCTGGAATTACGATGGATACGGTCCATCTTGAGAACGACGAGCACATCCCAGTCTTTCTTACCTTTCATCATACTTTGATAGCCAGGGCGGTCAATATTTCGACCGCTAAACCCATCATCGACGAACTCGCCAGTGATCTGCCAACCACGCGCCTTACAATAGGCGGTCAACCTTTTCTGCTGGGCGGCGATGCTGAAACCTTCCCGAGCTTGGTCCTCGGTCGATACTCTTGAGTATATCGCTGCTCTAAATCCCATCCCATCCATCCCAAGGGTCTAAACTTGACTGTCCGACCTATATGTCTGGTCGTAATTTAGTTCAAGTATATTTATGAATATTGGATCAATGGGTAGAACACGGCTATGTCGTGTTAATTTAATCATGTATCTTTACTATGTATCATAATAATCGTGCATAGTTATAGGAGCTATTAAGAGGAATAATATTATGGCATAGGTAAATGAATGATGGTAACGAGCTCAGGTCCAAGATGACGGAGCTCCGAACCGAGTTCGGGGACCTATTAGACGAACCTACACTGAAAAGGATCGCTCTGGACAATGGAGATATCAAAATGGCTAACATAAAGAAGATCGGGGAGTTCACCGATAAAGCGGAAGTATCGGCGGTCGTAAAGGTCACAAAGTTAAACGAGACCAAGCAGTTCAAAAAAAGGACCGGTGGAGAAGGAAGAGTAAGGAACATTGCCGTCGAAGACGAAACGGGAACATGTCGATTGACCCTATGGGACGATGATGTAGAGCTGCCTGAGGGAATGGACATCAAAATAGGCACCGAACTGAAACTTACGGATTGTTACACCAAACAGACGGAGTTCGGTCTAGATATCACGAAGGGAAAGAAGGGTAAAATAGAGAAGGTATAATAGTAAAGCATATAGCTTTACTACATTTTTATTTATTTTTGATTCCTTTTTCACTCATCATTTGGGTCATCCAGCGAAAGATAAAGCATAATAATGCATAGTATATTATATATAAAATGATAAAATTGTGAATAGCAGGAGCACTTTTGTAAAATGCCCTTAAGGGCAAATGCGCAAGTTCGGGAAATCACATAAACGAGGTCGTTAACAATCAAAGAAGATGGATTCATAATGAGCGGCCTTCATGTGTTCCATGAGGGCCTCTTATTGTGCGGGACTTTCTCTTCAAGGGCTAGTTATCATAAGAAACGCCAAGGTAAGAAAGTGCATAGATGCATTCCAAAGAGGGATGAAGAACATCCCCGAAGATGGCCCTATCCGACGGATCTGATACACGCTTTCCTTTCTAAGAAATTCATACCGTTGAGCTGCTTCCTCAATGGACCTGTCGGTTAACTTTTACCTTCGAACGAGAAGTTTCCTGCATTCAAATGAACTATAACTAGTTCATAGCTCAGGATCATCTAGTGAGGATGATCCCAATCTTGCCATAGCTGATCAGATCGATAGCTGAGAAAAGATCACTGGATATCGACGCCTTCATCAAAGGCAACACGTGATCTGGAACGATGACGGTAACAAGATGACCTTCGCTTCGTTGTATTGGTCAACGGCGTTCTCTCTTCTCCAACTGATGTCGGTTTCGATAAAATCGACACCTACAAGTCCACTATCCCGATCTGTCATGGTCACGAACCCGTACTTTCCATGGTCGCTCTCCCTTACATCGTGAACTATCTGCAAAGCAGGTGCCATTGCACGGATCATCTTGAGCCTCTGGTCTAGGACCTCTTCCACCTCGAGTCGAGGCATGTTCGTTAGTTATATCGCACCGTATAACAAAGTTTCCGATCGCCCGATCATACAAATCAATCATAAAACGGGACGTGATAGATAAGATAGGACTGGACGCTATCGTCCCTTATGCTGGCATGATCCATCAACCGTTCAAAATGATGCCCCGGAGCCTGGCCGATCTCCTTACCTAGGTCTCGTAGGCTGGTCGAGCAGGGTGATCCATTCCCGTAGATAAAATGAGCAACTGATGACCCAGGCCGAAGCTCTACGACGTTACGTTCCTATGTTCTCCGATCGTTCTTCGAGCAAGCCTTTTCAATCGTATATGCTGGTAAGATCAACGTGGTCTAGGGACCAAAGGGCCGATCAAAGGATGTGGATGAACCACTGCGGGCGCTTTGAAATGGTCTGAACTGTCGGGAGACAGTCGTCACATGATCTGTTGCTCGATAATTCAAAACTTGGCATTGCGCCTTGATGGTCGCACTCACGCTCCGCATGCTCTTACCGAGAGGGCAGGGGCTTCGTCAGCAGATCTATACTGGCTCTCATGTGTGGGTCATTGTCGGTCTTCGATAAGCGAACATCTCCGTCGGGGGGTCGGACATCACCGCCTGATCGACATCTGAGCGATCTTGTATAAAGATGAATACGAGCTGAATTTGGAGGTGAAAAGGTCAAATGATCAACGAACAACGCAGACGAGAAATGGAGAACGAGCTGAGAGACATCGAAGAGAGGGAGGCCTCAGTAGCTAGAAGGGAAGCAGATGTGGCCCGCAGGGAACGGGAGATCATACAAATGGGGGCAAGATGGTCAGAGTCCCACCAAAACCGCCTGAGCCGTGACGAGATGCTTCGACAGGGAACCGACTCTCCGATGTACAATCCCAGTACCGGAAGCTATTATTCCGAATCGTTGGACAGGCCCACCGGCGATGCAGCTCCGCAGTCATCGTTCGGAGAGGGGACATCAAGGGTCACCAGAGGACCTCGTGAGAGACCAATGTATTCCGCAGGGACGGGGAGCTATTATTCCGAGTCGTTCGAAAAACCTACGGGGGATGCAGCTCCAGAGGCATATTTCGGGGAAGGTGCATCGACGACAGGGGCTAGAGCGATAAGAGAGGGAGAGGCCGCGATAAAGGCCGCTTATTCTGCAGGGGTGGCCGCCGGGGCAGAAGCGGCAAGACGAGCGGCTATAACCAAGAAACAATGAGACAGCAGGGCGGAAGAAAGGGAACAGGATAAAGGTGACAGCTCACCACCTTCCCCTTTCAAACCAGTCTCTCGGTTCTAGTGATGCCCTTGCTCGGGGCCACCGACTTACCTTGATCCCACTGATGGCAAAGATGACCATCTTTGGCGATGCCCTTAGCATTCTCCGACCAAAGAGATGCTCGGCGATCTACATGAAACTGGGCGAGTATCATTTGGGTGGAGCGCCAGTGAAAGTGGATGCTCGATCTCATTACCAGTATGGTACGAATGGTCGGTGTCGGGATCGAGCATCAGAGCGTTGTAAACACAGGGGCCAATAAGAAGAACCGGAGTATCATGAGCAAATGCGTAAGTACCAGCTCGCTTGGGAGAAAAGCCGTCAAGCTTACTATGAACACGGTGTGCAAGTGTCCATCAGGGAGCTTGGTCGCCAATGTCTTCGAGGCTTTAGGGTCTTTGATGCTGGTCAGGAGGTTATCAGGTAAGGCCCCCATGAAACATCATCAAGACGCCTTGGGACCAATACTGAACTTTACCTAACCTTGGTAGACAAGCAAAGGGAGATGACATTGGATAGAACTGTGAGCACTGTTGGTATCGTTATATCCCCCCGTAAAGCGCGGGTCCAAGATCAAGATGGAGAGAACGGGCGGCCGTCCGCATGTTCTTACAGGTGCTTATGACAGAACCACCAGTCATAGCATTCGTACTGTCCTCTCCTTTCTTTGGCGGTCCTCTCATCAGCGGCCGGTGGGACAATGACCTCGTCATCTATCAGTTCATTGGTCGGCCAGTTCTCCGGAAGCGCTACATTGTGAACATCTGAGACCTGCAGCGCTTCAAGGGACCTAAGTATCTCGTCAACGCTTCTACCCATCTCTTGTGGATAATAGGCGATAAGTCGAACGATGCCTTTGGCGTCAACTATGAAGACCGCTCGGACCGTGTTCGTTCCCTTGCCCGGGTGGATCATACCGAGCTTACTGGCAAGCTCCCCGACCCCATCGGCGATGATAGGGAACGGTACCTTGATATGCAGGTTCTCATCGATCCATTCCACCCATTTTAGATGCGATTGCACCTGGTCGACCGAGAGACCAATCAGCTCGGTGTTGAGATCATTGAACCTATCTACTCTCTTTGCGAATGCGTAGAACTCGGTCGTACAAACAGGGGTGAAGTCGCCGGGATGGGAAAAGAGCACGAACCATCTGCCCGCCATATCCTCGGGTAGTTTCATTTTTCCATGAGTGGTGATCACCTCTACGTCCGGGAATCTATCTCCCAGGAGGGGCATACCCTCCTTGCACACTGATACTACGACCATATCCAATCCTCAATGTCGACGTGCGATCGACCTGTATAAGTTCGTTCCCGAGCTAGCTTAGGCTGGGTCGGTCTGGGAAAAGAATCATTCCCGGCACACACCGGCGCAGCTTCCTAGCTCGCGAGCGCCGGAACTGTAAGATGTAATGGTTCCGTTCGGAAGATTTATCTCAAATGGCCTGACGATATACGTTTCGAGGACGGTCCCCAGAGGATGCGAGGAACGGGGTCGAAACTATGGCTGAAGAAAAGACCGAAAAAGAGATGATGAACGAATTGTCGATCCTCGCCGCGGCCTTGGAGCTTGAGAGGTATGGGGTTGCCTTCTATACCAAAATGAGCGGTTGTGTAAGGGACAAGAACGGCTCTTCGATCCTGAAGGGACTGGCAGATGACGAGGAGCAGCACCGCAGATGGATCGAGAGTGAGATCGATCGTCTATCACCTGGGACCGATCCTTCGAAGATATCTCCAGACCCGAGGATGTCCGACCTCATCCCCATCTATGTCTTCCCGGTGCTAAAGGGGGATGCCTGCCTTCCATTGAAGGACGAGATAAAGGGGGTGGAGGTAGGCATCAGCGTAGAGAACAATTCCATAAAACTATATACGGTGCTTGCAGAGGGGGCCGGTGACCCCGGGACGAAGGAGCTCATGGCCCGCCTAATAAAAGTGAAGAAAGGGCACCTGAATGTCCTAGAGGACGGTCTATACCACCTGAAGAGGGGAGGGAGCTGGTATGGATATGTACCGATACTGGACGGATGATGGAAAGAAGAGCGAAGGGACCTCGTTCGTACCCCATGTCGTTGATAGAAGGACGCCCCTTCATAGATCTTGGATGATCTCATTATCGTCGAGCGGTCTCGACCCGACCTTCCTTGAACGGACGGGCCTCCACCTGCTCGAAACGCTCGGCGATGTTGTTCAATTCCTCCTCACTAAAGTAGTTGATAGCTAGGTCCAGCATGTGTTCCTCTTCTGATCGTGCGTGGTCCTGAAGCGATCTTAGTGAGCACCTGGACCTTCGCCATCCAATGCTCGTCGTTGATCGCTTCATCCTGGATCTCGTTCATCAAGTACCTGGCGATGTGATGCTCTTCCTCATGCCGTAGCGCCAAAGACCTGCATGTGGTATCCAGCCCCTCCATCGCCTTATATAACGACTGTTCCTCAGCGTTCATGTGTGTGATCACAAGGACCACCAGATCGTCCATTCGTTCTCTCCGGTCCCTTGGTTCGCCGCGCGATATGTCCGATAGCGTGTTCAAGATCATTTTGTGCTCATCCATGATCTTTTTGAAAAATTCCATCCGTTCAGCTCCTCCATCAAATAGAACGTTCGGACCCGGCTGTATTAATAGATCGCCCATCTGAGGTCCTATGCGTTCCCAAAAGATGAGCTGGCGTTTCCAGGGATCTCACATATCTGGTGGCAGGCTTCCCCCAGCTTTCATGTTGAAGGTGGGCAGAACGAAAACCTTGCGGTCAGGGCACGATGATCTTCCTTAGGTCGTCAGCTCCCACCAAAGGTTCGTATATCGTCCGGTCCGCCTGGGTATTGATAATGAAGCCCGTTTTTCTCGAACTGTGATGGACCCATCGAGCTAGTATCATCGGACCAGGAGGTCGATAAAAATCCACGACGGGACATCCCTGATATACCGAGATCTTGTAAGCATAAATGTCATAAACGTTGGTAGGCGGCTTCCATGGCCCCCTAACAACCTTCCCAGTTCGTACATCGAACACCACATCAAACAGCGGGGATCTAGATAATTTCTAAAAATGTCACCCTGCGAAGTTGTAGCACGGTTCAATTAAGATCCTCGATTCCGAACTAATGGGTTCGAATTGAGGATGAGAATCCCATGCCTCTCCGACTATGGAAGAAACAAGAAGATAGTATGCTAATAAAAGTGACCTAGAATGCTATACTATTGGACCACAAGTGGGTGTGGATGAGTATGATAAGATCATGTTCTATGGACATTCTGTTAACATAAACCCACTTGGAAAAAAATGTTCGAAGAAGACCTCGTCCATTTTTGAAGAATTCTTAGGTCTTTTTGTTCCTCCTATGTACCACCATCACCACCGCAAGAAACGCGACGATGATAACGACAGCGATAATAACGATGATCATCGTCGTATCGTTCGAGCCGTTCGAGTTACTCGAACTGACAGCCATCGTCCCATCGACCGTAGTGCCTCCGGACGCCACGGTTATCTGCGTAACCGAAACAAGGTATGAAGAGACATTATATCCGTCCTTCGTCGCCGTGATGGTGTAGTTGCCTATCGCCACGTCATAGAAAGCGTAATGTCCGCTCGCGTTCGTCGAGGTCGTCATGCCGTTGCTAAGCTCCACCGAAGCTCCGTTGACAGGGGTACCGTTCAAATCGGTGATTGTGCCTGAGATTGTTGCCAAGTCAGCGGTCTTGAACGACCAGGTGCTCGTCCTCAACCATTCCCCGGCCTTATCGGCCCCAGAAGATCGTTACTTCGTACATCAAGTTCCCGATCAGCGTCGAGGACGGCGTGAAGACAGCTGTGTTCCCGTCCCATGCGACGGTCCCCGATATGAAACCGCTCTCGTTGGTCACGCACATCATCACCATGGACTCGTTCATCGCTTCGGAAAAGGTCACGCTCACCGTTGATCTGGTCGATACCGTCAATTCCGTTCGGCGTCCTTTCGATGATGGATGGGGGTGCAATTACCGGTTCGCAATGAAGCCCGTTCCATGTCGGGGTCGTGAACCCTGTAGCTCCAGGGAAGTAGTATGCCGTAAGGTAAGCAGGACATACCAGGAACGAAGTGGAATCGACCGAAGGGGCGTTCCCTTCAAAAACGATCGATGTCAAAGAGGTACAGTCGTAGAACGCAGAGTTCCCTATGTAGGTGACGTTGCGGTCCATGGAGAAATCGAGGATAGGGACGTGCATTCATGGAATGTCCCATTGCCTATGAAGGTGACATTGTTGCCGAAAAGCACCAATGTTAAGGATGTGCATCCGTCAAAAGCGCCATCTCCTATTTGGATCACTCCGTTACCTGTACTTACCGACCTAAGCGAGGTGCAATCTTGGAACGCCGACCCCCCTAGGCTCGTTAAGTTATTTCCTATCACGATACTAGTGAGACGATCACATCCGTAAAATGCCCCGAGACCTATGTCCCCAACACTTTTAGGGATGGTCACATTACAAAGCGAGCATCCTTCGAAAGCGCCGTGCCAGATGTTCGTAACGCTCGAAGGTATGGAGAAGTTGCCTATCCTACCACCTGGGAAGGCTAACAGGGTCGTCATAGTCTTGTTGTATAGGACGCCATCCATGCTAGCATAACATTGGTCCCCTTCATCGACATTTATCGCTTCAAGGGAAGTGCATCCAACGAAGGTGTAGTTCCCAATGTCCATGACGCTATAAGGGATGCTTATCGAGCTCATCGGACAACCACAGAAGGCCTCATCCCCGATTGATGTTACCGGAAGATTACTGATACTTGATGGCACGGTCAGTTCGTCCATCGTTCCATAGCATCCAATGATCTTGATGGAGGTGCCGCTCTCGACCAGGTATTGCAGATTTCCGGTGGCTCCGCTGAGGGCCATGGTCGGCACGCCGTTCCATGGGTCTGTGAAGCCTGATGCACTGGAGAGATAGTAGACCGTAATACCAGGATTGGAATAATCCAGCCAGTCGCCCCCTATCTGAGGGGCGCTCCCGTTGAACACCATTCTGGTAAGACCGTAGTCATATGCGAAGGACCAGTTGCCAATGTACGTAACACTGGAAGGTATTGTGATCGAGCTCAAATCGCTACATCCATAGAACGCACCCATCCCAATACTGGTCATGCTATCTGGCATAATGACCGACGGAAGATCCTGACAATAGGTAAAGGCTCCAGAGGCAATGGTCGTGACACCATCAGGTATCACGTACGGGGAGCTAATCCCGTTAGGGCATGCTACCAGCACGGTCCCGCTCTTGGTCAATAAAACACCGTTGTCACTGATATAGTTCTGGTTGTTCGGACCTACATTGATGGCCATGAGCTTCGGGCATATGCTAAAAGCGGATGCATCGACGTTGCTGACGCCGCTTGGTATCATCACGGATCGCAGATCGCTGCACTGGGTGAAAGCTCCTTCATCTATGATCGTTACGCTATCGGGTATGTTCACCGATGTTAGCGTGGTGCAATCGGCGAACTCATGGTCCCCGATGATGGTGGCACCGTTCGGGAGCGTAACCGTGGTCAGGTCATCATTGTTCGAGAACGAATAGGAACCAAGGCCTGTCACGCTTGCAGGGATTGTCAACGATGTCAGCGACATGTAGACAAAAGACCAGTTACCAACATAGGTGACGCTATCAGGGATCGTAACGGACGACATCGAGCATCCCCAGAACGCCTGATCACCGATGGATGCAACGCCCATCGGGATCGTGAACAGATGTCACACCAGAATGATAGTAGAACGCACCCTCACCGATCATAGTGACCGGTAGACCATCGATGGTCGAAGGAATCTCCACGTCCCCACCTGATCCTGAGTATCCGGTTATCTCAACCGTGGTACCACCCTCGATCGACTGATATGTAAAATCGCCACTGGAAGCCGCCGACACTGTGCCGATCAGCCCACCATGGATCACCAAAACCGTGGTCGATAGTAGCATGAGAACGATTGGCAGCGCTATGAACTTTAGATTCATCTAACCCCCTCCTTTCCCTTGTTGGGGACTATCCTCAGAGATATATAATTGTGAAGAGAAGGATAAGAAAAAGCGTTCACGAGTGTACGCGATCAAGCTTTCATATAGCCCTCAGGTCTTCCCTCTCTTCCTGTTGATCAGCACGAGAGCGATAGCCACGATGCCAAGGACAAGTCCTACGCAGCCAACAATTAATGGCGTCTGATCGTTCTGTACCGGGCTCGCATCGCTCGCCCTATTATTGAGACTGGTCTGCATCGGCGACGAAGAGGTCTTCGCCGTCGATAGGTCTACGATGGTGGCATTTAGCTGGCTCTTTAGCTCCTCGACCTGAGCGTTCGTCAGGTTGAGACCGGATGAGGTGGAGCCGCTCCGAAGACGATCTCGGTCCCGCCCCTTAATTATGGGCCCATCCCGAAGGATCAAGCCTAAACCATCTATGGGGTCAAGGGCCGACCATATAGAAAACATCGGTTAGACCTTCTGATGCCGATGGCTGGGTAGAGGATCCGAAAATTCAGGTAACACCGCATCTTGCATTATCGCTGATCCCATCGATCCAGCCCCTATACCTCAATCTTCAATGACCGGTTCATGACCATACCAGCCTCCATCCAGTTTTAGATGGTGAAGGCCGTCCTCTAGTACTTTTAGATGCTCTTCCTCCCATTCCGAGAGGTGTAGCATCAACGTCCTGATCTCTGGGTCCTGTGTTCTCCCTGCAAGTTCTGAGTAAAGCTTATTCGATCGCTTCTCGATGGTGATACCGACCTCCACACCTTCGATCTCGTTCTTGACCGTGAGGCAAGATCCTTCCTCGAGGGTCGGAAAGATCGTCCTGGGGATCACATCGATGAAGATAGGGTCCGGAACGATCTCCGCAGGGTCCCTCCCAGGATATATCCTCTCGATCGCCTCTTCTATCCATTTGCGGTGCTGTTCCTCGTCACGAGCAAGGTCCTTCAATACCCGCGAGCCGTTCTTATCAGTGATGCAGTCGCCCATCCTCATATAGAAGATGTACCTGAACCTCTCGAGCACTATTGCAGCGGCAAGGAGCGACAATTGATCCTCGAACCGCGACCCTGATCGACCGTTTTTGGATCGTCATCGGAATGACCCCCAAATTTTACCGTCTCATGTCTGACCGGTTCCAGGTCCGTTTTGTGATCTCATATGGCAAATAACTTACGAACTTTCCTTTCCTTTTCATAGAAGGGATGATACACTTGAGAAAGATGACCCGGACCAAGATCGAGATCCAGGGTCCCTACGAGGGTACTTCACAGGATCAAATGAAAGTTCGACGATGCCCACTTGATAGCAGCTCTATACCGAGATGATCGAGGGCATTATCTCTAGCATGAACGGTTTTTCGATCAACGTTTGGGTATATGAACGTATTTCTAGAGAGAATAAAAAAATAAAAAATAAAAGATTATAGGATTTTATTGCTTCTTCCGTTTCACCATCACGATCACACCCACCATTAGGGCTAAGCATGCGATGATGAGCAAGGTTCCATAATAGGGGCTTCAAAGAAGAAGTTCTCGAAGGCATTGGGTGCGTTACCGGAGCTTTGACCTGCAGAGGACTCAAATGCAGTGATGTTGTTTATCTGAGAAGTGGCATAGGCCGGGTCCACTGACACGAGGTCCATGTTGGGTATGTAGGACATGTAATCCCCAAGCCCTGATACTCCCGACACGAGACCGATTGCTCGTTCACTTCGTTAGTCTCGGTCAAGGGTATGTTGTTCTCAACGGAACTTACCGAAGCCTGAGCTCCCACCAGACCACATGAATCCGGCGAGTACAAGAAATACGAGCTTCCATCATCGACCAGAGATCATGTAGACATTTCTGCTTCCGTATCCCTGAACGGACCGATTGACCAATCCGACCACATCAAAGGTCGAATCGATCGGTTCCTTGACCGTTGTGAACTTTCCGTTCGTGATGTTTCCGTTCGGTATTGTCAAGTTCCCAAGGTCTATGGGGAAGCCCGTCGCACCGGTCTCGTTCGCTATTCCACTGTCCAGAATGTCCTTTGACATATTATCTGTCAATCCGCTCGCATTGATCGTTCCGCTGATGGAACCTGTCATCGTGGCGTTAGTGTCCGAGGTCCATTGTTCTCCGACGTATAATGGGAATTTGAGCACCTGTACCCCTTGATCGAAAACAACATTGTAGACGAGGTTCGCGTTCGCCTCGAGCATCATGTCGTAATTGGTGTAGGATATGGTAGTATAGTTCCCATCGGTCTGGATGTTCGGAATGTTATTCCCAATGAAGACCAATTTCGTGCTCGCGTTAAGCAGAAGGTCCATGGAATCGATAGAGAAAGTTGTGTTATCGATCATGGCGTTTCCTTCGGAGACCACTGCGAACGTTGCCGATAGATCACCGCTTATAGTGGTCGTTTGTCTTTGAACACCGCTCGTATTGAACATGGGGTCGCTGGAGGTCAGATATGTTCCCGCGACCGGCATCTGTACATCAACATCGAACTGAACACTGGCCGTTACCATCATGGCCATCTTCTCGCTCAGATTGAACTTGTCGGCAGATACGGAACTTACGGAATACACCACCCATGCCGACGCATTTCCGTAAATGTTCAGTTGATCTAATTGAACCTGGGTCGTTGAATTCATCAAACCGATCAAACTTGACAAAGCAGATGTTATGTTCGTCCCTAAGATCGATCTGCTTTCCCATCGCCCAACTTTCGCCGGTCTTCAGTACTGGTTGAGTCCACCCCTATCACGGTCGCATTTGCCGCCGGGGTCACCATGCTTACTAAGAACAAAGCGACCATGATCATGACAAGGAACGAGATCGTCCCTCTTTCTCCCTACCCTTCTGTCGAACATGTTGGTAGGAGCCATATGCATCTGAATTAATATAATTTTCAACTTTGGAACTATGGGACAGAGAAAGAATAAAAATTAAGGTAAAGGGTTTATTGAAAGGTGTCCGCCCGGATCACATTCCCATGCCGGGCATTCCGCCCATTCCACCCATTCCACCTGCGCCTGGGGGTGGTGAGGGTGACTTCCTTGAGGCTATGACATCGTCGATCCTCAGGATCATGGACGCGACCTCGGTCGCAGACTCGATCGCCTGGGTCTTCACCCTTAGAGGCTCGATGACGTTCATCTCGTACATGTTCTTGGCCTCTCCGGTGGTCAGATCGATACCATAGAACCTGGCATCCTTGGACTTACCCTCGTGAGCGTTCCTCAGTTTGATGATCACATCGATCGGGTCAAGACCAGCGTTCTCCGCGAGCGCCCATGGGATCACTTCGAGCGCCTCCGCGAACGCCCTGTATCGCGAGCTGTTCCCTTCCTCCGACCTCGGAGGCATATTGGCCTAGCTTCAGGGATAGTTCGATCTTCTGGAGCACCGCCGCCTGCCACGACCTTTCCATCTTCCAACGCTACACCAACGACCCTAAGGGCGTCGTGCAATGCGCGGTCGACCTCATCAATAACATGCTGAGTGCCGCCCCTGATGATGATGGATATGGCCTTCGGGTTCTTGCAGCCAGTGATAAAGGTCATCTCGCTGTCACCGATCTTGGTCTCTTCCACCTGCTCGGCCAGTCCCAGATCGTTCTTTGAAAGCTCATCTAGGTTTCCAACGACAGTTACCGCCGGTAGCTCTGGAGAGCTTTTCAAGATCCGACTCCTTGAGTCTTCGGGCAGCAAATATGTTCGCCTTGGCGAGATAGTGCATAACGAGGTCGTCCATTCCCTTTTGGCAGAACACAACGTTCGCACCGGTGGACTTGATCTTTTCTACCATCGCCTTGAGGGTGTTCTCTTCTTCATCGAGGAACCTCTGCATTGCTGACGGGTCCCTTATCTGGATCTTCGCCTCGACCTCGGTCTTCTTGATCTCGAGGGCAGCGGACAACAACGCGATCTTGGCGTTCTTTACGACCTTTGGCATCCTTGGGTGCACCCTTTCCTTATCAATGGTCAATCCATTGATGAGCTGGGTGTCCGCGATCGAGCCACCGGTCTTCTTTTCGATCTTGATGTTATCGACATCAACGGTCCACTTTTCCATCGGCCTTCTCGGCCACGGCGTTCACTGCCTTGACGGCAATATCCGCGAGATATTCCCTCTGTCCTCCGACCGACTTTCCGGTCATCGCGGTCCTCGCTACGGTCTTTGCTATCTCGTCCCCTTTCTTTCCGACGTCCACTGCGATACCGTTGAGCAGTTGGATCAGCGCGTTGGGATGCGATCTTATAACCATTCGCGATTATCGTCGGATGAATGTTGGAATCGATCAGGCTTTCCGCCTTCTTCAATAGCTCACCAGCAAGTACGACGGATGTTGTAGTTCCGTCCCCGCACTCGCTGTCCTGGGTCTTGGCAACCTCTACGACCATCTTCGCAGCTGGGTGCTGAACATCGATCTCTTTCAAGATCGTAACACCGTCGTTCGTAATTATCACGTCCCCGATGGTATCGACGAGCATCTTATCCATGCCCTTCGGACCCAGGGTGGGTCTTACCGCATCGGCTATGGCGCGGGCGGCAGCGATGTTGTTCATTTGAGCTTCCTTGTTCTTGCTGCGCTCGGTGCCTTCCTTTAGCACGATGATCTGTTGGCCTTGTCCTAATGAATATGCCATTGAAAACCTCCTTTACCGCCAGTATTTTATCGCTTCTATATATAGGTTATCGTTTAGAAAGAACCTTCTCCAGTTACCATTTGGACGAACAAATGACTTTTATGAGCCGTTCAGTAACGGACGTCCTTCCATGACACATGAAGGTAAAATTGGCCAAGGATCGGCACGAAGATCATAAAGAAGAAAGATAAAAGGGTTTTAATCTGTCCCATCTGGAACCTACCCTTATAGGGGTCCACCGGTATATGGGTATCCCGGAGTGCCGGTGAGCACCATCGAGGTTATCGCCTGTCCTCCGTTGGCCCATATCTCGTTCTCGGCGAAAGCGTACCTGGTAAGGGGATAGATGGAATTGTTACCGAGCTCTCCCCAGAAAAGGGGCCTGTTATCCTCCTTCGCCCACTGCTGCGGGGAGGCGAAGTTGCTCGGGTCCTGGTTACATCCATAGTAATGGACCTCACATATCTCGAACCCTACGTCCCCCGTTGCCAGGTCGAAGTCGGACTTCGTCCAGCTGAAACAACGTCCCCAACGCCGCTACGCCCATCGTCCTCGGGTGGGATGTCAGGTTGGCGGTGTTCCTCTCTACGGCCTTGGCCCAGGTATTGAACTCTATCTTGTTCCCATGCCAGTACCCAGCATCGACCGCGTTGTGGTCGGGTTCGTTGAACATGTCGAACCACGCCAATGCGGTCTCGTTCCTCAGCGATACCATCGTATCGCGTGAATAGTTTACGTAATTGGCGAACGCCGAGGAACTGGGGTCGAACACCGAGCCGCTACCATTGTACTGGTAAGTAGGATATTCCTGAGATCCAGCCAGCACGAGCACGGTCCAAACACCCTGTTCTTTGGCCTGCTGTAACATCGTCTCTAGCAACGTTATGTAGGCATTGTGGTGCTCGCTCCATGCGGTGTACTGTATCTGTGAGCCCCATGAATCCGCACAGCCGATCCGGACCAGGTTCACGCCATAGTTCTTCATCAGCGCGAAATACTGGTGCCAGAACACCGTGGCGTTGGAGTTCTCAGAGATCGGCGATGAGCTCGAGGTGTCAGGTCCGTTGAAGACCGATGTCCTTCCTGCTACCGACATATCACCGTTTATGTAAGCCTCGATCGCATACGCGAGGGCGGTGGTATCGACCACACCGAAGAAATGTTCCGAAGGAACTTGACCATTGACAAGGATAGTTGAGTTCTGTACTGTTATATTTCCATAGGTGGGAGCTGCCACGGTGGTCGCTGATGCATTAGGCATGTCCATTATTATAATGGCGCCCGGTAGCATCATGGCGAACGCTGCCAGCATTGCTGCTGTTTTAGATATATTTCTCATCATTTAGTGCATCCCTCTTTCCTATGCTTTACGACAGTCGGGAGGGTAGTTATCAGTTGTGAACTGATTATCATCTGCGATTTTAGTTGAAAGGAACGGAGCTAGAATGGACCGACCGAACAACATCCGGACAATAAACGATCTGATCGATCGGACCCGCCTAGCACATCATTTACTTCGGTCACGGACCGGCTCTG
>CAVUGW010000055.1:0-18037 GCA_963741025.1 Methanomassiliicoccaceae archaeon
CTATGTTATGTCATCTACTGACAGTTGCGTATTGCTAGGGTGTGATCGGCCCATTCGTCCATCGCCCATCCCTCTGGTCAAAGGGGATGATCAAAAGGTGATGCTGAACCGTGCGATATGTCCACCCGCCCATCTGATGGGGTCCGGTGGCCATTTTTTGAATTTTAGGATTCGCGGAAGATCTTGCGGTCCTGGCAAATCATTTCGGTCGACCGTTATCGCTCATGACCGTACAGCATTGCACTGACCGATGGATAGAAAGCAGGTTCGCATGAGTTAACTTCGAGGAGCGGGAGGCCCACTTGTGAAAGCTAGGGGATGAGGGCGAGCCACACATCTCGGCCATCCGGTCCAAAACCTAAAATACCCCGCTTCATATTTCAAATGACATACGGTCGGAACGACCGGAATACATGCCTGTCTGACATCATGTAAGACCTCTCGGGGGGCGTTCGGTGGTTGATGCAGGAAGCTCGGTCCGCAAGGGCGGGGTTGTTCAGATCAGGCATACTGAGCATTCGTTGGTGTGAGGAGATGATCGGGCTCGATGAGATGATCGGATTAGAGGTGATCAGCGCTGATGCTCGTGTGATCGGTACTGTTGAAGGGGTGGAGATCGATATCAAAGGGTGGACAGCACCTGCCTTACATGTGGGACTGAGGCATGGTCTCGAAGAACTTGTCGGGAAGAAACGTCATCACTTCGTTGTCGAAAGGTCATATCTGAAGACGGCCGAGGTCTCGACGGTCTCGGACACCGTCATAATGAACAAGCACCTTGAACAATTGCAACAGGCGGTAACCGAACAAGATCTTCGGCACAATTTCTGCCGGGACATTGATCGGTATGAGGGTCATTTGCAGCAATGCAAGATACCTTGGAATGGTCGAGAACATGATATTCGACCCATCCAGCGGCTGGGCAATCGATTTTATTCAGGTAAAGATAGACAGAGGCGCGATCGAAGCTATGAACATAGAGCGCCAAGATCTGGGCCGATCCAGATGTACGTTCATACCAGTGATATCAAGGCCGTAGGCGATATGATGATGCTTGACATAACCTTCGAGGAGCTGAACGCTAGGAACGCGAAGGAACCGTTCGAGACCCCTGTTATGGCTGGAAGGGCCTGAACGGAATGGTCGGGGTCCATCACCAAGTAATATGGACGACCTGTCCGAGAATAAAATACAACTGAGATATCTCAATGGTCCGGCACACCTGACCGTATTTGTATACCAATCTTTTTTATTTTGATGGGCGTTCCTTGGTATGCCTAGGCTGATGATCGACGGGCGTTGAAAGATGAATGGCATATCTTATATGCCAGATCGATTGAGACCTCGGTCGGCCTTATAGTATCCAGATCATTGTGCGGCTGGATCGATCGGTCGATGCGACCGATCATCATCGCCGCGAGCGTTCATACGGTCCAAACAAAGGTATCGATAGGACAGGGCGAGGTCATGATAGAGATAATGAACTTAACAAGAAAGTTCGGGAACATCACTGCCGTTGACGGGCTGGAATTCGATCTCAAGGACGGGGAGGTTTTCGGTTTCATAGGGCCGAACGGTGCTGGCAAAACGACGACCGTGAGAATGTTAACGACCTTGATATCTCCCTCCATCGGAACCGCCTATATCAATGGATTGGACATCACTAGACCTGATGACGCCCTTAAGATACGCGGAATGATCGGACTTCTTCCTGAGGTGCCGGGATTGTACGATTCCCTCTCGGCCTACCGTAATTTAAGGTTCTTTGCAAAGATGAACGGTGTTCCGGAAGGGGAGATGGACAAGCGGATATCGGACCTGTTGAAGACCTTGGGGGTGTGGGACAGGCGTGATGACGCCGTCGGAAAGTTCTCGAAGGGAATGAAACAGAAGATAGCCATAGCCCGGGCACTTGTTCATGACCCTGAGTTCCTTTTTCTTGATGAGCCAACATCCGGATTGGATCCAGAAGCAGCTATGACGGTCCGTAATTATCTTCTCGATCTTAAGAAAGAGGGTAGGACGATCTTCATCAACACCCATAATCTGGACGATGCAGAGAGGCTCTGTGACAAGATCGGTGTGATGAAGTGCAAAATGCTGGCCTATGGATCTCCAGAGGATCTATCAAGGATGTTCTGGGGTCACACCACGATCGTTCACCTGAGAGCGACATCCCCGGATATGGTCGAGGCATTGAAAAGGGTCGAGGGCGTCAGCAACATCAGGCAGATGGGGAACAGAGTTCTCATGGACGTGGTGGACCCATCGGAGACGAACCCAGAGATAATATCGGCATTGGTCTCCATCGGTGCCAAGATAGAGTACGTCAACGAGCTCAAACGGGGTCTTGAGGACGTCTACATAAAGCTTATAGGGGGTTCCAAATGAGATTAGATAAGATCTGGACCGTCTCGAAAAAAGATCTCGCGGAGTTCAGGACGAACAAGTACATAATGTTCTCACTGATCCTCATGCCGTTATTACTGGCGATAGTTCTTCCGGTCCTCTACCTAACGCCATTTACAACATTTTCAAGCAATCCGACCGACCATCCGCTGGACCTCGGTCTATCGATGGAAGGGAACCCTATCGTGGGTGGGAACTACAACGCTACCGGGTTTACCGATCAGGTGATAACAGGGGCGAACCTCAACAACAGCGTACTGGTCGGCTGTGAGATCGAACATTGTACTCTAACCAACAGTTCTGGTCAGGGGAAGTTTCATTGGAAATAGCAGTTTGCAGCTTTCGGACGTCTATAGCAGTAATCTCCAGAACGTTAGCTACTCTGGTACCACCCTCACGAGCAGCGTTATCATAGGGGGTCAGAACCAGAACCAACTTTTACTGGTCCAGTTCATAAGTTTCCTCCTTTTGTTCTTCATCATGATCCCGGTCATTGTGCCAACAGTGATAGCTTCCTATAGCTTTGTTGGGGAAAAGCTCAATAAGAGCTTGGAGCCCCTGCTCGCTACGCCAACAACGGACGTCGAGCTATTGTTCGGCAAATCGTTCTCCATCTTTCTCCCGAGCATAGGTGTCACCTGGTTGGTGTTCATACCTTTCACAATAATCGTAGACACTTTAACGTCGAGCGCATTAGGTTATGTTCCTATACCGAGCGGGATCTGGATCATCGGGGTATTTGTTCTTGGGCCGCTCTTCTGCGTTATGAGCGTCGCTCTTAACGTCGTGGTCTCTTCACGGGTGAACGATGTCAGGGCATCCCAGCAGATAGGCTCCTTGGTGGTCCTTCCGCTGGTTCTGTTCTTTGTTGTGGCATTGACCGGGTTCATTCAATTGAACATCCTGAGCATGTCGCTGATGTGCTTATTGGTCCTCCTCGTGGACTTGGGTATCTTATTTGCTGCGCTCAGGACCTTCCGAAGGGAGGAGATACTGATCAGATGGAAATAAAGGCCTTCGTCAAGGTCTGCTCGGTTCCTACCCATCTCCTCGGAGGTAAGGGGCGGAGGGTCAAGGGCGGATATGACATATGATCTATGAGCGCGGACGGGGTTATCTAACCTCACAACTGGGAGGATCGGATCTTGGATCTTGATGAAAGGAAGAAGGCTGCAGAGAGGTATTCGAGACAGACGATCATAAAGGATATCGGTGAGGAGGGGCAGAGGAAGCTCTCCGGAGCAACGGTAGGTATATTCGGTGTGGGTGGTCTAGGTTGTCCCGCAGCGACCTATCTAGTGGCCGCAGGCATAGGACGATTGATCCTTGCGGACCATCAAAGACCAACGCTTTCGGACCTGAACAGGCAGTTCTTGCACTGGCCACAGGACATTAAGAGCGGAAAGAGCAAAGTTTCCTCCGCAGCATGGAAACTGAACGAGCTGAACCCGGGCATCGATATAGATATCAAGGATGTCCTCGTCACAGCGGAGAACATCGGTAGCGTTTTCAGTAAAGCGGACATGATGGTGGATTGCCTTGACTCGTTCGTGGCAAGGTTTGTTTTGAACGACCACTGTGTAAAGAAAGGGATCCCTTTCGTTCATGCGGCGGTCGAAGGGTTCGGAGGTCAGTTGACGACCGTGATCCCAGGAAGGACACCATGTCTCCGATGTTTGTTCTCTTCAGAGATGCCAAAAAAAGGTCCGATACCTGTTCTTGGTGCAACGGCCGGGGTCTTCGGTGCAATGGAAGCGGCGGAGGTCATCAAGTTCATAACGGGGACGGGGAACTTGATGGCATCGACACTTTTGGTAGGTGACCTGGCGAGAGGTAGCTGGGAAAATATCGAGATATCTCGTTCCAAGGATTGCAAGGTGTGCAGCGTTCCGAGCGGAGAAAAGATAGAGGTTTAGAAACATGCCCAAGGTAAGGGCATATTTCTGTTTCGTTCGTGCTAACTTCAGAAGAAATAGAACCTTACTTGGTTCTTATCGCACAGTTCGGCGAGGACCTCTAAGCGCTCTACCACACCGCTGTACCTTCTGACCATGTTCTTACCTTCGAGAGGAAGCTTTTCCTTGAGGACCACACATTCCTTCGCCAAGATCTTCGCCTCTTCAGGTCCCATTCTTTTGCGCTCCTTGGCCGATTCGGGCACGGAGCCAACGATCTTGCAATCGTACTTCCTTGCGATCTCGGGAAGCTGGGTATTATCCGGTCCGAACGTTCCGATGCAGCCTCTTCCCTTGTCCCAGGACATTCCACATTTTCCACAGGTAGCGTTCATTTCATCGAACGAGATGCAATCCCATCCGGTCAGTAGGTTGTCAGGACCCGCTTTCTTAAGGGCCTCTTCCCTCTTTTCTGCTGGAAGCTTTTCCAGGACGACCCATCCAGTATAGGTCTTCTTGGCGACCGGCTGAAGTTTCTTGATATCCTCATCCTTTTTGATCTTATCAAGATAGTACTTTTCCTGCTCGCCATCGAGCCTGTTCCTCTTCAAGAAGGCCTCCCAATCGCTGCCCATGACCTTCTTCGCATCTGATGAATCCACGATGAGATCGTATTCAGCGGATGCCTCCCATCCCTGGATGTCCTCCAACCTCGCCTTCAGGATGTTCGTCTTTCCTTTCTTACAGAGTGAAACCTCAGTATCCAGTTCACAAATGGCCATGCTTATTCCCATGATGCTTCCCTCGACCTTGTGGCATACCATCCGATCCATATATAGAGATTTTTCCCCTATCGTTCTGTTGTTCACGGTCCATCGCTCGACCATCTTCCGATCCATTACCTTCATGGACCGTCCGTTCATGGCCAGATCATCAAGGCTTGGGGAACTGGGCCGATTTACGAGGCCTAATGCCTCTTTGATCCAACATGCGATACGAACGTGCTAATGGGAAGAGGGCTTATCGTTCCAGGGGGCCCCGTTCACCATCATCGAACATGGGGTCGTTCTCCCTGGCACGTCTTCATTTCCCGGATTTGGTAACTAGAACACCCGCTCGCAAAGGTTAAATCGAGATTTCCACTATCTCACAGGGGAGCAGTAAATGGATAAAGATGGGACGGAGATCGAATGTCCGGTCTGTGACCGGAAGATCTCCGCAGACTCGAGAACATGTCCCGGTTGCGGAGCTGACTTCACATCATCTGGGGTCGATCAGCTCGAGGACCTTGTTAGGCAGTTCGGTGAGAAAGGACCCAAAGAGATGAGGACTCAAAAGGATAATGTAACCGAGGATGTACAAGGTCCACCCCTCAATAAAGAAGAAATAGATAGCAACGTTCACACCGAGGAACGAGAAGGCGGCCCCTTTATCGAAGACCAAAAGGACGAACCTGCTCCAAGCGAAGGTCCATCTGACAATGGTCCGTATAAAGAAAAGAGGTCTGGACTCTTCAAACGCCTTTTCGGAAAGAACAAATGAACCATCAGGTTCAAAACAAGAGCACGAACGACCATGGCAGAGATCAGGGTTAGGAAAAGGCACCGTTTGAGGGAAAAAGAGGTCAAGTCGCTGGCCGATGAGATCCTCGCAAGATCGGGTGCGGAGCTATTTCGACCGGGCGAGCCTGTGGACCGAGCTGAAAGCTCGGACTTCGATATCATTTTCTCGGAGGGGGAGGCAGCGGCCATCGTAATAGAAGGAAAAGCCTTTCCCACCATTAGAGGACTGCTTAAGCATCCAGCGACCAAAAGCTTCGTCGTCGTAGATATGGGAGCGGTCCCTTTCGTGACCAAAGGGGCCGATGTTATGGGTCCCGGTATCGTCGATGTGGACAAGGGTATCACCAAAGGGGACATGGTCTGGGTCAAGGACGTCAAGAACGGCAGGCCCTTATCCATCGGGATCGCGCTCATGGACGGAGAACTGATGTCGACCAAACCAGCAGGAAAATCAATCCGGACCGTACATCATGTTACGGACAAGTTATGGAAACTGGGTGAGGAGTGAGGCAGGCACGATCGCTGCCCGATGTTTACTGCGATGCCCGTAAGTACCGAGCTTCTTGGGTGGACCGGCTGGCAAGGGCGATATCCGAGGACGCAGGATACAACGATCGTCCACGGTCGTCAATATCGATCTTTGATCCGGACCATGTTCACCACTGGCCTGCCCCTATGCCCATTTTTCTACGGGCCCTCTAGTTCGGACGGAGCTAAAATACAAATATGAATCAACATATTCCCCAGAAAGAGGGATGCAATTTGCCTTTGCTTAGAAAGCCTTTTGCCAAGAACAAGGAAGATGTTCAGACGGTCGAGACCGATCAATATATCGATCTCGGAGCGATGTATTTTGAAGAAGAGGGTTCGGCCGGTTCAAAAGGATCGGTCAAACTAGCGGAGATCTATAGGTTCGAGGACCTGGCACAACTCACACAGCCGGTCTATGAGGGAAGCTCCGTTATAATCGATTACGCATCCATAGCGAACGACGATGTGACCCTGAAGAGGGTGACCAGCGAGCTGAAATCGATCGCTAGAGATGTGAACGGGGACGTTGCGGCGATAGGTCATGACCTTATCCTGGTCGTTCCGAACGGTGTCAAGATCGACCGCCAGAAGATGAAGGGCGGGTTCCAGTAAATCTTTAGGGGGTCGGGGCAACGCCCCGCTCCAAAATCGGCAACAACGATATATATCCATCAGAGCATTTTCATTCACGTGGCTGGATATAAGGTCATTCATGATTGCGTCCATGGGAGCGTTAGGGTCGATGGACCTTTCCTTCAACTGTTGGAAAGACCGGAGATGCAGCGGTTGCATGACATCCGCCAATTGGGTCTGGCCAACCTGGTCTTCCCTGGAGCCAACCACACCAGGATGGAGCATTCACTAGGCACTTATCATCTGGCCGGGATGATGGCCGATTCCCTTCACCTGGAACTGGACGAAAAGGAACGATGGTACGTGCCGCCGCAATGCTACATGATATAGGCCATACACCGTTCTCACATACCCTTGAAGAAGTGGTCCACGAAAAGTTGGGCAAGGACCATATGGATTTCTCAAGGGACCGGATACTTGGTAAATACCCAGTGTATAGTGATAGGGACGCCGAGATAATGGATGGCATTGGTCCCATATCCGAGATGCTTGAATCAGCGGGGATATCGGCCGAGTATGTAGGGAACCTAATAACGTCCTCCCACCTGAACGATCGACCTGGCCAAAGCATGCTGATGGTGGACGGTCGACAAGCGCATTTCGGCGGTCACAACTATCTTGAACAGATGATATCAGGGCCGCTCGACATCGATCAGATGGATTATCTCCTCAGGGACGCCTATTACACCGGGGTCGCCCATGGTACGATCGATATCGACAGATTGCTACAAACGGTCGATAGGTTCCATGGTGATCTAGTAATAACCAAAGGAGGGATCGTAGCGGTCGAAGGGCTCCTTGTGGCCCGTGCTCTGATGTACACCTCGGTCTATTTCCATAAGACGGTAAGGATAGCTGAGATGATGTTATGCAAGGCCGTCGAGCTCTCGGGTGATAAGGTATTGAACGGGATCGAGCGCGAGACCGATAGTGGTCTGATCAATTTATTGAACAAGCAAGGGGGGTCCCCTCAAAGGATCATGACCTCCCTCAAGTACAGAAAGCTCTACAAGAAGGCATTGATGCTCCCGATATCAGGTCTCAACGAAGGTCAGCTGGAGCAATTGATCTCGATAGCATCTTATCATGACAGAAAGTCAAAGGAGGCCGAGATAGCAGATCGATCGGGGGTCGATCTGGCCAATATAATCCTTGATATCCCTGAAAAGGCCCTTCTTCTTTCTGAACCAAGGATCGGAAAGACCGAGGTACCCATTCTTGAAGGAGAGCGGGTCAGGCCCCTTTCACAGTTACAGTCCACTGGCAAAAGCCATACAGGCCAGAGGTGTGCACGACTGGGCAGTGATGGTCTCGGCTCCCCCAAAATATAAGGAGGAAGTAGAAAGGGCGGCCCTTAAGGCCCTGTTCTCATAGAGGCATTAGCCTTTCATTACCCCGATCGGGGTCAGCTTGGCCACTCTCTCTGAAAGACCCGCTCCTGCCACGATCGAAACGACCTGTTCTATGCTCTTGTACGCCTCAGGGGCCTCCTCTATCACTCCATCCTTTGTGGCCGACTTTAGGAATATCCCTCTTCCCTTCCATCTCGTTCCTGATGCCCTGGACGGTGAACCTGCGAATGGTCTCGTTCCTGGACATCACCCGTCCCGCCCCATGGCAGGTCGAGCCGAAAGCCTCCTTCATCACTTTATCCGTTCCTACCAGTACATAGCTACCTGATCCCATGTCCCCCGGGATCAGTACCGGTTGCCCTACCGCGCGGTATTTGCTGGGTATTTCTGGGTGCTCCCTGGGGAAAGCTCTTGTGGCCCCCTTTCGATGAACATAGGCTTTGACACAGTTTTTTATCAACGGTATGTTCCTCCACCTTGGCTATGTTGTGAGCAACATCGTAGACCTGCCTCATACCCATAGTTTCAGGGTCTCTTTTGAAATGCTGTTCGAACGATTGCCTGATCCAGTGTAGTATCATCTGCCTGTTGGCCCAGGCATAGTTCGCACCACATGCCATGGCGGTGAAGTAGTCCTCTCCTTCTTTGGAATGTAATGGGGCGCAAGCCAGCTGGCGGTCCGGGAGCTGGATGTCGCCCTGCTTCATCGACCGTTCCATTACCTGTAGGTAGTCGGTGGCTATCTGATGGCCACATCCACGGGAACCGCAATGCACCATCACGGTGATCTGCCCCTCGAAAAGACCGAAGCTCTTGGCCGCGTTCTCATCATAGATCTTCTCGACCAGGTCCACTTCCAGGAAGTGATTCCCTGAACCTAGCGAACCAAGTTGGGGCACGCCTCTTTGCTTTGCCTTTTTGCTTACCGAACGCGGGTCTGCGTTCTTCATTCGCCCTCCCTCTTCGGTGACGAGGAGGTCGTCTTTCCAGCCATATCCTTTTTCGACCGCCCATTCTGCCCCGTTCGTAAGTATGTCGTCCATCTGGTTCGAGGCCACGTCCAGAACACCCTCGGACCCGACTCCCGCGGGTACGTTGTTGAACAAAGTGGTTATAAGATCGCGGATCCAGGTCTTACATCGTTTTCGGTGAGGTCCGTTCTGACAAGTCTCACACCGCAGTTCGAAACGATCATCCCGTTAGCGACGAAATTGTGCGTGTCCTCGACCGTGAAGTCGTAGACAAGGCCGCTGTAGCGGACCTCCTTGACCGAAACGATCTCATCGTACAGGAAACCTGCCGATGTTAGCATCCCCATCTCGCTCGCCAAGAACTCTTTGAACGGGACGAATTCAAGACCCATCCCCTGCCCAGCATCCTCATGGTAATGACTCTCGAGGAAGCTTGTATTGATATCGACGGTGACGAGGAGACCCTGGACCTCCTCGAGGGTCAATCCTTTTCTCTTAAGCTCCTTGGCCCTCCTGGCCGCCTTGACCCCGCGAGCGTTCATCTCCTTTTTTAACAGAATGTACTTCACAGCGATCTCGGCGATACGGCTCTTCCTTTCTGAGTATTCATAGCCGATCGTCCGGTATAATCTGACCAGATTATCCTCATTCGCACTTATCAGCAACCTGATCCTTGATGTTCTTCTATTCTGGTCGAAGTGATCTTTTCCTTCACTTATCTCGGTCGTCTCTACCCCAAGCTCTTCGAGGATCTTCATCAGGTCAATGAAGAACGACCTTGCCGGTCCCAAGTGCTCGTCGTTCTTGTTCCGAGCAAAAATGGGGGCATCGAACTCGGTCCTAGAGTGCGTCCTTGGTTCCGTCAGCTTGGCGCCGAAGAGCCCCGCTATGAAGGCCCTTTTGACAGCTAACGAAGCTTTCATGATCCATTCTGGGATACGGTGGTCCGAGAGGTTTTTCCTCCCGACCGGCATACCTCTTTCAAGAAGCAGCTCTGTGAACTTTCTCGAGCGGACATGAAGCTCCCAGTTCGTTGATGTGAACTCCGCGACCTTGTACTTGGCAGGGATATTATGATGCACCGACCTCTCATAGATCATTGACCCATATCCTAGTTTCCGCAGGTCCCTTCGCATTTGTTCCATGTCCGCTTTCTGACCATATGCGCACGCCCTGAGACGCCTGCCCGTCCGGTAGAGCGCTCCCTTCCCCAGCATATAGCCGAAGACCTTTGCTAGAACGATCTCTTTTTTATCGAGGTCCCGGTCAAGCTCTACCCCCTGGAAAAAGCTCACTGCGGTCCTGTCCCCTGCGTTCAAGAATGCGGCGCATTTCATTCCCGAAGATGTTAAGAGGGGGTGGTCTTCGGAGCACTGACTCTCAAGCCCGGTCCTTGTAATGACCTTTAACACCGTCCGATCGCTCATCTTTTTCATGAAGACCGACGGCCTTTTATAGGTCGGTCCGTTCCCGAGAGTCCTGATGGCCGTACTTCCACCCATGAGGCAAAGGGCGAAGCCATCGTCCGCCTGGATGGAGGTACCGAACTCGCGTTCAAAATCCTCGATCCTTATCCAACCCCCCAGCTCGGTACTGATCCTCGACCCTTCACAAAGGCAGTTGATGTCGAAACCGATCCCGCCAGGAGAAATGACCCCCTCTTCAGCGTCCATCGCCGCTACCCCTCCTATGGGAAAACCATAACCCCAATGTATGTCGGGCATGGCCAGGGAACTACCGAGTATCCCTGGGAGAAATGCCACATTGGCCGCTTGTTCAGGGGCGTTGTCCTCTCTAAGGGAGGGGATCATCTTTTCGTCAGTGAATATCACAGCGTTCGTCCTCATCCCATTCTTGTACGACCGGGGTATCTCCCATCTGTAGTCGTCCAATTTGTTAAGCGGCCCTTGATAAGCCATACGGAGCACCTTTTCGGCCTATGTGGCCCATTAGATATAAGTTCTTGCCAGAACGTTCGTTCTGAGCAGATATTCGTTCAAATGTCAGGCTTTTCACCAGGTGACAGATATTCTCCTCGTAATGCTTGACCACCATGAGCGTCAGGTCCCCGAGCGGGAGATGGAGCGCACATAGCGGGTAGCGAACGTTGCAGGAACTAACGGTCTGAAAGAACGTGACGAGCATTCGGAACGGTAGACCTTTGTGGCCCTGAACCCCGGACATGCGAGCTGGCCGGATGATGGTAGAGACGCCATTTGTATGGGTAGTTCACCGAGCAGGTCATAAGGTGACCTGAGGACATGGACCCACCTGGAGGCGTATGCGCTGAAAGGGTTCTATCTCAAGGGCCTCTCTATGTGTATTGAACCGTTATTTCACACTCTTTAAGTAGCCGGTATCTGTATTCCAGCCCGGATGCTTGCCGGGGAAGCAGCATATTCGATCATTTCTATAATTGCCGCAGCCATATGCTTCGTCACATCGGCCTTCATTAATTGGAGAAGTCCCTATCTCAAGACATCACAAATATTGGTGCTGATCCTTTGCTTTGGCGCGATCGGTTGCATTTTCTATCAGCTCGTTCTCTATTCCTCGGGCCAAGCGACCGCGGTTTTAATGGAACAGGCGGTCATCATCATCACCGTCGGGTTCATGGGCGCTATACTTTACCTAATGTCCATGCTCCCGAACCAAAAGGGGAACGGTTGGTTCACGAACAACCGGGGGCTCTATATCGGTATCGTATCGGTATCTGCGTTGATTCCTGCAACAATGGTCAGCGATAGCTCGATGTCCCTATCCGACGCAGGTTTTATGCTCGACCAGGGTCTGGCATCCTTGACATGGTTGATATTGGTGGCGCTCTACACGGTCATCGCACTTCTCATGCTCGTGGCCATGTGGACAACGAAGAAAGGGCCCGAAGGGAAAAAGCATCTGGCGATCTTGTCGGTCGGTGTGATATTTCCGTGTTTTTCTTTTTCCCTCAGCTTCCTTTCGGTACAGAACGATCTCACAGCGTCGGTGATGACCTCCGTGGGCCTTTTGGTCGCGGGGTTCATCATCGCTTTCTCGGTCCTTAATTTCAAACTGTTCATCCTGGAACCATCAAAAGATGAGAAAAAGGCGGTCGATCTGCCCGAACCCATTGAAACGACGCTGAGAACGTGGTCAATGCGAAATGATAGAGAGCAAGCGTTCGGATATCGCATATAGGATGTTCATCTCATCTGTCGCGGGAGGGAACCAGGGTCTCATGATCACTCGTGTTCATCCGGACCAGATAAAGGAGAAATATGGGCTCGTGAAGACACCGGTCCTCTGGTTGGCACAGCAGCCTGGACCAGATAGGATAGAGTCGGTCAAGCCTATCACTTCTTCAGCATACCATAGTGGAGTTCCTTCAAAGAGGTACCGAATCGATAATACTTCTGGATGGCATAGAGTATCTTGTTAGCAATAATTCTGCAGAGAAGGTGCAGAAGTTGATGTACACCGTCAGGGATGCGGTGGTCATGTCCGGAGCGAAGCTCATCGTCCCCATCGACCCGGAGGTCCTAGATAAGAAGGACCTGGCCCTTCTTGAAAGGGAGTTCGAACTTATGCAATTGCCTGAAGAACCTTCAGTACAGCGAACGGAACTCTGACCTCATTGATCCATCACAAGAAATGGGGGGTCGATATCAACATGACCTGCAACCAACTTTTTCGTCGACAAGAACATATGATATCGGACCTCAGGAACGATCATTGCGGTCCCTTTTGGTCCTCTCCGGTGATGGTTCTTGGGGTAACAAAAATGGCATATTTTGAAAAATGAGATCCCAATGCATCCGATCAAAAGAGGGGCCGGGTCCGAGATTTGAACTCGAGTCTAGGGATCCACAGTCCCACAGGATACCAGGCTACCCCAACCCGGCCATATTGGGAAATGCACAATGCATTGGCCTAGATAAATGTTTTCTCGCACTAGCGTTCCCTATGAGGCACCTCATTAAATGATCAGGCCAGGATCATCGCGTCCCACACGATGAGGTCCAATAATTCGCTCCACCGTGCGGAGCTGTACATGAGATCTGGCCTCTTTATACCGGCGGATCGATCATTATTGCAAGGATCGAGATGAGGTCACGCGGGTGATCAAAGGGGCATAGATCGTACATAATACCGACCGGTTTGTATCAAGCTGTACATAATCGTTAACTAAGTTGGTTTTTTAATGCCTCTCGATGAAAAGGGACATCATCTCAATGCTGGATCTAAAGGACGATATCGGAGACCTTTTATCGCTAGCATCCAATTTAAAAAAGGACAGATCGAGATGTTCCCAAGACCTTAACGGAAAGACCTTGGCGATGGTGTTCGAAAAATCCAGCACGAGGACCAGGGTTTCTTTCGAGGTGGGCATGACACAGTGTGGAGGTCATGCAATATATCTTAGCCAAAGGGACACCCAACTTGGAAGAGGGGAGACCATCGAGGATACCGCCCGTGTTCTCAGTAGGATGGTGGATTGTATCATGTATCGTGCTTACAATCACGACATGATGCTCGAGCTTGGAAAGTACTCGACGGTCTCGGTCATCAATGCGCTCGATGACCTGGAGCACCCCTGTCAGATCATGGCGGACCTTTTAACGATCAGGGAGCATAAGGGCGGGCTCCGCGGTCTGAAGATAGCGTATGTCGGTGATGGTAACAATGTTTGCAATTCCTTACTGCTCGGCGCCGCAATGGTGGGCATGGACATGACGGTAGGCTGCCCAGACGATTTCAGGCCGAACAAGAAGATAGTACAGGAAGCAGCTAGGATAGCAAAGGAGAACAAATGCGATTCTAAGATAGTCACGGACCCTTTGTTCGCAGTCAAGGACGCTGATGTGCTGTACACCGATACCTGGGTATCGATGGGCCAGGAGGCCGAGCTCGAAGAGCGTGAAAAGGTGTTCAAGCCATACCAGATCAACAAAGAGCTATTGTCCAACGCTGCAAAGGACAGCATCGTTCTTCATTGCCTTCCAGCGCACCGTGGTTCTGAGATCACCGATGAGGTCATGGACGGCCCTCAGAGCGTTGTTTTTGATGAGGCGGAGAACAGGCTTCATGCCCAAAAAGCGATCTTGCTGACGCTAATGAAGTGATCGGCCGAGACCGCACTGTCCGGCGATGATGTCATTGATGATCGAAAGGAACTCTTTCTCTTTTCCTTCAGGGATCGTCGCACCAGCCGCAATATTGTGCCCACCACCGACGCCGCCCAGCTTTTCGGACGCTATCCTCATGGCGATGGAAAGGTCAAGGCCGGACCTCACCATGTCCCTCGTCCCCCTAGCCGAGACCTTGATCGTATCGGTCCCGTCCTGCGAATCTGCGAAAGCTATCAATGGACGATCGGACGGGGCCTCGGGCGAACCGAGAAGCATTCCGGCCACGATTCCTACAATAGTATCCTCGATCTGATCGCCCGCGTTGAAATACCGCAGGGAACGAAACAGATCGTCCTCGACTATCCTGAAACTGTTGGTCCTCTTTCACAAGTTGTATGGCCCGCCTCAGTTTCTCCCTATGATCATCCTGCTGCGAAAGAGCCTTGTCCAGTGCATCGCCCCTGTCCCCCATGCAAACGGCCATCCCTATGTCTGCATGACCGTGCCTTCCACATGCGTTCAACAGGGTCGCGAACTCCTTCGCATCGTTCAATGCTCTAACGCTGGGCCTCCAGGCATCGCCATCATCGCGGATCCTCGGACCGCATCCTTTGCTCCAGGTCGATGGTGTCCCCGGGAGGTCAGAGGAAAGAACATAGACCTCGCCGATCATTCGTTCTATGGTCTTTATCCCCTTCCCAGCGTCCAATATCCTGTTGCTAAGGGCGCTGAGCACCTTTTTCTTCTCATCATGGGACAATTGGGACCAGCATTTGTACCCGTCACCGTCGAGCAGATCGATGCCGAGGTCCTTGAGGAAGTCGACACACGCCATTTTCTCATTGTCGTCGTTCCCTCCATTTATGTTCTGGCCCGAAGGTCTTGCGTTCCTTATGTAAGGCAGAAGCCCCGGGTCAGAGGAGTAATGAAGAAGGGAATGAACAGGTCTTGTCATACGACCGAACAATCGGATATCTATCTCAGCCTTCATATTTCCAGAGGAGATAGCGTCGCTCAGTATCCTTCTGTTGAAGCCGATAAGTCTGGATTCCGAATTGTCTTGAAAATCCCCGACCGCCCCAATGATGGCCAGCGACGCAAGATCGATGTTGTCGATCGTCATGGACTCTAGCGACCCAGTAGGTCGCTCCAGACCCACTCATTCTCGGTCGATCCGTCCATTCCGAAAAGATGAGGGTTAACGTGTCCGTCCGATCTCAGGAGCTCCTCCGTCAGGTTATTGTCAGGCCTGTGATGGTCGGTAACGACGACCCTGTCCTTATCGAACTTTGAATAGGAGCCACTGCCCAGGTCCACTAGCCAGGTCAACCCCTTATCTTGAGAATTGACCATCGAGATGACCTGGTCATCGAGCTTCTTGGCAAAGATGACCTCGCTATCTATTCCAGCCCTTTTCAGGCACATGTTGGCTATCGAAGATGCCGTGATGCCATCCGCATCTATGTGGCCTATGATCTTGACCTTTTCAGAGGACAAGACGATCTTGGCCGCTTTTTTTGCAGCGGATTCGAAACCGGCCTCGTCTCGCTTATTTTCCGTCATAGGGACCCACCATGCCGACCGTCAAAGGTCCTTCTCTTTAGGGTTTCGTACACATGTTCCGCAAGGGGTTCCAGGTTCTCAGTGTCCTCGATATTGTATCTCTTCAGCAACCTTAGGGCATTGAGGGATTTGCTCCGCTCCCACGCCCTCCAGAGGTACACCGCCTCCTCCCCCGTCATGTATTCCAGTTCCTTCCCTCTAACTATCCCTATTTTTTTCTCCGCGGACTTCAATCCGCCCTTCAACCCGATCCTTCCACATCCTGTCCTAAGATCGAAGTGGGGAACCTTTGGTACTGAAAAGGGAAAATGATATTCCAAAATGGGAAGGTCGAACGAACCACCATTGAATGTTACCAATAATTTGGTTCCACGAAATGCGGCCTCTATGTTCTTTCGATCAAGGTTCTGTCCCTTAACTAGCGTTATAGTACCATCTTTACGATGGACGCTCAGCAGGGTGATGTTCGAATGCCGGTACCTTCCATCCGTCTCTATGTCCAAATATGCCGCCTCATCTCGAAGATGCTCATAGAGCCTCCAGTGTTCCGGTGAGGGAAGTATCCTGCAAAAGAACTCCGCGTTCCCGCTCTCTAGGAACCGTTCGGCCCGAGCGAGATGTTCGTCCATGGTCTTTTTGCGCTCTGTGGAGAAGCCCTTTATCGATGATGATGACCTGAAATCGTTCCAATCTAGGATCCTCTGTTCCATAAGGACGCCTCGGTCCTCATGCCGACCGAGGGCAAGATCAGAAAGGTCCGTTTGATCATCGTTACAAGATCAGGGATTACCCTGATATCCTTTTCGTCCAGACAAATTGACTTTTTAGGATCGGATTAAAGCAAGCTTGAAATAGCTGAACACATTTGAAAAACCGACCCAAGATAGGATTTCTAAAAAGAGGTTCCCATAATATGGAAGAGTTCGAAATATTTCCCGGAGCCAAGATCACGTCGGACAAATGTCTGCTGCTCAAGGAAGGAGGGATGATGGTCGTGGCCGACCTTCACATAGGCTACGAATCAGCGCTCGAACAGGACGGGATCCACATCCCAAGGATCCAGACCGTGGTGATCAGGGATTCGCTGATCGAGATGGTCGAACGGTACGAGCCTCAAAGCTTGGTGGTCCTCGGGGACATAAAGCACGAGTTCAGTAAGAACGCCGCTCAAGAAATGAGCGATGTCCGTGAGCTGTTACGAGCACTGACCCCAAAAGTGGAAGTGACCCTGATCAAAGGTAACCATGACAACTTCCTTGAGAACATCGCATCCAGGTCAGGGGTCAAGGTGGTCGACATAATGAAGGAAGATGGGATCATGTTCGCCCATGGCCATGCCAACTGTTTCGATCGCCCGCTGGTCATCGGGCATGAACATCCTTCCATCAAGATAATCGATACGGTGGGAGCATATCTCAAATTGCCTTGCTTCATGCATCTGGAGGACGAAGGCATATTGGTCCTTCCAGCATTCAGCCCCTTGGCGAGTGGTACGGATGCTTACGAACGTGGGCAGGTCGGATTTCCTTTCACCGATGCTAAGGGCCGCACCGGTCCGGGAGGCTAAGATATACGCATGCAGTGAGATCGGCATTATCCCGCTCGGTCCGTTACAGGGCCTAGAAGGGCTGCGATTATGATCATGCACGGAGCGTAGGGGTTAACGGTCCCCGAGGGACAAAAGATTATTAACAGTCCTTAATATCTCGATACGGTCGATCGGACCTAAGATGAAAAGCTAGCAAAGGGTCGGATATGAAAATTTCGTAACGTCATTGCTTCGACGATCGATCTGGAAAGATCTTATTTAGATCTTGCAATATCTTAACGAACCTATGGAGCTGGGAGAGAAAGAATGGAACGTGATAATCCTCGATAAATTGGCCGATGCTGTCATAAAAGGAAGGATTAAAGAGGCAAAGCCGCTCGCCGAGCAGGCCATGGCATCTGGGTTCACGGCGAACGAGATCATTTTCGATGCATTAAGAAAAGCGATGATCGCGGTCGGACAGA